>JANNQF010000023.1:0-90315 GCA_031441605.1 Deltaproteobacteria bacterium
CATAAATTCCGAACCCATGGTACAATATGCTTGTGGACATGCTTCTACCTCCTTTATGAGTTGATTGGTCTCACCATAAAGAAAGGAGTATGTCCACATTCGTATTTGAAAAGTATGCTTAAACCGGATGAACCATAATTAATACCGAAATTAGCTCATGGCAACTAGTAAGATTGCCTAAATCCTAACGGACAGCCTTTGTGGGCATTGCGACAGCTTTCAGGGTTCACAATAATCAATTCAAATTTACGGAATAAATTAAGAAGATAATGATGATTAAACTTATTCTAGTTCCCAAAGAAGAATTCGAAAGAGCACATAGTCATGGCTTAACGTCGGAAGTTCTTTTGTCTCTATGTGCCGACATGAATCGCGCCAATGCGCTAATGGCTGTCAAGCGAGCTGGATCTGGCCATCTAGGTTCCAGTTTCAGTGCCATGGACATTGTTACCCATCTCTATTATCGCGAGATGAACACTTTGACCATTGGATTGACAAGTCCTGAAAGGGATATCTACTTTTCATCCAAAGGCCATGATGTGCCTGGCCTGTATGCCCTGCTGTATTCTGTAGGGATTCTTCCTGTAGAAAAGCTTCTTGCCCTTCGTCGTCTTGACGGTCTTGATGGCCATCCTGATATAGGTATTCCAGGTATTGAAGCAAATTCAGGTTCATTAGGCATGGGTATATCTAAAGGAAGGGGCATTGCCTGGGCCAAAAGACATTTGAAACAAGGTGGGAGGGTTTTTGTCCTAACAGGTGACGGCGAGTGGCAGGAGGGGCAAAATTTTGAAGCTATGCAGAACGCTGCCGCCCAAAAACTCGGAAATCTTGTGGTGATCATTGATCATAATAAAGTGCAATCTGATAAGGAGGTCAGTCAAATTGGATCGCTCGGTGATCTAGAGCAGAAACTCAAGTCCTTTGGTTGGCATGTGGCCCGCTGTAATGGGCATGATCATAGCGCATTAGCCGATGTATTTGCCGAGTTCCTTACCATTGAAGATAAACCAAAGATTCTGATAGCCGACACGATCAAAGGACGTGGCGTTTCCTTCATGGAACATCCGCAGGCACTGCAGGAAGGCAATGGATACTATCTCTGGCATTCCGGTGCTCCTTCCGATGAGGCATTTGCTCATGCGTATGGCGAGATTCTAGCGCGAATTAACACTTCGTTTCTGGAACTGGGTCTAGGACGGGTAGAAACTAGAGAAGTTCAAGCGGATGGCACAATAGGTCCTGGTGTTGAACTGGTGGGGGAAACTGACAGCAAGGGTGACGCTACGCCGACCCTGAAATCAAAGGCTGAATTCGTAGCTGATGCTTATGGTACAGCCCTGGTGGAGTTGGCCAAGGAACGGTCAGATATCGTGGTGCTTGATGCGGATCTGGCCGCAGACTGCCGTGTTCGTCAGTTTGAGCTGACCTTCCCTGATCGCTTTATTGAATGCGGTATTGCCGAACAGGATATGGTGTCTATGGCAGGAGGGCTTGCCCGGCAGGGATTGTTGCCGGTGGTGAACTCTTTTGCCAGTTTCCTCACATCACGAGCCAATGAGCAGATCTATAACAATGCCACAGAGAAATCAAAGATCATATATGTGAATCATTATGCAGGATTGATTCCCGCCGGACCAGGTAAATCACATCAAAGTCTGCGGGATATCGCCTTGGTCAGTACCCTGCCGAACATGACTATTTTGCAGCCAGGAACCCCAGTTGAAGCCGAAATGGTTTTGGACTATGCAGTGCGAGAGGCCCAGGAAAACTGTCTGATCCGTTTGACCATTGGTCCTTGTCCCCGACATATAGATTTACCCTCCGGATACCGGCTTACATACGGCCAGGGAGTATCGTTGACGACAGGAGATGATGCCGTGCTTTTCGCTTATGGGCCTGTCATGCTCAACGAGGCCTTGAGCGCTGCAGAAGTACTGCAAGCTCGTGGATTTGGCCTGCAGGTGGTCAACGTGCCCTGGCTGAACAGGATTGATGCTGCCTGGCTGGCGCAGATACTCGCTTCGCACCGACGACTGTTCGTTCTGGAGGATCATTGTACAGTTGGCGGGTTGGCTGATTTTCTGCTGCCGCACCTGCACGATCAAGGTCTGCTCGAGGGGCGCTCCTTCCAGAAATTTGGCGTGGATGGCTATCCGGCCTGCGGTACTCCGGTCGAGGCTCTTCGTTATCATCAGCTTGATGGTAATTCTCTGGCTGATCGTATCCGAGGGTAAGCAGCGTTTATGGATATGTTGCAGCAAAAGCCTGGAGATTTTGTATCCGGCTACCGCCTTCTTATCGCCCTGATCGCCAAAGGATCGATGAATAACCTCCATCGCTCTGATATTGTCGAAGCATTCCAGGTTAAAGGGGTGGAGGTGAGTTTTCTCGTCAGAACCGACTATCTTGCGCTTCTGCGTCCCATCGATGGGTGCCGGTATCTAACCTGCAGCTTTCCGGAAGAAAAAGGCGTAAAAGGGATGCTGCGCCGTGGTCTGCGTTATCTGCGCAGCCTCTATCCTGTTGGTGCGATCGGTCGAAGGGAGACCCGGCCGCGAGAACAGCGACTGCGTATGAAAGCCCTGCACGCCGGCACGGAATGGATTGCCCATTTCAAAACGGTTATGCGCTTTATCGCATGGTTGGAAAAATATCTCTATAAGCGCGAACAAATTGATGGGCTTGAAGGAACGGAAGCAGACCAACTGCTATTGCTTGGGGTAGGAGCAGACGGCGCCGAACACGAGACCAAATTGACCTGGTGGGCAAGACAACACAGGATTTCAGTGGTCCATATGATCGGCAACTGGGATACCCTCACTTCCAAGGGGTATCCCGGAGTGCCGATGTCTATGCTGTTGGCATGGGGGCCGGTAATGCGTGGAGACGCAGTCAATCTGCATGATATCGCCGCAGCCAACATCCGCATGATAGGCTCGATCCGCTACGACCGCCTGCATGATGCGATACACCAGACACGGGAAGAGTTCCTGGGCCGTTTGGGCCTTGATCCCGGTAAGAAGACGATCCTTTATGCCGGACCGCTCAGCGAAGACCAATATTTCGAGATGATGCAGGCCTACGAGGAATTACTTGCAGAGGACAACGGCTACCAGATGATCCTTCGTATGTATCCTGGTAAAAACTTTATGGCCTCGCCGTATGCCAAGCCCATTATCCACTATGCACGCTCTCTCCCTGGGGTCTATGTCAGTATTGGCGACCCTGATTACCGGGTTGGCAGCAAAGACAAGGCGGTGATGCAGATTGAGCAGTTCGAACTCTGGCATGCCTTCCAGTACAGCGATGTGGTAATCAATTATTTTTCCACCGTAGCTCTCGAATCCTGTGTGTTTGATAGACCTGTAATATCCATGCTCTATCGGCCCATGTGCAATTATGGTTGGCTCAGTCCTCCTCTGTATGCCGACCACCCCGGTCTGCCGCACAACATGCGGCTGTATTCATATAATTCGGTACAAAGGGTGCAGAATCGAGTGGAATTGCTTGCCACCATTCGAGAAGCCGTGTCGCACCCTGCTAAGTACCAGGCTGCACGGCGCAAGGCCGTGGAAGAGGAGATGGGTGTCCTCGATGGCCAAGTCGTAGAGCGGATGGTGGATTCCTGTATGGATGCCAGAAACCAGCATTGAGCGTTTTATTGAATGGATTTTAAGCGATTTAACTATATGCTTATTCAGGATTTAAGCGCTACCAATGCTTGTAAGGGTATTGCTATAGAATCCAAAAAAAGGGTTAATATCTGTCATTGCGTATTTTGCCACCATGTATATCACTAAAATATTTTATATGAACAATTAATAACAAAAGATGTTTTTAATTTTCAACTGATTATTCATGAAAAAACGAAATTTAATAGCTGGAAATACTGCAATTCTAGGTAATCGATATGAGCAACTTCCAGATCAAAAAAACCCATTCGACAATCATGTTAAAAATGAGGCTAGGCGCCAGATTGTCGAATTGTTAAAAAAATCTATTTCGTATTCAAAAGAATGTTTTTGTAGTCAGGCATTTGCCGACACTTATGATGTACTATCGTTAGTTGATAAGAATTATTTGCTGATCAAAAATATTCTTTGTAAGAAATGCGGAACTATACGTATTGACCCATTACCTGAGAACGATTTTTACAATATAGTCTATAGCACCTTGTATTGGAAATTATTGCATGGGAACGTTGATTTAACAAGAAATCGGTTCGCGCTTAGCGTCAAACGGGCTATCCCATTTTCGGATTATCTGAAAAGGACATGTTCTTTAAAGTCTAAAAATGTATTAGAGATTGGAGCTAGTTATGGCGCTGGATTGTTCGTTCTCAAGAATCAGGATTGTAGATGTCTTGTTGGATATGATTATGATAAGGAATTTATCGAAAAAGGTATTGAGTTTTCAGGGGTTGATTTAAGAATTGGTGGAATTAGTGACGCAGTCAATGACGGAGTAAAGTATGACATTATAATTCTAAGACACGTGTTGGAACATTTTCATAATCCTCTGAAAGAGTTAGAAGAATTACATAAAATTATTAGTGATAATGGATTTCTTTTTGTTGAAGTCCCTGGGGTCTTTAATCTTAATTATTGGACTATTGACCCAATGATGTATTTTGATATATTTCATCCTTTTTCATTTTCTTTAAACACATTAACTATGCTAATGAATATGTCTGGATATTCATTATATGATGGAAATAATCACATCTATAGCCTATGGAAAAAAGATATCAGTTTAATAGGAACTTGTAAAATATTTCATAATGAATATTTAAATATTAAAAATCATCTAATTAACTCTGAATTACATAGAATGAAAATTGAAGAATTTGAAAATTCAATTGTTGGGAAAATAATTCGAGTTTGCTCAAATTATTTAAAATGAATTATTCAAAAATTATTTACTATATAATATCATGAGTAAAAAAATGATATTTGCATTGTTTCCTCCTGGCAATCGAGGATATATTTTGCAACAAACATTAAAAGGGGAAAAGGTTTTTGAGAGGTATATGTTATACGGGATTGACCAGTTGATGCTAAATGGGCTATCTGTTAAGACATATTTTGATTGTAGAAATAATTATCTAATATTCAAGATAATTAACCGCTTATATAAATTTTTCGCAAAAAAAATAATCGGTTCCCATGGTGATATATTCTGGTTGGCTCCAGCATTTTCAGACTTATGGAAAAAGGGAGTAATTTTTGCGTTTTCTGAAAAATGTATATATCCTGTTTTATTTTTACGGTATCTAGGTCTTCTAAAAGATAAAAAGATAGTTTTGATATCCATAGGGTTATCAGAAAAATTAGAGCTCCTTGTAGATAGAGGAGCTAAAGCATCTTTAAGAAGATTGCTTTGCGAAGTGGCAAGTATTTCAAAGATTATAACATTTAGTTGGTCTGAGAATAATTTATTAACTAAAAAATATAATTTTAAAAATGTAATCTTCATTCCTCTTGGAGTAGATATTGATATTTTTAAATCAATAAAGAATTATTCACCTAAAAAATATAACGTAATTAGTATTGGTGCAGATAAAAACCGGGATTTCGATTTGTTGGTAAAAGTGGCAAATCAAATGATGGATTTGAAATTTTTATTAATAACAAATAGTAGTCATGCCAGCCAATTAAAGAAAGAAGGCATTCCAGCCAACATTGATTTAAAAATAGATATACCAATGTCTGAAGTTTGTGATTCAATTGAGTCAAGCGAGATAGTTTTTCTCCCAGTAAAAGAAAATTTATATTCAGGTGCTACTACTTGTTTGCTGCAAGCCATGTCTTTATCAAAACCTGTAATCACTTGCAACGTAGGACCGATTAGTGATGGTTATGGTCTTATGGATAATGAAAATGTAATTTTTTTTAAACCGCAGGATATTAATGGTTCTGTACTCGCAATCTCTAAATTACTGTCCGATAAAAATTTACAGATTTATATTGGGAGTTCTGCTAGACGTCATGTCATGCAATTTTTAACTCTCGACAAAATGACCTGTTCGATATCTCAAATAATTCTATCGGAAATGAAAGATCATAATTTGTAAAGACATTCTTCTAATTACTGAATGAGTTTAAATTTTTTGCCATGATTCCAACTTCGACTAATCATACACATTCTCTGTTAATATTCCTTGATCGACATGCCTTTCTTATCTCTTTCTTGATGTTTGTTATGCTTTTTTTCACTGGGGACAGGCTGCTCAACGAGTATTATCTCCCGGACGCGAAGGGCATTGAAAACAGTTATTATCATCACGGGTTGCGGAAAAATTATCAGGGCACAGTGTCGTGGGGGCAGGAAAAACATCCGCTGTACACCAATGATTTGGGTTTCAAGGATGCCCAATGCCGAATTGTCCCTCGAAAGGCGGATCGACGCCGCGTTCTCTTTATTGGGGATTCCTTTACCGAGGGAGCCGGCCTTCCGTTTGAACAGACCTTTGTTGGTATGTTCAAACAGGCGTTTCCTACAGTCGATGTATTGAATGCTGGCGCGGTCTCGTTCAGCCCCAAGCTGTTTTACTATCGTTTGAAGTATTTGCTGGAGGTTGAAAAACTTCATTTCGACGAGCTTATTGTCTTTGTCGATATATCAGATATCAGCGATGAGATTGAGTACTCCCTCTTTACTCCTGTCGAGGAATCCCCTCTGCGTCGTCTGGATGCATGGCTTCGTTCTATATCTTTTACCTATAAGATATTACGTAAAAACCTGCTCGATGTGGAAAAAAATAAACTGTTACAACGGTTGATTCAACATATAGATGCGGGCAAGAAAGTGTCCGCTCCGTCTCAGGTCAATGAGAGTCCAGCACGTTCACAACAAGCTTTTGTCAATGAGGTCGAAACGAGGCCCTCGGGTCCACCCAGAGCGGTCATGCCCTCTGATTTCAGGGAAAAGCGAGTTCAGGAACGGCCTCGCTGGACATTTGATAAAAGCATCTATGAAAAGTGGGGGCGCGCTGGTATGGGTCTGGCGAAATATCATATGGATCTGGTGGCGCGCCTCATGAAGGAACGCGATATCCCCATGACGATTGCGGTATATCCCTGGCCGGATCAAATAAGGGAGGGTGACCGGCATTCCATTCAGGAAGCGGAATGGCAGCGGTTCTGTGAAGAAAGAGGTATCCGATTCATGAGTTACTTTGACGATTTTGTTCGTGATGACCCTGAGGAGATCATCTGGAAATATTTTATCCCTGGGGATGTGCATTGGAACGAACAGGGACATGCGCTTGTTTTTTGGAAACTAAGAAATTCTTACATTCAAACGCATAAATAATAATAGGTGTAAACGGATATATATGCAGATTGTATGTGTCGTGTTGGTGAGAAACGAAGAGCGGTTTATTGCCACGGTTCTGGAAAATATAGTTGATTTCTGCGATAAAATTATCGTGGTGGATAATGTGCATGATGATGTGGATGCCAGGGATGACACGGGCGCCATTGTCCGCCGGATAATGGCCCACCACAAAAAAATAAGCTATGTGGTGACCAAGGATCCGAGTGATTCGCATACGATGATCCAACAGTACGCCGGGACCGATACCTGGCTTTTCGCCGCTGATGGAGACGAAATCTACGATCCCGAGGGGCTTCGCCGTTTTCGCCCCCGTTTGGAGGCAGGTGAATTCGACAGTTGGTTCTGTATTTTTGGCAATGTACTTAATACGAACACACTAGATTTGAGTACAGGGACAGCAGAGGGTTACCTGGCGCCCCCTTGCCGCAGTATGACCAAACTTTATAATTTTGCAGCCATCGATGCCTGGGATGGTCCCTGCCATGAACGATTGCACGGCGGCACTATTCGCTTTCGTCCTGGATATGATGCCAGCCTTCGATGTGATATCCATCAGCACACAAGTTGGCACGAAGCCGATTTCCGTTGTCTGCATGCCTGTTTCATTACCCGTAGCAGAGCAGAAAAAAGTAGTCAATCCGTCCGGTTGAACATCTCCGACAAAACGGGAATGCCCTGGTGGCGGCGTTTGCTGCGCCGGGATAAAATTTTTTTTTCCTGGAAAATCCAGAAATACACTCGGGGAGAAATTGTTCGTGAGGATGTGAGGGCCTTTTTTCCGGGTGGTCAAGCGTGCGATTACTTTTTAACCAGGATGGCTGACTGATGCAAGACAAACTGCTTCATTTGATAGGACAAATTCTTCAGACAGCTAGACATGAGCGTCTTCGGTTGCATGCGCGCCGTTTCCTTATGACCTTGTCAGCAAAGCGTCTGGCAGGCGGCGCGCCGGTCGTGGCGATCAATATGTACCCTGCTGCCGGCGCTTGGGGAGGCAGCAGTGTTTTTGTCCATCAGTTTATGGCTGCTCTTCGCCGCTGTGGCATCCGTCCGGTTTTTGATCTGGCCGGTCTGGTGGATGTCATTGTGATTATCGATCCCAGGGAAGATCTGTTGAACAAGGCCTTCGGCATGGCGGAGATTATCCGCTATAAAGAACAGTTCCCCAAAGTACGGATCATCCACCGGATCAATGAGTGCGACCAGCGCAAGGCGAGCGACTTTATGGACGAAAGCCTGCGCCAGGCCAATGGTATCGCCGATCATACGGTGTTTATCTCGCAATGGTTACAGGACTATTTCATTGCCAGGTGGTTTGATCCCGGTCGTTCGCACCAGGTGATTTATAATGGAGCAGATCCGGCTGCATTTAATCCCATTAAAGCCAACCATTTTGACGGAGGACTGCTTCGCCTGGTCACCCATCATTTTTCCGCCCATCCAATGAAAGGGTTTGCCGTCTATCAGCAAGTGGATACCATGATTGCCGATGGCCGGCTGCCGGACACTGAGTTATGGGTTATCGGCGGTCGACCACCGGAGATGCAATGGCGGGCTGCCCGACTCATTGCTCCGGTTGCCGGCAGGGAGCTTGCCGCCCTGTTGCGCCAATGCCATGTCTATATCACGGCCAGTCTTTGGGAACCTTGTGGAATGCATCATGTGGAGGGCGCGCAGTGCGGTTTGCCTTTGCTCTACCATGAGGATGGCGGCGGAATTGTCGAGGCAGGCCAGCGGTACGGGATTGGCTTTCGGGAAGCATCCCTGCAAGCTGCAATCGAGGAAATGCGTTCCAGTTACCAGGAGATGCGGCAGAGGGTCTTCATTTCCATGCCCGACGGTTTGTCAATGGCGATGGACTATGTTCGGGCGGTTTACCGTGTCTTGTCTCAATAATAAGGGAACCTCCGGCAATGCCGGCAGGATCGGATTTATTGTCGATAGTCTCTTGCCCTCGTGGAGTGCCTGCGTCCACAGGAGAACCTTGCGTCCTCTTTTGACGGGTTGGCCCAGCAGCACCGCCGGCACGGTGATGCGTTATGGCTGGGTGGCGCAACATGTTAACCACTTGCCCGATAGACAATGGATTTATGAGCTTTACCGCCCCTGGCGTTCCTATCAGGCGGTGGTGTTTATAAAGTCCATGGATGCCCCTTGCCGGAATCTGGCCGAGGCCCTGCGGCAAAAAGGGGGGTATGCTGTTTTTGACGCCAATGTGGACTATTTCACCCCGGCTTTCGGTACCTCGTACTTTGCAGGCATGGCGGCCACCCCGAAGCAACGTGAAGAAAGCTGCGCCATGGCCGGCGCCTGTAACGCAGTGATCGCCGATTCACGCTATTTGAGGGAGAAGGTATTGCCCTATAATGCCAATGTGGCTTGGATCCCCGATAATATACCAGACGCCTGGATTACCGAAAGAAGCACCTGGAGGCCGAGGCCAGGGGAAAAATTGACGCTACTCTGGTCCGGTGAAGCGGTGAAGCTTTTTGAGTTACTGCGTATTGAGCCAGTGCTGCGCCGTTTCCGGGAGTATATTCGTTTGCGTTTGGTGACAAGTAGCCTGGACGCCTTGTCGCGAATTTATGAACCGTGGCAAGGGCGTTTGCGCCAATTGCTGGCGGACCTGGAGTGCGAAGTATTGCCTTTTCAGAACATACCAGCCCTGTTAGCGCTGTACGATCAGGGTGGAGTCTGTATCTCACCGCGTTTTCTCGACAATTCCTATAACATGGGGCATACGGAATGGAAGATAAGCCTTGCCATGGCCAGGGGCCGGGTTGCCCTCGCCAGCCCGCAACCGAGTTATTGTGATCTGCGGGATAGGGCTGGAGGATTAGGCGTGCGGATATGCACTGAAGATGTGGATTGGGAGGCTGTTCTGGACAGCATGCTTAACGGAAATTTCAGTTGGGAAGAGGAACAGGGCCAGGCATGCGCGGTGGTGCGACAATACTATGCAACTTCGGTTGTGGCGGCAATCCATGTCGACTGGCTGACTTCTCTTGTGAAAGAACGACAGGGATGCTGACAATGATGAACCGTTTTAAATCTTTTTTGCATCTTTCATGGTTGCTTGCCGGCAGGCTGGTGGCTGAAACACGGCGCTGGCGGGGCAAACAACCTCAGGGCAGGCAAGAGTTGCGGGTTTTTTATGGACATGAGCGAATCCCCGGACGGCATGAACGCTCAGGCGGGGCAATGATAAAGTTTCAGGATTTGAATGACCGCTTCCCCAATACTCTTTACCACCCAAATATCCTTTACTTGGTCACCAGCGCCCTACCTTTGTACCCTGAAGTGATAGTGCGGATGGCTAAAAAGCACGGAGCATATTTGGTTTTAAATCAAAATGGCGTGGCCTATCCCGGTTGGCATGGCCCAGGCTGGGAAAAATCAAACAGGCCCGCAATGAACCTTTTGCGGCAGGCGGATTATGTTGTCTATCAAAGTCGCTTTTGCAAGGAAAGCGCGGACAGGTTTGCCGGTGCATGCCAGGCGCCTTGGACGATTCTACCAAACCCTGTGGACACACAGATATTTGTTCCCGCTTCTGTTCCACCGCCAGGATTACGAATACTCTTGGCCGGAAGTCATCAGCACTGGTACCGGGTTCGAACCGCTCTGGAGGCCCTTGTCCACCTGCCCGGCTCAAGGCTTACCATCGCCGGCCGCCTCACTTTCCATCCCCAAGAGGACAGATGCCTGGATGAGGTGCGTGGTCTGGCCATGCATTTAGGCATATTGGACCAAGTGGAACTATTTGGTTCCTACAGTCAGGAGGCTGCGCCATACCTTTTTCAAAATCATCATATTCTGCTGCACACCAAGTATAATGATCCATGCCCACGACTGGTGGTTGAGGCCATGGCTTGTGGTTTGCCGGTGGTATATTCCGCCAGCGGCGGCATGCCCGAATTGGTTGGAGAAGAGGGCGGTGTTGGCTGTGAAACGCCTTGCGACTATGAACGGGATCATCCACCCGATCCTGCGGCGTTGGCCCAGGCCGTCACCAAAGTTGCGGCCGCCTTGCCTCGTTTTGCACAGCAGGCCCGATTGCGGGCCGTACATCATTTTGATGTTCGGCCCTGGCTGGACCGTCATGAAGAGATCATGCGTCATATTGTTCGTCGATAACAAAAAACATTAGGAGGTTGGTGTGAAGTTTGTTGCGCATTTAATGGCTTTGCTTAAGAAGGTTATAGTTTTTACAGCAAGAAAATGTGGTGTTGATTTATTTTTGCTAAAAGAAGGATATCATTATGTTCCCGATATTTACGGGAAAAGTAGCGCAAAAATGTTTGACATTCGCGATGATGTTTTTTTTCGCGAAACGGCAAACAAAGTTATCCATGATAAAAGAACGTTACTCTATTACGATAGATTGCATGTAATTTATCAGTCGCTCCAAAATATTCACAATCAATTTATTAGTCAGAAGGAACCGATGAATATTGTGGAAGTTGGAGTGTATAAGGGTGGCGGAAGTTATTTTATTGCTTCAATTTTAAAAGAATATTTTAAAGGAAATATCAATTTATATTGTGTCGATACGTTTGAGGGACATAGTAAGGAAGATTTGATAAATACCAAGCATGATGTTCATTGTCCATCGTGGTTTCATGATACAGATTTCGAAAATGTTAAATCCTATCTTGAGGATTTTGCATTTGTACAAGTTATCAAGAACAGGATTCAGGATTGTGAAGAGTTGTTTGAAGGGAAAAATATACATTTTGCGCATTTGGATGTTGATTTGTATCACCCGATGTTGTTCTCGTTAAATTTTTTCTCAAAAAAATTGCAACAAGGTGGAATTATACTTATTGACGATTTCGGTTTTGTTACTTGCCCAGGTGTGCGGAAGGCAGTGAGTGAGTTTATGGAAAACAATCCCTTCATCTTCTATAAATTCGAATTAAGTACTGGGCAATGCTTGTTGGTTAAAATGTCTCGATGAAAATTCCGCTTCGATAATGCTATGATCACAGTTCTGATGCCATTGTTCAATGGGGAGTCTTATGTTCGCCAGGCGATAGAGAGTATCCTCAATCAGAGCTACCGAAATTTCGAGCTTATGATCATCGACGATGGGTCCACTGATGCCAGCCCGGATATCGTCACTGCCATGCGCGACGAGCGAATAGTCTTGTTGCGCAACCCCAGCAATATGGGAGTTGCCGCCACTCTAAACCGTGGATTGGAAGCCGCTCGGGGTAAATATATTGCCCGCATGGATGCCGATGATATCAGCCTGCCGGATCGCCTGGAGCGCCAGGTTCGGTTTATGGACGAGCATCCGGATGTGGGAATCTCCGGCGGCTGGGTCCGTTTGTTCGGAGGTGAAGAATTGCCGTATACATGCCGCGTTCCAACTGATCGTAACGATGTTGCCGCTTACATGCTTTTTGAGAATTCTTTATGGCATGTGACAGCTATAATGCGCAGGGATGTTTTGAGCCAAGATTCTCTGTACTACAATCCGGTTTTTAGTCGTTCCGAGGATTATGACCTGTGGACACGCGCAGGCCAACATTTTGCTCTTGCTAATATCGATCAGATTCTTGTCAAAGTCCGTCGACACAAGCAAAGCGTAACCAGGTCTAATTGGGATGAGATGACAAAACAGACAGAAATTATACAGGAACGCCTGCTGCAGAAAATCGGTCTGAACTTGACATCGTCTGAAGTCGCTTTTCATCATCGAGTAGGTAGGGGTTATCGATTAGAAAAACCAGAACATGTTAATCAAGCGGAAAAATGGTTGGTGCGATTATTGTCAGCTAATCAGCAATCTTTAATATATGATGATATTTCCCTTAAGCAGGTTATTGGAAAGGTTTGGTTTCGCGTTTGTGCGAACTCCGGGACATTAGGGCCTTGGATGTGGCACGAGTGGAGGCGATCCCCATTAGCTGCTTCTGTAAAAATTTCGGTGTCCGACCAGTTGCGTTTTATGGCAAGCATTATCTGGCATATGGCTCGCAGAAAAAGCAAGGGAAATACATGAACAGATCAAATTTATCTCGCCGGATATTTTCATATGTTCGCTTAAAAAAATCGCTATCCAAAGCTACGCATGCAGCACGCAAGGGAATATCAAATGTAGCATTTTGGCCGTCGTCATTGAATCTGATGATGATTGACCGGTGCAATGCCCAGTGCATCATGTGCGGCCATGATTATCATGATTGTGGCTCTGGTGACATGCTGACTCTTGCCAAGGTGCAGACAATTTATAAACACCTGCATGTGCATGAGCTCGTCGATGTGATTTATGGGGGAGGCGGAGAACCGTTCCTTAATGACGATCTAGGAGAAATTGCCGAATATACCCACCGCCTCGATCCTGTTATTCAGCATACTGTCATCACCAACGGTATTGCCTGGCGACCGGCGATTGCTGAAAAACTCATTGGCAATAATGTCAACTTCCTGATTTCCCTTAATGCAGCGTCCCCGGAAAGCTATTATACGGTATCCGGAATTGATGTGTTCGATGCTGTGTGCAGTAATGTTCATAACTTGAATGAATTGCGAAAGAAAACCGGCGTAAGAATTCATTTGGCGGTTTCCATTATTCTTATGCAGCAGAACATCCATGAACTTCCTGAATTTGTTCGTCTGGCCGATCGGTTGGGGGCTGATTCGGTAAAGGCTTTTTACGCACGAATCTATCCGCCAGCGTATCGACTTCGTTCCGGTAATGCTCGAATTGCCCCGGAAGATTCGTTGTTCTACCATCAAGAGTTGGCGAACCGGATGATAATGGAAGCACAAGACGAGGCAAAACGATTAAAAATACGGTTCGAATCACCGCCGTTGTTTGGGGCGCATAAATCAATACCGAGAAACTGCCTGGAGCCATGGCGTTCTTTGTATATCGATACCATTGGCAATTTGTTTCCCTGTGCCGCCAGTGAGATTCATTTCAAGGACAAGGTGGACCGGCAGATTTTTCGGACCGGGAATATCCTGAAAGAACCGATTGAAAAAATATGGAATAATGAATTCTGGCAGGCATTACGCAAGACCAATTATCAATCAGATACGGCGAAAGATATCGTGCCGGAGTGCGGCTGTTGCAGCATGGGCATCTGTTGGCATGGTCCTGATGTTGCCGAGAGCCATCTTATGGACTGGTCTTCTTCCGAGGCGTCATCCCTGCAATTGTGATGCATACTTCATTGCCAACTATCAGTGTCATTATCTGTACGAGGAATCGTGCTGCTCTTCTCGAAAAATGTTTGTTAAGTGTAGAAGGGCAAACCCTAGAAACATCTACTTTTGAAGTATTAGTGGTTGATAATGGCTCAAGTGATGCAACGCCGCTTATACTGAAAAATTTTTCAGAACGACTTCCCCTTACTGCCATACCGGAACCAGTTGTTGGTCTGTCTCGCGCAAGAAATACCGGGTGGCAGGCGGCAAAATCAGATTTTATAGCCTTCTTGGACGACGATGCCATGGCAGACCCTGATTGGCTGGCTTCGGGGTTGCGTTCTTTTCAAACAGTGCGTCCAATTCCTGCGGCCATGACTGGTCTTATTCGCCTGGCCTGGGAGCAGTCAGCCCCTGTATGGCTGACGACTGATATCCAGGGCTGTCTTGGACGCTTGGATTTTGGGACAGATGCAAGAAAATTCGGCGGTACGGAAACACTATTCGGTGCAAATTGTTTTTTCCACCGTGGTATATTGGAGCGTTTTGGTGGCTTTAACGAACGCTTGGGACGACTGAACACAGTGCTTTTATCCGGTGAAGAGACTCTGTTGCAAAGACAGATTGAGAATGCGGGTGAATGTCTTTGGTATGACCCCCAGGCGAGTATCCGACACTGGGTACCTGCGATCAGAACCACTCCCGGATGGTTCTACCGGCGATATTATTGGGGAGGGGTTTCGGATTATTTCATGAATAAAATACTTGGGCCTGTCACCGGGAGTCCCGGTACTCATCACGAGTATGGCAGGCTGCAACGTGTTATAAAAAATATCATATTTTCTTCAGGCCTGGCATCACAGACTGAGATGGTTCACGGGAGAATTTATGTGAGCTATGTTGCTGGATGGTTTGCCGGTAGTTTGAAGTGGTGGCGAATGCGTGAGATGGAATTGTCGGCAGGATTGCATGGGCAATGAAATCATAAGCGTAATCATCCCTTCCGGCAGACCGGAGCGGGTTGCCGTGACGGTTCACTCGCTGCTTGCTCAGAACCTGCAACGCCAAATGTACGAGATTATTGTCGTGACACCGGATTGCGACGCCTTGCCAAAAGATCTTCCCGCGGAAGTCCGAGTCATTTCGTCCGGACGGTTGTTCCCGCCCGGACGCATGCGTAACATCGGCGCACGGGAAGCTCGGGGCGGTTATCTGTGTTTTCTTGATGATGACTGCCAGGCTCCGGAGAACCTCCTCGAACACATGGCGTATATTCTGGAAAGAAGGGAACATGTTGGCGCGGTTGGATGCCGGGTGGTGGCCAGTGACGCAACATTCTGGAACCGATGCGCCGATCAGGCGCTGTTCACATCTTATCAGGCGAGAAAAGCAGGTGTCACCGCAGGACTTGGTTCCGCAGCATTGGCCGTGCGGCGGGAGGCCTTTGCGGCTGTAGGCGGTTTTGACAAAGAGCTCATGGCCTCGGAGGACTGGGATTTCAGTTTGAAGTTACGGGAGCGGGGATGGCAGTGCTGGTTTGCCCCGGAGATTGAAGTGCGCCATGATCATCGCCGCGGGAGCTTCCGGAAAATTTTGCATGCCGCCTGGCAGTATGGCCGTACGTCAGGCTTGGCCGTGCAGCTGCGGCACGGAGACGCAATATCGTGGGTCGCCCGGCTGATGGTTGCGGCGGCACGCAAAAGGATATACTGGTTGCTGATGTTGCCGTACAGCGGTTTTCTCACATTGGTTTGGCTTTTTGAAACTCGGCCGGTGAAAATGCTTCCCTGTTTACCTGTCCTTTTTTTGGCCCGCCTGTCGTATCAGTGTGGCGTGTTCAAGTCCCTGCTGGAAGAAAATTAACGGCTGGATGATATGATAACCTTGTCTTGGCAACGACTTCCAGTTCTAGGTTTGCTTGGGACCTCACTCAACGCATGTAGCCGGTAATGCAATTCAATAGCTTTCTCTTTTTTGTCTTTTTCGTCATTACCTACACGGTCTATTTATCCTGCGGTCAAAAATGGCAGAACCGCATCCTGCTTCTGGCCAGCTATATCTTTTACGGGACATGGGACTATCGCTTCCTGTTCCTCATCCTGTTTTCATCGCTCGCTAATTACCTTGCCGGTCACAAGATAAAATCCAGCGATTCAGAGAAGAAACGAACGGCCTGGTTGTGGGTGAGTGTAGTTTTCAACCTCGGGATTCTTGGATTTTTTAAGTATTACAATTTCTTTGTTGATGCACTCGCCGATCTCATGCACTGGTTTGGATGGGGAAATCATACCTTTACCCTGCACATTGTTCTACCTGTTGGAATTTCTTTTTATACATTTAAAACGATAAGTTATGTGATAGATATATATCGAAATAAACTCTCCCCAACAGAATCTTTAGTGGATTTTTCCTTGTATGTTGCTTTTTTCCCCCAATTGATAGCAGGGCCCATTGAACGGGCAACCAGTTTGCTGCCACAGATATGTTCCAAAAGGACACTCACAACAACACTGTTTACATCGAGTGCCTATCTCTTTTTGTTTGGATTGTTTGAAAAAACTGTAGTAGCTGACAATCTGGCTGTATTGGTTGATACGGTTTATAGTGGCCGCGCGAAGGATGGTTTCAGTGTAGTAATTGCCAGTTATGCGTTCGCGTTTCAGATATTTGCAGATTTTGACGGATATTCCAACATGGCGAAGGGATTGGCCGGCCTCATGGGGTTTAGGCTTATTGATAACTTCAATGCACCCTATTTTTCTGAGAACCCGAGTGAATTCTGGAGCCGGTGGCACATCAGCCTTTCAAGCTGGTTGCGCGATTATCTCTATATTCCGCTTGGGGGCAATAGAGGCGGGTTAGCCAGAACCGCAGGGAATCTTTTCATCACTATGATACTGGGTGGGCTATGGCATGGCGCAAGCTGGATGTTTATTCTCTGGGGAGCATTTCACGGACTTCTCCTTGTTGTCTATCTCCCCCTTCAGAAAAAACTGATCAAACTTCCCCTCGTCTTCAGGCAGCTGCTGTTATTTCACTTGGTCTGTTTTGGCTGGATGCTTTTCAGGGCAGAGAATTTTGAACAATTCAACTCTTTGATATGGCAAATTTTCAGCAATTTTCACCTCATTTTGGACACCGATCAGGCCCTCCTTCTGAAGAAGCTCCTTTTCTATACGACTATCCCTGTTGTTTATCAGTACCTGCAATACAGGAACAATAAGATATGTCCGGTTTTTGCTTGGCCTGTCGCCATGAGGGCGATCTTTTATGTTTTGCTGTTTTATATGATTGTCATTTTTGGGTTTAATGACGCTCAATCATTTATCTATTCTAAGTTTTAACTGAAATGCCAATGAAGAAGCAATTGAGGCAAAAGGCTGCATGTGCATTAAGATCCAATGCGTTTATCATGACGGTTGCCCTGATTGTTGCTATTGAATTGTTCCTGCACCCATACCTTACGAAAAAATATTTCAGTCACGAAGTCGACCAAACAATCCAATATTTGCAAAGCCCAAACAGAAATCAACCCATTGTGATAATCGGGGATAGTGTCGGACATGGAGTCTTTGAGGGATGGACCTTCAACAATGGAAGCGTGGCCAATCTGGCCTGTAATCAGGCAACAGAAACTGCAGGGCAATACTTCTTCCTTAAACGATTTCTGAACAAGAATAAGGCTCCCGGTGCTGTTATCAGTTGCGATAGAACGCCTTTTTCAGGAAATTTAGAGCAGAATCTCACTGAAAATTATGTGCAACGCGTTTTTACTGACTGGTCTGAAATATTTGACCTGATGATTGTCAAACTTGACCCTGTTTTTACGGTTAAAATGATGGCGTATAATTTTTTTTCAGCTTTTAAATACCGGCTTCATTTACAGAAACTCATTGTTGGATTTACCAACAGCGACATTTATTCTGGGATTGTCAGTATTGGCAATTCAACTGATCAGGATTATGGCCTTATCAGAATACTTTCTAAAGTCAAAGAACGATTACGTTCAGAAAGCATATCAAGCCATTATTTCAAAAAGACACTCAACGAGTTAGAAAAATTAGATATTCCCCTATATTTTCTTCCTCCTCCATCGAGCATTGACAATGGTGACACGCATAAACTTATCCTTGATTCCATCAATGTCATGGATATTATGAAAGATAATTCGAATAATGTACATGTATTGAAAGATCAGTACCAAAGATTACCGAAAGAATGTTTTTCCGATGAAGTTCATCTCAGCCAGGATGGTTTAGATGTATATCGTTCTCCCCTCAAAACCGTAATGGAGAGAATAATATCTGATTCTGTACATAGACAGGAAGAGAGGTTTCTTCGTTTATTCTCTAATGGTCAACTCATATTTACCATTAGAGCTTTCGATAGAAATACCCAATTTCGCCCCCTCCATAATATTCAACTTGAGGAAACCGAAGGCAAACAGACTCTCCGGTCTACGGGGAAAGATCCTGCTTTCCTGTTACCTGAGGTATCCGGTCTGAAAATACGAAAAGATGACAGAGTGGTGATACGCGCCCTGTTTGAAAGTACCGAAACAACACAAGCACAGGTATATTACACCTTTGACAAGAAGACTCCTTTTTCTGAAAAAAATAGTGTAAAGCAGAATGTTCAGACAGGTCGAAATATGCTGTACTTTGTTTTGCCTGAAGATTTCAGTGAAGGAAAGCTACGGTTTGATCCCGGCAATTGCGAAGGAATCTTTACTCTGGAACAGTTGGAGGTAAAAATCGTTTCAGTAAAAAACCACTGAATCCTATAAAATGGTCGGATTTGACGAGATGAATGGAAATATAGTGTACATTGTTATACCAGCTTATAACGAAGCTGAGGTGGTTGCTGATGTCATTTGCGAAGTACAAGTTGCTGGTGACTATAAGATTATTGTCGTTGATGACGGCAGTCGAGATGCAACATTTGAAACGGCTCGAGCCTTGAATGGTGTTATTGCCCTTCGACATAAGATAAATCGCGGCAAAGGAGCGGCAACCAAAACCGGGATTGTTGCTGCCAATAAGCTGGGTGCGGATATCATTGTAACCATGGATGGAGATGGGCAACATGATCCAGCCGACATTGAGGCCTTAATTGAGCCAATTTGGAGCGGCGAGTGTGATGTGGTACTCGGGACGCGCCCTAAAGTGAAGGGTGAAATGCCTTTTGTTAAGATCATTGCCAATAAAATCGGAAATATTGTAACATGGCTTTTGTATGGTATCCATGTGTCCGACAGTCAGTCGGGGTTCAGGGCTTATTCGCATGTTGCGGCAACGATAATCGATACCAAGGCCGACAAATATGAATATGACAGCAAGGTTATTCGGGAAATCAACAACAACCGCTTGAGATTCATTGAAGTGCCGATCAAGGTGCGATATACAGAGTACTCTATGGGCAAGCCGCAGAAGCAGGGGTTTGTCAATGGGATTAAAACCCTTGTGCGAATGGTCTGGGGTATGATCGTTTAAAAAAATCGGCATAGCGGCAAGAATGAAAATTCATCTTTATCAAATTATTATTATCTGTATCTCCTCGGTCATGCTTTTTCAGGGAGCCAAGGAGTATTTAAAGCGCGAAACGGGGCAGACCTTTCTTAAGTTTGCGGTGCGGCTCATCGTTTGGGGCGGTATGGGGCTGGTGGCTGTGTACCCCAACTCCACCATGTTCTTTGCCAAGATGATCGGCATTGAGGGAAATATCAATGCTGTTATTCTCACAGGCTTTCTCCTCGTATTCCTTCTTATTTTTAAACTGCTTTCGGCTATTGAAAAAATCGAACAGAATATCTCCGAATTAACCAGGAAGGAGGCTTTGGGCCATCTGCCTGAGCAGGTACCACAAAATCGGGATTCAGGTGATGACGAATAAGGTGTTTCGTTACCTTCTGCTCGCGGTGCTTGCCGTCTGGTGTGTCGTCTCGCTCGCTGCTTTGGGTGGGATGTATAAGCTCTGGTGGGAACGGGAGAGGGTACGCTACCTTGGTAAGAGCGTCGAAGTCCAAAGAGGCGCGATTTTTCGGAACGCCGGTTTGTCGGAATCCTTGCTCCCTGTTTATAATTCCATCGATAAGAACTGGCCGCGGGATATCAGCTACAGGGCAACCGGCGACCACAATCAGCTTTCATATATTAAATACCTTTTGATTCCTCGGATTCCTGGAGGCTCGACTGAGTATTCGGTCGACGCCGGGGGCAGTTTTACGTCGGTCGCTACAGATGTTTTACCGTTGGAGCAAAGGACTGACCGAGCGTCCATCCTTGCCCTGTTCGCCTCCCTTTTTATATTGAGCGGGATAGCTCTTGTTCTGAAAAGTTGGCTCAAAAAAATTCCTTTCAGTTTTCCCGAGCTGTTCGGTTGCATCTTGCTGAGTTGTATGGGAAGTGTTGTGCTGTCCCGGATTATCTTCGCAACCGCTGTTCCTGCCTTTTATCTCTTAACCATCATCGGTGTGTTGAGTTGGGGCGGGCTTTTTCTTCGGTGTAATGGCTACAAAGGGGCAAGGCTTTCTTCTGCTCTTTTCGCTGTCCATGCTGGCAAGGAATCCCGGGGTGGTTTTACAAAAATTCCCCAAGGGCTTCTTCTGCTCATTATTGCCCTCGGTATTTCCTGGGCATGGTTGATGGCGGTAATTGTCGTACCCGATGATTGGGATGCCTGGGCCATCTGGGCGGCCAAAGCCAAGGTCCTTGCCTTGGGGCATGGGTCGCTTTTTGATGTCAGCCATTTCGGCCATGCCGATTATCCTCTGTTATGGCCGTCGATCTGGGCCTTCACCGGCTGGCTCGGCGGTGGCTGGGAAGAGATGTGGAGTCGGGGGTGGGGAGGGGTCTTCCTGCTTCTTTCTGCTTGGGAGATTGTCGTTATTACCGACCGTCTCTCCGGACGGAAGGACCTCGGGTTGCTTGGCGGGGCATTATTTGTCTCCATGCCGATGGTGCCGTTGATCGCCTCCTGGAGTTATGCCGAAGCGCCGTTCTGGCTACTGCTGCTGGCATGTTGCGGCTGTTTAGCCTTGCGCGGAAAGGAAAACAATCATGTAATCACCCTGGTGGCGGCCCTGCTTGCCGCCGCTGCCGCCTATACAAAGAATGAAGGTGTAATGTTTGCAGGGATTGCCGGCTTTTGGATCGTGCTATTGCCCGGACGAAACAAAATTCAGGCCATGTTGCTCTTCTTTGCGATTTTTGTTCTGTGTTATGCCCCTTGGGTGTTTTGGACGAAATATGTGATGCACTTTGGTTCCCACGCCACAAGCGGATTACATTTTGATCTCGAGAGCATTCAGCGAGCCGGTCAGAGGACACCTGCGGCCATCGAGGTGATAAGCAAGATGTGGGGGGATATCAGGCAATGGAACATAGTCCTTTGGTTGGGCTGTGGACTTGCTGTCCTCAGCATTCGCAAAGGGCCGTGGCGGGTATGGCTGTTTCCGCCGCTCATGATGCTGCTCGGATATTTTGTTATCGTTATTTTCCATGAGGCTGAGATCTATTGGCAGGTTGGGGGGTCGTGGAACCGGCTTACTGTTCATTCTTTGCCGTTTCTGATAATTGCAATGATTTTACAATGGGCGAATATACTGTATCCAGACCTTAAGGGTGATAATGTTTTAGCTCTCAAGAGCCGTCGTTGAAGTAATCGCACCGTTTTCCTTTCAGGCGAACGGCAAATTATAATCATTCATATTCTTTTACCAAAGAACAAACCATCCTGGCTTTGTCTGGATCAATAGTAACGAACCATTTCCGCAATTCTGGCAAGCGGTCCAAAGCCTGTTCATAATGGCGTCGAAGCTTATTGCTTAATTTGATTCCTGTGGAGTAGGCTTTGGTCACCAAACTTGCCACTGGATGTACACCTTTGTAGGTCATTCCCTCCGCCATGCCCAATGCTTTCTTGACCGTCCGGAGCGGATCGCCATTCCAATACTTCTCCAATACCCCAAAGACCCGCTCAATCGGGTTGTATTTGCTGTGATAGGGAGGGTAGTATGCCAGTCGAATTGTGATATTCTTGTCGGCGCTGAATTCTATTATCCGCTTGAGCCATTGACTGCGAACCCCACTGTTTTCTGGCCCATTGTCGGCGTTAATCACCAAGGTATGTGGATAATTACCGTTTTTTTAAATCCCGGCCAGAGCTCTTGTAACCGGTCGACCATAAAATCGGCCGTTACCGGACCAGTCGTGAAATACAGCCACGTCTCGCTCGTATCCGGGCGAAACAAACCAAAGGGCCCACCTTACAATCGGGTGCAAAGTCGTGATCCTGAGCTTCCTCGCCTTGGCGACTTTTACCGCCACGACTCAGGTCACCGATTGCCACCACCGCTTTGGTGTCAAGAGACACGCGAATAGTTCCGGGATCGGCATCGGCTTGCCGATTCGCCTGTTGAACTTGAGCGAAAATGGCATCCGTTTCCTTGACTTTGCGCAAGGGCTTACTTTTAATCACTTTGCGCGGATGAAAACCCAGCGTGGCTAGGAGGTCGCGCATGCTGCGCTCGCAGGGAACCTGATCCGGGGTATACCCCTTATCTTCCAGGAGTTGACGACGCACCTCCTTCGCGGTAATGCGCCGATACAAACGGGTCGTGCGGAAGGTCGGGTCAGTTTGACATTGGGCATCGACAATCGCCCTGACGTCTTGCGCTAATCCAGGCCGCCGCTCCTCCCAGCGCTTGCGTCCCCTGGAGGAGAACGCATCTACGCAGGTCATCCCGCTGTTTAACTCATGGAGACCTTTGCGGATTAAGTCCCGGTTCCATCCCAACTCTTGGGCCGCAAAACTTTGTCCACCTCTGCCCATTTGCGCCACCACCGACGCCATAAAGAGCCGCCGAGCAGCACCCTTAAGTAACCCGACGGCAACCTGGATGGTGTTTTTTGCTTCTGGAGTGAGTGATTTCATACACTGCAATATAGCAGCAATGGGTTTTAAAATGAAGTATTATTATTTGCCGATAGCCTCAGCATCTTTTTCTTAGATTATACGTTCAGGATTTTTGCAAAATAATCGATTGTCGGCCGTAACCCTTCCTCAAGGGTAATTTTTGGCTCCCATCCCAGTTTTTCCCTGGCCAGAGTGATATCCGGTTGTCTTTGTTTCGGGTCATCGGCCGGGAGGGTAACAAAGGAAATTGCCGATTTTGAATTGGTCATGCTGATGACCTTCTCGGCCAGTTCGAAGATGGTAAATTCTCCGGGGTTGCCGGTATTGACCGGGCCGGTAAAGTCGTCGGGGGAGTCCATCAGGCGCACGAAGACCTCAATAAGGTCATCGACGTAACAAAAGGACCTGGTCTGATTGCCTTCGCCGTAGACGGTGATCGGTTTATTCTGCAGGGCCTGGACGATGAAATTGGAGACGACCCGGCCGTCGTTCGGGTGCATGCGGGGCCCGTAGGTATTAAAGATCCTGGCGACTTTTATGCGCAAATTGTGCTGCCGGTGATAATCAAAAAACAGTGTCTCGGCGCAGCGTTTTCCCTCATCGTAACAGGAGCGGATACCGGTTGAATTGGCGTTGCCCCAATAGCTTTCCGGCTGTGGATGGATCTCCGGGTCGCATTAGACCTCGCTGGTGGAGGCCTGAAAAATCTTGGCTTTGATCCTTTTGGCGAGTCCAAGCATGTTGATGGCGCCGTGAACAGATGTCTTGGTGGTCTGCACCGGATCGTGCTGATAGTGAATCGGCGAAGCCGGGCAGGCGAGATTGTAGATTTCATCCACCTCGATATACAGGGGGAAGGTCACGTCGTGGCGGATCAGCTCAAAGTGTGGATTATGAAGGAGATGGATGATATTTTGTTTGGCACCGGTGAAGAAATTATCGATGCACAGCACCTCATGGCCATCCCCTATCAGCCGTTCACATAAATGCGAGCCGAGAAAGCCGGCACCGCCGGTCACTGCTATCCGCTTATTGCTATGCATGGTTTTTCTTAGGTGGTTGAATATTTCTCTCGCCTGCCGGTCATCGGCAAACCCGGCGCTGACATTAAACCATAGCCTGGCTAATTGCAAATTTATCCGGATTTTTTCCGGCGATGGCGCATGACCCGGTATTTTGGTTCGATTGTCAAACTTTCCACCTCGGTAAGAATCTGCAGATAGGTCGAATATCGCTCCTGGTTGATTGTCCCCGAGGTCAGGAGTTCGCTGACGGCGCAGCCCGGTTCGTCGCGGTGCCGGCAATCGCGAAAGCGGCAGCCGGTTTCTCTTGCCGCCTCAAAGCCCGGGAAGAACAGGGCGAGTTGCCGGGCGGTGATCGCCACCAGGCCGAAATCATTAAAACCCGGTGAGTCGACGAGTTCGCCGCCGCCGGGAAGGGTGTGCAGGGTGGAGACGGTGGTGGTGTGCCGGCCGCGCTTCGATACTTCATTTATTTCCCCGGTCTGGAGGTTGAGGGCGGGGAGGAGGCCATTGAGGATGGAACTCTTGCCGACGCCGGTGGTGCCGACAAAAATCCCACGCAGTCCTGCGCCGAAAAGACCGCCGACTTGCGACAGACCGGTGCCGGTTATGGCACTGAGCGTTACTGTTGTCAGTGATTCGCCGTAGATAGCCTCGATTTCCGCACGATAGGCGCCGGTGCCGGGCAGATCCTCCTTGTTGATAATGAGGACCGGCCGGAGCCCGGTGGCCCTTGCGGCAACAATGGCTCGGTCGATGAAACCCGGAGGCGGCAGCGGTTCGCAGGAGACGACGATGCCGAGGATATGCAGATTGGCACAGACCAGATGGACGTTGCCACGGGCATCCATCCGTGACAGTTCCGATTTCCTCTCCAATCGGGTGAGGATTTCATTGTCGATCATCACTCGGTCGCCGACCACATGCCCTGAGTTGCGCTTTACCCGGATCATTCTGCGGTCACCCACTGCCGCAAAAAAGACTTCAACCGCAACCCCGTAGTGGGCGACGATCAGCCCTTCCTCGCTTGTACCGGCCATCTGTATTGTATTCAAATTTCTCCTTGATTGTTCATTGATGGATAATTTATTCGGGGTATTATACAATCTTTTCCGTTAGAGTTAAGATTATTTATTCCTGGTGCAGCCGTCAGCTACCGGTTGGTTCGCGGGTGTCTGCATCCAACCAGGCGAGAATGTCCGGCCGCATATATATGGGTCAGCCTTTATAAAGGAGCAGCCATGTTGTTAGATCTCTTAAGGAAACGCAGAAGTAACCGGCAATTCATGGAGCAGCCGGTAGAAAAGGAAAAAATAGATCTGCTGGTCGAGGCCATGCTGCGCTCCCCATCTTCGCGCGGCCTCAATCCGTGGGAATTTGTTGTAGTTACCGATCGTGAGCGTATCAAGGATCTTGCCAAAGCCAAGGCGCACGGCTCAACATTTATGGAAAACGCACCACTGGCGATTGTCGTTTGCAGCGATCCCGGCAAATGTGACGTGTGGGTCGAGGACTGTTCCATCGCCGCCCTCATTATCCATTTGGCGGCAACCGATTTGGGACTCGGCAGTTGCTGGATACAGATCCGACTGCGCGATCATGATGGCGAGATGTCGGCCGAGGAGTATGTGAAAAAAAAGCTGGGGCTCAAGGAAAACCTGACGGTCGAGGCGATTATTGCCGTCGGCTATCCGAAAGAAGAAAAGCCCGGACATCCGCTTGCATCCCTGTCTTTTGGCAAGGTGAGTTATGTGTGATGCCAGGCGGTCGGTAGGCGTTAGGCGTTAAGGGGAATGAGTTGATTTTAATGGTGAATTCGCGAGGTGGCGCATGACATATTTCCATGATCCTGATCCGCAGGAAACCGAGGACTGGCTCCTTTCCCTGGCAGCGGTGATTGACAAAGAAGGTGCGGAAAAGGCCGATTATCTCCTTGGCCGGTTGACTGCAAGGGCTCGCGAACTGGGCGTTGCAACATCTCCTGGTCTGTTGACCCCCTACTGCAATACCATCCCACCACACCTTGAGGAGCACATCCCGGGGGATTCGCTGATCGCCAGAAACGTCGCCGCTTATGTCCGCTGGAATGCCATGGCCATGGTGGCCCGGGCCAACAAAGACGGCAAGGGGCTTGGCGGGCATATCGCCACCTATACCTCGGTGTCGGCGATGTACGAGGTGGGCTTTAACTGGTTTTTCCGCGGGCCGCTGGCAACCTTTGGCGCCGACATGATCTACTTCCAGGGCCACAGCTCGCCCGGTGTCTACGCCCGGGCCTTCGTCGAGGGCCGTCTGGACGAAAAACAGCTGGCTAATTTTCGACAGGAGGTAGGTGGCCATGGTCTTTCCTCCTATCCCCATCCGTGGCTTATGGCCGATTTTTGGCAGTTCCCGACGGTTTCCATGGGGCTTGGGCCGATGGCCGCCATCTACCAGGCGCGCTTTATGCGCTATATGGACAGCCGCGGCTTGAAGGCAGCGGGCGATCGAAAGGTCTGGGTGTTTATGGGCGATGGCGAATCCGATGAGCCGGAATCCCTTGGTGCCCTTTCCCTTGCCGCCCGTGAGAATCTCGACAATCTCATCTTTGTCGTCAACTGCAACCTGCAGCGTCTCGACGGGCCGGTGCGCGGCAACGGCAAGATTGTCCAGGAGCTGGAAGGGCGGTTTCGCGGTGCCGGCTGGCATGTCATCAAGCTCCTTTGGGGCAGCGAATGGGATATCATTTGGCAGCGGGATAAAGAAGGTTTGTTGCTGAAAAAATTCGGAGCCATGGTCGATGGCGACTTTCAGACCATTCGCGCTCGGGGCCCTGCCTACCTGCGGCACAAGGTCTTTGGCGACGATTCCCGGCTTATGGCCATGGTCGAAGATATCAGCGACCAGCAGCTGTGGCAGATGACCCGCGGCGGTCATGATCCGCGCAAGGTGCATGCTGCGTTTTCGGCGGCCATGCAGCATAAAGGCCAGCCAACCGTTCTTTTGATCAAGACCATCAAGGGTTTCGGCATGGGACAGGCCGGTGAGTCGGTGATGGTTGCCCATAATGTCAAGAAAATGGATGTGCAGTCCCTGAAGGAATTTCGCGACCGTTTTCATGTGCCGCTGGCCGATGAGCAGCTGGCCGACCTGCCGTTTATCCGGCCGCCGCAGGGCAGCCCGGAGGCGAATTTTCTTAAGGAGCGGCGTGCAGCCCTCGGTGGCCCGGTGCCCTTCCGGGAAAACGTTCACCTGCCGCTCCCCGCCCCGCCGCTTGAGGACTTCAAGGCCCTGCTCGCATCCTCGAAGGAGCGTGAGCTGTCGACGACCATGGCCTTTGTCCGGCTCCTCGGCATCTTGGTGAAGGATAAAGCCATCGGCAAACATGTGGTCCCGATCATTCCCGACGAGGCGCGAACCTTCGGTATGGAGGGTTTATTCCGGCAGCTGGGCATCTATGCCCCGAGCGGCCAGCTCTACGAGCCGCAAGATTCCGAGACCGTCTCCTGGTACCGCGAGGATAGCCGCGGCCAGATCCTCGAAGAGGGTATTACCGAGGCCGGATCGATTTCCTCATGGCTGGCGGCGGCCACCGCCCATGCCAACTACGGCGTACCGATGATTCCCTTTTACACCTTCTATTCGATGTTCGGCTTTCAGCGCATCGGCGATCAGTTGTGGGCCGCCGGCGATAGCCGGGCCAAGGGTTTTCTCATGGGTGCAACCGCCGGTCGGACGACTCTCAACGGTGAAGGTCTGCAACATCAGGACGGTCATGCCCTGCTTTTTGCCTCGACCTTTCCCACCTGTCAGGCCTACGATCCGACTTTCAGCTACGAGGTGGCGGTGCTGATTCGCCAGGGTATAAAGAGGATGTTTGAAAAGGGTGAGGATGTCTTTTATTATATAACCCTGCAAAACGAGAATTACCAGCATCCACAGATGCCGGAAGGGGTGGAGGAGGGTATCGGACGGGGCATGTATCTTCTGCGCCATGGGTCGGCCGCCGGGCCGGTCGTGCAATTGATGGGTTCCGGCGCCATTCTCCGCGAGGTCATCGCCGCCGCCGATCTGCTGGCTGAAGATTTTGCGGTACGGGCCGATGTCTGGTCGATTCTCGGGGTCAATCAATTGCACCGGGAAGGAATGTTGGTCGAAGACTGGAACCGCTCTCATCCGGGAGAACCTCAGCGGCGGACCTACGTGGAAGAATTGCTAGAGGGTTGTGAGGGACCGGTGGTCATCAGTACCGATTATGTCCGGGCCTATGTCGAGCAGGTGCGGCGGTTTATCCAACGGCCTTTGACGGTTCTCGGTACCGACGGCTACGGCCGGAGCGACAGCCGCGAGGTGTTACGGAAATTTTTTAGAATCGACAGATACCATATCGTTATCGCCGCCTTGGGCAGTCTAGCCGCTGAAGGTAAAATGGCCCCGGCAACGGTGGTTGAGGCGTTGCAAAGATATGCGATAAATCCGGATGCGCCGAGTGCGGTCTGTAGCTAAGGAGGAAGACGAATGGCCATAGAGACGATACGTATCCCCGATTTCGGCGATGTGCAGAAGATTACCGTGGTCGAGGTCTTTATTCGCCTCGGCGACCAAATAGCCCTGGAGGCCTCGCTCATTGCCCTGGAGAGTGAAAAGGCGGTGATGGATATCCCTTCGCCCTTTGCCGGGATCATCAAAGAGGTGCTGGTGCAGGCCGATGATGTTGTCGGCAGTGGTGATATTATAGCTCTTATTGAAACAGCCGAGGCGGTCGCGGAAAAGGTGGCAACGGTGCCACAACCGGAGGGGGCGGCGGTAACTGTGGCCGCGGTCGACAGTCCGATGGCGGCAACGGCCGGGCAGTCCGGCCGGCTGTCCCCGTCGCATGCCACCCCCTCGGTACGGGCCTTTGCCCGTGAACAGCAGGTCGATCTTGCCGGGATCATCGGCACCGGACCGGGGGGACGGATTCTCCGGGAAGACGTTTTGGCGGGGCTCGCACCGACAGCTGAGGCGCAGGCAAGCGGAGGCAGGACGGCGTCCCAAGCCCCCCTCGAAGATTTTAGTAAATACGGGCCGACTGAGGAGGTCGCCCTGGGGCGAATACAAAAACTCTCCGGGCCGCATCTGCAGAGGAGCTGGATCACCATTCCCCATGTCACCCATTTCGATCAGGCTGATATCACCGAACTGGAAAGGTTTCGAAAAGAATTGAATGGCAACTTGCAGGAGGGTGAAGTCGCTTACAGCCCCCTGGTCTTTGTTATAAAGGCGACCGCCGCAACCCTGAAAACCTTTCCGGCGTTTAACAGCTCGCTTGCGCTCGATGGTGCGAAAATTATCCTGAAAAAATACTATCACCTCGGCATCGCCGTTGATACCCCGGGTGGTCTGCTGGTACCAGTCTTGAAGGATGCCGATAAAAAAGGGTTCCGGGACATTGCCGGCGACCTTTCGCAACTCAGTTCCAAGGCCCGAACCGGGAAATTGGCAATCCCCGACCTGCAGGGTGCCACCTTTACCATTTCCAGTCTTGGCGGCATTGGCGGCACCGGGTTTACGCCCATTGTCAACCTGCCGCAGGTTGCCATCCTCGGGCTGTCGCGGAGCGCCATGCAGCCGGTCTGGGATGGGGGACAGTTTGCGCCACGGCTGATTCTGCCTTTTTCCGTGTCCTACGATCACCGGGCAATCGACGGGGCGGAGGCGGCGAGGTTCTGCCGGGCCCTGCGGCAAAATCTCGAAGATCTGAAAAGAACTTTGCTATAAGGAGCATGCGATGAGTGACACAAAAAAATACGATGTCCTGGTCCTGGGTGGTGGTCCCGGTGGCTATACCGCCGCCTTTCGCGCCGCCGACCTCGGCCTTGCCGTCTGCCTTGTCGAAAAAGAAGAAAGACTTGGTGGTGTATGCTTGAATGTCGGGTGCATTCCTTCGAAGACCCTGCTGCATGCGGCAACGATCATAGAAGAAGCGGCAGCGGCGGCGGAATTCGGCGTTGATTTTGCTGCACCGCAGGTTGACCTGGAAAGGCTTCGGGCAAAAAAGAATGCGGTTATCGGTCAACTGACGACCGGCCTTGAAGGACTGTGCAAGGCGAGGAAAATAACGCGGTTGACCGGCAAGGGCACCTTCAAGGACCGGTCGGCTCTGACCCTGTCCGGTACGGCCGGGGAGCAGGAGGTACAGTTTGCCAATGCCATTATTGCCACCGGTTCCCGGCCCTTCGTCCTACCGAATATTCCCGTCGATCCGCGGATATGGGATTCGACCGCAGCCCTGCAACTGACGACAGTGCCGAAACGGCTGCTGATTATCGGCGGCGGCATCATCGGTCTGGAAATGGCTCAGATATACAGCGCCCTCGGCTCGCAGATCACCATTGTCGAGATGCTTGAGCAGATCATTCCGCCGGCCGACAAGGATCTCATCCAGCCGCTGTTTTTGAAGTTGAAAAAGCGCTACACAATACTCACCAAAACCAAGGTTACCGAAATTCGCCCGACCCCAGACTGCATTCAGGTGACACTTGAGGGTGCCAACCTGCCGGAAGGGGGCGCATTCGATGCGGTGCTGGTGGCGGTCGGCAGGCGCCCCAATACCGCCGACATGGGCTTTACAGAGATCGGCCTGCAGTTGACCGACCGCGGCTTTCTCCAGGTCAACGAGCGGCAGGAGACAAACATCGCTCATATCTACGCTATCGGCGATGTGGTCGGTGAACCGATGCTTGCCCACAAGGCCACCCATCAAGGCAAGGTTGCCGCCGAGGTTATCGCCGGGCACAATGCGGCATTTGCCCCGATGACCATTCCCTCGGTCGCCTATACCAACCCCGAGGTCGCCTGGATGGGACTGACCGAGAAGGAGGCTAAGGCGCAAAATATCGAGTTCGACAAGGGCAAATTCCCCTGGGGTGCAAGCGGCAGGGCGCTCAGTGCCGGGGCAGCTACCGGGGTGACCAAGGTCCTTTTTGATAAAGGCAGCGGCCGGATCATCGGCGCCGGGATCTGCGGCATGCATGCCGGGGAGCTGATCCATGAAGCGGTGCTGGCGCTTGAGATGGGTGCCAACGCCGAAGATATCAGCCGGACCGTCCATGCCCATCCGACCCTTGCCGAAACCTTTGCCTTTGCTGCCGAGATTGTCGACGGTTCGATCACCGATGTCCTGCCGCCAAAACAGAAATAGCCTTCTCATCGGGCCACTCCTGTGGGTGGTCCGGTCGGCGTACTTCCCCTACCAATGAACCTGACCGAGGAACAACAGCGCATCATCAGCCACAGTGGTGGCCATGCCCGGGTCAGTGCGGTGGCCGGTTCCGGCAAAACCACGACCATGGTCGAGCGGATCGGCCATCTGCTGCGCCAGGGGGCGGTCGCCGAACGGCTGCTGGTTTTGATGTTCAACAAATCGGCGCGGGATTCCTTTGCCGAATCGATGGCCCGAAACCTCGGGGAGCTTGGTCGTCCTCTGCCCGAGGTGCGCACCTTCCATTCCCTTGGTTTACGCTTGGTCAACAGTTTTACCAAGCGCGGGGCTCTGCCGGCCTTTCGTCTGGTGACCGAGGAATATCTCCTGGAGCGGTTGGCCCGGCAAGTAGTCAACGAGATGTATAAGGAGGAGCATGCCGGCGAAGGCTGGCCGTCGGGCGAGGAGGTTGAGGAATTTCTCACCTTTCTTGACCGAGTCAAAGGCACGGTGCTCGGTGCTGCCGAGGTTCTCGCCGGATCCGGCTTGCCGGCCCGTTACGGCTATTTTGTCCGAGCCTTCGAGCTTTTTGAAAAGGTCCGGCGCGAGCAGAAGATTCGTTTCTACGCCGACCTCATCCACGAACCTCTGATGGCGATGCGCGCCGACCAGGGACTTGCCGCCTGGGTTGCCGACCGGGTTGAGCATATCATCGTCGATGAATATCAGGATATCAACGAGGCGCAGCAGCAATTGTTGAAGATTCTCGCCGGTCGGCGGGCAAAGGTCATGGTGGTCGGCGATGTCGATCAGTGCATCTACGAATGGCGGGGGGCGCAGCCGGAATACATCACCAGCAGATTTCAAAAGGATTTTCCCGGTCCGACCAACTACCTTCTTTCCTACACTTTTCGTTACGGCCACGGCCTTTCGCTTGCCGCCAACCACCTCATTGCCAATAATTGCAAACGTGATCGGAAATTCTGTGTATCGCACGCGGTGACCCCGCATACCGGGATTTCCTGTCTTGAGGAACAGGACAAGTTCACCGGTAAACTCCACAATAAATTGCAGCACCCGGTGCTGACCGTTCTCAGCGAATGGCAGGGGCAAGGGCGCACGCTTGCCGAGGCGGTGGTGCTGGTCAGGCTTTTTGCCCAGAGTGTACCGGTTGAGCTGGCGCTCCTTGAAGCGGGTATCGCCTATCGTTTGCAAGGCAACAACCAGGTCTTCGACTGCCCGGAGATCCTGGCACTCACCGGATACCTGCAGCTTGTCACCAGCACCTTGGAGGGTGATGATCTGCCGACCCGAACGGCTACCCTTCTGGCCATGCTTGCCCAGCCGCATATGGGGCTGAAGCGTGAGGAGCTGGAGGCGTTGGCCCGGGCGATTGCCGAACAACCTACTTCCGCCCCGCAACTGTTGCGAGTTTGGGGGGGCAGGGAGTTGCCGCCTTTCCTGCAAAAACGCTTCGCCGATACCGCGGAAAACTGGCGCCAGCTGGCCATGATGCCGCACTCCGGAACGGCCGCCGGTATTCTTAAAAGCATCGTTGAAAAATTGAAACTCTACGATTTCTACGATACCTTCTCGGCACGGACGGCGACCGCCGAAAACCGAGTGAAGACCTGCCAGGCCTTTATCGACTTTGCCGCCGGACAGCGGTTATCGGTTCTGGAGCTATTGGCAAAAATCGCCGGCTATCGGGCGGCAGGTCAGACCCGGACGGCGGGCAGTCTGCTTATCACCTCCGTGCACCGGGCAAAAGGTCTGGAATGGCCCCTGGTGATCCTGCCCGGCCTTGAGGAGGGCTCTTTCCCCTTTTATCGCCAGCAGGGGGGCGAGGATCTTGAGCTTGAGGACGAACGGCGTCTGTTTTACGTGGCCATGACCAGAGCCATAGAACAGGTTGTGTTTATCCATCCGGCCGATGCCCGCTTCCGGCGCAGTTTGGCCAAGGGCTGCAGCAAGTATCCGGGGCTTCCGGCCCGCGCCAGTCGCTTTCTCTATGAGGCCAACCCAGGGCTTTCCGAGGATCTTGGCAAGATCCTGCACGGCAAGACGCCGGCTGCCCCAAAAAACCTTGGTGGAGAAGACACAACGATGGCCGAGGCCTATCTCAAGGCGGTGGGAAGCAGTGTGGAATTTCGTAAGCCTCGGAAAGAGCAGGCCCTGCCCGAGAGGAGTGCCGGCAAAGTCCTCGATATGAGCCATATCGCCGAAGGGCTGCGGGTCTGGCATGCGATTTTTGGCGCTGGAACGGTAGCCAAGGTCATGGATAGGAAGCAGGGGCGGCTGAAGGTGACATTCGATGAGCAGGGGGAGATCATCCTGCTTGCGGGCTATGCCAGATTGCAAGAATTCTAGGTGCGGAGCTTCGATCCCTTGCCGAACCGAAGCAATCATCCTTGATAGGCGGTGGTATATTCCCCAAAAAACTCCACAATCGACAGGAGATATTTGTGATTTATTCCCCAGCTATTCAGAGAAGGGCGGATCTTGGCCCTCGGCCTTGCATTGTCGTATATGGAGCTCAACCGCTTTTCGGAAGTTTGCCTCAAGTTCCTCAAAACTTTTACCGCTGTAGGTGAGTTCCTCATCAAGGAAGAGAATTCTGCCGGACAACGAATAGTCACGGGTGTTTACCTCAATAGTTCCGTGGTAGCCTTTATGAACTATGGTTTTCTGTGCCACACCTTTTCTCCCTTACATATCTTGACAATGCCTTAATAGTGTGGCGGTGGGGGATCCTGGCCGCCGCCGGGAAACTGGTCATGCATAGCCGCCAGCTGGGTCCGAAGGCTCCGAAATTGTTCTTCAATCGTCCCGAGTTGTTTCTGTTGCTCGATGATGACCTCATTCAAGGCATCGACCAAAATCTCCTGATGGGCGAATTTTTCTTCTAAAACCTGTACGCGGAGGTTGATGTCGTCCGGCATGATATTCGCTTTTCCTGGATTGTTCGTCTGCTTTGATGAACTGTGAATTGTTTAAACTGAAGCAAAATTATAATAATCTTAAGAGCTAAAAGGCAAGAGATTAATTTTGCGAGCAGATCTGCCGGCAAGGCAACAGCCGGTTGAGAAATCCCTTCAAAAGGTGTAAGGGATATTGCAAATAAAATCCACTTCCCACCTGCCGGAGTCTGCCGTGATCATCCTCAACTCGCTGTTTCCTATTTTTGCCCTGCTTCTCTTCGGCGCAGTCTTGAAGCGTACGGGGTTGACCGATTCTCTGTTTCTCACGACCTCCGACCGGCTCATCTATTATTTCTTTTTCCCGCTCATGCTGTTTAAGGAAATCGGCGGTGCTTCATTAGAAAAGGGCATAGACTGGGATTTTTGCCTGGCCTGTCTCTGTGCCCTGCTGATCATGTATCTGCTCAGTACCCTGATCATCAAACTGTTGCCCGTTGCCGACTATAAGGCCGGGTCTTTTTCCCAGAGCTGCTACCGTTTCAATACCTATATCGGGGTTGCCGTTATTCTCAACAGTCTCGGCGCGGAAGGGGTGAAAATTTTCGGCATCATGATCGGTTTCACCATTCCCCTCATCAATTTTTTTGCCGTTTCCACCTGTATTTGGTTTTCCGGACAGGATGTCGGTCTTTGGCGACGGGTTGTTATTGTCGGTCGGTCGCTGGTGGCAAATCCGCTGATTCTCGGTTGCCTAGCGGGCATCGTCTATTCCCGGATATTCGGCAGTTTTCCGGTATTTATTTATAATTCCCTGAGCTTGATTTCGTCAGTGGCCCTGCCGCTGGCCTTGATTTCAATCGGCGGCACTCTGACCTTTGCCGGGGTTCGGGGTAATCTGGTCCCGGCCCTGCTCGGTGCATTTTGCAAACTTGCGGTTCTGCCGATGCTCGGCTGGCTGTTTTTTTGTCTTTTTAACGTCACCGGACTTCCCTTCAAGGTGGGCATGATATTCCTTGCCCTGCCGGCATCGACAGCCATCTACGTGCTTTCTTCTCAGATGCATAGCGATATCAACCTGGCATCTGCGGCGATCGTTGTTTCCACCTTGCTGTCCTTTATTTCCCTGTCGGTGGTTTTGCTTTTATAGGTCATTTTCATTCGCTTGACCGACAACAGCTCAGGCAAGTTTGCTGCCGTTGCCGACCCCTTGGTCCGGCACCGCCAGTACCACCGCGCCATCTTCGCGGCGAAAGCCGGTTATCAAACATTCCGACATAAAAGGCCCTATCTGTTTCGGCGGAAAGTTGACGACCCCAACTACCTGTTTGCCAAGGAGATCCTCCTTGCTGTAGATTTCGGTGATCTGGGCGCTGGATTTTTTTACGCCGATCTCCGCGCCGAAATCGACCATGAGTTTGTAGGCCGGTATTTTGGCCTTGGGGAACTCTTCAACCGCTATAACGGTGCCGACCCGGATTTCAACTTTGGAAAATTCATCCCATGTTATTGAGTTCATACGCCCTCGTCTCATGTTTTGCTGGGTGTTCGATTTTTTGTCCCTGCTGAGCGTGCATTGGCAGCAAAGAAAAGAAACTGATGTTACACAGCACATCAGGGTTTTTGTCAATCGGATCTTTGCGGCTGCCATTGTTTTCGGGGTATAAAGAGCCTTGCGGCCTACGGCAAGTTCGTTTGGAAATCTGCAAATTTATTTTCCGGAGGGCTGGTTCTTGGCGGCGATGGAATATATACTATGGGGAGAAAAGGAAAATGCAGGATGATGTGTGACAGCACGGAAGAGGGTAGCTGCATCACATGGGATCATGAGCCGCGAAGAGGAAAGGTTGGTTATTCCAGTATGAGCATGAGGATGAGTGCCGAACAATTTTGCTTTCCGGCGTGCTGACACAAGTTCGTGCGGAAGGTGAACATCAATTTCAAACACCAAGAAAGGAGTACGGCATGAGAGGCACATACGAAGCATACATCCTGGTAAAGGTGAAGGGCGGTTGGCGATATGTGTGTGCGTTGAACCGGCCCAAAAAAGGTCAAGTGAATTTTGATCAGCTCAGCTACCGAGAAAAGCAGGAATACCTGCAAAGTGGGGTGATCTGGAATTGACTTCTTGGGGAGCATGCGTGCAAAATGGGCCATACTCCAGCGCATCGGAGTATGGCCCATTTTGTTGTCGAGGCTACGAACTGCAGGAAAGCATGGAGCAGCCGGCCCGATTGCGAGCCCACTCCGGCCGTTTTGCCGCGAATTGCACCTTCTCCGGCTGCTCGTCGTAGGGACGGCGGAAAAGCTCAAGGAGTTCCCGCACCAAGACATAGTCCCCGCCTTCCGCACGGTCGATGGCCAGCTGCGCCAGGTAGTTGCGCAGCACATACTTGGGGTTGATGCTGTCCATCCGTTGCCGTCTTTCTTCTTCCGAATGGCTGTCTTTTTGTGCCCGGTTCAGATAGCTCCTGAGCCACCCGTTCATTGTTGCTGTATATTCCTCAGTGAGTTGCGTCTCTTGGTAGTAGGCGTCGAGGAGAGTCTCCGGGATGGGGGCTCCCATTTCGATGTGCAGGTTTGTCGGCAGGGTCGCCAGTTTTCGGAAAAAGATGCTCATGTCGGTTTCGACCAGCGGCAGAATCTCTACCAGCTCCTTTATGAGAGGATCATCGGTGTTTTTTTCGAAGCTTGCAAATCCAAGTTTTTTTGCCATCATGTCGTTCCAGCCGTTGAGGAACAGCTCATTATAGTCGGCGAGGGCCTCCTGCAAGGGTTCGACGCGACCTATCAGAGGGTAGACGGCGTTGGCCAGTTGCAGCAGATTCCATTGGCCGATATGCGGCTGATTCTTGAAGCTGTAGCGGCGGCCATGGGCATCGGTGGTGTTGGGGGTCCAGTCGGGGGAAAAATCCTCAAGCCAGCCGTACGGCCCGTAATCGATGGTGAGGCCGAGAATCGACATATTGTCGGTATTCATTACCCCGTGCACAAAGCCGACGCGCATCCAGTGGACAATCATGGCGGCGGTGCTGCGGCAGATCTCGGCAAACCACTTGTTATAGGTCGCCGGCGACGGGGGGCCAAGATCTGGAAAATCGGTACGGATGGTGTAATCGACCAGCCTTTGCAGCAAGGCCGTTTCTCCCCGGGCGGCAAGGATCTCGAAATTGCCGAACCTGAGAAAGGAAGGGGAAACCCGGCAGACCACCGCCCCCGGTTCATCTTTCGGGTGGCCGTCATAAAACATATCCCGTTCAACCAGCTCCCCGGTGGCGATAATACTCAAGGCACGGGTAGTAGGGATGCCGAGATGGAACATCGATTCACTGCAGAGAAACTCGCGGATCGATGAACGGAGAACGGCCAGGCCATCCGCCCGCCGCGAATAGGGGGTCGGTCCTGCTCCCTTGAGCTGGAGGATGAAGCGCTCCTGCTGTTGATTGACGACTTCTCCCAGATTGATTGCCCGCCCATCACCCAATTGTCCGGCCCAGCTGCCGAACTGATGGCCGCCGTAGCACATGGCCATGGGGTCCATCCCGGGAAGTACCTTGTTGCCGACAAATACTTCAGTGAAATCTGCAGATAAGCATGTTGCCTCGGTGAGATCCAGGCATTCCGCGACCTCGCTGCTGTAGGCAACCAGTCGGGGGGCCGCCACCCTGGTCGGCATGACCCGGGAATAACAGGCGCCATGGACCTGGCGTCGATGATTGTCGGTTTTCGGGTCGGCCGGTAGCTCACGAGTAAAGCGGTTGTCAAAGGCCAGTGATTCAAGGGTTCTATGTTGCATCGGCATATTCATGGGCCATTCTCAATTGAGGAGGAAGCCTTGGCTCAGGCGGATGAGGCTATTTTTTGTTCATTCGCGAAAGATTCTAAGCATGCCACAATGTGGCTGCAAGGGGCGGGGCTCAGAGCCTGCTGATATCGACAGAACTTGAGGCTTCCATCGGAAAGAGTTGCCACAATCGAAAACAAGGGTTATTTATTTAAGAACACTGTGAATGTAAATGTCCTGGCGATGAAAAAGGAGTTGAACGGCTGATGATAGTGCGAATTTTCGTTGCGGTTTTCACCTCTTTGGTTGGCGGATTCAGTTATCTGACCGGTCTGGCAAAGCTGATGACCGCCTTTCTCCTCGGTTTCGGTGCGGTTTGTTCGTTTTTGCTGGGGATTCTGTTTGTTTTACCGGCTGACGCCAATCGACTGTTCTTTCCGATTTACGAGAAAGTTCCCTACTGGCCGTATTTTTTGATCGGGGTCGTTCTTGCCGGGATGATTCCGGCGCTCTTCCTGCTGAAACCCAAACCCGTAATAGCCGAAGAGGTTTCCGCCGTCCACTTCAAATACCTGTTCGGGGCAGTCGGCGGATACCTTGTCAGCCTGTTTGCCTCGTCGGTGTATTGGTTTCCCTCCGAGGCGGTGCGTCGCTCAGCCGACACCTCGGCGCTTGCTTCCGAGGTACTTTTCGGCACCTGTTTGTTCCTCATTGGAGTGACCATCTCCTGCGGTCTTTTTTACCGGGCTTCAAAAGGCTGTTCGGAGCGTCATCCCGATCTCATGCGACGATTTGTGCTCGGCCTGTTTGCCTTTTTCCAACTCGACAAGATGCCGCTTCTGGTGGCCTATCTGCTCATCTATTCTCCGGAAACCGGGGTTATTTTCCCCCATCTTGCCGCCCTGGCCCTTTCCTCCTACATCCCCGTCGGCATCTTTCTCTTGCGAACTACTCTCGATTCGCAGGAGATGTGAATTTCTTTCAACGAACCTGCGGCGTTGTGAGCTGGAGCAGTTGTATGGCTCGCAGCTGAGTCTCAACTCTCTTTGGCTTTTGGCGAAAACAGGGCGATGACCTTCTCCAGTTTTTCAGCTATTGCCGTGAGAGCCAGGGCCGCCGGACTGGTGGGATAGAGTTCGCACACGGGAAGGTAGGCCTTGAGGGCATCATCGATTTTGCCGTCTTCGGGGATGTCGCCGAGTTCGGGGATGTCAATACCCAGGTATTTTGCCACCATCTTTCTCAGCTTGAATTTGTTCACCCGCCCACGCGCACTGTCGCGGTTGACAACGAGCAGAGGATGAAAAAATCGCAAGCTCTGCTGTGCCCTCTCCTTTGCCCCTTCCCGGGTTCTTTCCGCCAGTTCGAAAACCTCATTTAAGGTGTTGAAATTGTGATTTTTCAGGGTCGTGCCTACGTCGCTATGCGACAGAAAGGAGCCCAGTATCTTTCTGATGGTCGCCAGTTGCAAAAAGGTATACATATCCAAAATTGAAGCGGGGTCGGGCAGGGTAACGCAGATCTGCAAGTCGGAAAACATAAAAAAATCAAGGGCATGAAAACTTGTCCCGGCGCCGACGTCGATGAGCATGACATCGGTTTCAACCGCCGCCAGACTGCGCAGCAATCGTTGTTTTTCCTGGTAACCGATGTTCGCGGTCTGCAGGGTGTTGCCGGTACCGGGAATGAATTGCAAGCCATTAAAGGAGTAGAAGGTGTGGATGGTGTCGGTTATCGAGTCGACCTGCCGGGTGAGAAAATCGGTCAGGGTTCGTTTCGGTTCCAAGAGGCCAAGCAGGACATGGGCATCGGCACCGCCGAGATCGAGATCGACCAGGCACACTTTCTTGCCCATTTTTGCCAGCATGAGGGCAAGGTTGACGATGACCATGGTTTTTCCGGTCCCGCCTTTTCCTGAGCCTATTGAAATCGAAACCGACATGATAGTTGTGGCTCCCGTTATTGGATGGGGCAAAAGTCCAGGCCGAAGGCGTAGCGTAATCGCTTTGGCCTGCTAATTTTTCTGTCTTCGCAAGCGTATTGCATATATACGTTGAGCCTGGGAATATATGGTTGAAAGCTCGGTCTGGACCCCGGGCGCGGCACTCCACAGTTCCCATCCCTCTTTTGAACGCAGAACAATTTTGCCGTTTTCAAAGGACAAAAGCGTATCCTTAAGGAGATCATCCGCCTCCGTCCGGCGAACCGGAGGCGGAGGTGTGACCGTCTTTTGGTTCTGGATACAGGCAGGGCAGAGCTCTCTCTCATCTTTACCAAAGAGATTGAGCACCCCTCCGCAGTCTTTGCAAAATTGCATGCCGTCCTCGCCGACGGTAGTGGTGGGCAGAGTGTGTCTCTGCCGGTCGGATTCTGTCTGTTTCTGAAATTGTATCAAAGAAAAAACAATTCGTCACTTTTTAGAAAAAAATATGTAAAGCCGGGTGGTTTTCTGTCGACGTATGGTTTCTTGTCGGCAGCAGTGGTGAGAATATTTAGGAGCATCCGGGGGAAAAGAGTGTGTTGCTGATCGGTGAGTGCCTGTGGCGCATCGGCCGAAGACGGCGGCGGGCCGAAATCGATGGGAAGAGAATCGACTCTTAATGCTTTTTCGCGCTCTGGATTACTTCTTATTTTTGGAGTGCAGGGTGATTCGTTCCACCACTTTTTGGTAATAGTCATTTTGCCCGGCAATATTGACCGGTGAAGAACGTTGGGCATCTATCTTCATAAGGAGGACATTGAGTTTTTTCATCTGCTTCAGCCGTTCGTGTTCATCCTCCGTGCAGGCGATAAGATCTTCGAGCTTTTTTACCTCTTTACGGTCCTCGATCTCTGGTGGCAGGTAGCCACTGTTTTTAAGGATTTTGTAGGCCATTTTCAGATCATCGGGAACAAAGCGGTCATCGTCCAAGGGGAGGGGCTTGTTCTTCCACTTCGGCGAATTGAAATCCCTCTCCTGCATGGCCTGGGCAATTTTTTGTTCGGCGATATAGGAAAGAGGGTCCATGGTACCTCCGGTTATTGATATTCAGCGTAGGACAGTCTGCAGCCACTTGGAGATATCGTTGATCTGCGCCGGGCAGACCGAATGCTCCATCGGGTAGCTTTGGTAGCTGACCTGATAACCTTCCTTGGTTAGACGGGCAGCGGCCTGGCGACCAAGGGCCTCGGGGACGATCGGATCGTCGCTGCCGTGCTGGATTTTGATGGGGATTTCCTTGTTTGCCGGATTGAAGGCAAGAATATCGGCAGTGGCCAGGTAGGTGGACATCGCCAGCAGGCCGCCGAGGGGGGTGGGGTGGCTGAGCGCCAGATGATAGGCGACCGCCCCTCCCTGGGAAAATCCGGCGAGGACCAGCCGTTTTCCGGCAATACCCCGATTAAGTTCTCGGTCGATAAAGCCGCCGACGGCCTTGACCGAGGCCAGCAGTCCCGGCTGATCAATTTTTCGATCAATTTGCATTTCGAGAATGTCGTACCAAGCGGGCATGACAAAGCCGCCGTTGACCGTCACCGGCATTGCCGGGGCGTGCGGAAAAATAAAGCGTATTGCTGCACTGGCCGGCAATCGCAGTTGTTCGACGACGGGGGCAAAATCGTTGCCGTCCGCCCCCAGGCCGTGCAACCAGAGCACCGTGCTGTCGGGTTTGGGGCGTGTTTCCAGTTCAATTGCCGGCAAAAGTGTCATGGTTGTCCTCGTAGCGTTTAGGCGGAATGGGGTCAATCATCAGGTGGAATCAACATTCCAATGGTATCATGATTGCCGGGCTATTTGCTATCTTTTCAAAAGCATTTGGCAAAAAAGGTGCTGGTGACGGGGGAGTGGCAGTGCCTCGGACAAAGAGTGAAATTGCTGTTTTTTCTGCCGGAAGATGGTATCGTTTGTCCCTTCCATAGCGGTATGGTCGTCGGCCAACAGGAAAATCGATCTTTTTGGAGTGAACATCATGACATTACAAGAAAGGCTTCAAGGTGAATTGAAAGTGGCCATGAAGGCCAAGGACAGCGATCGGACCTGGGCGATCCGCGTTCTCATCGGGGAATTCGGTCGCCAGACGGAAAAGCAGCTGAGCGATGAGCAGGTCATCGCCATTGTCAAAAAGCTTATCAAGTCGGAAAGGGAGCTTTTGGCGGCACAAGGCCGGGAAAGCAGTCCCTTTCTGACCATCATGGAAGAATATCTGCCGAAGGCGGCAAGCGAAGAGGAGATCCGCGCCTGGATCGATGGAAACCTCGATTTCTCAACCTTTGCCAACCGCATGCAGGCAATGCGGCCGATCATGAATCATTTCGGCAGCGCCACCGACGGCAATGTGGTGAAAAAAATCCTCATGAGCTATTCCTGAGCCAGGGACCTCTTGGGGCGGGGGTCACAGCCCAACAGCGGCTGTAACGTACGGTCCTTCTTTAGCGATGCGGTTCGCCGGACGTCCGGGTAATGCCTAGAACCGTGTGCCAGATCTGATCCTGGTTCCAGCGCTTGAGGATCAAAACCGGCTGGGTTGCAAGAAAATCAAGGATTTTCTCAACCTCGCTGCCCAGAAGACCGGACAGGACGAACCATTTCTGGCGGAGAAAGCCCTCGGTGCGCACCAGATCCTTCATGACGTCAAAATGGATATTGGCAACCAGTAGGTCGGTGGCAATGGCGGTATGTTCTTCCGCTTTGCCGTTGACCACCAGGATGCGGTCATCCAGCCGGTTGAGGGTGACGTTTTGCCGCGCGGTTCTGGTTGCCAGATAGTTATAATCGACGGCGACAATCCGCCGGCAGCCGATTTTTGCCGCGGCAAGGGCGAGGATACCGGTGCCCGAGCCCAGATCCAGCATGCTCTCTACCTTGCCCCCACCACAGGCGATATCGATGGCCTCCAGGCAGGCCTGGGTGGTTGCATGCGTGCCGTTACCGAAGACCACCCCTGAATCGATGGTGATGGCCACCTCATTTTTCCCGGGCGAGGCCTTGATCCAGGTGGGATTGAGGAGGAAGCGCCCGATGCGCACCGGCTCCACGCTGCCTCCCTGCCACTGGGCATAGGTCATTTCATATTCGTCCAGCAGCTTCCGGCCGGGAAAATCGCTCAGGAGCTGTACCACCTTGTCATGGGCCGATTGGGTAAAAAAGAGAAAGCTGAAGTCGTCCTCGACCCAGTTACCGAGAAAATGCTCGGCCTCAATCGGCTGATGGGCGGGAATAGCCCCTTCTATGTAGTAAATAAAGAGGAGGGTGTCGGGGCGGAGGAGAGGGCGCGGGTGCGGCATCGGCGGCGGTTTTTCTAATATCTGATTTTGGTGAGAAAGCTCAGGACGCCGCCGACCATGGCCTTCGCCTGCTCCACCGGGATATCGTCGCCCTTGGCTTCAGCAGCCCTGTCGGAGAGTTCCAGCCAGGTGATTATCTCTTTGTTTGCCTGCCTGTCGTAAATCTGTCTCTTATAGGCCTCGCCGGTCAATTGTAAACCCTTTTTGGCAACCGCTTTATTCTGGATTTCATTGTAAATTTTTATTCCTTTGGCAAGGCAGAGGTTGCGCAGGTGTTTTTCCAGCACCGCGCCGGCGATAATGGTCGCCGCCCGGAGATTCTGCAACTCAAGCTGCACCCTGGCGAGTTGCAGCATATCTGCCAAGACGTCACGGGTAATCGCCCCGCTGGTGGTTTCCAGCCAATCGCCGCGCAGGTCCTTCTCGGCTGCGGTGAGGATGCCAATGCCGCGTCGGGTTCGACTGGCGGTGGCCTGGGTGACCTCGGATTTAAAACTCTGGTGATAGGTGCTGTCCTGGCCGAAGACTCGGCCGAGGAAGGACATGGCGGAGATCCTGAAATCGTGAAATTTCTCTTCACTGACAAGTTTTTTCTGCTGGCTTTCTCCGACCTCGGTGGCAAGTACTTTATCGCCGATGGTTAAGAGTGCTGCCAGTTGGGCAACAAGTTCGTCCTGGTTTTTCATGGTAGTTGTTGGCTGATTTTTCCGATTTTCTGAGGTGAATGGCGTTTTTTAATTTCCCCCCGATATACTCTCTACGGGGAAAAATATCATCAGCCGATTGGGGGCCGTTAAGAAATTTATACGGTGGCGGATTCACTCAGTCATCGGGGAGAAGTTTCAGGGCGGTGTTATTTTTCAAGGTTTCCAGGATAAAAGAGGTCTTGACGTTTTGGATTCCCGGGATGCCCGACAGCTTATTGTTGACGAAATTGGTGTAGGCGTTCATGTCTTTCACCGCCACCTTCAGAAGGAAATCGACTTCGCCGGTCAATTGATGGCACTCAAGCACCTCGGTCATACTTGTCAGCCGTTCCTTGACGTTTTGCAGGGAGGAGATCTGGTGGTGGCTGAGGCAGACCATAACGATGGTCTGCAGGCCAAAACCGGTATGCTCGCGGTCTAAAATGGCCACATATTTGGCAATAACCCCCGACCCTTCGAGCCGTCGCACCCGTTCGAGGACGGCGGGGGGCGACAGGCCGACCTTCTGGGCCAGTCTGGCATTGGTAATCCGGCCGTCCTGCTGCAGTATGGTGAGAATTTTTTTGTCGATGAGATCAAGCATTGTCGAACTCGCGGGTGGAAGGATGGTTGTGGGGTGGTGAAGAAAAGGATTGTAGCGAATTTTCGCAAAAATGAAAAGAGGTTGATGCACCATCGCCTGCACCGAGCACCTGGAATGTTGCGGTGCAAGGTTTTTGTTGCATCGGCGATTGGGTCGTGTCATAGGAAAAGGACGGTGTAAATAGCGCAGCTTGCAGGATGTCGGGAACGTTGCGGCACCGCGGGCAATCTGTTGCAGCACCACGGAGTTTCCGGCCATCTTTACCTCGGTCTGCTGTTCTCCCTGCTGTGCTTTCACTCCTGACACTACCGTTCTTTTCCCCCTTCATTTTTCTTTTGAAACGACCGGCAGCGTTGCAAAACCAGTGAAAGTACCGAGAAATTTGGTCTCGACCATTTCCGCTATGGTCTTAAGAAACCCCTGGAAGTTCCTTGGCGGATAATTTGTTGGCATGCAGCTTGCTTGGAGGTGCCTACGTAGATGACTATGGGTGCGGACCCGCACCCGAAAAAATCTGGCCTATCACGACCAACAGCAAAGGAGAGGATAAACATGAAGAAGAGGATGTGGATCTTACCGTGGTTTTTCGCGGCAGCAGCACTGTTGCTCGGCACCCATACACAGGCAGCCGACGAAACCAAGGCGGCGGCTCCGGCCGGGGAAGCAGTGGCAGCGCCGACCATCGCCATCGACAAAACCGAACTCAGCAACGGCGGGGTGATCAAGATCACCGGCAAGGCGCCGGCGGGTAAACCGGTTTATCTTGAGGTGTGGGCCGACGAACATGATGTCCGCTCCAGTCGTTTCGACGCCGAACCGGACAAAGACACCGGGAAGCGTCCCTACCTCTTTTATATCACCGGGGAAATGCCGGCGTACTATAAGATCTTTGTACCCAAGGATCTGAAGAAGGTCCTCGACGAAGAGAAAAAGCAGGGCAATAAATGGAGCTATTCAAAACTCCTGAAAGACCTTGGTGCCGATGTTGCCTACAATGAACCGGCGAAAATCAAGATCGATCGCCATCAATCGTCACTCATGGCAAGCATCATCGGCAGCCGCGGACCGCTCCTCGAACCTATGGACGAAAAACAGACCCGCAGCCGTTCGATGCAGTTGGTGAAGGCCCGCTTCCGTTCCATAGGTAATGTTCTGGCCCCGGAGATCGACATCCAACCCGATGGTTCCTATTCCGCCACGATCAAGGTTCGCGACGGCGTTGCCCCCGGCAAATACAAGGTAGTCGCCGTCGTCGATAAAAAGGTGAAAAGCGAGACCCTCACCTTTGAAAACAAGATTTCCTTTCCGACGATGTATCTCGACAACGCCGGGACCAGCATGAACCTCATCTACCCCTTTCTCCTGACCTTGGCGGTAGCCATTTTCGGCGTTCTCATGGGTGCCGGCGGTGGGTTTATCATGAATCCCCTGCTTCTTGCCCTCTTTCCGGCCCTGCCCCATACCGTGGTTGCCGGGACGGTTACGCCCACCGTGCTTTTCTCCCAGGCCAGCGGTATCTTCAACTATTCGAAGATCAACTTTATCAGCTGGAAACTCGGCTGCGGCATAGGTGTCGCCATGCTCTTCGGCGGCTTTATCGGCCCGAAACTGACCGAGATGATCACCCTGGATCAGTTCAAATTCGCCTTCGGCTGGATTCTCCTGATCCTGGCCGCCTTGATGTTTTGGCAGACCACTCCCAAGTATCTCGCCGGCAACAAAAAAGAACAGGCCATTCTCAAGGAGTTTAAAAAGCGCGCCGAAGAATCGGCCAAGAGCAAGTAATAAGATCTCATTCGGGAGGATTCCAATATGAAGGTAGAATTTTGGGGACAGGAATTTCAGGTCAATATGTTCGTCGGTTGTACCGGTGGCTTTCTCATCGCCGTGTTGTCGTCGATGTTCGGGTTCGGCGGTGGGCCCTTCATGGTGCCGCTGATGACCGTGGCTTTGCGTCTGCCGATGTACGTGGTAGTCGGGAGTTCACTGCTGGCGATCTTTTTTAACACCTCGATCAGCACCATGCGCCATTATCAGTTCGGCAATTTCGACCTGATCTTTTTCCTGGCGATGTTTCCGGCAGCGATTCTCGGTGGCTACATTGCCCCGCAAATCGCCAAAAGGGTCAGTCCGACCGTGGTCAAGCGGGTTGCCTGCGTTGGTTTGGTGCTCCTGGCCTTCAACCTGCTCGGTCTTTATTAAAATCACCATAACACAGGGGAGGGTCGAATGATGATTCGATCCTCCCGTTCTTTTTTCGCTGATTTTCCGAGGGGATCAGGGTGCCGTTCACTATTTCGGTGGATCTTGGCCCTCTTGCGGAGGCGACTGCACATCAGTATCATACAATTGCTTGGCGGCAAGGAGTAGCCAGGGGATGGCCAAGATCGGCGCAAAAGATGGTGCCGCCTTCGCCAGTGGCTGCAAGGCGGGAGTGACCGTATGCAGTTCCGGAATCCCATACTTTAAGCCGCAGTAAACAATTGTCGCCACGAGGACACTTCCCCACCAAGGCAAACGAAGCGGCACTGAAAGCCAGGTCGCGTTTCTTCCTTTCATTCAAACTCCCCCAGAACCAGTTGTACCATCTCCCTAACTTGCGGGTCCGGATCATCAACTTTTTGACGGACAAACTCCAGGGCTGCCTCGTCACCGATAATGCCCAGGAGGGAGATGGCCTCGCCGCGCAGCAGCGGTTCTTCGGCAGTCAGTAATTCCAGGAGGGAAGGGATGGCCAGAGCAAGCTTGTCCGGCTGAATGAGCAAAAGCTCTTCAAAAAGAACGGAGATACCGAGGCGCACACTGAAACGCTGATCCCGGAGAATGTCGCCGGTCCAGGCGTAGTATCGCGGCTCGCGGCGGAACATCGCGACAATATTCTCGACATGCCCCTGGTCGAGAAAATCAGCAATAACCTGTTTCAGTTCCTGGTCACTGACCGAGTTGCGTGATTGCGGCATAATTTGGCAAGAAAAGTTGTATTTTCACCTGAGAATTGACTACAATAAAAAATTATGCGGTAACAGTGCTTCTCCTTGCAGCTAAACGCAAGACATTTGTTGTATCCGGTTCACCTGCTGTTTGGTCGCGGGACGAGTCAATTTTGAACGAATGGGAGGCTGGCTTTGATAAAAATAGAACGGTTGTATATCGCGACGATGTTGCTAACAGTGGGGTTGCTCCTTGGTGGCTGCGGGCAGCGGCCCCACGTGGTGCATATCAGTAGCGATCCCTCGGGAGCGATGGTGTTCTTCAACGACAAAGTGATAGGCGAAACACCTATGGATACAATAATCCAGCAACGCAGTGGCGATTACAACATCTACACTTTCCGAGTAGTGAAGGAAGAGTATATGCCGATGCGTAAGATGTTCAAGGAACAATTGTATCACGAGATGGTCCACGATCTCATTCCGACGACACTGCACTTCGTTCTTGAGGAGCGAAAAAAATCTCCCATTCGCATAAGCTCCGAGCCGAGCGGGGCGATCGTCACACTCAACGGAGAAGCCATTGGTGAGACGCCGTTCACGACCATCGTACGCGAGAGGATAGGCAATCCGCGGGTTTTTGACTTTGTTGCGGTAAAGGAAGGGTATCAGAAGGGGCAAACCGTATTAAAAGAGTTTCTTCCTCAGGAGAATGGCACGGAATTTGTTTTTCCTGAGAGTCTGCATTTTGAACTGCAAAAGTGAATTGCAAAAAACCAGCAAGGAGGAAATCTGCTATGGCCACAGAATGGAGTGTTGGGATGATGCTTGGGATCTCCAGCGGCTACTGGCGCGGGTGTGCCCTCCAGGCCGGAGTACGGCTGAAGATTTTCTCGGTGCTCGGCAGTGGTCCAAAGGACGCGATGCAGGTAGCTCGCGAAGTCGGCAGTGAAGGCCGGGCAACAGGATTGCTGCTTGACGCCTTGGCGGCCATGCAACTGCTTGTGAAAGAAGACGGCATGTATAAAAACAGTGAGTTCGCCGGAAAATTTCTTGATGCCGGTTTACCTGGCTATATGGGACATATCATCCTCCATCACCACCACATCCTTGACGGTTGGGCGCAGCTCGACGTTGCGGTGATGACCGGGGGAAAAGTGGCGAGGCGTTCCTACGGTTCGGTAATTGAGAGAGAAAGTTTTCTGATGGGCATGTTCAATTTGGCGATGGGGGTTGCCCCGCAGTTGGTGGGGCAGTTCGATCTGACCGGCCGGAAAAGACTGCTCGATTTGGGTGGTGGGCCCGGGACCTATGCCATCCATTTTTGCCAGGAAAACCCTAAACTTACAGCGGTTATCCTGGATCTCCCAAGCACCGAACCTTTTGCTCGGCAGACCGTGGCCCGCTTCGGCTTATCCGAGCGCATCGAATTCATCGGTGGCGATTTCAATGTCGACCCCCTAAGCGGTGGTCCCTACGATGTCGCCTGGTTATCACATATCCTGCACAGCAACTCCCTGGAGGAGTGTCAGGAGTGTATCAATAAGACCGTTGCCGCTCTGGTGCCGGGCGGTTTGCTTCTCATCCATGATTTCATCCTCGAAGACACCAAGGACGGGCCGGAATTTGCTGCGCTTTTTTCTCTGAATATGCTGGTTGGAACCGATGGCGGCCGGAGTTATTCGCGGGCTGAGATATTCGCCATGCTGAATAAGGCCGGGGTTGGCGAGATCAACCACCGAAAATGTGCTACCCCAAACGATTCTTCGGTTATCAGCGGGGTAAAAAAATAAATCGGATGCGCTGATGTTGCCTATTCGCCGCTCATGGTATTTGTCTGGTCCAGACGGAAGATACCGGCACGACCGCAATCCACGCCGTCGATCATGCCGCTGTCTTGATCTTTTATAAAACCGTTACGTCTTCAAGCTGCGATGGGCAATGACATTTGCCGTCCAAGTGCAGTCGCTTCTTCGACCGGGCCTCTTGTTTTTTTCATCACAAATTTGTAAATTTCACAGGCACAGGATACGATTTTGTAGGATAGAAAAAAAATTACACTTCTCTGCAAAAATCCGCAAAATTAGTTGCGTCAGCCGAGGCAATCAGATAGCATGAGGTCGCTGAAGCAAAGGAGGATAATCGGTGCATACTTAAAATGTATTCAATTTCAGTATACTGGTTTTCCCTCCTGGATTTAGACCAGAACACAGGGTCGTTGAGGATACCAATGTCAAAAGTGGTGCAGTGTGAATGATACTATTCCGCACCGCCTGGCATGGTTAACCGAACAAAAAAGCTGTTACAACACAAGAGGAGAAAAGTATGTCGAAGCGAAGGATTTCCGTTTTTTCAATGATGGTTGCCGCAGGTATGACACTTGCGTTAATCGGTTCTGCAGGAGCTGCCGATAAAGCCATCAAAATTGCCACCCAGTCGCCGCTGTCCGGAGACCAAAGTCTCACCGGTGTGGACATCAAACGTGGCGCCGAGATGGCCCTCGAACAGCTGGGCGGACCGTTGACCGCTTTGGGTTTTAAAGTCACATTGGCCCCGTTTGACGATCAAGCCAATCCCGATAACGGCGTTGCCAATGCCAAGCAAATAGTGTCGGACCCGGCAATTCTCGGCATTGTCGGCCATTATAACTCCGGCGTACAGATCCCTTCCTCCGAAGTGTATCATACCTCCGGTCTTGTCAATGTTTCTCCTGCAAACACCAATCCGAAGGTCACCACCCGTGGCTATCTGGAAGTTAACCGTATCGTTGGACGTGATGACGTTCAGGGTGTGGTCGGTGCCGACTTCGCCGCCGCCAAAGGCGTGAAGACCGCCTTTGTTGTTCATGACAAGTCCGCTTACGGTCAAGGCATTGCCGAGTTCTTTAAGAAAAAAGCCGAGGAAAACAAGATCAAGCTCTTAGGTTTTGAAGGAACCGAAGAAAAGGCCAATTTTGACGCTCTGCTGTCCCCGGTCATCGCCGGTAATCCGGATATGGTGTACTTTGGCGGTATGGCTGCCCAGGCCGCCCTGCTCTTCAAACAGGCACGACAGAAAGGCTATGAGGGCACCTTCATGAGTGATGACGGTTTTGACTCCGCAGACGCTGCAAAAATCGGCGAGAAGACCCTTCTCGCCGGTGGTGGAACTTTCTATTCAACCGTTGCAGGTCCGGCATCCGTATACCCCGGAACCGCTAAATTCATTACAGATTTCACCGCTAAATACAAAGCAGCACCGCAGCCATTTGCGGCCCAGAGTTTTGACTGCATGGCTATCGTACTGAAGGCCATTGAGAATGCTGCTGTTGCCAATAAAAATGAAGTACCGACCCGAGAGGCTGTAGCCAAGGCTGTTCGTGCTCTCAAGGGCTTCAAGGGAATTACCGGCACCTATACCTTTAATGCCATTGGTGACCCGGAGAAATCACTGTATTTTATTCAGCAGGTCAAATCTGCCGATCCTGCCGCTTGGTCCACCAATCCAATAGTTCAGACTCTTGAGATTGCGCCTCCCAAATAAGACTTCCTAGGTTTTTTGCCCCGGCCCTTTGTTGTTTAAAGGGCCGGTTCTTTATCAACTCCGGGGAGCCTTTATGAAACGATTCCTGAGATATATTAATGTATATGAATTAGTACGGCCGATCGGTCAGCTGCTGGTGTTTTCCGTCGGCAGCGCCGCAGCCATGTCGGCAATTGTTGTGGCACTGGCCCTGGTTCTCGATAGGTCGGCGGTCGGTGTGCATCTCATGGACAAGCTCAATGTCACTGTGCTCACCTATACCCTCACCAACCTGCCCCAGGTGGTTATCGATGGCTTGACCATCGGCTTTGTCTACGCTGCCATCGCTCTCGGCTATACCATGGTGTACGGGGTTCTCCAGTTCATTAACTTCGCCCATAGTGAAATATTTGCGGTTGGGGCCTTTGTCGGGGTGGAGCTGCTTATCTTCCTCCAGTCGGCAGGCGTACTGGCCGGGGCATCGCTGTTTATGGCCTATGCCTACCTGTTTTTGGCAATTCTTCTCGGCATGCTCGCCGCCGGCGGTCTGGCTGTAGCGGTCGAACGAATCGCCTATCGCCCCCTGCGCGGGGCATCGCGCCTTGTGCCTTTGATTTCGGCCATCGGCGTCTCCTTCCTGCTCCAGGATGTTATCCGTCTGGTGGAGGGCTTGACCTCCGGCCAGTTCAACCGCATCATGCCGACCTTTGGCAACTTCGATGATCGGATAATCTTTGGGAAATTGGTTTTGGGTGCCTCAAAGCTCACCCTGGGGATTTCCATCAAATCGATTATCGTTATTGTTGTCGCCGTGTTGATGCTGGTCGGCCTTAACTATCTGGTGAACGCCACCAGGGTCGGCAAGGCGATTCGCGCGGTGGCTCAGGACATGCCGACCGCCAGCCTCATGGGAATAAACGTCAACCGTATCATCTCTCTGACCTTTCTTGTCGGTGGACTTCTGGGTGGCGCCGCCGGTGTGCTGTACGCTCTGAAATTTACCAGGATTGACCCCTTTATCGGCTTTTTCCCGGGGCTGAAGGCGTTCACTGCCGCGGTTCTCGGTGGCATCGGCAATATGACCGGGGCGTTACTTGGGGGCATTATACTTGGCTTGCTGGAAACCTTTGCCGGCTCGTACATGGGAACATTCACCATGGGTGCGGCGGGTTCGGAATACAAGGATATCTTCGCCTTCAGTATTCTCATCCTTGTGCTCATTTTCCGGCCTCAGGGGCTGATGGGCAAAAATGTCGGTCAGAAAGCATAGGAGATTCTCATGGCTTCGTCGTATTTGAAAGCATTGTTCGATAAAGTAAATCAGGGGCCTTTGGCATATGTCCTTATTCTTGCCCACATGATTGCCGGCACCTTTTTGGTATATACCCAGCCGCGTTCGAATCTGGCCTTTCTGGTTCTTATCACTTCGTTTTTGTCACTCTATTTTTTTCGTGCCGACGCGCGTTTCAAGCTGATCGTCGGGGCGATTATGGCTCTGGTCATCATTCCCATTGTCGGAGTGAGAAATATCTTTTATCTCGAGGTCATCTTCCAGATAAGCGTTTTTGCGGCACTGGCCCTTGGTCTGAATATCGTCGTCGGCTTTGCCGGTCTGCTTGATCTCGGCTATGTTGCCTTTTATGCAGTAGGCGCGTATCTGTGGGCCTTTTTCGGTTCGCAGCAATTTTACGTATTGCACTTTGCCCCGGGAACTCAACCGGCAGGTCTGCCCTTTCTTCTGCCGGGTGACGCCTTTTATATGTTTCTTTTGGTCGGCGTCGTCATCGCCGGTCTCACCGGGATTCTTCTCGGGCTGCCGGTTCTCAGGCTGAAGGGTGATTATCTGGCCATAGTTACCTTAGGCTTTGGAGAGGTCATTCGGGTTCTTGCCAACAACCTCGACAAACCCCTGAATATCACCAACGGTCCCCAGGGTATCACCCCGATCCAGCGGCCAACCATGCCGGAGTTCGCAGTTGATTGGTTCAATACCATCTTCAGCCCATTGATTGGTCATCCGATAAGTCGGGCGGATATGTATAATCTCATGTTTTACATCTTGGCCCTGATGGTCATTATCGTCATTGTCTTTGTAACCAGACGTCTTGACGACTCGAAATTGGGCAGGGCCTGGACGGCGGTACGCGAGGATGAAACCGCCGCCATCGCCCAGGGCATACCGCTGGTACGGATGAAACTTACCGCTTTTGCCGTCGGTGCTTGTTTCGCCGGAGTCATGGGTGTCCTGCTGGCCGCCAGCCGCACCTTTATCAGTCCGGAGTCTTTTACCTTCATGCAGTCCATAGGCGTCCTGTCGATGGTTATTCTCGGCGGTTCCGGTAGTATTCCCGGGGTTATTCTCGGGGCGGCGACGGTGACCATCCTTAACCTCCAGGTGCTCCAGGGCTTTTCTCTGTATCTCAATGACCTGCGTCAGAGTGATGCGGTTATTCCAGTCATTAATTTTGCCTGGAAGAATCTGTCAACCCAGTTGGATCCGGCAAAATACCAGAAACTGCTTTTTGGTCTCATTCTCATTCTGATGATGATCTTTCGGCCCGCCGGTTTGATTCCCGCCAAACGGCGTAAACGCGATGTGGCCCCGGAAGAGAGCAAGCCCCAACAAATGGGATAAGTACCTTCACGAAATTCATTCTTAAACAACAAGAAATGAATTTCTAAGGTACTAATAAGGAGACCAACCCAATGGCATTACTTCAAATTACCAATATTACCAAGAGCTTTGGTGGACTAAAAGCGATCAGCGACGTCACTTTTTCTCTGGAAAAAGGTCGGATTGTTTCGATCATCGGCCCGAATGGCGCCGGCAAAACGTCCTTTTTCAATACCCTCACCGGGATATACAAGCCGGATAGCGGGTCGATCACCTTTAATGGCAAATCTCTTCTCGGCCTCAGGCCGGATCAGATAGCCGCCTGCGGCGTTGCGCGAACATTCCAGAACATCCGCCTTTTTCCCGACATGACGGTTATTGAGAATATCATGGTCGGGATGCACATTCATTTTAAACAATCGGCCTTGGCAATCCTGTTCAGGTCACCGTCCTTCAAGAAAGAGGAAAGGGAAGCCGAGCAGAAGGCATTACGGCTGATGAAGTATGTCGGCTTGCATAATGTGGAAAATGAACTTGCCAAGAATCTCCCCTACGGGGCCCAGCGTCGACTGGAGATCGCCCGGGCATTGGCCGCCGATCCGCAATTGCTGCTGCTCGACGAACCCGCCGCCGGCATGAACCCGCAGGAGACCGAGGATATAATCCAGTTGTTCAGGAATATCAGGGACAAAATGGGCATTACCATCCTCCTCATCGAGCATGATATGCGCGTGGTTATGAACATCTCTGAAGATATCTGCGTTATGGATTACGGGGTGAAAATCGCCCAGGGCACGCCCGCGGAAATACGTAACAACAGTCGCGTCATCGAGGCCTACCTTGGTCGTGGCGCCGTGGCCGGACAGCATGAGGAGAAAATGCAATGAGCCTCTTAACAATTGACAATATTCATAGTTATTACGGACATATCCATGCCCTGAAAGGGATATCGGTAGAGGTCAACGAAGGCGAGATCGTTACCCTTATCGGTTCCAACGGGGCCGGCAAAAGTACGGCACTGCGCACCATCTCCGGCATGATACATCCAAAGAAGGGGCGGATTGTCTTTGACGGCAAGGACATAACGAAAATGGAACCGCATGAGATCGTTTACCAGGGCATGGTGCATGTACCCGAGGGACGGGGTATTTTCCCGACCCTTACGGTCAAGGAAAACCTGGAGATGGGCGCATTTACCGTCGACGACGCGAATCTGGTTGAAGAACGGATGGAAAATGGCTTCACCCTCTTTCCCCGCTTAAAAGAGCGTATTGATCAGTATGGCGGGACGCTGTCCGGCGGGGAACAGCAGATGCTGGCCATTGCCCGTGGCCTCATGCTCGATCCGCGCCTCCTCATGCTCGATGAGCCGTCGATGGGGCTTGCGCCGATTCTTGTCGAGCTGATTTTTGATATCATCAAAAAACTGAACGACCAGGGCACCACCATCCTGCTCGTTGAACAGAACGCCCTCATGGCCCTGTCCATTGCCCATCGCGGCTATGTCCTGCAGACCGGGGAAATCACCGTCACCGATTCAGCGGTGCACCTCAGAAGTAATAAAGCCGTGCAGAAGGCCTATCTCGGCATGTCTTGAGGCAACCGTCAATGGCCGTTTTGCAAATCCATGGCCACCAACATGGCGTAGTGGCCGTTGTGGCCGAGAAGCTCTTCATGGCTGCCCTGTTCGACAATTCGGCCGTGCGCCATAACGATAATGTGATCAACACGTCTAATCGTTGAAAGGCGGTGGGCGATGACCAATGAGGTGCGTCCCTTAAAACTGTCGGCAATGGCCTGCTCAAGGATGTTTTCCGACTCGGTGTCGATTGCCGCCGTCGCCTCATCGAGGACGAGAATAGCCGGATTGCGGCAAAGGACCCGGGCAAAGGAGAGCAGCTGTTTCTCACCGGTCGACAGCTCCATCCCACCTTCGCCGATGCGGGTGTCGAGACCTTGCGGCAGTTTCTGCACAAAGCGATTCATGCCGGTACGGGTAAGAATATCCTCCACCTGCTGTCTGCTGTGGCCGGTGTCCATGACAATGTTGGCCAGCAGGGTATCCTGGAGAATGAACACATCCTGCAGGATAACCCCGACCATCAGCCGCAGTTCTTGGAGATCGAGGGTGGCGATATCCGTATCATCGATGAGGATTTGTCCTTCCTGCGGGTCGTAAAACCTAAGGAGGAGGTTGACAAGGGTGGTCTTGCCGGAACCGGTTGTTCCGACCAAGGCTACTGTTTGCCCGGGTCGCAGGGTAAGAGAGATATTATGTAATACCGGATTGTCAGGGGTATAGCCAAAACGCAGGTTGCGGAACTCAAGCCTTCCCTCAAGGTTTTTGACAGTCGCGGGGACAGGTGCCTGCCGGATGCTGCTCCGCGTGTCGAGCAGCTGAAAAATCCGTTCGGCCGAGGCCATTGCCGATTGCACGATCGAATATTTCTGGGCAAGTTCGCGGAGGGGTTGGAAAAAAAGCCGCATATAGGAAATGAAGGCGACCAGTTCACCGAGGGTCAGTCTTTTCTGCAACACCTCACCACCGCCGTACCAGAGAATCAGGGCCACCGCCGCCGAGCTGAGAAATTCAGTGAGTGGCATAAAGATGCCGAAGAGACGAATCTGGCCGAGTGTTTGCTGCAGATATCCGGCACTCAGACCTTCGAAGGTGCGACGCGATGTCTCCTGCCGGCCGAAGAGCTGCAGGATGGCGATGCCGGACAGGGTCTCCGAGAGAAAGCTGTTAAGTTTTGCCAGTTGGCTGCGTATGGCGCGGAAGCATTCCCGCGCCAGCTGCGCAAAATAAATGGTGATGATAAGGGCAATGGGAACGAAAATCGCCATCAGGGCCGCCAGCCGCGGGTTCATCCAGAACAGCAGCACAAGAATTCCGATCAGTCGCAGCAGGTCATTGAAGAGGGTGACGATGACCGAGGTGAACATTTCATTCATGTTCTGAATATCGTTGGTCAGCCGGGTTACCAGCTGGCCGGTGCGACGGGTGTTGAAAAAAGGCAGATCGAGATGGAGAAGATGGTTGAAAAGACTTTGTCGGACGCCGTGCATGACCCACTGCCCCACCCATTCGAGGACGAGGATCTGGCAAAAGGTAGCAAAAAACACGCCGATGATAATGCTGCCGTAAGAGAATGCCTTTTCGGCAAGTCCGGCAATTCTTTCGTCTGCAGGCAACTGGTTTGCGGTAATGGAATGGTCGATGGCGGTCTGCACCAGGTAGGGCAGGGTCAGTGTCGCCCAGGTGATGACAAGAGAGATGACCACGGCACCGATCAACCCCAGCGTGTAGGGTGCTGCAAATTGCAGAATCCTGCGCCATAGCTGCAGGTCTCCAAGAGAGGCCTGGCGGCCCTCTTCACTGTAGCCGTAGTCCATCATGGCAGGGCGACCTCTTCTTGGCTATCTTGCTGCATCTGTTTTTCGAACATCGCTTGATACAGGGAGTTAGTGGCCAACAGGTGATCATGGTCGCCTTCGCTCTGCACCGTGCCGTCGCCAAGGATGATGATATGATCGGTCATCGACAGCAGTTTGATTCGATTGGAAACAATTACCACGGTTTTTCCCTGGAAATGCCGTTTGAGCCCGGCAAACACCTCATGTTCGGTGGCCACATCAACCGCCGACAAACCGTCGTCGATGATCAGTACCGGTCGATCACAGAGCAGGGCCCGAGCCAGGGCCAGGCGCTGGCGCTGGCCGCCGGAGAGTTTCACGCCACGTTCGCCGATCAGGGTGTCGTAGCCGTCTTTCTGCGCCAGGATATCTTCATGGATCGCCGCATTGACGGCGGCCCTGACAATATCTTCATGCCTTGCGTCCGGTCGGCCAAGGGCGATATTGGCGGCGATGGTGTCGGAGAAAAGGACCGGCTCCTGGCCGACGTAACCGATGTGGGAACGGATAAAGGCCAAAGGCAGCTGGTTTACCTCGAAGCCACCGAAGAGCAGCATGGAGTCGGCGAGCGGGTAGAGCCTTACCAGTAGCCGACAAAGGGTCGATTTCCCGGATCCGGTACGGCCGGTCACCCCATGAATGCCGGGTCCGAGGTTGAGGCTGAGGTCGCGGAGGACCGGACTGCTGCCGGAAGGGTAGGTAAAGGTTAAATGGGCCAACCGGAACCCGGGTTGGACCAGCCTTTCCGGCTCTTTCTCGGGGACCGGGTCCGGCAGGGTAGATTGACTTGTAACGAGGCCGTAAATGCGATCAAGGGAGGTAAGGCCGCGCTGCACCAGATTGGCCACCCAGCCGATGGCCATCATCGGCCAGATGAGCATATACAGATAGGTGATGAAGGCAACGAAATCACCAAGGGTGATTGTTGCTTCAATCACCAGACTGCCGCCGAAATAGAGGACCATGAGCATGCCGGTGCTGCCAACCAAAGTGGCCAGGGGCGTGATCAAGCCCTGGATGACGGCGACCTGCAGATTGCTTTTCACATATTTTTTGCCGATCCGGTCAAACCTGTCGGTTTGAAAGTTTTCCATGGTATAGGCCTTGATAAGACCAATGGAAATAAGGTTGGAGCGGGAAAATTCGGTGAGTTCGGCAAACTCTTCCTGCACCGTGGCAAATCTGCGGTGCAGTTTGGCCGAGAGGACCCGGGTGGCGACCGCCAGAAAGGGCATCGGCAGCAGGGCTAGGAAGGTGAGCAACGGGTGGATGGCAATCATGAAGCCGATGGCCGCAAGAGACATTACCAGGGAATCGACCGCCGCCACCAACCCCATGCCGCAGGCCATCTGCACGGCGGAGAGATCGTTGCTGGAATGGGCCATGAGGTCGCCGGTGGTGCGTTTCTCAAAAAACGGTGCATCCATTTTAAGGATATGGCTCAAGATACGGTTTCTCACCGTCTGCTCAAGAAGCCTTGAAAAACCGATGATCAAATAGCGCCAGATAAAGCGAAGAACAACGACGAGGACGGCGATGAAGACAATGATCCCGGCCAGGCGAAGCAGGCCGGTGGGGGTAATAGCCAGGGACTCCAGGGCGTCAACTCCGCGTTTGATGAATCTTGGGATGATGAGCTGGAGAAAGTCGACAAGGATCAGGGCGGCAAGTCCACCGAGAATCTGCAGGTAATGTCTCCGAAAGGAGGGCAGCAGGAGGTCGCGAAGCTGGGCAAATGGAATCCGCTTGGTGTTGCCGTTGGCATTTGGCCTGGGGGTTTGTATGTTCAATCGCGCGGCTCGGTTATAGTAGACAAGAAAGTACAAGGTTTTTTCAGTGACTCAAAAATGGACCACCGCAGACAATAATGACCATTTGTCGGAAAGTCACTTGAAAATCGGGAAAGCAGCTGTCTGGTCTCTCCTGGCTCGTGTATATTATTTCAGCGAGTGAATTTTGAGACATTTTCAGGAATCAAGACCGGCATTTCTGATCTTGCAAATTGACAAAACCATGACTAAATTACCCAATTTTTCACCTCCCATAGTGGCTTTTAAAAATTCGAACAGAGAGAAAAAGATGCTGACAACACTGGTTATTTATTGCGTGATAGGTGGTATAGCGGGGATTTTGGCCGGCCTGTTGGGAGTAGGCGGCGGCCTAGTGATCGTTCCGATGCTGGTCTATGTCTTTGAACTGTTCGATATCCCGCATGAAATGATCATGCATCTGGCGTTGGCCACCTCCATGGCCAGCATCATTTTTACCTCGGTATCGAGCTTTATGGCCCATCACCGGCGGGGGGCTGTGCAATGGGATGTGGTAAAGAAAATTGTCGTCGGCATCCTTACCGGCACCTTTCTCGGCTCCTATTTTGCCTCGTCATTATCCAGCAATTTTTTGAAAATCTTTTTTGTTATATTCGTTTACTTCGTGGCAATTCAGCTTCTTCTCAACAAGAAACCGAAGGGCGGCCGTGACCTGCCGGGGCCGGCGGGGATGTTCGTTGTCGGCAACATCATCGGTGCGATGTCGAGTTTCGTCGGCATCGGCGGCGGAACCCTGTCTGTGCCTTTCATGCTCTGGTGCAATGTCCGGGTTCATAACGCCATCGGCACCTCGGCGGCGATCGGCCTGCCGATCGCCGTGGCCGGTACGGTCGGCTATATCGTCGGCGGCTGGAAGCTTGCCGCTCTTCCCCCCTATTCTGTTGGTTTCGTCTATCTTCCCGCCCTCTTTGGCATTGCCGTGACCAGTGTTTTCATCGCCCCCTTTGGGGTCAGGCTGGCCCATAGCCTGCCTGTTGACAAGCTGAAGCGGATTTTTGCCCTGCTGCTCTTGGTCGTCGCCACGAAAATGCTGATCAGCGTCATTTAGGAGCCGCAAATAATGAGGCCTTGCCATATTGGTCATCAATTGCCCGCAGAAAATCAACCAAAGTGGTTTTAACGCTGGTCTTTCCCGGCATCACTTCGTAGCCCAAGGGAAAACCGTCCGGCGTCACGATGAGGGCAATGACAACCTGAACGTAACCGGGACGGTTATTCCGGCTATGAAAACACCGTGTTCCGTCAGGGAACCCGGCGGCCGACTTTACCGCCGGGTTGGGGCGTGCTGCTGAGTGGGGGGCGTCAGGTTGTTTGGTCAGACGGCGGACTGGGCGTGTGCGCTCTTTTTCCCAGCAGTGGCGTAGGCCATGGCCAGGAGTTTGATCGGATGCAAGGAATCAAGGGAGGTCCCTTGATATATCTGCATTGCACAGGCGCCGCAGCCGGTCACCACCTGATCAACGGCAGAACCGCTGATCTCCGTGAAGAGGCGCTGGCCGATTTTCATCGACAGCTCGTAGTTCTTGTTTTTCAGACCGTAAGTCCCTCCCATCCCGCAGCACTTGTCGTTGTAGCGAACAACCTTCAGGCCGGGGATGAGGCGCATTAAGTCAACCGGTTCGGTGGTTACCCCGAGGCTGCCAAGGTGGCAGGGTGCGTGGTAACCGACGGACATGTTGAGCCTGCCGAAGTCCGTCTTGAGTTCCCCTTTTTGATGCAGCGACATGAGGTACTGGTGGATATCGACACAGGCTGCTGCGACTTCGCGGGCATCCGCCGTTTCGATTATCCTCGGGTACTCTTTTTTTACCGCCAAGGCGCAGCTTGGTTCACTGAAGACGATCGGCAGGCCGCTCCGGGCGTATTCGTTCAGTACCTTGATATTGAAGTTGATATCGTCGATGATCCGGTCCTGACCGCCGGCACTGATCCGGGCGATACCACAGCATTTCAACTCCGGCACGATCATATTGACGCCGTTATGCTCCAGGACCTCGACAGCCGCCAGCCCCTCGCCCTCCGGGTCGTTGTAGTTGGCAAAACAGCCGAGGAAAAAGACAATTTCCCGGGAACCCTGCGGCTGGGGCCGATTCTTGAGGAGTTTACGCAAGGTTTGGTACTGGAAGGGGGGGAGGTGACGTTTGGCATCCATGCCAAGAACTTTCTCCAGACCCCAGCGGATCGGGCCAAGGGAGGTGGCAAAATTTGCCACCGGCGCCAGCATGCTTCCCTGCTTGCAGAGCAGGCTGGTGTCGGTGAGTATCCGGTTGCTGAAGCTCTCTCCCTTGCGGCGGACATAATCGGCCCTTGCCGACATTGCCAGCCAGGGAACATCGACCCCGGACGGGCACTCGGTGAGGCAGCGTTTGCAGTTAATGCACGAATCCATTACCTCCTTGAATTCAGGTTCTTCAAGGATCGAGGCGGGAAGGCGTCCGGAAATCAACTCGCGCAACAGGGTGATCTTACCTCGACCCTTGGTCCACTCCTGCAAGCTGGAACTGGCGATTGGGCAGTAGGAGCGGCACTTGGCGCAGCCGGAGCAGTTCTCGATCTGCACCTGATTGAGCAGTTTGTCAAAGGAGCTGCCGGTGCTGACCAGGGCGAAATCGGGGCCGAATTTGAGGTCGTGGCCGAGGGCATTTTCATCACCGGAGATGATCACCCCGGGGTTCATCAACCCCTCCGGGTCGAAGGCCGCCTTGATTTTCAGCATCGCCCCATAAAGATGGGGGTATTGTCTTTTAACATAGAAACTGCGCAGGCGGCCATCGGCGTGTTCGCCGCTGATCGTCCCTTTCAGGCTGAGTACGAGCTCACAGACGGCGTCGGAGAGTTCCAGCATTGTCTTGACATCCTCGGCCTGCTTGAGATCAAGGATGACCATGGTATGGAGGTTGCCGTCACCCGCATGGCCGTAGATTGCCGCCTTGATCATGAAGCGATCGAAGAGCTGGCGTAGGCCGCTGATATACTCTGGCAGTCGGCTGACATGGACTGCAGCATCCTCGATGAAGGCGATAGGCCGGCGCGGGCCCTTCATCCGGTTGAGAATCGGGCCGGAAATCCCCCGGACCTTGGTGAAGGTTTTCATATCCTCTGCGTTACGGGCCAGCAGCACTTTGACCGCCAGCTGGTTGTCCTCGAGCAGCCTCCGGCTGACCCGGGCAAATTTTTCCTGGAGCAGCTGGTCACTGTCTTCCTGAAATTCTATAAACAGTGAGGCCTCGGTGTTTTCTGGGAAATATTCGGCCAAATCGGGTTTTTGCTCCCGGGCCAGATCAAGGATATGCTTTTCCATGATCTCGATCATCGACGGGCCCTCTTCGAGGATCTGCAGGGTCGCCTCGCCGACTTTACCAAGGTCGTCAAAGTAGACGAATCCGCTCAGCGCTTTTTGGGGGATGGGCGAGAGGTGCAGCGTCGCTTCCGAGACAATGGCCAGGGTCCCCTCGGAGCCGACCAGCAGGGGGGTGAGATCTAAGGCCTGGTCCTCAACGAGATCCCAGACATGATAGCCGCAGGAATTTTTGCTGGTAAAGGGTCGTTCCTCTTCCAGGTATTGTTCATATTCCTTGACGATCGCGGCAACGTTCCCGGCCAGTGAGGCCACCGGCGAGGGCTGGGCGGTGCCCGAGAGCGGCACGCGATCGGTTCGCACCACATCGCCATTGGCAAGGATCAATTCCAGCGATTTGACATGGGCACGAGTGGTCCCGTATTTGACCGCATGCGGCCCGCTGGAGTTGTTGGCGACCATTCCGCCGATAGTGGCGGAGTCTATGGTTGAAGGGTCTATGGGAAAATAGAGATTGTGCGCTTTCAGGTGGCGGTTGAGATCCGCAAGGACGAGGCCAGGTTCGACCCGGACCCACCGTTCCTTGACGTTCAGTTCGATGATCTGGTTGAGATTTTTGCTGAAATCAAGGAGGATACCCGCTCCAAGTTCGTTGCCGGCCCGACTCGTGCCGCCGCCACGGGGGGTGATCGGAATCTTATAAACCCTGGCAAATTTGATGGTTTCGACGATATCCTGCTTGTTTTTCGGTTGGACTATCGCACGCGGTTCGATCCGAAATAAAGAGGCGCCGCTGCTGTACAGGGAACGGCTCAACTCGTTGTCCAGGACATCTCCAGTAATTTTTTCGCGTAATTCTTTGAAAATGCTCTCTGTCTGTTCCATTTTCCATTCCTTTTCAAGCAACAAGGGCTACCCCGGCAGAAGCCGGGGTAGCCGAAAAAAGTTCTGGTGCAGAAGTCTGTTATTATTCTACGCGGCCTGTTCGATCAGGTAGGCTATGGCTGCCTGCACCCCGCCCTTCTGGTGTTTGACCCCGCCCAGTTCCAGGCCCATTTCGACCCCGGCCAGGGTTCCCATCAGGGTGAGATCGTTGAGGCTGCCGAGGTGACCGATCCGGAATACCTTGTCGGCCACCTTGCCGAGACCGTTACCCAGGGACATGTTCAATTTATCCAGAATAACCTTGCGCAGGGCATCAGCACCCTTGCCGTCCGGCATCATTACCGCGGTGAGGACCGGGCTGTACTCCCTTGGTTCCTCGCAAAGGTTTTCGAGGCCCCAGACTTGCAGCGCCCGCCGGGTAGCTTCGGCGAAACGATTGTGGCGGGCAAACACCTGATCCAGCCCTTCTTCCTCCAACATCCGAATCGCCTCGCGCAGGCCAAAAAGCAGGTTGGTGGCTGGAGTAGACGGATAGAAATTGGTGGCATTGGACTTGAGCATTTCATTCCAGTCCCAGAAATGGCGCTTGAAGCCGTTGGTTTTCGATGCGGTAAGGGCCTTTTCGCTGACGGCATTAAAGCCGAGCCCGGGGGGGAGCATTAGCCCCTTCTGGGAACAGCCAATGGTCACGTCAACACCCCATTCCTCATGGCGGTAATCAACTGATCCGAGGGATGAGATGGTATCGACCATCAATAGTGCGGGATGGCCGGCGTTGTCCATAGCCTTTCTTATTTCGGCAATGCGGCTGGTAACACCGGTCGAAGTTTCGTTATGGACGATATTCACCGCTTTTATGGTATAACCCTTGTCGGCGCGCAGTTTCTCCTCGACAATCTGTGGATCGGCGCCGTGTCGCCAGTTGGTCGGGACAAAATCGACCTCGATCCCGTATTTTTTCGCCATGGTGTACCAGAGGGTGGCGAAGTGGCCGGTCTCGAACATCAGCACTTTGTCACCGGGGCTCAAGGTGTTCATCAGGGATGCCTCCCAGGCGCCGGTACCCGAAGTCGGAAAAATCATTACTGGCCCCGATGTCTTAAAAATGCGGCGCGTGCCGAGCAGCACCTCCTCGGAAAGTTTTTGAAATTGGGGTCCGCGATGGTCAATCGTCGGATGGCCTATGGCGTGGAGGATCCTATCGGGAACATTGGTCGGGCCGGGAATTTGCAGGAAATGACGTCCGTCTTTGCAGCTCATAATTCAATACTCCTTGTTACCATACAGTTATAAGATGTAAGCAAAAGATCTCTTCTCTTGCATAAAAATTGCTTCTTCAAGGGCAACCCGGTACGGTTGCTATTTTGCCGTTGACCGCCGACCAGGCCACCGTCAAGGGTGAGGCGAGGAAGATTCGTGCCTCCTTTGCCCCGATGCGCCCCGGATTGCCACGGATCGTGGTGGTGATTGCGGTATCCTGCTCGCTGAGGAGGCCAAAATGTTTCCCCGGGCAGGGGCCACAGCCCGGCGGCAGGACGATCGCTCCCGCCTTGCGCAGGAGAGCCGAGAGTTTCAGGCTGTCCATCGCCGCAAGGACGTTCCGTGAGGCTGGGGTTACCAGGCAGGTGACCTCCGGGTGGACATCGTTTTTGGCGAGAACCTCGGCCAGAACCTTGATGTCGTCGAGCCGTCCCGAGGAACAGCCGCCGACAATCGCCACGCTGATCCGCTCCTCGACCAGGTTCGCCGGCGGAGTGAAGCTGAGCCGGTTGCCTGGCAGGCAGACCAGGGGCGTGATACTCTGGGTGTCGATGGTGATATCGTGGGCCAGCTGCTCACCCTGAGGCAGGACCAAAGCGGTGGCTACCCCGCCTTCGGGAAGAAAGTTACACAGGGCCATCTTTTCGCTGACAGTGAGCAGATCGATCGCCGGACCGGTGAGCAGCACCGCCTTGCCCTGGATCACCGGGGCGAACCGGTTTATAATGTGCATGGCCAGATCGCGGGCCATGGCCGGAGGCGACAGCCTGCCGGTGAGAGTGATGACGATCTGTTGCGGCACAGTCAGGATGTAACTGCCGTTGCAGACCGCGGTGACAAAATCCTTCGGACTCACCGAAAAGGCAAGGGCGCCGAAGGCCCCGGCGGTGGCGACATGGCCGTCAGCTCCGACGATGATCATCCCCGGCCAGAGTGATTCCTCCTCCGCCACCACCTGGTGCAGCACCCCTTCGCCGTTCCGGAACAGCAGGAACCTGTGGCGGGCGCTGAGTTTGGCCAATTCCAGCTGAAACGTGCGGTCTGCCACGGTTGGAGCAGGAAAGGCGTGGTCGAGGGTAAAGAGCACCCGACAATACCCGGCCGGCTGGCGAGGCTCGCTCCGGAACGCCTCGAGGATCGCCGGGCCGCTACCGTCATGGGCCAGAGCCAGGTCGATTTTCAGCGATATTTGGTCGCCGGGAGTCACTGTTTTCGCCTGACATGCCTTGGCCAGTTGGCGATAAAAGAAACCGGTCATGGCCGCAGTACCACTTTGATGGCGTTGGGATCGTTGTTGGCGGTAGCCATCGCCTGGCCTATCTGGGCTAAGGGAAAGCTGTGGGTGATCAGTGGGGCGATATCGAGCTGGCCAAGCACTACCGGGCGGAGTGCCTGGGAAACCCAGATGTGTCGCTGGAGGATCCCGTGGTGAACCAGGCCGGTATTGATGATGTTGAGGGAGTTGTTGTGCCAGCGAGAGATGTTGAGGTTGATATTCTGGGTAATCCAGCTGTAGAAGACCAGGGTTCCGTTGTGCTTCACCGCATCGTTGCAGAGTTGTACTGCCGCCCCGGTGCCGGCCACCTCGATGACCACATCGGCGCCCTCACCTCCTGTAAGATCGAGGATCGCCGCCAGCGGGTCGGTCTCTGAGCTGTTGACGGCGTGGTCAAGGCCAAGGCGGCTGGCCAACTGCAGTTTGCCGGTAACGACATCGACGCCGATCACTCGATGGGCCCCTTTCTTCTTGGCAATCTGGGCAATGACCTGGCCGGCGAAACCCATCCCTATCACGGCGACGGTATCGCCAAGCTGGACCTGTGAACAGAGGCCGGAAAAAACCGCACAGCCGATCGGTTCGCCGAGGGCCACCATATCCATGGCCAGACCCTCCGGCGCCGGTTCGAGTTCCTCTTCGCCAGCCTTGAAGTAGTCGGAGGAGGTCTCCACCCAGGCAAAAGCGATTACCCGATCACCGACTTTGTACTTGCGGACATTTTTTCCAACTTCAACCACCGTGCCGCCAGCCTCGTGGCCGAAAAAATAGGGGTAGGCAAAGGGGTTCTTCATCTCGGTGTTGAGTCCTCCGGAGGGAGGAAGTATCCCGTTAAAGAGGTTTTTGTCCTGGCCGCAGATCCCCGCGGCGTGAACCTTGACCAGGACCTCGTCGGCGCTGAGTTCCAATTCCCGCTGCCGCACTTCGACCGTCCCAACCCCGGTCAGACAAGCACTGTTCACTCTCATTTTTGTCGCTGCTCCCTTATCTCGAGTTTCAGATGCTCAAAAAAGATTCACTGTAATGGTGATGTTGTCGCCAGCCCAAAAGGGGCAACCCCTTGCCGGTGCGCTGTTCCGGGGGGTGAGACGTGTCGCGGAACGCTGCATCAGGCTTGGTTAGTTACTTTAAAGTGTCTTTCTGCGGAGACGACTGTTTGGATCAACCCCTCGGAACTTGTCCCACGCAAATGAAATCGCAGGCCAGAACAGCATGAGAAGAGCAAAGACCATTGTTCCGCCGACAAGGCTGTTTGAAAAGAAGATGCTCAGTGCGCCCTGTGATCCCATCATCGCCTGGCGGAATGAGACCTCGGCCCGGTCTCCAAGCACCAAGGCCAGCACCAGAGGCGCGAGCGGATAATCCAGCTTCTTAAAGATATAACCGACGACACCGAATGCCAACATGGCCCAGATGTTGAACATGGCACTGTTCACAGAGTAGGCGCCGATTGCACAGACCACGATAATGACAGGGGCGATGATGGCGAAGGGAATACGAAGGATCGCAGCGAATAGCGGCACCGTTGTGAGCACGATGACAAGGCCAACGATGTTCGAGAGATACATACTGGCAATCAGGCCCCAGACAAAGTCCTTTTGCTCGATGAAGAGCAGCGGCCCCGGTTGGAATCCCCATATCATGAGGCCGCCCAAGAGTACCGCTGCGGTCGCGGAGCCGGGAATACCCAGGGCCATCATCGGCAACAGCGCGGCGCAGCCGGACCCATGGGCAGCGGTCTCAGGTGCAAGCACGCCCTCCAGTTCCCCCGTGCCGAACTTGTGGCCGTTCTTTGAGAAGCGCTTCGCAATTCCGTAGCCCATGAAAGACGCGGATGTGGCGCCGCCCGGGGTGATTCCCATCCATGTGCCGATGACTGAACTGCGGAGCAATGTCAGCCAGTATTTGGGCAGCTTCTTCCACGTTTCCCAAACTACCTTCACGTTGATCTTAGCGCTTTTGCCTTCAAATTTAAGGCCCTCTTCCATGCTGATGAGGATTTCGCCGAGACCGAACAGTCCGATGACTGCGATCAGGAAGTCGACGCCTCGGAGCAGTTCAGACCAGCCGAAGGTAAGGCGCAACTGCCCGCTGACGCTATCCATGCCGATCTGGGACAGTCCAAAACCGATCATCAAGGAGACCATGGTCTTGAACGGGTCTTTGCCCGTGCCGATGAAACTGGCAAAGGTAAGAAAGTAGACGGCAAAAAATTCGGGTGGGCCGAATTTTAGCGCGAACTTGGCCACCAGCGGTGCAAGAAAAGTGATAACCACGATGGAGAAGAAGGCGCCGAAGAACGATCCGGTAAAGGACGCTGTGAGCGCTTCACCGGCCCGACCCTGCTGGGCCAGAGGGTAGCCATCGAAGGTGGTTGCCACCGAGTGCGACTCCCCGGGAATATTGAACAGGATCGAGGTAATGGCCCCTGCGAACAACGAACCCCAATAGATACAAGACAGCATAACGATTGCCGAGGTGGGATTCATTGAAAAGGTCAGCGGCAACAGAATGGCAACGCCGTTCGGTCCCCCCAGTCCCGGCAGCACGCCGACGATGACCCCCAGGACTAGGCCGGTGGCCATCATACCGAGGTTATACCAGCTAAGTATAACCGAAAAACCATGGAATAGATTAAACAGGTCCTCCACTTGACAGTCCTCCTAAGGGGTAGTGCTGAAGTTTAGGTGCCACTGCGAGATAATCTGGCCATTTTCAACCCATTTTGTTACGGATTCTCATGCCGTTTCGGGCAGTTATCTGGCCATGTTATTTTTGCAAAGGCTTAAATAGCTCAGTGGCCCAGCCAGGATTCCAGCGGCCCTTTTGGCAACGGCACCATGAACTGTATTTCAAACATCCAGAACAGCGCGGTGCTGATGCAGATACTGATCAGGATGATTTTAAACCAGCTGAAGTTGCCCATCGCCCGCATGAAACCGCCGATGAACACAGCGGAGGCGACATAAATACCGACGAACTGGGTGGCCAACACATAGAGAACAGTAGGTAACAGGACATACAGCACCAGCTTGAAGCGGTCCCAGGAGACAAAAATTTTATAATTATGGGGTGTTTTGAAGAGGGTTCTGAAAAAAATCACTAAGCTCGAAATGCAGATGATGACCCCGGTGCGGAAAGGGAAATATCCCGCCATTGGCCCGTCAAAGGCCCATCCCATCCCGACCCTGTACCCATCGATCATCATCACAATGCCTATGAGGAAGAGAGTAACAGCAGCGATCACCTCCACCCCATCATAGGTCAACCAGACTGGATGAGGCTGGCTTTGCGTTTGTTTCTGTTCCATGCACGTATCTCCCTGACGAACGTAGACGTAAAAACATAATTGCCGGTTTGGAGACGGGAAACGTTCCCCGAACCGGCACTGGCGATGTTATTACTGGGCAGCGAACCCAGCTTCGGTCATCAGCTGAACGTGTTTTTCCATATCTTTTTTCAGGAAATCTACGAACTCCCCTCCGGTGGCATACTTCCTTGAGAGGGCGTTGTTTTCGGTATATTCATTCCACTCGGGTTTGGATGTTACCTCTTGCAGCAGGTTGGCGTAGTACGCGACTTGCTCCTGGGTGGTCCCGAGCGGCAGAAAGAAAGCGCGCAGCATCTGATACTGCACGTCGATCCCTTGAGACTTACAGGTCGGGACCTCGGACCATGCAATGGTCGTAATTTTTTTATCATATTCCATGGGCTTGTCAGAGAACACACAGAGGGCGTTTGCCGTTCCCGCCCGCCACTGGGCAACGTTCTCGCTGGGGTTATTGACATTGGAGTCGATGTGTTTTCCTGCCAGCTGGGTGGAAGCCTCGCCGCCGCTCTTGTAAGGGATATAGGTTACTTTTTTCCCGACGACCTTTTCGAAGGCAACAGAGATAATTTGGTCTTCCCGCTTCGAACCGGTACCGCCCATCTTAAATGTTGCATCAGGCGCCGCTTTTATGGCAGCAACATAATCTCCTGCGGTTTTGTAGGGTGAATCTGCATTGGTCCACAGGATAAAATCATCAAGGGCGATCATTGCCACAGGGTTGAAGTTGTCCCAGCTGAGTGGCAGCTTCTGGGCGATCGGCAGGGTGTAGATCAGGGAAAATGCCACCATAAGTTTATGGGGATCGCCTTTGGCTTCTTTGACGTCCATGGCTCCCTCAGCGCCGCTCGCCCCACCCTTATTCAGGATCATAACAGGCTTTTCCATCAATTTGTACTTTACGATGATGCCCTGGATCGTGCGCGCCATCTGGTCCGACGCACCGCCTGCTCCTGCTGGCACAATGAACTCTACCGGTTTCGTGGGTTGCCAGGCTGCATAGGCGGGTCCTGGCCATGCACTGACTATTACTGCTACAGCGGGCAGCAGTACTGCGTACGACAATTTTTCCCTCAGTTTCTTCATCATTGCCTCCTTCGGTTGGGTTAGTTGTATCTTCCTTTTCTGCTTCGTTCTACGACTACACCTTTTTTACAATCGAATTGAAACTTTGCTGAATCAGCCCTGCTCACTCGGCAACCACAGCCCTGTCCTGCTCTGTCTCCCCCTTTGTCATCTGTCTTGGTAATGTTTACACCAGCCCAAAGAGGACAACGTTTTCCCGGTGTGCTTTTCCGGGGGTGAAACGTGTCACGAAACGCTGCAGCAGATCCCGCGAGCTACACTGCAAATAGCCGGCCATTACGCCAGGGGCAACTTATTTTGTCGGCAAAGAGGGTAATATCTTGAAAATGCCTAATTAATTTGCCGATAATGGGAAATATTTTCAGGGATAGTCTTGCTTTCGGGGAGCGGTAGGGGCAGTGAAACGTTTCATTGGTGGAACGTGTTGCACCGGCGAATGTTTCATATGCGAAACATCGCTGGGCTCGCTCTTATCCCCTTCGGCCTTGCTGAAGCTTGCGCCAGAGGGTGGTCCGGCTGATTCCCAGCCTCTGCGCCGCCATGGCCTTGTTGTCGTGACATTCGTCAAGCGTCTGCCTGATCAGTCGGTATTCGTAGGAGGCCTTCTCCTCATCAAGTGGCGAGGAGGTGTTCGTTTGTCGTTTTTTGGCGGCAGGGGAAATGGCCGCTGCGCCGACTCGGGGCAGGTAGGAGGAGGTGGATGACTCGTCGTCGGCGAATTCCTGGATCTGCAGTGCCCTTCGTATCTCGCGACTGCCGATGAGTCCCCCGGCGGTGAGCACCGACAATCGTTCCATCACGTTGCGGAGTTGTCTGATATTTCCCGGCCATTCATGTTTTTGGAGGAGTGCCTCGGCCCCCTCCGAGAAAAATCCCGGTGGTTTGTCCTGGAGGGTATAGAACTCGCGGAGAAAGTGCTCGGCGATCTGCAGGATATCTTCCCGGCGCCGGTACAGGGAAGGGATTGGCAGGGAGAGAACGTTCAGGCGATAGTACAGATCCTCCCTGAAGGTGCCCGCCTCGACCATCTCCTTCAGGTTGCGGTTGGTGGCGGCAATAAGCCGGACGTTGATCGGCAGGATACGGCTGTCGCCAAGACGCATCACCTCTCGCTGTTCGATGACGCGGAGAAAGCGGGACTGCAGAGGAAGGGGCATTTCGCCGACCTCGTCGAGGAGGAGGGTGCCGCCATGGGCCATTTCAAAAACTCCGGCCTTGCCGGCCCGGCGTGCCCCGGTGAACGCACCGTCAACGTAGCCAAACAGTTCGCTCTCGAGGATCGACTCGGGCAGCGCGGCGCAATTGATCGCTACGAAAGGCTCGCTCTTCCGCTTGCTGGCGTTGTGGATGGTCTGGGCGAAAATTTCCTTGCCGGTTCCGGTTCGCCCGTAGATCAGGACGGTTGAGTCAATGCCGGCATATTCCCGGGCCAGGGCGACGGCCTCAAGGAGGGCCGGACTGGAACCGATGATGTCGGCGAAGCGGTAGTGGGCGGTGAGTCCTTTGTCCGAGAGCTTGCGCCTGACCTTACTTTCGATCTTCTGAAGGGTGTCGAGCCGTTGAAAAGTCGTTACCACCCCCTCAATTTTCTGGTCGACGATGATCGGTATCCGGTTGCCGACCACCTTCACCGCTCCGATCTCAAAGACCGCCCCGAGATCGGGACGGCCGGTTTTTAGCAGGTGGTGGCAGTCGGCGTCGGGGATTACCTCGGTTACGTTGTGGTTGATTGCCTTGCTCGCCGGCCAGCCAGACAACTCTTCCGCAACCTTGTTAAACACGGTGATCTTGCCGTCCCGGTCGAGGGCGATGATGCCGTCATAGGTAAAATCGAAGATCGCCTTGAGCTGCTCAGCCCTTCTCCTCTCATGCTTCCGCACCTGGTTGACCCGCCTCGCTTCAAGCAGGGCGGTGCGAACCGTCTCGAAGGACGAGGTGATGACCACCGCCTCGATACACTGGGTTCGGGCCTCCCGGGCCATGGCGATCTTGCCGATCACTACCTCGGCACCCTCCCTTTTGAGCATGGCGATACCTTGGGCGATATCGTCAAGATCGTTCTGGCATGTGTACTTGATCAGCTTGTCATCGACAATCTTCTCGAGGCTGGGCAGGCCGAAAATCACATCCTCGACATCGACGATTCCCACCCTCTTGCCCAGCTTTTTCGCCTCCTGGTAGGCCCGGAGGATGTCATAGCCGCCAATGCGGATATCGACGACGGGCAGATCGATCCCGGATTGCCTGATTTTCGATGCCGTGAGGCCCCGGCTGACAATCACTTGGTAACCGAATTCCTCGGCGTTCCTTGCCAGTTCAACCGCCTCGTCCATGCGGGAGATGCGGATGTCGATGTCGTTGTCTTCACCAATCACCTGCTGGCCAATTTCGGCCAGTTCAGGGTAAGGGCAGATAAACAGTATGTCAGCCATGTGTCATCTTCCCGGGGTGTAGTTAGAGGATCCGCACCGCGCCGGTATCGGCCGAGGAGGCGAAATGGGCATAGGCCTGGAGGGACTTGGGTGCAAGCCTGTGCCGCTGCGGCCGGAAGGCATCCTTGCCCTTGGCCTCCTCCTCCCGCCGCCGCTGCTGCAATTCCTCGATGGCGACCTGCAGGTTGATCGACCGTGCCGGGATGTCGATTTCCACCGGGTCTCCGGTTCTGACCAGGCCAATCAGCCCTCCGCTCGCCGCTTCCGGAGAGACATGGCCGATGGAGAGGCCGGAGGTAGCACCAGAAAAGCGGCCGTCGGTGACCAGGGCGCAGCGTTTGCCGAGTTTCATCGACTTGATGTAGGAGGTCGGATAAAGCATCTCCTGCATCCCCGGGCCACCCTTGGGTCCCTCGTAGAGGATAAAGACCACGTCTCCCGCCTTGACTTCGCCGCCGAGAATCCCCTGGCTGGCCTCTTCCTGGGAAACAAAGACCCTGGCGGTCCCGTGAAAGCGGAGGATCGAGGCATCGACCCCGGCGGTCTTGACGATGCATCCCTTCTCGGCGAGGTTGCCGTACAATACCGCCAGGCCGCCATCCTGGGAGTAGGCGTGGGCAATGGCGCGGATGCACCCCTTTTGACGATCCCGGTCAAGGTCCGGGTACTGGCTGCTTTGCGAGCCCATGACCAGGTTACGCCCGATATTGCCGGGGGCGGCGCCGAACAGGCTGAGTGCCTCAAGACGAACCGAGGGGCGAACGATATCGAAGGCGTTGAGTGCCCCAGCTAGGGTCATCCCGTCGGCGCGGTGGACCGAGGTGTCGAGGAGGCCGCAGCGGTCGAGTTCGCCCATGATCCCGAGAATCCCCCCGGCCCGGTTGACGTCCTGGACATGGTAGGCAGAGCTTGGCGAGACCTTGCAGAGGTTGGGGGTCCTGCGGGAGAGGTAGTCGATGTCGGCGATGGTAAAATCGACCTCGCCCTCATGGGCGATGGCGAGAATGTGGAGGACGGTGTTGGTCGAGCCGCCCATGGCGATATCGAGGGTCATGGCATTTTCAAAGGCCGCCTTGGTGCAGATCGAACGCGGCAGGACCGAGATGTCTGCTTTGCCGTACCAGGCCTCGCACATTGCCACAATCCTTTCTGCCGCCTGGGAGAACATCTCCTTGCGCAGGACATGAGTGGCGACTACCGTGCCATTACCGGGCAGGGCGAGTCCCAGGGCCTCGGCCAGGCAGTTCATGGAATTGGCGGTGAACATTCCGGAACAGGAGCCGCAGGTCGGGCAGGAAAAGCGTTCGATCACCGCGACATCCTCGTCGCTGACACTGCTGTCGGCGGCCATGACCATGGTATCGACTAGATCAAGGCTGCGGTTTAAGGCCTGGCCGGCCTCCATAGGTCCGCCGGAGACGTAGATTGTCGGGATATTGAGCCGCATCGCCGCCATCAGCATTGCCGGGACGATTTTGTCACAATTGGCGATGCAGATCATGGCATCGATCTGGTGGGCGTTGCACATGTACTCGATGGAATCGGTGATCAGTTCCCGGGATGGCAGTGAGTAAAGCATCCCCTCATGGCCCATGGCGATGCCGTCATCGATGGCGATGGTGTTGAATTCCGCCGCGAAACAACCCAGCTCCTCGATCCGCTGCTTGACCATCTGGCCGACCTGGTGCAAATGCATGTGTCCGGGGACGAGTTGGGTGAAAGAGTTGACTACGGCGATGATCGGTCGGCCGAACTGTTCCTCCTTCATGCCGTTGGCCCGCCATAGGGAACGGGCCCCGGCCATTCTTCGTCCATGGGTTGTTTTGGTGCTGCGCAGAGGGATTGCCATAATATTTCTCCTTGTTATGTTTGGATGTCGCCCGTCCGGTCCACAGCAAGGCTGAGCAGATTGTATCCTTGATCAATGGTTTTGCTGGCGATGCGGGCAGGGTCAGAGCGGTGTTGCTGCTGTTGGCTGGGAGCGGGGGTGTCTTCCCGGGCCTCCCGGATGTGGTTCCGCATGATCCGGTCACAGAGATCGGGGTCACCGAGTTCAAGGGCAAGGAGGATTTTTTTGTGGCCGGAAATGCTTCTCTTGGCGCCACCCTGGCGGATCAGGGTGTTTTCGCGGTAGCGGAGGACATACTGACGCATGTCCTCAATCAGGTTGTGGAGCCGGGGCCGGCTTGCGGCAAGGAAGCCGTAGAGCCTATCATGGAAGCGGGTATTGAAGGCAAAGACCTTCTCCGGTGACTGTTCCCGGCAGGCCTGTTCAGCCTGTTCGACGATCTGGCGCAGTTCGTCGATGTCGTTGGGGGTGACGATGCGGCTGAGTTCGGCAAGGGCATGGCCCTCAAGAATTTCCCTGATTGCGAATAACTCGTTCATGTCGTCGAGGGAGTCGTCCGGCACCCGGAATCCCCTGGCGCCGGCAGAGCTGACCAGTCCCTCGAGTTCCAGCTTGTGCAAGGCCTCGCGGACAGGGGTACGGCTTACCCCGAGGCGCCTGGCGAGGGATTCCTCGGTGAGGCGTTGGCGCGGGCCGAATTGTCCGGTCAGCAATTGTTTGCGGAGCAGCCGGTAGGTTCTTTCACGCACCGACTGGCTTGACTGAGTCGGAGGAAGGGAAGACTTCGGCATTTTGTATCCAATATGCTGTAAACTGGAGTGTTTGCTTTTTTCTGGCTGGTCACAGGGTTGCCTGAATATTTCTGAATATACCACATAATAATATGTAATTATATTATAAAAAATAATAAAATGCGAATTTTAATGATTTCCTGGAGGGAAAAATACAACAGTCTCTGACTGTGGGGATTGTAATATTTTGATCTTTTGGATACATTTGGTCGGGAAATCGGTATTGTTTCAGTCAAAACCTTCGCAAAAGAGGACCGCGTATGAAAATTTCCAAGGAGAGGTGTGTCGGGTGCGCCAATTGTGTTCCCGTCTGTTCCGTCGGAGCGATTTATATCGGCGATGACGGCCTGGCGGAGATCAATACGGAGACCTGCGTCGAATGCCACAATTGCTACCGGAGCCTCAGCTTCGAGCATCTCCAGCCAGCGCTAACCCGGGCCATTCGCCGGGGATTGAAGAAGTTTGCCCTCCGTTTCCAGCCCGATCCCGATATCTGTCCGACCGAGGCCTTCATCCCCGACGAACTGAAATGGCCGCGGATTGTCCGCCGGGCCTTCAGCGATCCGATGGTTACCCACGAATCAACCGGAGTACACGGTCGTGGTACCGAAGAGGTGAAGACCAACGACGTCAGTCATCGGATCAAGGCCGGGGATGTTGGCCTGGTTGTCGAGTTCGGACGTCCGGGGATCGGCGTCTATTTTCGCGAGGTGGAGAAAGCGACTCAAGTCTTTGCCGCAGCTGGTGTCACTTTCGAGGAAGGTAACCCGGTTACCCAGATGATGGTCAATCGGAAAAGCGGAACCCTTCGCGAGGACATTCTCAATGAAAAGGTTCTCTCCTGCATTGTCGAACTGATCTCTCCCCTTGACGATACCGTGCGAGTTTTGCAGGTGATCAAAGCAGTCTGCCGGGCGGCCGACACCGTGGTCAGCATCGGCGTGGCAACCGTCTGCGACGAAGAGGGCCGCGACCCGGTGCGAGAACTCCTCGTTCGGGAAGGCTATGATATCGGGTGGGCAAAAGTGAATCTGGGGCTGGGCCGGGCCAGCAATGTTAACCTCGAGGGAAACAGACAATGACCAACACACTGCATCGTTACGGAACTCCGGAGACCCTCCGGAATGATTTTATTGTCTTTGCCATGGCTGGCAAGGGCTTCAATGACCAGGGCGCCCTGGAAAAGGCCCAGACCTTCCTGCGCGCGGCCATCAAATATCAGCCGATCAACATGGGCAACGCCTTGGTCAATTCGCTCTATCGCCCGGAAAAAAACCTTGCTTTTCTCAAGCTCTATTTCGTTGGTCGGCAGGAAAAAACCAGCTACGAACAATTGATCAGCGAAATGCCGGGTCCGGGATCGGCGGCGGTGGTCTTTGATGACCAAGGGAAGGCCACCCAGTTTGTCCGGGAAGTCAAGCAGCTGGATCTTGGCCTGTCGATCAACATCAGCGCCCTAGTCGACGATGTCCGCAGCATCTGCGGTGAGGTAGAGATCACCCCGCACGCGGTGGAGTACACCCTTGGTTTTCATGGAGACACCGGCCGCCTGCCGGAGCGGGACACTCTTTCCCTGACGACGATGTGCGGCCACGGCATGGTTTCGCCCAATTTTGCCAAAAAGATGCTCGATTTGGTTAAAGAGGGGCGGATGACCACCGATGCCGCCGCCTGCTGCATGGCCAAATTCTGTGTCTGTGGCGTCTTTAACACCACCCGGGCAATGCGTGTTCTTAACCGGGTGAAAAAGGGCGAGTAATTCAAGCTTTGGTTTTCAGCTATCTTTCAAATGAAATCGACGAACGGTTTCGTCAACTCACCTCCCCGTGCTGCCCGCGCTCGCCACTGGGAGAGGAGTTCCCTTTCCTCTTCCATGGTCATTATGGATTTCCGATACTCATTCTCGGTTCCTCAGACGACTGCGACGGGAGGGGTGTTTTGCTCAGCTGAACGTGCCTTTTTGTTTTCGGCAACGCGAGAAACAGGCGGAGAAATTGTCTGTTATATCGTCGGCGGTTGGCAGCTTGCCACCTTGCCCCCCCCTATTCGGTCGGCTATGTGTATCTGCCGGCTCTCTTTGGCATTGCCGCGGCCAGTGTCTTGACTGCCCCTCTCGGGGTCAAACTGGCGCACAGCTTACCTGTTGACAAACTGAAGCGGATATTTGCCCTGCTGCTCTTGGTTGTTGCCACCAAAATGCTGGTCAGTGCACTGTAAGAAAGGAAGATTATGGGGTAAGTATCCCAGGCAATACACTGTCCGTAATGTCCTTGTAGCCATGCTGCGAAGCTTGCTGCAACAGTCGATGCTCAATACCATGCACGTCTTGGTAGAAGGATCGTGCATGGCCGTCGGTCATAAAACCTCAGGTAAAGACTTTCTCGGCAAAGGAGGCAATTGTGCCCTCCATCTGGGGAATTTGGTTGTAGCCCATTCCTCTCACGTCCAAAGTCACCTGGGAGTCAAGGCGGCGCCGAGTGATAGCCACCCCGGCCCCCCGCAATATTTTGCAGAAGTTGTAGGTGAAGACACCCCTGTAAATCCCTCCGATGAGATCCTCGGCCGATGTCTGGTTGTCGCGGCATCCTGCCCATAAGATATGGTTCAGACGCGGTACGACGACAGCATCCTTAGTCGTTGCCGGGCTTTCAGGTTTGAGGACTCGACGCACATGGAGTTTGGGATCGGTATCCAGGAAGAAACCCCAGTCAAGAGGCGGTTCAATGTAACGATAAGCAACACTCTCCTCAAGGCACGCGGTTGCGAATTCTGCTAAATCACGCGTTGCAGAGCCGGAATGGCAGGAATCGAGGATAATGTCCAGGTTTACTCCGGCCGGCAGAGCGGCAAGCGAGGCGCGGAAATCGTCATCTTTGATCATGCCGGCGGTGCTGAAGTCGTGGGGACAAATGGTCTCGTCCCGCCCGTCTGGCTCTTCTCCGCTGACATCTGCCACTTGCGAGCCATGTCCGGAATAATAGAATATTAATACGTCACCTTTCTTTGCCCTGGAAATCAACCATTGGAACCCGGTGAGGATGGCTGACCGTGTAGCTCTTGCATCGGTAAGAATGCGCATCGTACGAGGGCTGGCCGGAACGATGCCGAGGACGCTCAGTGTGTTTGCCATGTCTCGGACATCATTCACGCAGCCACGCAGATCCGGGCCGCCTGGACCTGTAGGGGCGTAGTCATTTATTCCAATCAGCAATGCTTTCTTTGTCATGATGTATCTCCTTACGAAGCTTTGGATTTCACGATTTTTGGCAACAGGTTGATTGACAATGCTTCTGTTTAGCTCATCTCTACCACCCCCTTTTTTTGGAAATAGTCAAATATGGTGTTTGCCGATTTGCCGGAGGGACTCCCCGGCAGAGGCGTAAAAAACCAGGTTTCAATTCATATGATGTGAACTATAAACTGGAGATCCGATAATTTTCTTACAGTGGGAGGGCAATCAAAAAAATGATAGATCTTGAGGCAGGTCGATGCGGGGTGCAGGATAGGCAAATTGTCGTTTCTATCCTGCTTTAGATACCTTATAGATTGGTTTCTTGTTTTTTTACAAGAAATCAATCTGTCTCAAGGTACTTATCCCCTCTATTGTTGGAGGGGATCATAGCCCTTGGGTTGCGGGCGTCAGCCCGCTTTAAAAATCGAATTACATCGCATCTTCAAGGAATTCGAGGGAGAGTGTATTGTCGGTCGTATTCGGTATCAAGCGGTAGATTCCACGGTGGGTGATGATGAGGAGGTAGAGTTTTCCGGCGTTTATCAGGGCTTCGGCTATTGTTGCTCGTTTGTCTGGCTCCGATTCGCGATTAAAGAAGAGACTGACCTCCTCGCCCTTTTCATCCATGCGGAGGAGAAAGGCATTATGTTCGAGAAACACCAGATCTTCATAGCAGTGCGTTACTTGATGACCGAGGCTTTCGAGGAGGGACTTGAGGACACCGAGTGGCCGGAAGGGGATGGGGGGTGGTAGTTCAGTCATGGTTGGTTTGTTCTCTTTATGTTATTGGGTTGTACCGATTTCAGCGTCATATAGGTGCGGATAAAGAACCGCCCGCACCTCCTCGCCGATGGCGAGAAATCGCATCACGTCCGCCTCGGTCGGGATGCGAATGGTAAATTGTTCCAGGTCGCAGATTTCTTGAAAATCGCCCAGATAAAGGAGTTTCTCGGCTAGTTCGGGCACGTCGCCGAGATGCAGTTGCAGCGCCCGCAGCAGGTCGGCCATGGTATGGTTCTCGGCGAGGTCGCCGTTTTTCATTAAGAATGCCATGATCAGTTTTTCGATGGCCATGCAGATCAGATTGTAAAGGGTATCGGCGGAAAAGGCCTTTTTCTTCTTGCTGTATGCTCCTTGGGCGGTGTTGAGGAACTGGTTGCCGTCGCGCCGATAGTCGCGCCAATTATCGATCTGGACAAGTTTCATGGGAGTATCTCCTTGGAGTAGTTGCGCAGGCAGATGAGCTGCGTTTCCTGCCAGCCTTTTAGCCGGTAAAAATTAAGGGCCGAGTTGTTGGTGCGGTCAGCCAGTAACTGCATGCGCTCGGCATCCAGACCGGCTCCCCATTCAGCTAGGGCCGTTAGGAGCGCGCTGCCGCTACCTTTGCCCTGGTGCAACGGCAGCACTACCAGGTCTTCGATAAGCAGTGATGGACCGCCTTCGGCGGTGGAAATAACCAGCTGGGCGGTGGCCATGCCGACGACCTTGCCATCCTCCTCGGCGACCATGACCATCGCCGTAGGAGCGGCGAGGAGCAATTCCAGCCCCCGCCGCTGCCGTTCGGCAGAAAAAGCAAAGTCCGCTTCGATGGCAAAGAGCTGATGGAGAAGTTCGATCATGGCGTGGATATCGGATCGGGTAGCCGGGCGAATCATATTTGTTGTCTTTTTGGCTATTTGATGAGGTATTCGGTCGCCGGCGTCCCGTCTTCGAGGCCGTCGAGGACCGCGTCGATGGCCGCCTCGCTGTCAATCCCTTTGAACCACCAGTTATCCGGTTGGATGACCATGATCGGCCCGGATTCGCACTGCTTCAGGCAGCCTGTGGCAACCACCTGCATGTCGAGGCCGCGGTCGAGGATCTCCTCTTCGATATATTGCAAAAATCCGTCGGTCTGTTTGTGGCAGATCCCCTTGGGATCGCCTTTTACGCGAAAACTCTGGCAAAGTAGAACCTGCCTCTCCGGTGTGGCCATTTTTAACTCCTTTATTTGGTAGTAGTTTTTTTAGTGACGATTGGTGTTTAGGAGCCGTCACGAAATAACATGTTCATTTTCTTTATTTCGCTACGGATCCTTATGCCGTTTCAGAGACTCCATTGACCAAGTTATTTCTGGACGACGGCGTACTGGTTTTTTCCTTTCTTGCCCTTCTTGCCGCCGCCGTACAGGACATCGACGGTGCCCTCAATATTATCTTCGGTAATCAGTACCTTTATCCCGGCTTCGGCAAGAACCCGGCGCGGCGTCTCGCCGGCGCTGGCGGTAAGGATCACGAAACAGTCATGGAGGATGGCCGCCAACTCGGTCCACCTTTCGGTCGTTCCCGGTTCCGGGGCGGCCCGCGTTCCCAGCAGGCAGGGGAGCCCGTCTTGGCGCGGGCCGTAGATGAGCAGCCTGATTGCCTGGCCGAGGTGCAGATCAATCTCGATGCCGTTCGAACTGACCACCGCCACGTTGGGCCGTTCCCCGGTCGGGCGGGGGAGCGGCGACGCCTGCAACCCGGCACTGCCCACAGCCCCTCCGGCTTGGTCGAGGAGCAGCGGTTCGACTATTGGTAAAGAGGTTGCGGCCTTTTCGGTTATAGCCTGAACGGCCATTTGTTCGGGACATTCCAGGTCCACCTCGGCACCCGGTTCCGGGGCATAGGGAATAAGGCCCATGCCACCTGCCCCGAGGACCATCATTGCCGCGCTGATTTTTGCTGCATGGTCGAGGTTCAGGCCGGGGTAAAGGGTGGTAACAATCGTCACCCCGATATTATGGAAGCGCAGGGCAGGTACCCCGTTACGCTGTTCCCTGATCAGAAGCTCCACTGCCTCGCCGACCTGCAGGGTTTTCGCTCCCGGTCTGATCCAGGCATAGATTTTTTTGAGAACGTCCGCTTTGATACCATCGACCTGCATTTCAACATAATTCACTCCGGCACGGGCCAGGTCTCCGGCCAGCCGGTCGCTCCCAATGCCTAAGGTCTTCAGACCGATTTTCACCGCCGGATAGCGCTTCCGCACCAAACGTACGGTCTCTAAAGTGATATCGGGGCTTGCCAGTGGATCGCCCGGACCGGTAATCGCCACCATAGTGGCACTTTCTTCTCTCTCTTTCATCATCTCCGCCAGCAGGTCCATGGCTTCGGGGACCATGAGACAGCCACTGCGCAGCGGGGTTGGGGGAGAAAACCTGGTCCGGGCGACCACCTGCGGGGCAACCGGCAGATGTACAACCGATTGCACCTTGTTCGGTTGAGGGCAACAGCAAGGCGTATTGCCGGTAAGAGGGATCTCGTTCATTTTTTTCACCGATAACCCTTGGCAAATGGCGGCAGCGGGCAGGGTAACCCCGCTGCCGCAAAGGGTACTAGAGAACCAGTAAGGGAACTACAGCACTAACTCGAACTTCGATTCCGGATCGTCACGATCCTTGCGGTCGAGAAGAACGCCGAGAATCTGTTCCAGAAGTCGCAGTCCGCCCATGTAGCCGACCGTCGGAAAGTGCTGGTGGCCCTGGCGATCGAGAATCGGGAAGCCCCAGCGGACATAGGGTAGATCCTCGTCGCGGGCAATATACTTGCAGTAAGTGTTGCCGATTATCAGATCGACAGGCTCGTTCTTTATCCACTGGTGCAGAAGGAACATGTCGCCTTTGGCCCGGACATTGACTTTTTGTCCCATATCCTTGGTGATATCCTTGATCCTTTCTTCAAAACGCTTACCCGGTGTGCCGGTGATTATATGGATCGGGCACATATCGATGGATACCAGGAATTCAGTCATGGCGATGACCTGGTCGGGGTCGCCGACCAGCGCCACCTTCTTGCCGTAGAAGTACTGGTGCATATCGGAAATCATGTCCACCAGCTTGCCCCGTTCCATCATAACCTCGTCCGGTACCGAGGTGCCGGCTACGGTTCGCAGGGCATCGACAAAACGATCGGTGGCCGCAAGACCGAACGGCATGTCGAGGATCGAGCAGGGGACCTTGCACTTGGTGTCAAGGAGTCGTGCTGCATCCGCCGAGCACCATTCGCCAAGGGCGAGCGTGCCGATACTGTTGCCGCTGTCTTTGATATCGGCAATGTTTGCCCCGGCATCGGGAAACATCTTGTATTCGCCGGTCAGCGGGCCATTGAGCACCCCCGAGGTATCGGGAAACATGTTGATACTCACCCCGATCATGGCGGCGATTTTTTTGATCTCCTCCATATCGGAGGGCTCGACCCAGCCGGGAATAATATTGATCTTGCCGTTTTTCTTCCCTGAAGGCGTGGCCAGAGCGGCCATCGCTTTCACCATGTTGGAAAAGCCGGTGACGTGCGAGCCGACATAGCTGGGGGTCGGTGCGCCGATGAGGGTTTTGCCTGCCGGCACCTTCTTCTCCTTCATTGCCTTGTCGAAGATCTGCGGCAGGTCGTCGCCGATGGTTTCCGACAGGCAAGTGGTGTGGACGGCGATGACTTCCGGTTCATAGACCGTAAAGATATTGTCGATCGCCTGCAACAGGTTGGCCTGGCCGCCGAAGACCGAAGCACCCTCGGTAAACGAGCTGGTGGCGGCGGAAATCGGCTCCTTATAGTGGCGGGTCAAGGTGCTGCGATGATAGGCGCAGCAGCCCTGCGAGCCGTGACTGTGCGGCAAACAGCCTTTAATCCCCAGGGCCGCATACATGGCGCCGATCGGCTGACAGGTCTTAGCCGGGTTTATCATCAGAGCGGTGCGCTCCGTTATTTCTTTTGGTGTGTGTCGTAGTAGCATGATTATACCTTCCTGACAAAGCCGAGTGGCACTTCATCCTTATTCTTTGCGGGTTTATTCCCAAACATAGGTTGCCGAGAGTTCGGGGTTCTCCTGCCAAGGCGCCTTCATATAGCTCCAGACTTTGCTGTTCACCAGCCGGTCGATTTCGCGGTAGAAGTTGATCGCACCTTTAAAGCCGGCATAGGGTCCGCCGGAGTCGTAACTGTGCAGCTGTTTCATCGGCACCCCGAGTTTCTGGATGGAATATTTCTCCTTGATCCCGGCGCAGAAAAGGTCCGGTTTCATCAGTTCCACCAGTTTTTCCGCCTCATATTGATTAAGGTCGTCGATGATCAGCGAACCTTTTTCCATGTTTGGATTGAGACCTTCGTAATCCTTGAAGATCAGTCCGTCCGCAGTCAGGGCGGCCAGTTCGGCCTCGGTCTTCCGAGGTTTGTACAGCAGCGGATCAGCCTCCACCTCTATTTCCTCGATATTCCGGCTGTCGGCATCGACCTTCAGGGTGGGGATGACCTGCCGACCTTCATAGTCGTCCCGGTGCCCGAACTCGTAGCCTGCCGACAGGGTCTTGATGCCCATTTCCTTAAACAGTTCCTGGTAATGATGGGCCCGCGAACCACCGAGGAAGAGCATTGCCGTTTTGCCCTGGGTCCGCGGATAGACCTCCTGCTGCACCGCCATTACCTCCGGCATTTCCTCGGTAATAACTTTCTCGACCAGATCGATCAATGCTTGTTCGCCGAAGTATTGGGCGATCTTCCGCAGCGACTTGGCGGTTGCCTCGGCGCCGATAAAGTTCACTTTAATCCACGGGATACCGTATTTGGTCTCCAGCATGTCGGCCACGTAGTTGATGGAGCGGTGGCACATGACGCAGCTGAGATCGGCCTGGTTGGCGGATGCGAACTTGTCGTAGGTGGCGTTGCCGGAAAAGGTCGAGATGTTCTTAATTCCGCATTTTTCGAGGATTCGGTCAATCTCGAAGCCGTCGCCGCCGATGTTGTATTCGCCCAGCAGGTTGATTTTGTATTTGTCGGTTTTCTCCGTTTCACTCTTCCCCACCACATGGGTGAAGACCTGGTTGTTGGCGATATGGTGGCCGGCCGATTGCGATACACCCTTATAACCCTCGCAGCTGAAGGCAAAGACGTTGCAGTCGCCGAACTGTTCCTTCATCCTCTTGGCCACCGCGTGGATATCGTCGCCGATCAGGCCGACCGGACAGGTGGCGAAGATGGCGATGGCCTTCGGGTGAAAGAGGTCATAGGCCTCCTGAATGGCCGCGGCCAGTTTTTTCTCACCGCCGAAGATGATATCTGAATCCTGCATGTCTGTTGACATGCAGTAGTTGATATAATTGGCATTCGTGTCGTTGATGGCGTCGCTCTGATTACGCCGGGTCAGCCAGGCGTAAAAGCTGCAGCCGATCGGACCATGCACCAGGTTGACGATGTCGCTGGCCGGCCCCATGATAACCCCCTTGCAACCGGCATAGGTGCAGCCGCGCATGGTGATGATGCCGGGGATGGTGCGGACGTTGGCGACTATCTCCGGAGTGGTGTTCGAAAGGGCCTCGTTGATCATTATCTGGCTGGCGCGTTTGCGGGCAACCTTCGGCGGATACTTTTCCAGCAGCTGTTCTTTAATATTGTGCGGTTCCCACTGCACCAATTTCTGTGCCTTTGCCATTGTCTGTCCTCCTTAATGGGACTCACGCGATAGATTTCGCGCCCTTCTCACCGGTTCGGACGCGAACCGCATCCGCCACCGGCAGGACGAAGATTTTGCCGTCGCCGGGCTTGCCGGTTTGATTGGTTTCGATAATTGCCTGGACGATGCCGTCGACCTCGCTGTCCTTGACGACGATGGTGATCATCCTCTTGGGGTAGAGTTTGCCCTTTTCGCCGAGCAGTATGGCCGCTTCCTCGTAGCCCTGTTCCGCGCCCTTAATCAGATCGCGGTTGACAAAGCCGAGGCCGCGGCCCTGCGCCTCGTGGCCGAAGAAGGCATCGACGCCGGCCGCGGTGAGCGCAGCCTTGGTCTTGTTCATCATATTCATGCGGACCACCGCAATAATCTCTTTCATACCGCAACCTCCACCGGGGTATCTTCGCGCACGCCGGAACTGATGGTGTAGACGTCCTCCACCTCGGTGACAAAGATCTTGCCGTCGCCAAAGGCTCCTTTGCCGGGGGTGCGGGCCGCGTCCATAATGGTACTGATAACGAAATCCTTGTCGGCCGCTTTCACGACACTCATCAGCATGGTCTTGGGAATCTCGTCGTAGGTTACGGCGCCGATCTTGATACCGCGCTGTTTGCCGCGGCCGGTTACCGAGTATTTGGTGACCGCGGGAAAACCCGCATCCATAAGGGCGGCAAGAACGTCGTCAGCCTTTTCCGGTCGAACTATGGCTCTGATCATGATCATCATGGTGCTATCTCCTTCTTCAAATTTGGTGGGTGAATTATGTTTTTCTTATGCTGCCAAGAGGCCAAAGTCGAGCAGCAACTGCTCCAGTTCTTCGATTGCCAAAGGTTTGGGAATAACAAACATCTTGTTATTATCTATGGCCTTCGCCAGGCCGCGATATTCATCGGCCTGCGGCGCCTGCGGGTTCCATTCGATAACCGTCTTGCGGTTAATTTCCGCCCGTTGCACGTCGTTGTCGCGGGGGACAAAATAGATCATCTGGGTGCCGATTTTTTTGGCGAGCTCCTCGATCATCTCTTTCTCGTTGTCAACATTCCTTGAGTTGCAGATGAGGCCGCCAAGGCGGACACTGCCGGACTGGGCGTATTTCATAATGCCCTTGCAGATATTGTTGGCAGCGTACATGGCCATCATTTCGCCGGAGCAGACGATGTAAATCTCTTCGGCTTTGCCGTCCCTGATCGGCATGGCGAAACCGCCGCAGACCACGTCGCCGAGGACGTCGTAGAAGGCGTAGTCGAGGCCTTCCTTCTCTTCATAGGCACCAAGGGATTCGAGCATGTTAATCGAGGTGATGATGCCCCGACCGGCGCAGCCGACTCCAGGTTCCGGGCCACCCGACTCAACCGCCCAGGTGCCGCCGTAACCGAGTTTTCGGATATTTTCCAGCTCGACATCCTCGCCTTCTTCCCGCAGTGTGTCGAGTACCGACTTCTGCGACATGCCGCCGAGCAGCAGGCGGGTTGAGTCGGCCTTCGGGTCGCAGCCGACGACCATGACCTTTCGTCCCATCTCGGCGAGCCCGGCCACGGTATTCTGGGTGGTTGTTGATTTGCCGATTCCGCCTTTGCCGTAAATAGCCACCTTTCTCATGATGTTCTCCTTGTGGGTAGTGGTGTGGTTGTTTCGTTGATCTTTGGCATTACCGCAGATTTTTGCAGTCGATATTGCAGTATCGGCTGGGAGTTGCTGGGGCAGCGTTGTTGTTACTGTCATCTCTCTATGAGCAAGAGGTGTGCCATGTGGAGAACAGGAAAAATAATTGCATAATAACAAATATATACGCTGTTGTTGTGGGGCTTGGTCGGTGGATTGGCGGGGACAGCATAAAAGCGCAATTTGGTTGGAATGCGACAAATATGTAACAATATGTGGATTACGGTGTTGGTTGGTGCGACAGGTAAATAAACATAACATAAATGTAAAATATTGGCCGTGTGGGCATACAAATCTGTAGCAAAAACGGCCAAGCGTCTTGTATTTGTTTAAAATGATTAAAAATTACAATGTGTTGGATAAATGGAATGACATTTGCTTAACCAAGGATGGAAGAGTTCGACAGCCGCGTGATCGTAACGCCGGTTGTCAGCCAAAGGATGCGGTGCAGTTGTAAGTAGGCGGTTGCAGAGTGTTCGCCGCTGGGGAGCTTAAGAGATGGATGCGTACACAATGGTTACACCTACAGATGGCAGGACTCAAGGGCTTGAGTTGATCGCCCTTTCGAGGATTACCGAACTGATCGGCAAGGCTGTCGATCTCGACAGTACCCTGGCGAGTATTCTCAGGGTTCTCGGTGATACCATGAAAATGGAGAGGGCAACCCTGCTGATCTTTGACCGGGTCAGACAGAAGCTGGCGATCAAGGCCTCCTGCGGCCTCTCCGATGAGGAGGAGATGCGCGGCGTATATCGACCGGACGAGGGCGTCTGCGGCCAGATCTTTCAGAGCTGCTCGCCCTTTGTCGTCCCGGATATCAACAGCGAACCGCTTTTTCTTAACCGCACCGGGGCGCGTTCGAAGGTCCGAAAAAATAAGATCTCTTTCCTCGGCGTACCGGTGGTGGTGCAGGGCAAGCCGGAGGGAGTGCTGACCGTGGATAGGTTGTTCGGTGAAGATATCAGTTTCGAAGAGGACATCCGCTTTCTCTCGGTCCTTGCTACGCTCATAGCCCAGTTTTTTACCCTGCACCGGGAAATTGCCAAGAAAGAGGCCAAGCTGATCGAAGAAAATGCCTCGCTCAAGGCCCGTCTGCACCAGGTGCACGGTGGTCATTTTATTATCGGCCATTCCAAGCCGATGCAGGAGGTGTTCAGCATCATCGACAAGATCGCCAGCAGCAAGGTGACCGCCCTCCTGCTCGGCGAATCGGGGACCGGCAAGGAGCTGGTGGCGCGGGCCATCCACGAGGGTGGCAATCGCAAGGACAAGCCGCTTATTAAGGTGAACTGCGCGGCCCTGCCGGAAACCCTCCTGGAAAGCGAACTGTTCGGCCATGAACGCGGCGCCTTTACCGGGGCCCATGCCTCGCGGCCGGGGCGCTTTGAGCTGGCCGATTGCGGCACCATCTTTCTTGATGAAATAGGCGAGCTGCCTTTGTCGCTGCAGGCGAAGATGCTCCGAGTTTTACAAGAAAAGCAATTTGAGCGGATCGGCGGGTCAAAGACCTTCATCGTCGACGTCAGGATTGTCGCCGCGACCAACGTCAGTCTTGAGGACGCCGTTGCCCAGGGCCGGTTTCGTGCCGATCTCTATTATCGGTTGAATGTAGTGCCTATCGTTTTGCCGCCGCTTCGTGATAGAAAGGAGGACATTCCTCTGCTGTTCAGCCATTTCTTAAGCAAAAGCAATGAACGCAACGGCAAGAAGGTGCAAATAACCTCCGAGCTCCTCGATTTTCTCATCAACTACCCGTGGCCGGGTAATATCCGCGAGATGCAGAACCTGGTCGAAAGAATGGTCATCCTCGTTGAGGGCGATCGACTCACCCTGCATGACCTGCCGCCCAATCTTTTCGTAAGCCATCGAGCGGTTGCCGACGAAGGACGGGGCAGCGTGCCTGTCGTCAAGGCCAGTCATTTGGTGAGTCCTAAATCGCTCTACGACATCGAGCGTCTGGAGATCGAGGCATCACTCCGCCGCAATGGCTGGGTACAGATTCGGGCGGCGCGGGAGCTGGGGCTCACCGAGCGGCAGATCGGCTACCGGATAAAGAAGTACGGACTCAATCGTTACGATTCTTTTCGTTTGGAGTAAAGCGCGATTGCGCGGTTATTGATAACCTCACCCGATTACCTGCCGGTTGTCTTCGATGCTCCGGCCGGTAATTCCTGTCTTATAAATATCACTCCTCATTGCAGTCTTTTCTGTTGCGGACTTCATAGCAGATGTTATGAATGATTGAACAGTTGCAAATACCTTGAACTGAGTTCAATGGGCGCATATTTAAATCAACCAAGACTGAAAAATGAACCGACAACTCGAGAACCTTCCCGAGCTGATTTCCGACATCCGCGCACAGATCTTTTCTGCTCGGCGGGCCGCAGTCCATTCCGTTGACCTGCTTCAGGTGCTGACCAACTTTGAGATCGGCCGCCGCATTATTGACCATGAACAGCAGGGCGCGGAACGGGCGAAGTATGGGGAAACAACGCTTCTTGACCTGGCAGTAGTGCTGACGGATGAGTTCGGAAGAGGGTTTTCTCTAACCAACTTGAAACTCATGCGCCAATTCTATCTCGCTTATTGGGAACGAATTGGTCAGACAGTGTCCGGCGTTTTGCCGTTACTGCAGAAAAGCCAGACACTGTCTGACTCATTGAAGAAGCCAATTTCGCCTGGGAAAATGCAGACATCGTCTGCACAATTCACCTTAAGCTGGTCGCATTATGTGTTTCTCATGGGAATCAAAAATGCGCCGGAGCGCTGTTTCTATGAAATCGAGGCCAACAGTCAGGGCTGGTCGTTGCGTGAACTCAAACGCCAATTCAATACCGGCCTCTATGAACGGCTGGCACTCAGTCGGGATAAAGACGGTATCCGCAAGCTGGCGGCGGAAGGGCAGATCGTCAGCCGTCCCGAAGATCTGCTGAAAGATCCCTATGTCTTGGAATTTCTAGGCCTTGATGAGAAAACCAGGTATTCCGAATCGGACCTAGAAACTGCCATCATCGACAAAATCGAACACTTTCTCCTCGAACTGGGCAAAGGCTTTCTCTTTGAGGCCCGGCAAAAACGCTTCACCTTCGACGAGGAGCATTTCTTCGTCGATCTGGTCTTCTACAATCGCCTGCTGCGTTGCTATGTGCTCATTGATCTGAAAATCGGCAAGCTCAGCCATCAGCACCTGGGGCAGATGCAGATGTATGTCAACTATTTCGATCGCTTTGTGAAGCTTGCAGACGAAAACCCAACCATCGGCATAGTCCTGTGCAAAAAGAAACATGATGCTCTGGTGGAATTCACCTTGCCACAGGATGCCAACATCCACGCCACGGAGTATCAGCTTTACCTGCCGGACAAAGAATTGCTGCGACAAAAGCTTGAAGAATGGAGTGAAGAGGCTGGACGACAGAGGGGGAGCTGGGTGGATAAATCCGCTTAAGAAACGAATATTTTAAGCCACAAAAAAGGTGTTGCAAAAAACTAAGATAAATAATGTAAAATCAGTTGCTTAAAACACATAAAGCCTCTATAATGGATGAATAATCTTAGCGAGAGAATTCAATCCAAAACGGAGGCTCTATGCACCACAAGAATATCAAGCTCA
>JANNQF010000024.1:0-3390 GCA_031441605.1 Deltaproteobacteria bacterium
CACCCTTGACAAAATTACGGAATATTTTTGGTGCATCACAATCTTCAAAGCCACGCAACTGCTGGGCAAGACGGCAATAAAGGGTGTCCGCAATCATGGTCATGATCACGTCAAAGTGGATCTTGATCAGAATCGGCGACGACAGGGCATTGAGATGGAAAAACTTAACCGCCTCGGCAATACCATTTTCGACACGCCACCGCCGGGCATAGTTGCCGACCAGCAGTTCCACCGGCATTTTAAAGTCATTGGTGATCAAAAAAGCCGGCTTCTCCCTGCCGTTGCCACGGACAATGATCTGCCGTACTTCGCCGTCATACCCGCGGAGTTCAATTGTCGATTCGTGAACCATCGGTTGCGGATATTTACGCTTGTCATGGGGGATAGTGATTTTTTTCCAGGGTTCAAGATTCTCCGTCTCCTCGACAAGTTTATGGCCCCGCCGCCTAAGAGTGATGAACCTGATTTTCTGGCGGTTGAGTTCCGAGAGATTCTCGTAGGTGGTCAGTTTGGAATCAAAGATGAATGTCGATTCCATCGGCTTTTTGATACCCTGCCAAAAGGACAGGAAAGCGAGAATCTGGTCATCGGCCTCACTGCGCTGAATGTCTGAGGCGGTAAAGAGAATAAGCCTGCTATCGGCGTCTTGTGCCAGAAGAGTAAGGGCTCCTTTCATCCGTTTTCCCCTGGCGCCAGCCCAGTGTTCCTGGAGAACTGATTCGTCACCGAAATGCGGGATAGTGTGGAAATCAAGGTTGATGATCGACCCTGAACAGAGGCCCAATCGCATGACTTGGCGGATGAAGGCATCTTGCAGACGGAGAAGATGGTCGGCATCAAGGGAATAGGAGTAGGTGGAGAGGGCAGTGCATTTCGGTAAGACGTTGAGACCGGCGAAAAGGCCCAGCCCAGGATCAAAAACGTGCTCGCCGACATGGGCGTACCGCTCGGTGCCAAGCAGCTTCAAAGCCAGAATTGATAAGAAGTAATTGATTGCGGAAAGGCTTTTGCTTTCCGGAAGCTTCGCCGCCTTGATAACGGCATCAAGATTGAGTTGCGCGATGAATGGCGCAAAGAGAAACACCCCGGCACCGGCAGATTCGAACCGTTGCTCCTCGAGCCGTCCGACTGCAACCGGTGCGGCAACTTCCGGTACCTCCGCCCCTCTTATGGTTCTGCCGATTTTCAGTTGAGTCCGCCGAGGAAGCCTTTTGAACCCTTCCTCTGCCAGGATACGCTCGATGGTACGCACGGAAATGTCTATCGCCTCCTGGTTGAGCAGTTGGGCGATATCGCCGGCCGAGAGCTCACGCTGCCGCCAGGCAATAATCTTCTGCCGGGTTGCAGTCTCAACTCTCCGCTTTGGCCGGCTCCCTTCGGCCACTGCTTCCGAGAAGTCGATCTTATCATGACGGAACTGATGTCGGAGAACACGGAGATAGCCGACGCTAAAGCCAAAACGTTCGGCAACGATCTGGTCGGGTAGGCGATCGACAAAGGAAGCTCGCATTGCTTCGTACTTGCGCTGCCATTTGTCGACTGGTTTGGTGAAAAAGTTGGCATCTCTCATGCCTCCGCATTATAGTAACTTGAAAGTCGGATAAAGCGTACACTATTTGGTATCCACTCCCAAGTACTTCAAGAGCAACCGGTCTCTGGCCACTGATTCGGTGGACCATCGATAGCTGCCCATGACAGTCTGTACCTTTGTGGTTTCAATGCAGTCGAACCAATCCAGGATCTGAGCGAGAGAGCGTTGCGCAAGCCAGTTTTCTAGTTTCTTTTCGAGCTTGATGAGTGATTCGGTTTTTCCGGGTTCTCTCTTTCCGAGCTTGGCTTGCACTTGCTTTATTTTTTTCGTCAGGAAACAATGATAGCCCAGCGAGATAAATTGTGCGAATTGTCTTCCACGCAGATTGTCCGGGTACCATGTGCGCGGCCTGGCACCGTCGAGCCTCCCTTTTTGCACGGCAAAGAGTTCTTCGATTTTTTCTCGCAGCCGACAATTTTCAAGTGCTGTAAATGTGTCCATGGCCTGATTACTGACAAGGGCGAAATAGCCAAAGTACTTCTTTGCTTCGGTAATGGCTTTGTCGTTGAATCCCACCTTCAGCTGCCCCCCACGCCCCTTTCTGGAACAGTTCAGGAACTTGTCTGTTTTCTTTTGCGCTGATTCCGTGAACTCGGTTTTTCCTCTTTCTATTTGCGCTTTCAGTTCAAGTAGGTCTTTACGGAAAGCGAGTTCTTTCTTGGCTTCATTGTCGGGTGAATAGTAAATCCACAGACGTGGAACGGATTGTTCTTGGGAACCCCAGGCTGGGAGGACCACTCCCAATGGCTCGAATCTCTCAATTGTTTGACCCACTCAATGGGATAACACATCATGCGCTCATCGCACCAAAAAGCACTGGAGAAAGGGAATTAGCAGCCAAACATTTCGAGCACCTCAATGAAAGGGATCCGGTGCTGCTCGAACGCGGCTATCCCGCCTTCTGGCTTTTCACTTCAAGCTCATTCTGTTTTATAAAGCCAATTTTTGCTCCTCCCCCCCCTCCACCCTAAACCCCTCCCGCAAGGGGATGGGGAACTTTGAGCTGGTTTGTATCAGGTGGCAGGAACCGACGCTGTAATTTCTGAGCCGAGATGCCAAGTTCTCCTGGGATTTCACTCGGGAATTCCCTTGGACGAAAAACAGGTAATCCATACTACACCATGTAGACCAAATCTAATATAATTGACTAACATCGTTTATCGACAAGGAGGCGCAAATGATAGTGAATATTTCTGAGGCAAAAGCTAATTTATCTAAACTTGTTACCATGGTTTACCATGGTGAAAAAGTCGTTATTGCCAAAAACAACTTGCCTTTGGTTGACTTGGTCATCCACAAACCTGAAGGCAAAAGAAAACTCGGATTGCTTGTCGGGAAACTGAAAGTACCGGAAGATATAATGGAAGAAGATTTCGATATTAATGAGATGTTTTATGGCAATGAGGGGAAAAAATCGAAGTGAAGATTATTATCGACACCCATCGTTCTCTGGTCGCTCGCAGACCCCACGAGGATTACGAGACAAAAACTCAACGAGCTGGAATCACCAAGAAATATAATCTATGTGAGTTCCATCACTATCGCAGAGCTGATGATAAAATCCTCCATAGGTAAACTACAGATCAATTTCGATCCTATTGACTTCGCAGAACAAAGTGGTTTTGAGCTTCTCGATTTTTCAGGGCAGGATGCTCTGCAATGAGTAACCACCGGCAAAGCCGGTGGTATTAATATGTGAACCGCTCAAAGCGGTATGTTTAAAAGATTAACTGACCACCATTCGGTGGTCGCCTATTTAAATAGCGTCAGTTGTTCGACTCGACGGTCTTCCTTCTCTT
>JANNQF010000025.1:0-1516 GCA_031441605.1 Deltaproteobacteria bacterium
CGCCTGCCCGGCAAAAATCGAACAGGTAAAAAAGGTTACTGCCGCATACCGTACCGTTGTGTTCATTGTGATATACCTCCATGAAATAATTTATGCTACTGCCAGTGTTATTCCACGAACCATGCCACAACAAATCAATACCATAATTACCCGTAATTACATGCTGTTATTGTTTAACCCCAAATAAGTATCGCTATTTTTGGTGAAGCTGTCTGCACACCATGTGAAGTAAATTGCACCACTTCTAAATAAAACTTCATGCATCAAGAAGTTCGAACTCTTTAAGTTTGTACTGAAGCGCCCGCCGGGAAATCCCCAGTTCTGCCGCCGTCAACCGCCGGTTATCACAATGTTTGCGCAGCGCGGCGACAATCATCTCCTTTTGCAAGGATTTTATGATTGTTTTGCTCTCACCCGGTCTGGTGGCCTGGCTGTTCCGGATTGACTCAGGAAGGCTCCCAAGGCCAATATTCCCCTGTGACACGATCAAAGCCCGTTCAATGACATTTTGCAGCTCCCTGATATTGCCGGGCCATGCATAGCCCTTCATTGCAGACAATGCTTCAGCATCAACGCCTGTCACCGGTTTACCCATGCTGCGGCTGTATTTTCTGACAAAAAAATCAACCAGCTGCGGAAGCGTTTCGATCCGGTTCCTGAGTGGCGGGAGTTGCAGAGGAAAAACATTCAACCGGTAAAAAAGATCTTCTCGAAACCGTCGTTCCGTAACCTCCACCTGCAGATCACGATTGGTCGCCGCAACGATTCTCACATCAACCTTTATTACGCGGCTTCCCCCAACCCGCTCAAACACACGTTCCTGCAGGACACGCAACAATTTTGCCTGCAAACCGATTGGCATTTCCCCAATTCCATCAAGAAAAATAGTGCCGTGATTCGCCAGCTCGAACTTTCCCTGCCGTGCCTGAACTGCTCCGGTAAAGGCTCCTTTCTCGTGGCCGAACAGCTCGCTTTCAAGGAGATTCTCTGGAATCGCGGCACAGTTGAGCGTAATAAAAGCGGCCTGTTTCCGAGAACTCATTAGATGGATTGAGCGGGCGACCAACTCTTTGCCGGTGCCGCTTTCCCCACAAATCATCACATTTGCCGGAGTCCCGGCAACATCCTCCACCAGTTTGCGTATCGGCTGCATCGCCTGTCCGGCAAAGACAAGCTCCATTGGTGGTATCCCTGCCGATTCCAATTCCTTGAGAGAGGTGTATTCCCGTATGCTGGCTTGCCCTTCAAGAACACGCGCCACCAACTCGCATAACACTTCCGGACGCTCCAGCGGCTTGGTGAGAAAATCTACAGCCCCCTCTTTCATTGCCGCAACAGCCTCATCAACAGTGCCGAAAGCAGTCAGAAAGATAAAGCGCGGTGGAGCCTGCTCCATCTTTACCGTACGAAACAATTCAAGACCACTTTTACCAGGCATTTTAAGGTCGGTTATCACAAGATCAAAGATCTCACGCCGCAACAGAGTCAGCCCCTTGCTGCCATTTTCAGCGGTTTC
>JANNQF010000026.1:0-36380 GCA_031441605.1 Deltaproteobacteria bacterium
TCGCTTTCTTGCATTGATGCATGGCTTGTTGCCTCCAAGCCAATACATCGGAAGAATCTTCTGAAGAAGATTGCTAAAACAACAATAACCCAAGAAGAAAACAGGAAGAATTTTTGAAAATTACATTTTTTTGAAGAAAAAGGGCGGGAAGAAAATCAAGCTATTTCATGCGGCCATGCTTGGTGTGCTTTCAGAAGATCCCTGGCAGAAATTGGAGATATCATTACGATTAGGTTTTTTATTGGTATTGGGAAAGGAAAAAATATGCACATTGATGGAGGGGTGATTGATTTACAGATTGAGGAGGTTCATTCTGAGAGCGTTATGGCAAATATACTAACTGCCCTTCCTGAAAAATTTCCCTTAAAGGCCGGTGGATCAATAGAAATATTTGAAGATGAAATATTGTATAAAGCCGACTCAAGGTATAACTAATTATTGGGAACGATGGCGATATTACGGTTAACGTCAATGCTGAAAATATGGATGGTCTTGCCGGGTAAATCTGTATTGCAATGGTAAAGAAACCGCTGAATGATGAGGATTTTCAGGCCGAGTTGATGGAGATGGTGGAGAGATTTTAGAAGAGTCGAATATCGTCGATGCCGGATATCAGGAATTCACAATCGAAACATGGCCATTCTTTGGCTGGAAGTTGCATACCATCGTGGCCATACTTCGCAGAACCAAGGCGGCACCAGTCAGATTCATCGAGCTTCGGACAGCCAAGCATCAAATTATAAGTTGAGTGATTTTCAGAAATATGTTCGTTCGACAATGAAGTGCTTATGTACGGCAATCAGTGACCTTCTTAACAGTAGTTATTATTGAGATTTTTTATGAAAAAAAACATAGCGTTATTTGTAGTTTTAATTCTGTGGCTTTTGCCGGGGTATGGATTTTCAGCAGACAAGTACGATGAAGCGGCAGGGGTGCTAAAGCCTTACCTCCCAGCGATGAAAAGATACCTCAACATTGCAGAAAATACGCAGAATTCTCTGGAGTTAGCCATGGCTATAAACCAGCTTTGTGACAAAATGGAAGAACTTGCCCCAAAAGTCAGGCGACTTTCAAAGAAATATCCCGGCCTTGAGAATGAACAGAGGATCCCAGCTCGGCACATGCAGTTCAGAAATGAGCTGGAATTACTTGTGCAGCGCTTTACCCAATCCTATGTCCTTATTATTCCGCATATTGGTGATCCACAGGTGCGAAAGGCTAATGCGCGGATGCTTGGTATTTTGGCAAGTGTTGGGGCAACATGGTAGTTAAGAGGTAGAAGTTGGCCGGAGTGTCTAATAAATGATAACCTCATCATAACCGATTGCCATATCCAGGTAGCTTGTACCATCGGCATTATCCCACAATTTGACACGAATTTTTTATAGCATTGTGGGATCTTCATCAACGTATGGAGTATTAATCATATCCATCACTCAAAGTTCAAAATTGAAATTAACAAACGTGTAGCCATCAAAGTCGCGGGTTATAGTGTGTCGGAGATCCGGGCCAACCGTGTAGTTGTTGACGATTTTTTGAAACAGGTCTTCATCGTTGATGCCACAAACGTCCTTATCATGAAAGATTGCCGACTCCGCCACGATACCATCAAACGTCCATTTTTGAATTAATACCGGTAGGTTGTCAATTTCGGTCTCTTTCCGCTGAATAATTTTTGTATCTTCATCAACTGGTACATCTGCAAATTTCATCATAAATCCTCAATTGTTGTATTGATATGTGATTCCAACAGCTTATTTTTAAAGAAGCTTGGAAGTTGCTAGGTGTGCGAGGGAGGAGATCACTTGCAGGCAAACGTCTGGTGAAACACCAGCAAGCAAGTTGAGATATCGTGACTACTTCGAAAAGGGTAGGAGATGGATCAGGTGTTTGCATGCCAGCACCTCTTGAGCTTCCAGAGTTTCACGTTGAAATGAAATCTGTATGCAAGGGGTACAAGCATTTTCACGCACTATTCGGTTAAATCGGCGGTGGTTGACGAGTATCTGCCCGTCTCGTTATTAGTATATGGCATATATAAGTCTTGGCCAAAAAAATATTGCAAATCAAGAGGTCACAGATTAGAAGTTGTCTTCTTGATGACATTTGGAATTGGCTTGGACGGGTAATTTGTTGGTACATTCGTTGGTACAACAAAAATCGAAATCTGTATATTTGCAATAATATCAATATATTGTATCGTTGATTCAAGCGCCTGCTCCCCAAATACTTTATACTGTTGGTACAAGTAGAACTTTCCTGCCAGGAATTGCCTCTCTTTAGCCACTCTTGTTTCTCTCAACCGCAATTGTAAGCATTACTATTTATCAACCCATTGTACATCTTTCCGAATCGTTACGGCTGTATCTTCCGTTTTAAAATACCCATGACGTGTGTGAACTCGTCGGGAAATCTGGAAACCTTTCCCGAACATATGGATACGATGCATTCTTCGTTTGGCGGGCATTTCGCACTGTATTCGAGAATATTGTCCCAGTGAGGGAAGCTAAAGCGGGCTGACACCCGCAACCCAAGGGCTATGATCCCCTCCAACAACAGAGGGACTCTTTTTAGTACCCCCTTGAGGGGTATAAGTACCTTGAGACAGATTGATTTCTTTTTAAAAAACAAGAAATCAATCTGTCTCAAGGTACTAAAAGCCTGGCGACTGGAAGCCCCGAAGTCGATCAGGCAACAACCGGTTTTGACCGGGGAGGGATGAACTCAATGGATCGAAAAACACAACCGGTACTGGTGCTGGGGGCCACCGGCTATGTCGGCGGACGGCTGGTGCCCCTTCTTCTCGAACGCGGCTGGAAGGTGCGCGCGGCTGGACGCTCTAACCGAAAAATCCAAGGCCGACCCTGGGGCAGCCACCCCAATCTGGAAATCGTTAAAGCCGACGCCCTGGACACCGCGGTTCTCACCGAGGCGATGCGCGGCTGTCAGGCGGTGTTCTACCTTGTCCATTCCGTCAGGCCCGGTGAACAGGACTTTGCCACCCTCGATCGGCGTATCGCCTACTCGACGGTGCACGCTGCCCGCGAGGCGGGAGTGGATTGGATTCTTCATTTCACAGGTCTTGGCAACCCTGAGCATCTCTCGGAACAACTGCGCGCGCGGTACGAGGTGGGGGACATCCTGGCCCTGGGCGGCGCCAGGGTGACCCAGCTGCGTGCGTCTCTGGTCTTGGGTTCGGGCGGGGCCTCTTTCGAGATGATCCAGGCCTTCTGCGGCTATCTGCGGATCATGTTCGCTCCGCGCTGGATGGATGCCAAATGTCAACCCATCGCCATCGCCAATGTAGTCGAGTATCTGGCCGGCTGTCTGGAACACCCGGAGACCGCCGGCCAGGTGTATGAGATCGGCGGTCCGGATATTCTGACCTGGCGTGAACTGTTTCGAATATATGCTGAGGAGGCTGGGTTGCCGCAACGCCTTGTTATGGTCCTGCCCATGCGTATCCACTCAATTTCCATCTGGTGGATGAATCTGGTCACCCCGGTGTCCGTCGCCCTCATCCGGCCTCTGGTGGAGCGCATGCGCGAGGAAATCCTTTGCCATAATGAAAGCATCCGCCTGATCGTCCCGCAAAAGCTCCTTTCCTGCCGCGAGGCCATTGCCAAGGCCCTGGAGGAGGTTCGCCACAACGAGGTGGCCTCCAGCTGCTTTGACGCGGGCTCCACCCGTTTACCGGAATGGGCCGGAGGACAGACCAAACTCGGATCCAGGGTCTTTCGAGACACCTTCGCAATAAGCCTGGACGGTCCGCCGGAACTTGCCTGGAACGTGGTCAAGCGGGTCGGCGGAGACGCCGGCTGGTATTTCGGCACCTTTCTCTGGCGGTTGCGTGGCTTCGTTGACGAACTGCTCGGTGGTCCAGGTTTGTCGCGGGGCCGCCGTCATGTGGATTCAGTGGCCATGGGTGACCACCTGGATTTCTGGCGGGTGGTGGCGGTGGAGGAAAATTGCCGTCTCCTGTTGCGGGCGGAGATGCTGGCTCCGGGCGAGGCCCTTCTGGAGTTCCGAGTCCAGGCACTCCCGAACGGCGCCACCGAACTGCGGATGACCCCGAGCTTCGAGCCGCGAGGGGTCTTGGGGAAGATCTACTGGTGGCTTATCGCCCCATCCCATTCCTTGATTTTCAGGCCAATGCTCAAGCAGATGGCCAAAGCGGCAGGCGTCCGTATCTTGAGCGGGCCCTCCTGATTCGCCTGCCGCATCTCCATGATTTCTCTGCAAGGATAAGCAAAGTGCTGTAGTTTTTTCAGTCCCCAAAATGACAATGGGTAAAACGATGTTTCATCGCCTTACCAGGATGGGTGCAAGATGAGTGCTGATTTAGCGGACTATTGTGGCAAGATTCTTAACGGCGGGTTTTCGGCGAAGCTCGGCCGGCGGCTTACGGAGTGCCTGACCACTTTGGCGGCCTTGGATAAGATGTGCTTGCCCATCATTCCCTACATCGCCGCTTGGCGTGGGGATGAAAAAATCATCTGGTATGAATATGTCGGAACACGTTTCTTGACCATCCTTAATTGTCGACCGTCGGAGGTCGCCGAGGCTTTTCGACGGAGCATTGTCGATCGTCGGTTGTATCGCTATGTGGAACAGGACGCTCATGTTAAGGAAGAGATTGTCACCAGGGACGTGTTGCGGGGCGATCAATACGATCTGCGCCGGGAGGTGCAAACCGAGGGTGTGGTTGAATGTATCTACCAATTGGCCCTGCCCGGCGAAACCACGATATGGCTGAAGGATCAGGCTAAGATAGAAATATTTTCGGGAGACCATACCTGTCTCTCCATTGGCTGCCTGACCGAGGTCTCTAAAGAGATGGAGCAAAAAAGTTTGCTGGAGAAATTCGGCTATTTTGATGAACTCACCAAGTTACCAAAACGCTCCATCATGCAACGCATTATTGAGATGAATATCGGCAATCTTTATCGGGATTACATCAAAGACTTTGTTTTTCTGCTGCTGGATATTGATCATTTTAAGGTTGTAAACGACACCCATGGCCATCAAGCGGGAGACCAGATATTGATGAACCTGGCCGAAGTAATGGTGTTCACCAAACGGCAGGAAGATGAGATCGGCCGTTATGGTGGAGAAGAATTTTATGCCTTTACCATCGGCAATTTGAAGAACGGCTTACAATTTGCCGAGCGCTTACGTTTGGCGGTAGAGGCCACCGCTTTTGTCTACAACCAGCAGCGGATTCCGGTGACGGTCTCAATCGGCTTGGTGTCTGCCAGTCAATTGGCGAAAGACGGGAAGATTACCCTGGAGGAGTTGATCAGGGTAGCGGACCGGCGGTTATATGCGGCCAAACAGGACGGTCGGAACAGGGTTGTTGGCGAAGATCCGCAGTAACCGTCTTCAGAAATCCCGTTTATCGGGGTTAGAGGTGTGCACCCCATTCCTTGAGATAAATATTGTCAAATTCGATACTGCTTAAGTATTTGAATCCGTTTTTTAAATAAAAATTATTGGCCCTGCTTTTTTTGAGCGTCATCAGTCTGATATTTCGTCTTTCATCTTTTCCTTGCTTGATGATTTTATCAAGGACGAATTTACCAATTCCCCTGTTTTGAAATTCCGGAAGAACATAAAGATGGTTTATAACGATTTCCTCATTTTCTTGTTTGCTGATTATGAATCCAATAATATTTGTCTTATAAATGAAGCACTTGGTATTTTTTGTTTGAAAATCTTCGGTTAATCTGGCTCTTGCCCGGGCGGCATCAAAACGGCCGACTTTTTCCAGGCTTTCCCGCATTGCCGCAATTCTGATCTTTACCAGCTGGTCAAGATCTTCTGCCTTTGCTCCCTGTAACTCAATATCAATAAAAGATTTTTTCATATTTTTTGGGATTGAAGAGCGGAGATCACCGGTCACAGGCGCAGGCAGGCGGCAATGTCCCGGACGTCGGCAAGGGTTGCGACCGCGAGGATCTTGTCGCGAAGTGCCGCGACCTTGGCAACGGGCAATACCCTCTCGGCTAATGACTCGAATTTTTTAATGATTGTATTCGGAGACAACGGGTTCTGAGGGGCGCCACCGGCGTAATCGACGTGGCCGGTTATGATCCTGCCGTCGATGGTTGTAAGGGTGAGATACGGTTCGGAATCGAAGGACAGCTCGGGGCTTTCGATCAAGTGCACCAGGCTTGCCAGCCTTCGTACCTCGGGGTCATTCAGCAGCGGCGGTTCGTATTCGCCAAGAAAGGCCTTGCCGGCCATCAGGGCTACCGCGATGCTGTAGGGTAGGCTCAACTGGGCCTCAATCCTGGTCGTCGGAAAATCGACTTTGCCGATCATCTGCATCATCTCCGGAATACAGCGAACTTCGATGGAGGCAATATCCGCTGGGGTCAGGGAAGAGCGATTCTTCGCATCGAGAACAACGTCGAGGCTGCTGTGGATATCGCGGCAAGCCGCATAGGGTTTGATACCGCTGCGCAGGATGCCGTATCCCGGCGGACGTTCGCAGGTCAGGGCCTCCGGTTGCAGCTCGGCCCTGGCATAGGTGCCGAGAAAACCGCCCCATTCAGCCTCGAAGATATGCGCCGGGCCGGTGAATCCGGAACGAGCCAGGCAAGCGGCAACAACGCCCGTCTCGGCGGCTCGTCCGACGTTGAAACGCTTGCTCATCGCTCCGTCCACAGTGAAGGCCCAGGTCCCGCCGGTAAAACTGCCGGCGAGTCCCAGTGCCCACACTGTCTGCTCTCGGTTCAAACCCATGACCTTGGCGGCAGCGGCTGCGGCGGCAAAACTGCCGCAGGTGCCGGTTGAGTGAAAGCCGTCGCCGTGGTTGTGCGGGCGATATCCCCCGGCGCTGTCCAAGACCCTGCGCCCCACCTCGTAGCCGACGACCATCGCTTCCAGGGCCTGTCGCCCCGAGAGGACCGGAAAGGCTTCAGCAATTGCCAGGATTACCGGCACAACAACGGCGCCGGTGTGATCGACTCCGCCGAAATCATCCAACTCTCTGGCATGGGCGATAATGCCGTTGTGCAGTGCCGCTGCAGTCGGCGACGCGCTGCCCTTGGTTCCCCAAAGAGTGCACGGACCACCGGCGGGAGACAGGAGCGCTACAGCCTTGCCGGCCGCCGCCGCTTCTTGCGTGTCGATTCCCGCCAGGGCGGCGCCGAGGAGATCAAGGAGGAGATACCCGGCGTGCCTGACAACAGCGCTGGGAAGAGAATGAAGATCAAGCTGGGTGCTGTAATCGGCCAAATGTCCGGCCAGGGTCTTGTCCACCAATTTTGCGATCTTCATAATACTTGCAAGGGGATCATCGGTGACGATGCGGCGTTTTCACATCCTTCACCATGAAGGATCTCAGTGATTGAGAATCTGGCTGAGGAACAGGGAGGTTCTGTCATATTTCGGATGGTTGAAAAAATTCTCTGGATCGTTTTCCTCGACTATCTCTCCCCCGTCCATGAAAACGACGCGGTCGGCGACGGTTCTGGCAAAGCCCATCTCGTGGGTAACACAGAGCATGGTCATGCCGGAACCGGCCAGGTCAATCATGACATCAAGCACCTCTTTGATCATTTCCGGATCGAGGGCCGAGGTCGGTTCATCAAAGAGCATGATCTTCGGATTCATGCACAGGCAGCGGGCAATGGCTATGCGCTGCTGCTGGCCGCCGGAGCATTGCCCCGGATACTTGTGCGCCAGGTCGGGAATTCGCACCCGTTCCAGATAGTGGAAAGCCAACTCCTGCGCCTCTTTCAGCGGCATTTTACGGATCCAGATCGGTGACAGGGTGAGGTTCTCAAGAACAGTCAGATGCGGGAAAAGGTTGAAGTTTTGAAAAAGCATGCCGGTTTCCCGGCGGACTTTGTCGATGCGTTTGACGTCATTGGTCAACTCGATACCGTCGACGATGATCTTGCCCTGCTGGTGCACCTCAAGCCGGTTGATGCAGCGGATGAGCGTCGATTTCCCCGATCCGGACGGGCCGCAGATAACCAGCTTTTCGCCTCGCCCGACCTCAAGATTGATGTCTTTGAGAATATGAAAATCCTTATACCACTTGTTCACACCGGAGATGGTGATGACGGGCTGTTGTTTTTCTCTCTCGGCAGTTGTGGCTGTTGTCATGATTGGCAATCCTTTGTCGGTCCGGCTTATTGTTGGCTGGTATGGTAATTTTTTTCGAGATAGACGCTGTAACGCGATATGGCAAAGCAAAAGATCCAGAAAACTATGGCGGCAAAGATATAGGCCTCTTTGGTGAAACCGAGCCATTCGATATCGGCCATTGATGCCTTGGCGACGCCCAATAAATCGAGCAGCCCAATGACGGCCACGAGAGTGGTGTCTTTCAGCAACGACAGGAAATTATTGGCTAAGCCCGGAATGACAAGACGCAGCGTCTGGGGGATGATTATCAGGGACATCATTTTCCAGTAGGGCCAGCCGAGGGCCATGGCCGCTTCAAACTGACCCCTGGGGATGGCCTGCAGGCCTCCGCGGATAACTTCGGCCATGTAGGCTGCGTAAAAAAAAGCAATGCCGACCAGTGCCCGGAGAAGTTTGTCGAAGGTGACGTTCTCCGGCAAAAACAGGGGGAACATCACCGAGGCCATGAAAAGAACGCTCACCAGGGGTACACCCCGGACAAATTCAATAAAGGCGACACAAAGGGTCTTGATAACAGGCAGGGTTGAACGTCTGCCGAGAGCAAGCAGGATGCCGATGGGCAGGGCAGTGGCCATGCCGGTTCCGGCGACAACCAATGTCAGGAAAAGGCCCCCCCAAAAATGGGTTTCAACCAGCGGTAGTCCGAAAACGTTGCCGACCAGCATAAAAAAGGCGAATACCGGATACACGGTAAAGAGGAGCACCCAGCGCCAACCGGTGGTGGTCAGGCGACTGACGAACAGGAGAAAAAGTGTCAGGATTATCGCGGTCAAACTCACTGCTCCTGCCGCTTTTCCGTCGACGTAGGTGAAGACGGAGCAGTAGACGATTGCTCCGCCCGCGGCAGCCAAAGCCATTCCCACAACGCTTGCCAAGGTCTGATTGCCGAACAATTCGAGGAACGGTCTGCCTTGGAAGAATTGATGAAGAGCAAAGGGGGCAAAGAGATAACATGCAATGAAAACTGTCGGAATTGATCCAAACAAAAAAAATACCGTGAGGGTTGCGGCCAGGTAGAGAAGCACCTGTCTGCCGGTGTCGCGCAAGAGAGTGGGGGCAAGGATCGGCAGGATGGCCAAGGCGAGGACAATGAAGACGAAATTCACCCGCCAGCGTTCGACCAGTGGATAAAATCCGTAAAGGAAGACCTCCAATCGGACTTTAACGAAAACCCAGCAGGCCCCCTTGGCACCGTCTTGGGATGCAGCGTCACAGACTCCGCGCGACTCGCCGAGCCAGGTGGCGTTGAGGAGCCCCCAGCGGAGCAGCGGCGGCAAGGTCAATACCAGAACGGCGATGCTCAGCAGGGTCAGCAGGGTGTTGCCGGGCGTTGAGCAAAGATTGATTCTCAGCCATCCCAAGTATCCCGACCCGAGACTCGGTGACGGAGCGGACGGTTTCGGCCTCCAAGTTTCCAGCATCATCGATTCCTAAAGGCCCCGGAGGGCAAATTTTTTGTTGTACCAGTTCATTATCAACGAGATGACCAGGCTTATCCCGAGATAAACGGCCATGGTGATACTGATTATCTCCACCGCCTGCCCCGACTGGTTGAGCGCCGTCCCGGCAAATACATGGATCAGGTCCGGGTAACCGATGACCACCGCCAGGGAAGAATTCTTCACCAGGGTCAAGTACTGGCTGATGAGCGGCGGGGTAACGACCCGCATTGCCTGGGGAATAATAATCAGCCGGTAGGTCATCCACGGCTGATGGCCGAGGGCGAAGGCGGCCTCCCTCTGACCCTTGTCTACCGCCAGGATCCCGGAACGTACGTATTCACCGATAAAGGTTGCCGAGTAGAGGGTTAGCGACAGCCAAAGGGCGATCAATTCAGGCAAAATTGTCATGCCGCCCTGGAAATTAAAACCGCTGAGGGTCGGAAGTTGCCAGTGGATGGGGAAACCTGTGGCCAGCAAGGCAATGAGCGGCATGACGACAAGGAGGGTAATGGTCACCGAGACATCGGGAAAATGGCGTCCCGTCCGCAGCTGCCTCCTTTTGCTCCACTGAAACAGAAAAATGGAGAGGAGGATGGCTCCGACAAAGGCGAGGGGAGTAGCCATGAATCCAGGTTCAAAAATCGGTTTCGGGATTTGCAGGCCACGATTGCAGAGAAAAATGCTGTCGCCCAGGTGCATGGCCAAACGTGGCCCCGGTAGTGGGGTGAGGATGGCCAGGTACCAGAAGAGAACTTGGAGGAGGAGGGGGATGTTGCGAATCACCTCCGTATAGGTCTCGGCCATCTTCGAGACTATCCAGTTGGGGGAAAGGCGGATAATACCCAGAAAAAACCCAAGAAGGGTAGCAAAAAATATTCCCAGAAATGAGACCAGCAGGGTGTTGAGAAGTCCAACGATAAAGGCATCGACATAGGTGCTCCTACTGCTGTAGGGAATGAGGGTCTGGCTGATATCGAAACCGGCAGGGTGATTAAGGAAGGAAAATCCAGTGGTTATTCCAGCTTTATTGAGGTTGTGGGTAATGTTGTAAAGGGCATACGCAGCTAGGCCGAGCAGCAAGGCCAAGACCAATGCCTGGGCCAGCCAACCCCGAACCCGGGGATCATTGAGCAGATTCCTCTGCGGTTCATGGTTTTCGCTGCGGCTACCTATGGCCATGCGACCTCTCTCCCTCTTCGGCAATGCGGGAATTGAACAAAAGCTAAAACCGCAGGTGACTGCCCTGCGGTTTTGATGCACTTAAATGACAGCCAACTTGGCCGACCTACATACAGAAAAATCTACCTGATGGGCGGTGCGTACATGATCCCGCCTTTGGACCAGAGAGCGTTGACCCCTCGTTCGAGACCGAGGCCGGTGTTCGGGCCGACGTTACGTTCGTAGATTTCCCCGTAGTTGCCGACATGTTTGATGATCCGATACGCCCAGTCGCGGGGAAGGCCCATGTATTCGCCGTAATTGGCATCGACACCAAGAAAACGCTGGATTTCCGGGTTGGTCGATTTCATCATCTCATCGACATTCTTGGAGGTTATTCCTAATTCTTCGGCGTTGATCATGGCAAACAGCACCCAACGGCCGATATCGCTCCACTGTTGGTCACCCTGGCGAACCGCCGGTCCTAGGGGTTCCTTGGAGATCACTTCCGGCAGAATCATGTGGTCCTTGGGGTTGCCAAGGGTGCTCCGCCGTGCGGCAAGCGCCGAGGCATCGGTGGTATAGACGTCGCAGCGGCCGGAATCGTAAATGACCGTTGCCTCGTCGGCCGACTCGTAGACCACCGGTTTAAAGGTCATTTTGTTGGCGGAAAAATAATCGGAGATATTGAGTTCGGTGGTGGTTCCGGCCTGGGTGCAGATGCTGGCACCGTTAAGCTCTTTGGCGCTCTTTACGCCCAGGCTCTTTTTCACCAGAAAGCCCTGGCCGTCGTAAAAAATGGTGCCGACGAATTCAAGACCGAGTTTGGTGTCGCGCTGGTAGGTCCAGGTGGTGTTGCGGGAGAGGACATCGATTTCCCCTGACTGCAGGGCGGTGAAGGCCTCCTTGAAAGCCACCGGGGTGAAGCGGGCCTTGCCGGGATCATTGAAAATGGCGGCGGCAACAGCCCGGCCGTAATCGACATCAAGGCCGGTCCATTCCCCTTTGGCGTCGGGCGCGGAAAAACCGATGACCTTCCCCGATACCCCGATGTTGACAAATCCCTTTTCTTTAACGGTATCGAGGGTGGACGCCACTGCACTGCCTGCCAGCCACGCCGTAACTGCCGATGCTACTGCCAATGTCCTGATAAATCGCATACTGGTTCTCTCCTTGTAAATGTTAATTTTACCCCAGGTACACATCGTTGAGCGTTATCCTTCCTCGCAATCGACGACACCACGCATCGTGGCAATTGCGGTGGCCCGAAAAGAGTTCCTGCGGCCTATTGTGAAGATGAAGAATTATACTTTCCAATTTTTCCATGGCAAGCTCTTTCCTTTTTTTGGCGTTCTCCCCTATAAATAAAAGCAATCTGCGGCAACGTCGAAAATAAGAGGAAAGGGAATTTTCTCTCTGGCAGGACGATCGGCCCGGGCTCTACCGCCCATCAACGTATTCCTGCAGATAGTTGAATCGCTCCGTCAGAGCACCGTCCCGAGCGATTGTTGCCCTCTTTATTACTCCCCCGGCATCGTCGCCGAGGAGTTCCGGCAGAACCTTTTCAACAAGGTCATGGCCGAAATTGGTCGAGGCGTCCCTGGGCAGTTCGCATGGCAGGTTGTCAACGGCCATGACGGTGATGTTGGCCTCGTCGGAAAGGGGATTTTCTATCTGGTCGTCGCAGGGGTTGTAGTCGTAGAGAGGGTCTTCGATGGTGCTCGGTCGTTTGGTGCAGGGAATGGAACCTTCGATGTCGCAAGTGATGTCGGCAATGACACTTATCTTGAAGTCGTCACTGAGGATTTCTTTTCTGTCAAAAAGAGCCGGGGCCTTCGGGTCCCAGAAGGCCGAGGCGATCAGGATATCGGCCACCGCCGCGTACTTGATGAAGTCGGCCTCAAACATCTGCGGGTTGCGGTAAAAAGCATTCCTGCTGAAGGCCTCGCCGTCTTTGTACCGGTTGTAATTGCGGGCGTTAAGCTGGACGAAGACCGGGAAATCAAACCACTCTTCGAGAAATTGCCGGGGCGTAACCTTGCGAATTTCCAGCCGTGCCAATACTTCCATGGCGCCCTTGGCAACCCGGCCACCACCGGTGAGGATGATTTTTATCGGCGGAAGAGTAATTTTTGTCAATTCCGACCAGAGGTCATCAAGATCAAAGCAAGTATGGGCGCGCCGGGTGTTGAACAGATTATAACGTTGCCCGTAGGCCCAGATACCGTTGTATGCCCCGACAATGCCGGCCCACCGGCCAAAGGCGATGATCCGCTTGCCGGTCTGGTCGGTCAGGGTTTCGTAATCGACGAGCCTAATGCTTTTGCGGAGAATCTCTTGCAGTAATCCCCGGTTGTACGGTTGCTTCTTGATGGTGTGGCTGAAGAAAAAATAGGTTTTTCCCGGAATCAAAAGATCAAGGGGGACCTCTTTGACGCCGAAAATAATATCACAATCATCCAGGGAATCGACAAGGCGGATGCCTTCCTTTGCATATTCCTGGTCAGGATAACATCTGATGTCGCTTTTCTGGGCGACTACCTCAACGTCGGGAAACCGGCTCATGACAATCTTCGCCTGGGCGGGGGTAAGTGGGACGCGTCTATCGATGGGGATTTTGCCTTCCCGTATGAGGCCTATTGTGGTTTTAGGCATGGTTTTTTCCTTTCTCAGCAAAGTCTTGTGTTCGAGATGTCCGGCTGGCCGATAGGTGTTGGCGGCCAGTATGGTATTCTTTCGACTCATCAAAGCGCAAGTTGTTTCTGAGCTTGACATGTCGATAGGGATTTCATATACACCGCTGATTCTCTCTATGGCAATGGTGATTTTCCGGCCAGACAAAAAATCTCGACCGGCGCCGGCTCAAGCAATTTTCATAGCTGTGTCCTTGATTCCGGGAGATCCGGAAAGAGGCCTCTCGGCACGGGAAAAAACATGTATATCGCCGAATGCTCCGCTTTGGCTGCCGCCCTCTGTTGGTCATTCGGCGGGCTGCTGTCCACGACTCCGACACGTGCCTTCGGCGCCCTCAGGTTCAATCGTCTTCGTTTGACTATCGTCGCCGCCATTCTTCTGGTTGTCACCTTGATTTCCGGCGGCTGGCGAAGTCTTGAGCTGCATTCGGTGTTGGTTCTGGCCATCTCGGCGCTGATCGGAATTTTCATCGGCGATACCCTGTTGTATGCCGCCTTGAAGCGCCTTGGCCCGCGACGAAGCGGGATCCTCTTCACCATGAATGCGCCGATAACCGTTATCCTCGGCTATTTTTTCTTTCAGGAAACCTTGCCTGTCAATGCCGGCATCGGTTGCCTGCTGATCATGGTGGGTGTTCTGCTGGCGGTTTTTTGCGGTGCCGGGGCCAACCAGAAACACGCCTTTGAAAAAGTGCAAGGCTCCCTGGCAGCAGGAATTATTCTCGGTTTTATGTCGGCACTTTGTCAAGCAATTTCCATTCTCATCGCCAGGCCGGTCATGGTGTCCGGGGTCGACGCGGTGGCCGCATCGGCGCTCCGGGTCGGCACTGCGGCCTTGCTGCTCAACCTGGTGTTCCTCCTGCGTTCAGCCCGGAGCGAGCACCAACCCATTCCTCTGACCCGAAAACTTCTGGGGCTTACAGCCATGAGCGGCATTGTCGGCATGGCCTTGGGAATGACCTTTGTTCTTTTTGCCCTGGCCCATGGCCCGGCCGGCCTGGTATCGACGCTTTCCGCCACCTCGCCGATTCTTATCCTCCCCGTTCTGTGGGTTGCAACGCGGGAAAGACCGGCGCCGGGGGCCTGGGTGGGGGCATTGCTGGCGGTTCTCGGTGTGGCATGTATTTTCAGTCCGTGGAGGTTCTGAAGTGGCAGGTATCGTTTTGCCAAGAGCGTGCTACAATAAAGGAGGGGTACCAAATAATGGGTGATAGGAAAATAAAATCCGCTGCCAAAAGTATGCTCGGACCTGAAGGCAGGCTGCAGCAACTGGAAAAAACCAATCAAGACCTCCTGCGACGGCTGGAGCAGTTGGCCTCTCTTTTGGACCATCTTCCCGGCATGGCCTTTCGTTGTCTGTATGATAAAGAGTTGACAATTGAGTACGCGAGTGAAGGCTCGAAGAACATCCTTGGCTATGATCCGGAAAAGATTGTCAGCGGCTACGCCTTCCGGCAGTTGGTCCACAAGGACGATCAGGCCGAGAATAAAAAAATAATCGCCGGCTTGACCGAGAAAAATAATCGCTACAACATGACCTACCGCATGCGCGCTGCTTCCGGCGAGGATCGGTGGATTCACGAGCAGGGCATCGCGCTCTTTTCGGGTGCTGGAGTTCTTGAGGCCATTGAAGGCTTACTCGCCGACATAACCGAACAAAAGAATCGGGAAATAAAGTTGCATGAAGAAAACATCCGCCTGCGATCATCCATAAAGGAGCGGTATCGCTTGGGCCAATTGATCGGCAAGAGCCCGGCAATCCAGCAGGTCTACGCGCGCATTATCAAAGCTGCTGAAACCGGGGCCAGCGTCATTATCACCGGCGAGTCGGGGACCGGCAAGGAGCTGGCCGCCAGGGCCATCCACGAACTGAGCGAACGGAAGAGCAATTCCTTTGTTGCCGTGAATTGCGGCGCCATAGCTGAGACCCTGCTGGAGAGTGAATTCTTCGGGCATGTGCGCGGCGCCTTTTCCGGGGCCTTTTCCAACCGTGACGGTTTTTTGAAAGCTGCCGATGGCGGCACCTTGTTTCTCGATGAAATCGGTGAAATGCCGGTTCAGTTGCAGATCAAATTGCTGCGTGCTCTAGACGGCAAAGGATTTACTCCGGTAGGGGACACCAGAAGCTATGGTTCGGATTTTCGACTCATCTCGGCCACCAACCGCGATCTTGAGCAAATGGTTCGCTCCGGTCAGATGCGGGAAGATTTTTATTACCGGATCAACACCGTGCCGATCTTCATTCCGCCATTGCGTGAACGAAAAGAGGATCTGCCCCTGTTGATCGATCATTTCGTCGGTCTCTATGCCAAAGAAACCGATGGCCCGGTGCAGCTGCCCTCCGAGGTCTATGTGGCCCTCGGCCGGCACCATTGGTCGGGAAATGTCAGGGAGTTGCAAAACGTTATCAGACGCTATCTCTCTCTTCAAGAGATCTCCTTCAGTCCGTTGTTGGGCGCGCCTTTGCTACCATCTCTTTCCCTCGACCAACCCTTGCAAGTACCTGCCAGCACTCAGAGTATAAACAGCGAATTCGATCACCTCGAAAAGAACCTGATACTTAAGGTTTTGCAAGAAAATCGGTGGCATATGGGGCGGGCAGCGACCTCCCTGGGGGTCAGTCGACGGACGCTGCAAAGGCGAGTCGTCAAGCATAATATCCGGCAGTCCTAGGATCGGCCAAATTTGTCCTGCTGATAATTTCTCACAATACAGATAGATGGATATCATGTGGCCACATATCGGACACATGTCGGCCATGTGTGTCTTGGTGTGAATTCTCTCCCTGTTCCTCTGATTTATGTTTAAGTAAATGATTCTAGTAAGATAGTTGTTTAATCTCGGTTGGCATATCTCTTGCTTATAGAAGGTTGAAACATCGTGAGCACTGCCGGATCTGAGGTTGGTTTCCACACCTCGCAAACTTCGGCTACGCGGATCGCAAAAGCGCAAAATAGAGCAAGGAGAACCAAGATGAACCCACCGAAAAATGTCGTTTTCATCATGTGTGACAGCCTGCAATGGCATTACATGGGATGCTACGGAAGTACATGGTGCAAAACGCCGAACTTTGACCGGTTAGCCCGGGAAGGCGTAACTTTTGATAATGTGTATTCCGAAGGGCTGCCGACCATTCCGGTGCGCCGCGCCTTGATGACCGGCCGCTTCACCCTGCCGTACCGGGGTTGGTCGCCGCTGGAACTGGACGACACCACCGTCGCCGACATCCTTTGGCGCCACTGCACCTACAGCGGCCTGATCACCGATACCGCCGTTATGCACCTGCCCAAATACGGCTACCAACGCGGCTTTGACATGGTCTACAATCTGCGCGGCCACGACGATGACAACCACTATTACGCCCAGGATCCGCTCTACCACCTGAAGATGGATGATTACCACAAACCTGCCTACCGCATCGATGAAGACGGCAATAAGGTCGAAGAGATGTGGTCATTGTTCTCAAAAGACGAGATGGTCGGCTATCTGGCGCAGCGCCAATACTGGCGGAGTGACGAAGACCAGAACGTTGCGCATATCGCCAGGCATTCGATCCGGTTCCTCGAAGAGATCGACCGCAATAAGCCGTTCTTTCTGTGGATCGACAGTTTCGATCCACATGAACCCTGGGATGCCCCGAGCATCTATGACCCGGAAAAGAAGTGCCCGTACGACCCCGATTATGACGGCCAGGAGATCTGGAATCCGGTGTCGACCTATGCCGACAACGTCTACACCGACCGCGAGATGACACACATCCGCGCCCTCTACGCCGAAAAGGTAACCAACGTCGATAAGTATATCGGTAAGGTCCTCGATCGCATCCGCACCCTGGGTCTTGAGCAGAACACCATGGTCGTCCTCATGGCCGACCACGGCGAGCCTCTCGGCAACGGCACGCACGGCCACGGCATTGTCAGGAAATGTCGGCCCTGGCCCTATGAAGAGCTGGTGCACGTGCCGATGATCGTCAAAGCCCCCGGCCTTGAGGCGGGCAAACGGGTAAAAGGCCTGGTGCAGAATATCGACATCACCCCGACCATGATGGAATGGTTGCAGGTGCCGCGGGAAGCCTGGCCGGATATGCAGGGCAAAAGCCTCTGGCCGCTGATGCAGGGCAAGGAGGAGAAGGTCCGCGATTTCGTCATTACCGGATTTTTCGGCCAATCCTGGAGCATCATTACCGAAGACTGGTCCTACATTCACTGGCTCAATCCGGTGGCTCTGGAAAACTCGGAGGCCGGCGGCAAAACCATGTTCGAGGTCTTCGACATCCAGGAAGGCGAGGTCTCCGAAGGCGTTCGCGATGCCCAGACGATGTTTGACAAGATTAAGAGCCAGCAGGAAAATCAGTGGACCTGTGTGCCCGGTTCCCTGACCGAGGTGCCGGCCGTCGATGGTCTGTACGACCGCCAGAAGGATCCTTTCCAGTTGGAAAATGTCATCAAGGAAAACCCGGAAAAGGCCCGTGAACTCTACGATAAACTGCGGGAGTTTATGATGGAACTGAAGGCCGAAAGTATCTACACCACAGTATAAAGAGCAGGGGGTGAGACCCTGGTTTTGGTCTCACCCCCTTGCCATCATTGAGGCAGAGTAATGTTCACAGAAATAACCGATGATAATTTTACCGACAGTGTCGCCGAAGGGTTGAATCTCGTCCTTTTCTACAAGGAGCAGTGTCCCTTTTGCAAAGCCATGAAAAAAATCGTCGGCAAATTTGCCGAGCGTCCGGCGGTGGCGAGCAAAGAGATCGGCTATTATCAGGTCAACCGTGAAACCTGCCCGCAAACAGTCGAGGCCATGGCGGTTGAGCGGGTTCCGGCTATCCTGGTTTTTCGGGGTGGCGAAAAAATCCATGGCAAAAGTGGCGATATTACCTACAAAGATCTGGAACGGATGCTTGCCTGAGGGGAGAACGCTATGGACAGCGAATATGATCTGATAATCGTCGGTGGCGGCATTGCCGGGATGACGGCGGCGATTTATGCTGCCCGAGCCAACCTTCGCACCCTGTTATTGGAAAAAATGGTCTGCGGCGGCTTGGTCAACACCACCCATGTGGTCGAGAATTTCCCCTCCTATCCGAGTATTAATGGTATGGACCTGATGGAAAAGGTGCGCAGCCATGTCGATACCCTGGGAGTCACGGTCACTGAAGTCGTCGAAATTGAGTCCCTCGACCTGAAGAGCGACATGAAGAGCATCACCACCGATGAGGGCCGCTTCCAGGCCCCGGCGATCATTCTCGCCACCGGTCGCAATCCCAAAAAGCTGCCTATTGAGTCAGAATTTGAGCAGATTCATTACTGTGCCATCTGCGATGGATCGCCCTACCGGGGCAAGGATGTCCTTGTCGTCGGCGGCGGCAACAGCGGTGTCGATGAATCCCTTTATCTTCTATCTCTGGGGGTTCGGAATATCCTGTTGATTGAGGAGTTTGACCACCTCCTCGCTTCGGAGATGGCTTGCAGTCAGCTCAAAGCCCATGCCAATGTGCAGATCATGCCCTCGACGCGCATCAAGGAACTGAGGGGCACAACTCGTCTGGAGTCGGTCCTCCTCTATGATGCCGTGGCGAACACCACCTGCGAGAAAAAGGTCGACGGCATCTTTGTGTATATCGGCCAGGATCCGCAGACGGCGATGTTTCAGGGCCTCATTGAACTGAGCGAGGCCGGTTACATTATTGCAGGCGAGAACATGGAGACCAATCTGCCCGGCGTCTTTGCCGCCGGTGATGTCATTAACAAGAAATATCGCCAGATCACCACGGCGATGAATGACGGCACCATCGCGGCCCTGGCGGCCGCAAAATTTATCGGCAGCCACAACGCCAAGATCAGAAAATCCTGATCCGGTACTGAGAACGAAGGGGAAAACATGGTGGAAAGTCCAAACCCGAGAATTAAGATTGCAGTAAACAATTTGACGCGCTGTTTCGGCGACCTCAAGGTCCTCGATGATATCTCTTTCGACGTCAAGGAAGGGGAATTGCTGTGCATCGTCGGGCCGACCGGTTGCGGCAAGACTACCTTTCTCAACACGATCTCCAAACTGATCCCGGCAACCAGCGGCAGCATCCTGATTGACGGCGAAGAAGCAAACCCGAAAAAACACAACATATCCTTTGTTTTTCAGGAACCGACCTGCTTGCCCTGGCGGACCGTCCGCGACAATGTCGCTTTCGGCATGGAGGTCAAAGGCTTACCGAGAGCGGAAATCGACAGTCGCCTGGAGAATATCCTCGACTTGGTTGGTCTTTCCGACTGCGCCAACCTTTATCCCAATCAGGTCTCGGCCAGCATGGAACAGCGGATTGCCGTGGCCCGGGCCTTCGCGGTCAAACCGGATCTGTTGATGATGGACGAGCCCTACGGCCAGCTCGATGTCAAACTGCGCTTCTACCTCGAAGATGAGCTGGTGAGATTATGGCAGAAGCTGCAGAGCACGGTTCTTTTTGTCACCCATAATATCGAGGAAGCGGTGTATCTCGGCAGCCGCATCCTGGTGCTCAGCAACAAACCGACAACTATCAAGGCCGAGGTTATCGTCGATCTACCGCGGCCGCGTAATTTGCTCGACCCAAAATTTATCGAACTGCGCAAGCAGGTAACTGAACTTATCCGATGGTGGTAGTTTTTAATAAAGTCCCTGCATGAATAGACGGGGAAAAACTTACGCAAAACAAAGGAGAATTCTATGAACAGACCGAAACTTGGAGTAATCGCCTTGGCGATGCTGTACGCGGTAAGCTTTCTAATGTTTGGCGGCAATGCCATGGCCGCGGAAAAACTGATCAAACTGGATACCTGCTGGATGCCTTCAACCGAGGCCTTCGTTCCCTGGTATGCCAAAAAAATGGGCTGGGATAAGCAGGAAGGCCTCGATCTGCAGATGCATTTCTTCGATTCCGGCCCGGCGCAGATGGAGGCCATTCCCGCCAAGGCCTGGTCCCTCGGTTCCACCGGCGGTGTCGGCCAGATCATCGGCGCCTTGCGCTATGAGGCCCAGTTGATCGGCATCAGCTATATGGACAGCCGCACCGAGGCAGTTATGGTTCGGCCGGACAGTCCGATCATGAAGGTCAAAGGCTGGAACCCCAAATTCCCGGAAGTATACGGCAGCCCTGAATTGATCAAGGGCAAGACCTTCCTGGCGACGATGATCACCGCCTCTCAGTACGCCATGGTCAAGTATCTGGAAGTATTTGGTCTTACTGAGAAAGACGTCATTATAAAAAACATGGACAATCCCCAGGCCCTCGCCGCCTTTGAGGCCGGAGAAGGTGATTTTACCGCACTCTGGTCGCCGATGGAGTTTATCGGCATGCAGAAGGGTTGGAAAGTCGCAGGCGATCTGGACAAATGCAATGCACCGCTCATGACAACGCTTATCGGTGTGAAAGAATTCTGCGAAAAAAACCCCGAGACCGTCGCCAAGTTCCTGAGAATGTACCTGCGGGTACAGCATCATATGCGCCAGGAAGGTGCCAAGCTGGTTCCGGAGTTGATCGAGTTCTATCAGGAGTGGGCCGGTTATGAGATGTCCCCGGAATTTGCCAAACTGGAACTGGAACTGCGGCCGATGTTTACCTATGAAGAGCAGCTGGATGCCTTGGCCGGTTCGCCGTTTAACAGCAAAGCCGACAAATGGCAGGAAAGTTTAGCAAATTTCTTTACCTCCGTCGGCAAATTTAAACCTGAAGAAAAAGAGAAAGTCCAGAAAACCCCGTATATCACCGATAAATATCTGAAAATGGTGCAACTGCCCATTCCTAAGTGAGCAGTCTTGGTCGGGCATCGGTTTTTTGAACGCCGATGTCCGGCAAATAATTTTTCTCAGGGACTAAAGGACGGACCCCATGGCGTACGAAGAGGTCAAAATCAAAAAGCCCTTGATGCTGACGATCCTGCCGGTAATCAGCGTTGCCAGTTTTTTTCTCCTGTGGGAGCTGAGTATTGATAGCGGGCTGGTTCCGAGGTCGATGCTTGAATCGCCGCTGGAAGTCATAAAGTTGTTCATCGTCAAACTGAGCGACACCAATCCGGACGGAGCCACCTGGGATGTCCATGCCTGGACCAGTGTCAAGGAGGCTTTCAGCGGCTATCTTCTGTCGCTTCTGATTGGCATTCCCCTCGGCCTCCTGATGGGCTGGTTCCGGATATTCGAAGGGCTGGCGCGACCGATTTTCGAGATGCTCCGCCCCATTCCGTCGATCGCCTGGATTCCTTTGACCATCTACTGGTTCGGTATCGGCCTGTCGGGCAAGGTCTTTATCATCACTATGGCCGGCTTTATTCCCTGCGTCATCAACTCCTACTACGGAGTGAAGATGACCAACCCCACCCTGGTCCAGATGGCCCGGACCTACGGTGCCTCCAACTGGACCATCTTCACCCGGATCTGTATCCCATCGGCCCTGCCCATGGTCTTCGGCGCCCTGCAGATAGCCCTTGCCACCTGCTGGACGACTCTGGTTGCGGCCGAACTTATTGCCGCCGACACCGGCCTCGGGTTTCTCATCACCATGGGCCGAAAGCTCACTTTGCCGGGATTGGTGGTATTGGGAATGGTGTCTGTCGGTTTAACCGGGGCGTTTATCGGGGTGATTATCGATATGCTCGAAAAACGGCTCCTGGCCGGTATCCGGAGGTAGAATATGAGTACGAGTGCAGTGGCAAACGAGATGGTTATCCAGGTTCGCGAGAAAAAGCAGGAACATCTGCTGGTCCGCTTCTTTCGCTCGCACTGGACTTTGAACTTTATCTCTTTCTTCGGTTTTTTTCTCTTGTGGGATTATCTTGCTGCCCATAAAACCCTGGGTAATAGTCTGGCCCGCCCGCATGAGGTATTGCAACAGATCATCTATCTGTGCGACCACCGTTTGGCCGGACTGACTTTGTGGGGCCATGTCTGGGCCAGTTTCAGTCGGGTATTGATCGGTTGGTCGATCGCCTCGGCGATAGCGATTCCCCTTGGGCTCTTCATGGCTTTGAATGATACCCTGCGGGCCGTAGTCAAGCCTCTCTTTGACCTCATTAAGCCCATGCCGCCGATTGCCTGGATCTCTCTTTCCATCCTATGGCTGGGAATCGGCGAGACTTCCAAGATCTTCATCATCATGGTCGGCACCTTTGTGCCCTGCCTGTTGAATGCCTATAACGGTGTTCGCCTAGTGGATACCCAACTCTACGATGTCATCCGCTCCCTTGGCGGCAATCGCCGCGATGAGATTTTTCAGATCTGTTTTCCGGCCTCACTGCCGGCCATCTTCGCCGGACTGCAGATTTCCCTCAGTTTGGCGTGGATGTGCGTCCTTGCCGCCGAATTGGTAAGTGCCCGCTCCGGTTTAGGGTTTTTGATCATCAGCGGCATGAACTCCAGCAAACCGGCGCTGATCCTTGCAGGCATGGTGGTCATTGCCTTTGTTGCCTGGCTGACCTCGCTTACAATGAGTTACCTGGAAAAGATTCTTTGTCCCTGGAAGCGCGATGTCTCAGGGTATTAAATATTCCACTGATTACTTGAGGTAGCCATGACGACAGCCGTTGCCAATAAAATTGTCTGGAATGATGTCAGTAAGGAATTCATCCAGAAAGGAAACCAGCGGGTTCACGTACTCGATCACATCAGCGTCAACGTGCGCCGCAACGAATTTCTCGTCATCCTCGGTCCCGGTCAATCCGGGAAGACGACCCTGCTGCGGATTATCGCCGGTCTGGAAAAACCGACCACCGGTGAGGTTTTCCTGGATGGGGTGCGGGTTGACAAACCCGGTCCGGACCGCGGCCTGGTATTCCAAAGCTATATGCTCCTGCCCTGGCGTACGGTGTTGGGCAATGTCATGCTCGGTCAGCGTCTGCAGGGGTTTAGCAAGAAGGAGGCGGAGGAAACCGCCCGCCGCTATATCAAACTGGTCGGCCTGGAGGGTTTTGAAAAAAGCTACCCGCATCAATTGAGCGGTGGCATGAAGCAGCGGGTGGGTATTGCCCGCGCCTATGCTAACAATCCGGAGGTTATGCTCCTTGATGAGCCTTTCGGCCAGTTGGATGCCCAGACCCGGATCTTTATGGAGCAGGAAACGGTGCGGATATGGGAGACCGAAAAAAAGACGGTCATCTTTGTTACCAATAATATCGATGAGGCGATTTTCCTCGGCGACCGCATTGTCACTCTTGAAGGCAAGCTGCCGGGCCGGATGGGCAAGGTATACGATGTCAACCTGCCGCGGCCGCGGGAGCACACCGATCTTGAGTTTCTCAAAATGCGGCAGCAGATCACCGACGAAAGCACCTTGATACTGTAGGCGGCAGCAAAGAAAAAGCAACAAAGCGGATTACGAGGAGAGAAAATCCCCATGGCTACCCGGACAACTGAAAAAAAACGTTTTGGCAATACGGCACTTTATCAGCAGATACAACAGGACGCCCTGCTGCTCATTGAATCGTATGGCTTTGCCGCCACTCCGCCGACAGCCGGAAAACTCCTCGCCGCCATGCCGGCGGATGAGGCGGCACGGATCACCTACAGCGAAGATACTGGGCGTATTTATATCACCCAGGATGTGGTAGAGGAGAGCCTCGACCGGGTACGTCAGGGCATGGCATTCTGGCCGGGCGGATTCGGCACCGGTGGTATGGCCGCCTATATTGTTGACGAGGGCGGCCCGCGGCCACCCGAGGCTGAAGACATGGCCCGCCTGGCGAAGATCTTCGGCGAAACCGGTATCCTTACCAACCTGCAGTCGTCGTTCAATCTCTGCAACCGGGTGAAGCGGGGCGATATGGCCGCCCGCGCGCAGATCGAGTGCCAGGCCATCGACGATATGATTAAAGGAGCGAACGGCAAGCTTATCATGCCGACCCTGTTGTCCGAGGCTGCCTACGACCGCTTGCAGTTCTATTACGACCAGGGGCATCCGGCTGGCGCGGCTCTCAGCATCATCTCGACCTATATGACGATCAGCGACGAGATGGTCGAGCCCTTCCTGAAGACCGTGACCCGCGGCCTGCCGTATATCATGAACTCCATGCCCATCGGCGGCTTGACCGGCCCCTACAGCATGAGTTCGCTGGCCACCCTCGCCCAAGCCGAGGCGGTGTTCGGGCTGGTTCTCGGGCAACTCATTCACCCCGGCATCAAGGCGATCAACGCCGCCATGCCGACCATCGCCGATCTCAGCAGCAAGGATATGCCGATGATGTTCGGCAGTGTCGCCAATACCATGCTCAATATCCTCATTGCCGAATTGAACATCCAGCTGGGTATTCCGACCTGCCAGAGCTCTTGCAGCCATCGCGGCACTGTTTTGGATGAGGCGGCGCTGGCGCAAAGTGCCAAGATATTCAGCCTGGTCAACCAGTACGATTACCATATCCTCCGCCATCTCTTCGGTTTTTCCTCGCAACTGAACGATTTCAGTATCGACAACATGGAAAAACAGCTGCACCTTTATCGGGAAATTGCCGACCAACCGCCATCGGTCGAGTTGCCCGAACCGGCCCAGTACGACCCGCAAGGCCTCGATGCCATCTTCGAAGGTTTTGAGCGCCGCGATTTTCGTGGGCTCGACCACACGCTTGGCAATATAGGGAAATCCTTTACGGAATAATAAAGACTTCAAGGACATCGACTTATCCATGAGGGATGGGTGTCTGCGCCATCTTTGGAGCCAACCACCGTCAATTCCAGGCATCAATCACTTTTCCGCCTTGACAGTACTACAATGTAGTATAAGTATAAACAGTCTATCAGGTTAGAAAACAGTCATTTGATTGCCGGAATGAAAAAAGCGGAGCAACTTGGCGATATTTCTTCAGGTATCTGCAGAATCGAGAAATCTTCTCGCAGGCGATTGGATGGGCGTTCCTCTAGATTCTTGTTAAAGATGAGCCTGATAAAATATGAATATCGCTTATTCGGGCGGTGGCAAACACTCACGACTTGAAAGATTTTATTTTTCCGGAGGTTGATATGGAAGAAAAAGATACAGGAAAGAAGAATTTTGACCCGACAAACCATGATTTTGATTTCAATTTTGATTTCGATCTCTCATTGAATGCTTTTGATTACTTGCTTTTGGGACTTTATTTCCTGTTTGTCTTACCGCTCATACTGTTCGCTGAACTCCTCTCAAAGGCTTTTAGGATGAATAATGCCGGAACCAAAGCCGATGAAAAACAATTGGAAATCTCAACACTTTTTCAGTCAGAGTTATGTGTCGCACCCTGCTGTCAATGGCCCCGCGCTCTTGATTATTAAGGTGCACTGCTGAAAAACCCAAATGGCTGGGCAGAAGGGATTGGTGTAAGCCAACTCCTTCTGCCCAGCCGCGTTGCTCGCCCGCCTCCCCTTGCATTCAATGAGGGACACTACCCCATGAATAACCAAAGCCTTTAGCTCTGAAGGTTGAAGATCATGAGAGCCCTTCCCTCTCTTCACCTTGCAGCCATTGGGCTACTTTCCCAGAGTGGCAACAAAAGGTTTGAAAATTCCATCATAAATGAATAGCCTAGCGGGAGAGGATTGATTCTTCGCCAATCGGATGATCGGCTTTTCGAACATCTATGACGAAAATAATACCTTGTTACGACAGGTTTGTTCTGCTCTCGCAGAGCATTTTTAATGGTAAGGTAACTGGCGGTATTCTCAGCAAGAAAAGGGGCTTATATGACTGAACAAAAAGAACTGGTGCCGGTGAAAAAGCGGTTCAAAATGAGCCTGCCGACGCTGCCGACCTTACCGAAACTGCCGTTTTGGCCGACGCTGGTCGTGGGTGCAATGCTCGCAGCATGTGCCTTTGTCTGGTTTTATTGCCGGATTGAGCCTGGCGGCGGGGAGATTGCCGTGCTGATCCGCAAGACCGGCGAGAATCTGCCCTCCGGACAGGTGCTGGCCCTTGCCGAAGGCCAAAAAGGTATACAGCTGGAGGTCCTGGCCGAAGGTCGCTATTTTAAAAACCCTTACACCTGGAGTTGGAAGATACGGCGTATTCTTGATGTTCCGGCTGGGAAACTCGGGGTGATGACCCGCCTCTATGGCGACGAACTGCCTTCCGGCAAAATCATCGCCGGGGAAAATCAACGCGGCATCATGCAGGAAATTCTTCGCCCCGGCAAATACCGCATCAATCCCTATGCCTACCATGTCGCCCTGTTCGATGCGATCAACATCAACCCCGGCTATGTCGGGGTGGTAACCGATCTGACCGGCAAGGATGTTCTTCATCATGAACTCGCGCCGGCTGAACGGAACACCTTTATGGTGAAAGACGGCCTCAAGGGGGTTTCCGGCCGACTTCTTGATCCCGGCACGCATTACCTCAATCCCTATATGTATAACATCGTCGAGGTGAATACCCAGAGCCAGCGTTTCGAGATGTCCGGCAAGGATGTCATCAACTTCCTGACCATGGACGGCTTCTCGGTGACGGTGGAGGGCACCATCGAATTCGGCATCGAGCGGGATGAGGCTGCCTATCTGGCGCACCGGGTAGGCGATATGGACGACATCATCAAAAAGCTCATCCTGCCGCGGGCCCGCGGTTTCAGCCGCATCGAGGGCAGCAAACATCCGGCGGTCAACTTTATTGTCGGGGAGACGCGGCAAAAGTTCCAGAGCGATTTGGAGAACCACCTGCGGGCCAGAACCAAGGGATGGGGAGTCGATATCAAGTCGGTGCTGGTCCGCAAGATAATAGTTCCGGACGAGATCGCCTCCATCAACCGTGACCGGGAATTGGCGGTGCAGGATGCCGCCAAATACGAGCAGCAGATCGTCCAGGCAAAATCCAAGGCCGAGCTGACCAAGCAGGAGATGCTGGCCATCCAAAGTAAAGAAAAGGTTGAAGCCGACACCAAGCGCATCCGCGCCGTCATCGATGCACAGCAGGACCAGAGTGTCCGTTTGATTGCCGCGCAGAAGGAGCTGGAGGTAGCAAAACTCGAATACCAGGCGGCGAATGCTCAGGCCGAGGCCATCCTGCTCACCGCCGACGGTGAAAAAGATGCCATCAAGGCCCAAAACGAAGCGGAGGCCGACGTCCTGAAAAACCGGGTATCATCGCTTGGCGGCGGCGACAATTTTGCCCGCTACACCCTGTATGAAAAGGTCGGGCCGCAGGTGCATTCGGTGCTCAGCAGCGATTCGGCGGAAGGCTTGGGTAAGATATTCAGCACCTTCACCCAGGCGAAGGGAGGTGCAAAATGAAAATGTACATTAAGTATGCACTCCTTGCCCTTGCCCTCTTGGTCCTTGCCGAAGGTGTCTGGTTATGGGGCTTTTGCCGCTTTTATGTCGGGCCGAATGAGATGGCGATTATCACCGCCAAAAACGGCGAACCGCTGGAACCGGGCCAGATCCTCGCCCGCGAAGGCCAGCGGGGCATCCGCGAGGAAACCCTCGGTGAGGGACGTCACTTTCTCAATCCGCTTTTCTATGAATGGCAGATCGTGGCTGTCACCCTCGTAGACCCCGGCAAGGTGGCCATAGTCACCTCGAAGATCGGTGAAAAACTTGGCGAAGGGGAGTTTATCGCCGAGCGCGGCCAAAAGGGAATCTGGCACAGTGTTCTTGGTCCCGGCAAATACCGGATGAACCCGCACGGCTACAATATCGAGATCGTCGATGCCATCAGCATCCCGATAGGTTATGCCGGAGTCATTACCTCGCTTTCCGGAGAGCAGGCCGAGAATGGGCAGTTTGCCGGCGAAAAGGAGAAGGGCGTACGCCGCGATGTGCTGCAGCCGGGCCTCTACTATGTCAATCCGAAGGAGTATAAGATCGATGTCCTGGAAATCGGCATCAACCAGGTTTCACTTCTTGGTCGCAGCGGCGGCAAGGTGGTTACCAAGGCCCGACAGCTCGGCACCAATGAAGCCCTGAACGTCCTGCAGTCGGCGGTTCTTGAGAAACAGGAAGCCAAGCGCCAGGACTATTTCAGCAAACAATCTTCGTCCGTCCAGCCGCAGAAATTCAAGACCGGTACCAAGGTCGATTTCGATAAAAGCAAGGCGCTTGCGGCTCCGGCTCCAGCACCCTTAGAGGCAGGAGAGATGAGCCTGACCGAGCTGGTGAGCTTCCCGTCGCGCGACGGCTTTCAGATCAGCCTCGATATGACGGTGGAATTCGAACTGTCGCCGGCGAGCATTGCCGACAATTTCCGCCGCTACGGGGATCTACCGGCGGTGGTGGACAAAATCATCATGCCGCAGATAACCTCCATCTCGCGCAACAAGGGCTCGGAGTATCGGGCCAAGGACTTTATCGTCGGTGAAGGCCGGGAAAAATTTCAAAATGATATCACCGTTTCCCTTGAGCAGACCCTTGGCGCCAAAGGGATAAAGATCTACAACGCCCTCATCCGCCACGTCGAGGTGCCCGACGAAATCCGCGAACCGATCCAGCAGGCAAGCATTGCCGTCGAACAGGATCTGACCAACAAAGAACGGCAGAATACCGCCCGAAAACAGGCGGAACTCAACACCGAATTGTCGCTTATCCAGCAGCGCGGCGAACAGGTGCAGCAGGAGACCGAGAAACTGAAGGCCGAGATCGCCGCCGACCTCGGCAAACAGGTCGCCGAGATTCATGGCGAGACGCTCAAAAAAGCGGCGGATATTAAAAAACTGACCGCCGCCATTGCCGCCGATAAAGTGCGGGTCCTTGGCCAGGCCAAGGCCTCCGCCCTGCAAAAGGTTGATGGCGAAAAGGCCAATGGCCTGAAACTAAAGACCGCGGTCTTTAACGACCCCGTAGCCTACGCACAGTGGCGTTTTGCCGAGACCCTTAACCCGGCGATGAAACTGAACATCATGCACGCAGGCACCGGCACCCTGTGGACCGATCTTGAAAAAACCGGTTTTGCCGAGCTGGGTGGGGCGAAGCAGTTGCAGAAATAATGACGTGCTGTATGCCTGCAATTGCGGCCCTGAATGCAAATGCAATACCGTGAGCACCAAAACGGGAAAATGTGCATGCGTTGGCCGGGAAAATATGGCAAAGCTACGAGCAAATTGTACAAATATGCCCGGGCCGGTCATCTCTCGCGATAAGCACAAATCAACACACTCCAGGAAAACAATCGTTTCATGGCACTGAAAAAATCGGAACTCTACTCTTCCCTCTGGCAATCCTGCGACGAGCTGCGCGGCGGCATGGATGCCGGCCAGTACAAGGATTATGTCCTGGTGCTGCTCTTTGTCAAATACGTCAGCGATAAATACCGCGGCAATCCCTTCGCGCCGATCATTATCCCGGACGGGGCAAGCTTTGCCGATATGGTGGCCTTGAAGGGCGCTCCCGATATCGGCGACCAGATCAACAAGAGAATACTTTCTCCGCTTGCCGATAAAAATCGACTACCGAAATTCGCCGATTTCAACGACGACGTCAAGCTCGGCAGCGGCAAGGAGAAGGTTGATTTACTCACCAATCTGATCGCTATCTTTGAAAATCCCGGCCTGGATTTTTCCAAGAACCGTGCCGATGGCGACGATATTCTCGGCGATGCCTACGAATATCTGATGCGCCATTTCGCCACCGAGAGTGGTAAAAGCAAGGGCCAGTTCTACACCCCGGCCGAGGTCAGCCGGATCATTGCCGCCATTCTCGGCATCCGCCAGGCGGACACCAGCCCGGAATCCACGGTCTACGATCCGACCTGCGGCTCCGGTTCGCTGCTGCTCAAAGTCGCCGATGAGGCCCGCACCGAGGTCACCCTCTACGGCCAGGAAAAGGATGCGGCAACCAGCGGTCTGGCGCGGATGAACATGATCCTCCACAACAACCCCACCGCTATGATCGTCCAGGGCAATACCCTGACCAGCCCGCAATTCTTGAACGGCGGGGCTTTAAAAACCTTTGATTACGTGGTCGCCAATCCGCCCTTTTCCGATAAAAGTTGGAGCAATGGGCTGAATCCGCACAACGATCCCTTCGACCGCTTCGCCACCTTCGGTACACCGCCTGACAAACAGGGCGACTATGCCTATCTGCTGCATATCGTCAGGTCGCTAAAAAGCACCGGCAAAGGCGCCTGCATCTTGCCGCACGGCGTGCTTTTCCGCGGCAATGCCGAGGCGGAGATCCGTCGCAACCTGGTGCGTCGGGGCTATATCAAAGGGATTATCGGTCTGCCGGCCAATCTCTTTTTCGGCACCGGCATCCCCGCCTGCATCATCCTCCTCGACAAGGAGGGCGCCCAGGCCCGTAAGGGCATTTTTATGATCGACGCCAGCCAGGGCTATATGAAGGATGGCCCGAAAAACCGCTTGCGCGCCCGCGATATGCATAAGATTATCGATGTCTTCACCAATAGGCTGGAGACCGGCAAATATGGTCGCATGGTCAGCCTGGCCGAGATTGAAAAGAACGACTTCAACCTCAATCTGCCGCGCTATATCGACAGCCGGGAGGCGGAGGATATGCAGGACATCGACGGCCATTTGCACGGCGGCATCCCGGTGGCCCATGCCCTGGCGCTTTCAGAGTATTGGGCGGTCTGTCCACAGCTTCGCGCCGGCCTTTTTCAGGACAAGCGGCCGGGCTATCTTGATCTTGTCGTAGAGAAGACGGCAATCAAGCGGGCTATTTCCGAGCATCCCGAATTCGTCGCCTTTATGGCGGCAATGAACAGCCATTTTCAACAGTGGCAGGAGCCGACCACGGCGCGGCTGAAAACGCTGCAAGTTGGCTTCCATCCCAAGGATCTCATTACCGATCTGGCCGAAGGCTTGCTGGCCCATTACCTCGACAAGCCGCTGATCGACCCCTATGCCGTATATCAGCATCTCCTCGATTTCTGGGAGTTGGCGATGCAGGACGATTGCTATCTGCTGGCCGCCGACGGCTGGCAGGCGACCACCTACCGGGTGCTGGAAACCAAGAAAGGCAAGGACGGCAAGCCCGGCAAGGTCGTCGATAAAGGCTGGGCCTGCGATCTGCTGCCGAAATCCTTTCTTGTCGCCCGTTATTTTGCAAAAGAGCAGGCGGCCATCGAACAAATGGCGGCGGAGGTGGAGACAGTCGCAGCGCAGATAAGCGAGCTGGAAGAGGAGCACGGCGGTGAGGAAGGAGCTTTTGCCGGGCTTGATAAAATCAACAAGGCCGCTGTCGGCGAACGTTTGCGCACCATCAAGCATGACAGAAGTGCGGTGGAGGAAGCGGCCGTGCTCAGTCAATGGCTTACCCTCAATAAACAGGAAGGGGAGTTAAAAAAGATCCTGCGCGATGCCGAGGCCGTTCTTGATGGCCAGGCCTACGCGCATTATCCAAAGCTCAGCGAGGCCGAGATCAAAACCCTGGTGGTGGACGACAAATGGCTGGCGGCCATGGAAGCGGCGCTGCATGGCGAGATGGATCGCATCAACCAGCAGCTTACCCGGCGGGTGAAGGAACTGGCCGAACGGTATGAAAACCCGATGCCGCTGTTGACAAACCGGGTGGCGGACTTGGCGACAAAGGTCAACGCGCATCTACGCAAGATGGGGTTTTTGCTATGAGTAAACAAAAAGTGCTTTTGCCGGTGGAGTATGGAGACTGGCTGGCGAGTATCAAACAGCGTATCGCCGGAGCCCGGCAACGCATTGCCCTGGCCGCCAACGAAGAACAGATTCGCCTCTACCATGATATTGGCCTGGAGATTTTGCAGCGGCAAGACATCCAGGGCTGGGGCGCCAAGGTCATCGACCAGCTTTCCGCCGACCTGCGCGAGACCATCCGCAAGGCCAGTGGCGAAACCCTCGACCTGAAGGCCTATGAAGCCGACATGCGCCATCTCATCGACACCTACATCGAGGCCGCCGAGCCGCGGACCATTTCACCCTTTGCCGGTATGTCGCTCCTTGAATTGATAGTCAAGACCGGCATTGGCAATGCCATCGCTGCCCAGCCCGAAGGAATCAGGGGCAATAAGGATGCTGTTGCCGAGACCATCGAAAATAATGTGCGTAGCAAGATCATCAAGAGCCATCTGAATAATCCGGCCTTTTATGAAAAGATGTCGCAACTCCTGCATGAAATCATTGTTGCCAGAAAAAGCAAAGCCATCGAATATGAGCACTATTTGCAGACAATTGCCGATCTGGTGCAAAGGGTGGAAGCCGGCTTTGGCGCTGATACCCCGAAAACCTTGAATAGTCCCGGCAAGCGGGCCTTGTATGACAACCTGGGACAGGACGAAGGTCTGGCCCTGCGCATTGACGAAGTTATCAGTAAAAACCGGCCGGAAGGCTGGCGCGGCTTTCTCCCGAAAGAACAAAAGATTAAAGAGCTGTTGCATGGCGAGCTGCATGACATCGGGGAAGTCGAGCGGGTTTTCCGGATCATCTTCGAGCAGAAGGAATACAGATGGTTGGGCGGTTTGATCTTGGGGAAATTTCCGTTGGCGTGGTGTGGAAGGATATCAAAAATATCCATCTGAGTGTGTATCCGCCGGACGGCACAGTGCGCGTTGCCGCCCCGGCAGCGATGAACGCCGAAACCGTTCGCGTGTATGTGATTTCCAAGCTCGGCTGGATAAAGAAACAGCGGCGGAAATTTCAGGAACAGGAACGGGAAACCCGGCGTGAATATCTGCAGCGGGAAAGCCATTACCTGTGGGGAAAACGCTATCTCCTGGAAATAGTCGAAGCTGATAAAGCTGCGGGTATAACGGTTGCGCATGATACTTTGCTCCTTTCCGTCCGGCCCGGGGCAGGTGAAGAAAAACGACAGGAAGTTTTTGCCGAGTGGTATCGCGGTGAACTGAAGAAGAAGGCCGGCGCACTGATAGCCGAGTGGCAACCCCGCCTAGGGGTGACAGTGACGCGGGTTTTTGTACAGCGGATGAAGACTCGTTGGGGCAGCTGCAATTCTCCGCGACAGAGCATCCGACTCAATACCGAACTGGCCAAAAAGCCGGTCGAGTGCCTGGAGTATATTGTTGTCCACGAGATGGTGCATCTTTTGGAGCCGACGCATAATAAACGATTTGTGGCCTTGATGGAGCATTTTCTGCCCAATTGGCTGCACCTTCGCAAGGCATTAAATGGCTATCCGGTGCGGCATGAAAAGTGGGGGTATTGAAAATATCTTTGCAGTATCCTTGGGCCTGAGCCAGGCAAAAGCAAGATAGGGAAGAACTGACAAATGCCGCAAAATAGTGTATAAGAAAATTGTATACAATTTACCTTTGAGAAGAATTGGCCCGCAAGCACCGGCAGTGCAGAGGACCGCTTCGACAGCAGTGTCACGTCAACTGAGGTTAAGCAGAAAACACCACGGGAGAAATCATGGACAATATTAAATTCGTACTCGATAGGGACCCGCAAGAACGGGAATTTCATCAGGCAGTGACGGAAGTCCTCGAATCCATCCAGCCGGTGCTCGACAAGAACCCGCAGTACCGCCGCGAGGCGATCCTCGAACGTATAGTCGAGCCGGAACGGGTCATCCTTTTCCGTGTGCCCTGGGTCGATGATCAGGGTCAGGTTCGGGTCAACCGCGGTTTTCGCATCCAGATGAGCAGCGCCATCGGCCCCTACAAGGGCGGTTTGCGTTTTCATCCCTCGGTGAATCTCAGTATCCTCAAATTCCTGGCTTTCGAGCAGGTTTTTAAAAACGCCCTGACCTCCCTGCCCATGGGCGGCGGCAAGGGTGGATCCGATTTCGATCCGAAGGGCAAGTCGGACAACGAGGTGATGCGCTTTTGCCAAAGCTTTATGGCCGAGTTGTTCCAGTATATCGGCCCGAACACCGATGTGCCGGCCGGTGATATCGGTGTTGGCGCCCGGGAGATCGGCTATCTCTTCGGCATGTATAAAAAGCTGGCCCGCGAGTTCACCGGTGTCCTCACCGGCAAGAGCCTCAACTGGGGCGGCAGCCTGATTCGCCCCGAGGCCACCGGCTACGGTTGTGTCTATTTTGCCGCCGAGATGCTCGCCACCCGCGGGCAAAGCCTGGACGGTAAGGCCTGTCTGGTTTCCGGTTCCGGCAACGTCGCCCAGTATACTATCGAAAAACTCCTCGATCTCGGCGGCAAACCGCTTACCTGCTCCGATTCGTCCGGGTATATTTATGATCCGCAGGGGATTGATCGGGGCAAACTGGCCTTCTTGAAAGATCTGAAGAACTTCCGTCGCGGCCGAGTCAGTGCCTATGTCGAGAAATTCCCGGAGGCGGTCTTTAGCTCCGTCGATCCAAGTCTTGGCTACAATCCGCTGTGGAATCACAAGGCCGATTGCGCCTTCCCCTGTGCCACCCAGAATGAAATCAATGCAAAGGATGCGCAAAACCTGGTGAACAATGGGGTCTCGGCTCTGGCGGAAGGGGCGAATATGCCGACGACTCCGGAGGGGGTCAATATCTTCCTTGACCACAATATCCTTTACGGTCCGGGCAAGGCCGCCAATGCCGGTGGAGTCTCGGTTTCCGGTCTTGAGATGTCGCAGAATTCAATGCGCCTCAACTGGCCGCGCGAGGAAGTCGATAAGCGCCTCAAGGGGATCATGCAGAATATCCACCGGATGTGCAAGGAAACCGCCGACCACTACGGCGCTCCCGGTAACTATGTGGTCGGGGCCAATATCGCAGGCTTTGTCAAAGTGGTCAATTCGATGATCGACCAGGGCGTGGTTTGATCGGCAACGCTGTTGTAGAAAATACCCTGACCGGAGGAAATAGAAGTGGCCCAGCAAATTTGAACAAGCCCTTAAGTGGAAAATCTGCTACCAACGCTCAAATATGAGCCAGCAGGTGGGGCAGGAGATGACTTGCAAATGATTTCAAACCTATAAGATCTACATTGGCAACCTCAACCATTTAAGCAAAACTGCAATTTGAGACTATTCCTGAGTATACGTTCTTTCATACGTCATCGGGTGCCCATACATGTTACAGGGGCGAAAGAGGGACGCGATGCACATTTAACCTTGCAGAACAAGCATTAATAAGTATGGTTTGCCTCTCTATTGGCAAGCAGGTACTGCAGCGGATTGCGCAATAACCCATACTGACCGGCGACGAAAGGACTAAGAAAAGGAGACCTCACGATGAAAAAAATGTTGATGACTTTGGCAGCAGTCACTATTGCCTGTGTTACCCATGTTCAGGCTGCCGATGTGACTTGGCAGAAAGATATAAAGCCACTCTTCGACAGTAACTGCCTCAGCTGCCATGGCAAGGAGAACCCGGAGCATGACGAATTCGCCAAAGACAAGAAAGGCTACACTGAGAAGAACATCGGAATGCGGATGGACACCTTCAGCCATCTGATTACCTACGTTGGTTGGCCTTACACCGGTGCCCTGATCCGTCGTCTCGACGACGGCACCAGCCGCGAAGACAAAAAACCGGGAAACATGTATGAGTATCTGGGCGCCACCGATGCTGAGCGCAAGGCCAACCTTGCCACCTTCAAGGCCTGGGTCGGCAACTGGAGTGTGAAACGGTGGAAAGATATCACTAAGGAAGAGTTGGATGCAATCCAGGCGAAGTACTGACATCTTCATGAGGGCATAGAAGGACATCCCTACAAATTTACTTTGCAGAATCGGGTAGCCGTGTGGGGGGCCTCCAGCCCCCCCCACACACCACTTGGCATGCGCGTCCGCACCAGGCGGCTGCCAATCATTTTTTTGGAGGTGATCCGCGCCTTAGCCGAGATAGATTTGCCATGGCAAGGCTCGGTTTGAAAGCTCAGCTCAAAGTTAACCTTCTTCCTGAATATTTTTCCCAGGATCGATGAGAGTAGACTCAGTCTCTATCTATCAGCTACAGCAGGGACAAAAGAGGTAATCCGCCGACCTTGTCTGGGACACCTTGTGCAGAAAAATCTGCTTTATAGTGCTGTAATGATAGAATCGTTATTGTATCATTGCTTTGGCTAAGATTTTATGAAAGGAAGAACATAAGGGCCTTCTGGGATAACTGCCAATCGTTTGTAATG
>JANNQF010000027.1:0-73311 GCA_031441605.1 Deltaproteobacteria bacterium
CATTACAAACGATTGGCAGTTATCCCAGAAGGCCCTTATGTTCTTCCTTTCATAAAATCTTAGCCAAAGCAATGATACAATAACGATTCTATCATTACAGCACTATAAAGCAGATTTTTCTGCACAAGGTGTCCCAGACAAAGTCGGCGGATTACCTCTTTTGTCCCTGCTGTAGCTGATAGATAGAGACTGAGTCTACTCTCATCGATCCTGGGAAAAATATTCAGGTCAAAAATATTCAGGAAGAATGTCAAGTTTGAGGCATGTTTACACTCCGAGGCTTGCCATGACAAATCTATCGCTGCGAAAAGGCTAAGACAATCTTGATTCGCGGAGGTAACAGTTGGTTAAATTTACAAAAACCTCCGAAACTATGGCCTGTTCAAACTCACGTAAAATGAAACCGCATAAATGACATGCAACGAATTGAATTTCCCAAAATTTGAAAAAGAATGGGAGCAACTCCCAGCAAAGGTGTAGCAACCCGACCACCGAATGGTGATCAGTGAATCTTTTGACCATGCCGCTTTGAGCGGCTCACATATTTAATTTAATACCACCGGCCTGCCGGTGGTTACTCATTGGCAAAGCTGTCGAGAAAAGGTAGAAATAGGTACTGAAGGGTAGCCTTGCAGAGCAAGGATTCACCGGTCCCTCCCCGAGGGTAAAGCGAAGGCGTCGAGCGACCGACAAAATCTCCCGCCCCTGACACTGACAGTATCTGCCATGGTGCCACGGTGGCCATGGAGTAGACCCGAATTAGCAGGCACGGAATTGAAAACAACGAAGAGGTGGCAGACATGCAAGTCGAACTGCTGTATGGAAAGGAGGGGTTGCAGCTTAATCTTCCCCCGTCGGTTCGGCCGACCGTCATCCGCAAGCATCCGATGGTTCCCGTAACCGACCCGGTCGAGGCGGTGACCCAGGCCCTCGTTCATCCGGAAGAAAGCCCATCTCTGGCGGAACTGGCACGGGGAAAGCAGAGTGCCTGCATCCTAATCTGCGACATAACCCGGCCAGTCCCCAACGGGATCTTGCTACCCCCACTCGTCGACGGACTTATCAGGGCCGGGGTACCGAAGAGTGGTATCACCATTCTGGTGGCGACCGGCCTGCATCGCCCCAACGAAGGCGAAGAACTGCGCGAGATAGTCGGCTCGGAGGAGATTTTTCGTACCATCCGGATCGAGAACCATTTTGCACGAGACCGTGATGCCCATGTCGACCTCGGCCGGACCAGTAGCGGCATCCCGATCATGATCGACCGCCGCTTTGCCGACGCGGAGGTGAAGATCGCCACCGGCCTGGTCGAACCCCACTTCATGGCCGGCTACTCCGGCGGCCGCAAGGTGGTAGCGCCCGGGGTGGCGTATCAGGATACCATTCTCAACTTTCACACCTCCCGGGTTCTGGAACACCCCCGCTCCGCCAACTGTATAATCGACGGTAACCCGCTGCACCGAGAGCAAACTGAAATTGTCCGGGCCATCGGGGGTATTGTCAGCCTCAACGTGGTGATCGACGAGAAGCGGCAGATCGGCTTTGTTAATTTTGGTGAGATTGACGCCAGCCATCTCGCCGCCGTCGCTTTCATGCGACGTCATGCCGAAGTAGCAGTACCCCGCCGGTTCAAGACTATCCTCACCACCAGCGCTGGCTACCCTCTTGACAAGACCTATTACCAGACGGTGAAGGGGATGGTTGGGGTTATTGACATCCTCGAACCGGGGGGAACCATCATCATCGCCAGTGCCTGTTCGGAAGGGTTCGGTAGTCGGGAGTTTCTGGCCGCACAGCAACTGCTCTGCCGGGTCGGACCAGAGGAGTTCATGCGTATTCTGAACCGCCGAGAAAAGGCTATGATAGATGAATGGCAGACCGAAATGCTGCTCAAAGCGACCCGGATTGGCCGGGTGCAGCTGTACACCAAGGGACTGACCTCGGAGGACCGCCGGGATATCTTCGTCGAGTCGGTTACATCTTTGGAGGAGGCGGTGGGACAGGCCGTCGTCAGACATGGTGAGACGGATATTGGCGTAGTTCCGGAAGGTCCCTATGTGATTCCCCTTTATCAACCCGGCCGGGTATGAGTCCATCCAGGATCTTACCGGCTACCACCACGGAGAGTACCATGACCAGTAAAAGAGTTCTCGAACTCGCTGACCTCAAACGTATCGCCACCGCCGCCGAAGCAGAGGCCTTCGATAACAAATGGGCGGTCACCATCGCCATCGTTGACGATGGCGGCCACCTCCTCTGGCTGCAGCGCCTAGACGGCGCGCCGCCCTTGACCTCCCAGATCGCCCCGGCTAAAGCCCGCACCGCTGCTATAGGACGGCGGGAAAGCAAGGTCTACGAAGAGATGATCAACAAGGGTCGAGTCTCCTTTTTAAGCGTTCCCCAGATGGACGGCATGCTTGAGGGTGGAGTGCCGATCATCGAGAACGGCCAGTGTTTGGGCGCGGTGGGGGTGAGCGGCGTTAAACCGGACCAGGATGCACAGGTTGCTCGCGCGGGCATTGCCGCACTTGGTTTGTAAAATCGCTGTCGACTCCTTGTCCGTCCTTGAGCTGAGCGGCGAGAAGAATCGTCCTGTCAACCTTCTGGACGATGGCCAAGCGGCGACACTCTTGTCCCGGGGTCTCCACTTACCTTGGTGGGGTCGGTTCCCACGCCCACGCCGCTTTATAGATCGTGGCACCAGCAAGAGCCTACCCAACAATCCCAGAGCCGTCCTTGGCGATCATCGCTGCCAGCGTAATCATCGTTAACTTTTCCAGACCACCGAGATGGTATCCTCTCGATTTTTGCGGGATGCTTTGGTTACGTATAATCAGGAAACATCTTAAATTTGAGGTGAGTTTTCCAAACGAAACTTGCCACGGCAAATCTATATCTGCTGAAATACGACTGAGTCAAAATCGTTAATGTCGATGGAGTAGATACTCGTAGACGGTATAGTGCACACACCCTCCAGCTAAAGATTTTTTAGGCCCTTCCTCCGGTAGCCATTTGCCGTAAATTTGTGATGTCTCTTAGCGGCGGTGCGCCAAACAACCGGTTGTATTCGCGGCTGAACTGCGAAGGACTTTCGTAGCCTACCTGAAACGCAGCATTTGCTGCATCCATCCGCTCAGAAAGCATTAACCTCCTGGCTTCTTGTAAGCGCATCTGCTTCTGGAATTGCAGTGGACTCAGCGAAGTCATCGACCGGAAGTGGTTATGGAACGATGTGGTACTCATGTTCACATGCCCAGCAAGATCATCAATACTCAGTGGTTGTGCGAAGTTGCTCGTTAACCATTCAATAGCCCGCCCTATCTGCTGACTCTTACTCCCTGCCGTCGCCAGTTGACGTAACCGCTCTCCTTGATCACCTACAAGTAATCGATAAATGATTTCTCGCTGCATGATCGCAGCAAGAAGCTGGATGTCCTGCTCGTCATCAAGTAACGCGATTAATCGCTGAAAGGTGTTGAGTAACGGTAGGGTAATCTCGCCGGTTGCCATACCGCGACTTGAGTGTTTTGTGCTAGGTGGCGGCAGTCTGCCGTCCAACATCAGTTGCGAAACCTCTTTCAGATCAAGTTTCAACCTGAGAGCCATGAATGGCTTCTCCGGGCTTGCTTCAATAACCTGTGCTCTCGTGGGTAGATGTACGGACGTGATCAAATAATTGTGCGCGTCATATACATAGGTCTCTTCGCCAAGATAGACGCGCTTCGCCCCTTGTACTGCAATACAAATGCTTGGTTCATACATGACGCTGACCGGACCGGTCTGTTCACTCATCCGAAACAGCGATAAAGCTGGAATTTCCGTTGGGTCTTGATTGCCATTTTGGGTGCATCGGGCAATGCTATCTATCAGCAGTCCAAGCGAAATCTCCATGCTATTTTTGCTCTCATTCTTCATATTTTCCTCAATTATCTATATGGTTGTTAAGCATAAATACTACCTGAGCCAAATTTTCGACACAATAGATTTCTTCATGCTTTGTACTATTAGGCAATATGTTTGTAGGATCGTGCTACCGGTTTTGGCGCTTTCCGGGATACAATATGTCTAACAATAAGGACAATTCTATATGTTGAAAGGAGACATCCATGGAAGACAAAAAAGTATGGTTTATTACCGGCGCAAGCCGGGGTATGGGGATTAATTTTGCTAAAGCCGCATTGACCGCAGGCTTTGCTGTCGTAGCGACCGGACGAAATATTGATGCCGTGACCACGGCGGTGGGTAAATCGAACGATCTGCTGGTCGTCAAACTGGATATAACCAACCTCACCGAGGCTGAGGCGGCTAAAAGGGCAGCGGTTGAACGCTTCGGGCGCATTGATGTGCTGCTTAATAATGCAGGCAATTTCTATGCTGGTTACTTTGAAGAACTTAGCCCTGTGCAGATTGAACGTCAGCTTGCCACAAACCTCATCGGTCCCATGAACGTCACTCGTGCTGTGCTTCCTGCCATGCGGAAGCAAGGTTGCGGGCACATCATTACGATCTCGTCGGCTGCCGGGTTAGTCGGTTTTGAGTTCTGTTCCGCCTACGCGGCATCGAAGTTTGGCCTCGAAGGTTGGATGGAGTCGCTTCAAGCCGAGATTGCACCTTTCGGCATCAATACCACAATCGTCAATCCAGGATTTATTCGCACGGACCTCATCTCAGACAAGTCAATGATCCCAGCTGAGCTTGCAGTTGAAGACTACGCCGAGCGTAGAGAGCAACAGATGAATTGGTGGCAAGCCAATAACGGCCTTCAGCCTGGCGATCCTGCCAAAGTCGCCCAAGCGTTGATCAAAATCGCAAGCAAAAAGCAGCCGCCACGCCGCTTTATTACAGGCGCCGATGCCATAGGGCTTGCCAAGCAGAAAGTCGCCGATCTCCAGGCGCAAATCGAGGCTTATTCCGACCTGTCGGCCGCATTGTCATATAGCGGCGTCTAGTCAGCTTTGAAGGGCTTCGACTCGATATCGGCAACTGTAATGTTGTAGCCCTAGGATCGAAGCAATCGAATTAACAACTGCAAGAAAATTAAAGGAAGGATTTATGAAAAAAAATAAGCAAACACCTGGATCGAACACTCAAGATCGCCAAGCTTACAGTCGCCGTGATTTTTTAGCTACTGCAGCACTTGTCGGGGCAGGATTGGCCATTGGGCCATTATTGGGGACCGCATCAGCGGAGGAAATCAAATACGGAAGCGACAAAGGATTCAGGGGGGCAAAAAACAAAATGAAAACACGAAAAATCGGGAAGTTGCAAGTCTCAGAAATAGGACATGGGTGCATGAGTATTAGCGCCAACTACGGTCCTCCCGCAGACAGAAACCAAGGCATAAAAGTCATTCGTACAGCCTATGAAAAAGGCGTCACGTTCTTTGATACAGCCGAGGTTTACGGCCCCTATACAAATGAAGACCTTGTCGGAGAAGCGCTCGCGCCTTTCCGCGACAAAGTCGTTATCGCAACAAAATTCGGTTTTGACCTAGAAAAAGGTGGCCTCAATAGCCAGCCGGAGCACATCAAAAAAGTGGTTGAAGCCTCGCTGAAGCGCCTTAAAACCGACCGCATTGATCTCTATTATCAGCATCGAGTCGACCCAAAAGTGCCCATCGAAGATGTCGCCGGGGCAATTAAAGATCTCATTAACGAAGGAAAAGTCTTGCACTTCGGCCTTTCTGAGGCGAGTGCACGAACCATACGTCGTGCACATTCTGTTCAACCAGTTGCCGCTATCCAGAGTGAATACTCGGTTATGACCAGAGATCCTGAAAAAAACGATGTCCTTAAGGTTTGTGAAGAGCTGGGAATCGGGTTTGTCCCATGGGGTCCGGTCGGAATGGGATATTTGACAGGGAAGATAAATGCTAACACGACGTTCGACCCGAAAACAGATCTGCGACATGAGTTCGATCGCTTTCAGGCTGAAAACATAGAGGCAAACTGGCCGGTAGTTGAGCTACTTGAACGTTTTGCAGGAAAGAAGAACGCGACACCTGCTCAAATTGCCCTTGCCTGGCTTCTGGCTCAGAAATCATGGATTGTTCCGATCCCGGGGACACGCAATATAGATCACCTTAGCGAAAATTTAGGCACTCTCCAGGTTCAGCTGACATCGGCGGATCTGAGTGAGCTCGAAACCGCTTTTTCTAAAATCACAATACATGGTGGCCGTATGGGTGAAAAATATATGCAGGATGTTGACCGGACATAGTGACCGGTCACGAAGAGATTGAATGAGGCTGGAGCGGGCATGATAAACAACACAGCCACCAATAAATTTAAGGAGATATTTATGAAACAGAATAAGCAAACAACTGAACCGAATACTCAAGACCGTCGGGTAGCCAGTCGCCTTGGCTTTTTAGCCTCTACCCTTCTGATTGGGGCCGTCTTGGCCATCGGACCATTGGCGCAGGCCGCATCAACGGCGGAGCCTCAGGTAATCAAGACGCAAAGTGATCAAAAGGGAACCATGAAGAGTATTCAGTTCACGAACGGCGACCTCAAGATGGCTGGCAATCTCTATTTGCCGGAAGGATTTGTTGCGAGCCAAAAGTATGCCGCGATTATCACTGTGCATCCCGGCGGTGGCGTCAAGGAACAGACGGCGGGCCTGTATGCGCAAAAACTCGCCGAACAGGGGTTTGTCGCCTTGGCATTCGATGCGTCACACCAAGGGGCTAGCGAGGGAATGCCACGATTCCTCGACGACCCGATGACACGGGTCGGAGACATCTACAGTGCCGTAGACTACCTCACCACGCTGGCCTACGTGGACCCTAATCGCATCGGCGCTCTGGGTATCTGTGCTGGCAGCGGGACCACAGTCAAGGCAGCAACGACCGAGCGCCGCATCAAGGCCCTCGCCACCGTGAGCGCGGTGGACGTTGGCGCTGCGACGCGAAAGGGGTGGGACGGCAAAGCCTCGGAAGCCGATCAGATTGCGACACTTGAGGCGGTAGCCAAGCAGCGCTCCGCCGAAGCAGCCGGAGCAGCGCCGGTCTATGTTCCTTATGTGCCCAACGTCGGGGATAAGACTGCGCCCCGCGATCTGCAAGAGGCGGCAGATTACTATCTGACGTCTCGCGGACAGCATCCGAACGCTCCTAACAAGTTGCTGCTGACCAGCATCAGCTACCTGGTGTCGTTCACCGGATTCGACCGGATCGATACGCTGCTGACGCAGCCCGTTCTGATCGTCGCGGGCAGCGAGGCGGGCTCGCTTTGGCATAGTCAAGAACTTCACGCCAAGGCAGCGGGGCCGAAGGAACTGTTTATCATCAACGCTGCCACGCACATGGATCTATACGATGGCAAAGGCGCGGATCTCGCGATGAACAAGTTGTCGCCGTTTTTTAAGGGCAACCTTTAAGCAATATGCGTTTGGTATCCTTGGATGCTGAGCAGTAAACCATATTTAGCAAGGGCGCTTGATTCACTGTCAAGCGCCCAGTGCCTTTGTTGCGGTTTGCCTAGGAATAGCATCAATAGGGTTAACAAGTTTGAAAAATACAATTCCTCGTTTATCGGATGGAGAGAAATTATGGGAAGAAAAATCTCGCGTCGCAGTTTTTTGAAAAACAGTGCGATTGCGATGGGTACCGTTGCTATGTGTGATTTTATAGCAATCGGCAATGCAGTTTCCGCGGAAATAGAACAGAAGGATTCAGGAAAAGGAAATATCCTGGTGACATACTTTTCGCACTCCGGCAATACACGTTTCATGGCAGAGCAAATCCATGAACAGGTCGGCGGCTATATTGTAGAAATAAAAACCGTGAATCCGTATCCCGTGGATTACGACACTGTTGTCGACCAGGCAAAGAGCGAACAGAAAAAAAATTACCGGCCACAACTCACGACCAAGGTTCACAACTTGGAATCGTATGATGTCATCTTCATTGGTTATCCAAACTGGTGGGGCACGCTGCCGATGGCCCTGTTTACATATTTCGAGGAGAACGACTTTTCAAAGAAAATCCTCGTACCCTTCTGTACTCATGAGGGAAGCTTCCTCGGGAGAAGCGTAACCGATCTGAAAACGCTCAATCCGAAGGCAACTGTTCTAGATGGCCTGGCCATACAGGGCAAGAGCGTGAAAAGCAAATCAGCGAGAGAAGACATTATCGACTGGTTGACGAAGTTGAAGATAACGAAAGGAAAACAGCGATAAATGAATCGAAAAACTCTTCTGAAATTGGTGGTTGATTGTGCCATGATCCTCTCTGTTCTGTTGGCAATCGCCAATAAGTTGACAGAGAATAGAATGCATGAGTCAGTCGGGTTATTCATTGTTTTCTTATTCTTCCTCCACAATATTCTGAATTGGCGATGGTATTCATCCATATTGCAGGGGAAATACAGTATGCGCCGCCTTCTCGATATTGCGGTCAATTTGCTGTTTGTTCTGGCAATGGCAACGCTGATAGGGAGCAGCCTCATGATATCACGCACGCTTTTTGTGTCTCTTGGAATAGAAAGCACTTTAACATTGCGGCAGGTTCATACCACGGCGGCCTACTGGTTTTTCATCCTTATGGCTATTCACCTGGGAATGCACTGGGCAAGAGTTAAGGCCATTACCAGGAGGATACTCCCGATTTCGTTTAACCAGAGGGTTCAGTCCGTTCTGCGGTGGTTGCTGTCGATAGTAATTGTTTTCTATGGGGTGAAAGCGTCTTTCGACAGAGATGTCTTGTCGAAGTTGTTTATGATCTACTCTTTTGACTTTTGGGATTTTGAGAAATCGGTCGTGGGATTCTTCATTAACTATGTGGCAATCATGGGCTTCTATATCGTTATCACTCACAATGCTCTGAAAGTATTTCAAACAGAGAAAAGATGATGCAGCAGAATTTTTAAAAAGGGGAAACACAAGACCTTCCAATCAATTGAGATTGCCAGGCCAAACCTCATCAATTTCGATTTTTCCTTCATATTGATCTTCAGACTGTACATCGAAGACAACTCCTAACATCAAAAACCAACAATATTTGAATAACACCTTGGATCAATGATCAATAATAAAGGATTCTTCTCCACTGCAATTACCTTTGCACAGTACTTGCGGCAGGTTCCCCAGCCATCTTGATAAAACCGACGAGAGCAATACTGAAAAGAGGTGCAAGAGCCAATACCCAGAAGGTTTGATACAGGCCGATGTGATCGGCCAGGTAGCCGGAAAGGGCCGTCCCCAAGCCGCCGGTCCCGAACCCGAGGCCCAAGACCAGGCCGGAGGCAAGGCCCAGGTTATTCGGCAAAAGTTCCTGGGCAAGGACGATCGTCACCGAAAAGGAGGCAAGCAGGGCTGCGCCCGAGGCCCCGGCAAGAAGCCACAGCCACGGCCCTTCAGCCACCAGCATCGCCGCGGCCAGCACCGGAAAAATGAGAGAACTGCCGATGATGACGATCTTTCGCCCGGCTTTGTCGGAGAGATGTCCGCCATACAGGCCGGCAACGGCACCGCAGGCGAGAAAAACCGTGAGAATCAGGCTTCCGGATGCAAGCTCGATGCCCCGGCTCTGAAACAACAGAGGCAGATAGGTGATTGTACTCATATAGACCCAAGAACGGAGAGTGACGATTAAGCACAGGGCTATCAACCCGCCCCAGGGAATTCCTGCCGCCTTTTCGTTATCGCCTTGATCCGAAAGCGCCCTCCTGGGGGTGTCGCGGCGGAGAAAATCGCCCGGGTAGAAAATGATAACCAGAAACAAAAGTACGCCAACCGGAATCAAACTGAGGGTAGCATGGAGTCCGATGCCGAGTACCAAGAGGCTGCCCACCACCGGTCCCAGGGCAAAACCCAGATTGCCTCCGGTAGAGAAGATGGCGGCGCCAAATCCGCGCTGCATACCGCTGACCAGATACACCGCCATCATCGCCCGCGGATGAAATGCAGCGGTACCGAGTCCGGCCATTCCAACAAGTAAAGCCGCAATACCGTAACTGGGTGCCCAGCCGACCAGGCCCATGGCCACCGCCGTCCAAAGAACACCCACCGGTACAAACCAGCCGGTACGAAAACGATCGGAAACCATACCGAAGATCGGCTGGATTACCGACGAAGTGAGATTGAGGATCATCATCATAAGGCCGACCTGAAAATAGCTCAGTTCAAAAACCTCTTTCAGCTTGGCCATCACCACCGGCAGGGTGCCCTGACAGGTGTCTACAACGACATGCCCGAGAAAGAGTAACAGCAGGGGTATTTTTTCCATTGTGGCTGAGGTCTTAATATGGAGGGGAGGTCAAGAAATAAATATTGGGTTCCGGCTATTCCTCTCGGGCAATATCTCGGTGAAAGACCGTCAATTGTATCGGCTGTTCGGAAAGGAGTACGGCAATTTTCTCGGTGACGGCCACCGACCGATGCCGTCCGCCGGTGCAGCCGATGGCGATACGCAGGGTGTTCTTATCGGCCGCCAGGTTCTCTTTGACAAGAAAAAGCAGGAGGGGTTGGAGATGCTGCCAAAAGCTCCGGCCCGCCGGGCTCGCCAGAACGTATTCGGCGACCTCCGGTTCTTTGCCGTTTTTCGGCCGCAGTTCAGGAACCCAGTAGGGATTGGGGAGAAAGCGCACATCCCAGAGTTGATTAATATCAATCGGCGTGCCGTATTTAAAACCAAAGGAAAAGAGTATAACTCGTAACTGCCTTGTCGTATCCATGCCGGTCTTCTCCGGTGCTGAGTGTTGTCTCTGCCGCCCTGTATTCCTTATATAAACCATTTGTTAAACCGTGCAAGCTCCGAGCATCTCGACAAAGCTATCGTCGAGTTTTTGCCAGGCGGATTATCCTTGGCTGAACAAGCCTGCGACCGGCATGGTGAAGATAAGCAACCGCCGGAAAACCTAGGGCAATGACGCTATAGATATTTTGGTCTTCGGGAATCTCCATCTTTTCCTTTATGGCCCGATCCCTGCGCATCGCCTCCACTGCAAAGCCGATGAGGCAGCTGCCAAGCCCCATGGCATGGGCGGCCAGAAGGATATTCTGGGTGGCAAGAAGGGCGTCTTCCGCCGGGCAACTGGCTGTTTTCTTGCCGGTAACAAGGATGGCCGCCGTTGCCCCATGAAAGAGCCGATCCGTTCCCTCTTCATCCCACTGCTGCAGTGCCTCGGCGACCGAAGAAAAATAGTTGCGATAATAACGCCCGAGACCATCACCGGCAAAAATCTTGGCCATCCCGCGAAGGAGCGGATTTGCCGCCAACCGGTTGAGTTTTCGGAAATAATCCGACACCATCGAGCCGAGAACCAGAATATCGTCGCGACCGGGCAAAATGGCAAAATTCCAGCCCTGGCTGTTGGTGCCGGAGGGTGCGGTGGTACCTATCTTTACCAGATCGAGGAGCATTGCCAAGGGTACGATTTTCTCCTGATACCTCCGGCAAGAGCGCCGGGACCGCATAAGGGCGACGAGAGCCGGCCCGTTACTCGTACCTGGACCTATGACCTCGGAATTTTCCTCCATTGTTACCAGCCCAAGTGCATTCTGTAGAGCTGTGGCAATTGCCCCCTGCGGGCAGACCGCCCGGCAGTGATCGCAGAGAAAGCAGGGCACGCCGCTGTGCTCGGCCACGCCATCCTTCAAGCTGATGACCCGATACGGACAAATTGTCACACAGACGCCGCAACCCGTGCATTTGTGTTGATCGATGATTATCTGTTGCTGCAGCATATGAAATTCCTTCAATCAACTGGTAAACAAAAGCCAAACCATGATCTTTTTCCTTAAAAATCGGCGACAGAGAGGCCGATACCGGGAGGTCCTGCACATCTGCCTGCCGCTGGTCTTCAGTCTTTCGGCGACGGTCCTGATGGAGTTCACCGACCGGATCTTTCTTGCCAACTACAGCCTTGACGCCATCTCCGCCGCCCTTCCCGCCGGTATCACCTCTTATCTGCCCATGGCCTTTTTCGGCGGCGTCGGCGGTTATGCCGGAGTCTTCATCGCCCAGTATACCGGCCGGGGCGATGAGCGCAAGATCGGCTGTGTGCTGTGGCAGGGCCTCCATTTTACCCTTTTCTCAGGCCTGCTGCTCTGGCTGCTGGGGGTGTTTGCGGCAAAGCCTCTCTTCGCTCTTGCCGGCCACCCGCAAGGGGTTCGGGAACTCGAAGAGGTCTACTTTTCCATTCTTTGCCAGGGTGCCGTTCTTCACGTGGCGATGGTGACCTTGTCCACCTTTTTCACCGGCCGAGGGATCACAAGGCCGGTGATGATTATCACCTTCCTCGGGGTTTTTATCAATATCCCCCTTGATTACGCCCTGATCTTCGGCCACTGGGGCATGCCGGAGATGGGCGTCAAGGGTGCCGCCATCGCTACGGTGACGGCCTGGGGGGTCAATGTTGTCTGTCTTGCCGGACTGATCTTCACCAAAGAAAACAATCGCCGCTTTGGGGTGTTGAAAAACTTTCATTTTGACAGAGAGATCTTTGCCAGATTGATGCGCTTTGGAATTCCCGGCTCGCTGCAGTTTACCATGGACATCCTGGCCTTCACCCTGTTTATTCTCCTCGTCGGTCGCATCGGACTTCCCGAACTGGCGGCAACCAACATCGTCCTGTCCATCAATGCCTTGGCCTTCATGCCCTCCATGGGCGTCTCCCAGGGTATGAGCATTCTCGTCGGTCAAGCCCTGGGGCGCGGCAAACCCGGGCTTGCCGCGGACTATGTCACCAGCGGCTGCTATCTGCTCATGCTTTACATACTGGCGATCGACCTGATCTTCATCTTTGCCCCCAACCTCGTTCTCGCGCCTTTTCTCGCTGCTGGCCAGGCCGCTGCCACCCACCAGGAGGTGCTGCGCCTCAGCCGACCGCTGTTGCAGATTGTTGCCGCCTACCTGTTTTTCGACGCCTTGTACATGGTCTTCAGCGGCGCCCTGCGCGGTGCCGGCGACACCCGTTTCATGATGCTGGCCATCGCTGTGGTTTCACCCTTGTGCTTGATTCTGCCGGTGTATATCGGGATAGAATACTTGGAGATCGGTGTCCATGCCGCCTGGCTCTGGGTGCTCTGCTTTGTCACTGTACTCTTTCTCCTCTCTTTCTGGCGTTTTTGGAAAGGCGCCTGGAAAAAAATGCTGGTCATTGAGGATAAGACAAAGGCTTAGGACCCTTGGGCTGTCCACCAGCCTCCGCCGCCACACCTTTCAGTCGCCGGGCAAAAAATAAGGCAAGGGCAATCATCACCAGGAGCTGCAAAAGAAAGGCTTGCCAGCCGTAACGCTGAAAGACCGCCCCCGGCAGCACTGAACCCAAGGTTCCGCCGGTATAGTAGAAAGAGATATACAACCCGTTGGCGATGGCCTTATTGTCCTGGGCCAGCTTGTTAACAAGGCCGGACAGCAGAGAGTGGGCGGTAAAGAGGCCAGCGCAGAAGACAAACATGCCGAGAAACAGCACCAGGTAATTTTCCACCATAAAAGTCAGGGTTCCCATGGCAAAGATCAGAATACCGGCGGTGACGGCCTTGACCTCATTGCCGAAATAGCCGATGATCCGCCGGGTATTGAGGGAGACCAGCAGTCCCATACTGTAGCCAAGATATAAGAGACCGACTCCGGTTTCCCGAGAGGCCGGATGTATCCTCTTCATTTCAAAGGGAAGAAAGTTCATGAGTGCGGCAAACACAAAAAACAAACAGAAAATCGAGGCGTAGATCCACACGTATGGTTTTGCGCGAAGCAAGGCAAGAATTTCCGCAAGCCTTGGCCTGGCGTATTGCAACTTGGCGTCCCTGGCCATACCCTTCAGCAGGTAACTGTTCAGCATAAGGAGCAGGCCGAGGGCAAAAAAGAAAAAGCGCCAGCCAAAAAGATCGGTGAACAGCCCGGATAAAAACCGCCCAAGAAAACCACCGACAATGGTTGCAGCAATATAGGCGGAGATGGCGTGCTGCACCTTGTCCTTTGGCGAGGTATAGCTGATATAGGTAACAAGGGAGGTGAGGATGGCCGGGATCATCAACCCCTGAATACCGCGCAAGGTAAGCAGGGTGAGATAGTTGTCGGCCGTAGCGAAAAACAACTCTAGGACGCCGAGAAGAAACAGTGCCCAGCGCAACATCACCTTGGCGGAAAAGGATTCAAGAAGATACCCGTAAACCAGAGGTGCGACGCCAAGCGGCGCCATCATCAGCGTGGTAAAAAGGATGGCTTGAAAATTACTCAGCTGAAATTCGCTCTTCAATAAAGGCTGTATCGGCTGGGCCGCATACAGCGAACAAAAGGTTACAATCGTCGCGAAATACAGAGATTTGCTTTTCGAATCAGTCACAAGGATGGCGCGGAAGACGTTGCATATTGCAGAGATGGCCGGGATCAAAGTACCATTTTGAGGATCTGCTCCACAGCCGCGATGTCAAAGGGTTTGGCAATAACTCCGATAAAGCCGTAGTCCTTGTAGTTGACCATGATCGGGTCATTGGCATAACCGCTTGAGACAAAAGCCTTTGCCGCCGGGTCGAGGGCGAGGATTTTCACAATAGCCTCTTCGCCGCCCATCCCGCCGGGGATGGTAAGATCCATGATAATAGCCGCATAGGCTTGCCCAGCTTCTTTTTGCTTGCCGTATTCCTGTATTGCTTCCGCTCCGTTTGCAACCCAAACCCCATCAAAACCCATATACTTCAGCATCTGACAAGCGATTTCTCCGACCATATCCTCATCATCCATGACAAGAATCTTCTTTTTAGTCTCTTTCGTTTGCAAGGGGTTTCCTCCGATGGCCGGGACATTGCTCCATGATTTTTTTTACTCTTTCTAGTATGCCAAAATAAAAACTCAACAGTCAAGGAAATTAGGAGTCGTTACAAAATAACATGATCGATGTTTTTATTATTAATTACAGAAATTTATGCACCTCCTTCCATTCCTCCGGCCATGTAATTTTAAACTTTTGACATCGGCATACCGCAAAAAGATACCGGAAGGCATTCCCCTTTTTGACAGCTCCCCCCCGGCAGGGTATTATCGGGCATTCGGTAAACTTTTTTTTCAATCCCAGCCGCCTGCAAGCGGCACTGCCGCATGGCAACCCATGGCTTACAATCCGGGCCTCATTGTCCACAAAGAATATTGGAATGGCCATAAGGTCGAAGTAAGGGACAACGGCGACCACCGCAGCCTCTATTTCGGCCCTGGCCACCTGCAGAGCCGAATGTGCCTGTCCCGACCCGAGCATCTGGTTCTGCCGTACACCTGGCATATGCTCACCGCCTTGCTGATTGTGCCGGAACCCTGCGATATCCTCATTGTCGGCATTGGCGCCGGATCGCTGGTACACTTTTTCTCGCACCATTTCCACCGCTGCCGAATTGATGCCGTCGACTCTTCCTCCCACATCATCCACGTGGCCAGAGGCTTTTTCCGCCTGCCGGAAAATGAACGGATCCTTGTGCATTGCCAAGACGGTCTGCAATTTCTCCAGGAACCGAGGAAAAAACAGTATGACCTCATCCTGGTCGATGCCTTTGACCATCAGGGCATGGCCGCCGGCATCTACTCAGAGTCGTTTTTTTCTTGCTGTGCGGCGAATCTGAAAAGTACGGGCATTGTCAGTTGTAATCTCTGGAGCAGCGATTCGCGCCTGTACCGGGAAATCCAAAAGATTCTCGCCGACCAGTTTGCCGGCTGCCTGTACCTGCCGGTTCCCAACCGGGGCAATATCGTCGCCCTTGCTCTGCCAGAGGCTGTTCCCTGGTCGCGAATTCTTCTAAAAAACAAAGAGTTGGCTAAACTCTCAAAACGTTACGGCATTGACTTCAAGGAACTTATGGGAACGGTGAAAGCAAACAACCTCAGTCTCTCAGAAAGATTGCTGTCTTTTCTGCACCCAGCCGGCAACAAGAAATGAATTTCTGAAGTACTACAGGACGTTGCCGGAAGGCAGCCGGCTCTCGGCAATTCGCGCCTCTTGGTCGACAAGGTCATTGATCTCCCTTTGCCAGTAGTCCCGCGAGCCGAAGTCATCGATGGCTCTGGTTATTCCGTCCGCTTCGACCTGGTGGGCACACCATGCCATATAGTGGATAAAACGCATCGCCCTGAGCGGCTCGATGAGGCGCAGCGTCCGACGATCAAAGGCCCGGAAGGTCTCATAACCTTCCAAAAAAAGGTCAAGTTCGACCACCGCCTCCTCCGCATCCCCCGGCAGCAGCATCCAGATATCCTGGACCGGTGGACCCATGGCCATATCGTCGAAATCAATAAGATGAAAGGACTCGCCAGGTCGGTCAATAATATTGGAGAAGTGGCAATCCCCATGAATACGGATCGCCTTGGTTTGCTGAAAGAGCGGCTCTATGGCCTCAATTATCCGTAAAACCGTGGTCTTGAGAAGGGGCTTCAGATCCTCTGCAACACAGGATGCTCCCAGCAGATAATTGAGCTGCAGAAGGGTCGAATGACGCGGCGCCATGGTAATCCGGTTTTTCGCTTTGCCGGCCTCTCCAACCTGATGGACCCTGCCGAGCAATCGGCCGATCTGCAGCCATTGATCATCGGTGAATTCATCACTGCTCCGCCCGCCACACTTTGGGAAGACGGAGAAGAGCAGTTTCTCACTCTCGGCAAGAGTCTCGCCATCCCGGAAATAAAGGGGGGCGATTACCGGAATCTCTTGTTCCGCCAACTCAATGAGGAATTTATGTTCATCAAGGATGGCCTTTTTCGACCAACGTCCGGGGCGATAAAATTTCACCACCATCCGGATACCCTCTTCGGTTTCGATTTCAAAAACCCGGTTGATATAACTATTCAGGGTGCGAAAAAGATTGTTGCAACGGATACCCAACACCTTTTCCACCAGATTCAATACCCGGTCCGGTCCCAGGTCGTGAAAAGCACCGGTTATGTCTTTCTGCTGCAGGGCCATGTTTTCCTTCCTTCTTGAAAAAAGCGCCGCAGCTCTCCCCGGGAAACGTTCTTACATCCGGGAAAGCGCCTGACTCTTCGTTAAAATTAACGTCCATCGCACCGGGGTTTCGATTGTGCAATATCCCCTGACAACGGTCATATAGTAACACGGCGCACTCATTTGCGGAAGTAACTATTAGGCATTTTGCCGACTGCGGTGTATCTTCCCACACATCCCCAAACCTCTTTTTCCGAACTGCGAAAAGATCAACTCGCCCCACAAGCCTCATGGTAACAGATGACCTCAACACGCAAGAGATCAGAAGCGGCGGCTACTGCCGAAGATGCGGTCGTGATCACTGGCTTGGTCAGGGAAATTCCCTGATCCATTGCCGGCAACTTATGGAACTTCTCGCTGAATACGGCACCATCGACCTGTTCCCCACCACTTCCCACAGCGCACCGGTACTCTCAACGGAGTGGTTGTATGGTCCGGCACGGGGCAAGATGTTTGGTGTTTTGGAATGTGTCGGTGCAGATGGAACGACAACCGTACTCCGGGCCTTCTCCGGACAATACAATGGTCACTGGCTCGCAAGCGGCTGGGTACCGCCGCTTTTTGACGTTGATGCATTTCTCGCCTTAAACCAAGCGGTGGAACCACGAATCAAGGCCCTGAGCGCTAGGATCGTTGCCTGTGAGGATCGTGGTAAAAAATGGCTGGCCCTGAGAAAAGAGCGACGCTTCCTTTCCCAGCAGCTGATGGCGGATTTCCACGCCCTGTACGAACTTACCAATTTCCGGGGGGTGACGGCCAATATCGGCGAAGTCTTTCTCGGAGAAACCGGCATCCCCACCGGAACCGGCGACTGCTGCGCCCCAAAACTCCTGAACTTTGCCGCGCAACAGCAGTTACGCCCTGTCGGCTTGAGCGAATTCTACTGGGGGCGGGAAAACCATTCCGGTACACGGCAACATGGTTCTCTCAGTGGCTCTTGCGAGGGAAAATGCCAACCGATTCTCGGATTTATGCTCTGTGGTCTGGATGAATGAGTTTTCACTCACCACCGTTCGTGACATAGAAACGGATGAGGTATTTTTGAACGACGGTTGAGTTCCATCCAGCTGTATTTCTGACCCATGTGTGCAGTCATAAAACAAAAAATTTGTAAATTCCTGTTCGAAAGAGTAACTTGCAATTTATGAACAGTTCAGAGAAAGACCAACAGGAAATTCCCCCGCATCTCGAACAGAAAAATCTAATCGAATTCCTGGAATCACTCCACCGCATATGCAAGATAGGTATCTACTATCCGGCCGGCCACAAAGTGCTTGACCAGGCTGCTCAACAATTTCAGCGGAACATCGCAGGTGTTGCCGACACCAATCGCTCGGTGCTCATTGAATTGAAGGGCGAGGCACTTCTTGTCGAGGGCTACGAGATTCTGGCGCCGACCAACGCCTTGCGTGAATTCAAAAAGCTCATCCTTGATCTTGGCATAGGGTCTCTTGAAATTGACCGGACGATCATTCTTTCAGAACTTCTACAGCTGGTCAGAAGTCTGTTGCTCGGGCGCTCGCAGCTCCAGGGAATTAAAGAATTCACCCAGGCCGATGTAGCTAACCTGCCGACATCGGTACGGATCGTCCAAAAGGAGTTTTTAGTCGATGAGAACGCGATACTCCTGGATAATGACGGTGAAGATGCCGAACACGGCCTGAATACCGTCTTTCAGGTCCTCGCTGAACAGGGGCTTGACCGGAACCAGATCGAGCAATGCAGGGAATTCCTCAACTCCCTGGCTGAAAGATTTACCAGCAGGCCGATCAGCATCAAAGGCCTGCCGGCGGTAACCTGGAGCGATGTTCGGGGCCTCTTGGTAAAAGTTGTCACCAATGCCTACCATCGCCCCGAGGATTCCGGCGGGGTATTTGTGCAAAACGATCTCAATGCTCTTTCTTCGATTTTCCTCGGTCTGGAGAGGGAGAGTCAGGACAAGGAATCCCAGGAAACCATCAGAATGCTGGTTTCCGTCTTCGGCGGCAGCTCTATAAACAAAAAACCGCTTGCCGGTGGCGACGAAAAGTCGCAGAAAATCCGGCCGGCAGACGATAGACCTGTGAAATCGGTTAACCAGCTACAATCATTTGTTAAGGAAAATTTTTTAGACAACGACACCCTTGAGAAAATCACGCAAATTGATCACTGCGAAGAGCTGACCATTATTCTCCAGTTACTCCAGTTCAAGCAGGAGGCTGCGGTGGAAGGAAAAATCAAGCACAACCTGCGTGATATCCTCATTGCACCGCTAAATGCTCGGGAATTCGATACCCTCATCATGGGAGTGATGCATCTGGCAACCAGCACCGATAACAGTCGTTTTTACGAGGCTATGCAATTTTTCGCCCTTCTTTTACGCAACTCAAAGACGAACCTTTCTTCCCTGCGATTCTTGCTGATGATCTGTCAAAAGATTGCACCGGCAGCACAAACCCTCCTTTGGCCGATACTTGTCAACGAAATCTTAGTCTCGGGCCGGGCCGTCGATCGACAAGTATTTGGCGAACTTGCAATCATCGCTGCCGGATTGCCTGGGCCTGCGATGAAAGAACGATGGTCGGAACTCGAAGCCCTGGATTGCTTTCAAGAAAAGAAAATCGCCGAGGACATTTTTGATCCAGAGCTGAAAAAAGCCTTTCCGCTCTTTTCTTATCTGCTAGAAACCTCGATGAAAAGACCGATCGGAGTGAGGATTCTCAAGAGTCTCGCGGCCGGCCCACCGGACTGGATGATTGAGGCGTTAGCACCACTGCTGCAGCTTGAGATTCCCCAGCATATGAAATTTCTCCAAATATATCTGCTTGCTGCCCAACAAGATTATTTTCCCATTAATCTCCGGGTGGCGGCCGGCAACCTCGTGGTCCGGAATTTACCCGACATCTCCGAGCAGCAAAGGCATGAGACCTGGGTCGTGAAAACTATCCAGGCAATCCCGGAGATGCAGGTCGAAGAAGCGCGCCAGCTCCTGGTACGCATCACCGAAGAAAAACACATGGTCATTCTTCCAAAATGGCCGAGTGGTTGTCGTCGGGCGGCAGCTGAGGCCTTGAAAAACCTCAAGCGCAGACCATTGTAAGTGGCTATGCAATCTGAAATATACGGAAATGGATAAGAAAATTAATGATGTTATAATCCTGCTCTGCAAGGGAATTTCCAACAGGAGGTTATATTTCCCCCGCCATCCGAAGGTAATTTTCTACGCCCAGAACTTTTGCAGAGAGCTGTCTGCCTTCTTTGAGATGAGCGCCAAGGATGATTTCTTTGTCGGCATTATTGATGGTCATTTTGTTTTCAACGGCAAAAGGCTTTTTGGTCCGACCGTCGTTGGCCGGCAGCTCATTCAGTTCATGGAAATGCTCCATTGCGGCGGTGTTTCGTTTAAAAAGGGTCTGACTGTTGATGATGTCAGTGCCTTCATGGATCTGACCGATGGCCTGAAAGCCTCCCTGAACAGTCTCCAGGAGGCAAGAGAGCTATTTAAGCAGAAGGGTATTGAGTCCATCACCCTTGCAGGCCACTACAGTGATCAGGCAGGGATGGGCGCACCGGACAGTAAACGGCCATGGGAGGGACAGGAATCCGTTGGCTTTCTGCAATCGCCGACCCTCATCTATCAAGCCCTTTTTGATGTGGTGACACGGACCCATGGCGATGCGGCCTGCGGCCGCGAGTTCGATATCGACAGCGCTCGGTCGGTCAGCGAATTTATGTTACGTTTCACCCAGGAAAATTTCGCCGATGTCCTGCAGTATATCCATTATCCCGACTACGATAGTTACACCATCGGTCATTCGGTGCGGGTTTCAGCGATCGCCGTTTTTCTCGGCATGAAAATGCATTGGCCGGAGGAAAGCGTCCTGGCCATGGGCACCGCCGCTCTTCTCCATGACATTGGCAAAAGCAAAATTTCATCGGAGATCCTCTACAAGACAAGCTCGCTTACCGATGATGAGTTTCGCCTCATCCAGGATCACCCGCGGGTGGGGACGGAATTGCTCCTTGCCCAGAAGGATGTATCGCCTCTCGATATCGCTGCCGCCTGGGGACATCACCTGCGTTACGACGGCAGAGGCTATCCGCAGAAGCCGGTATGGGGGGTGCGCAGTCCGCCGATTGCCCTGTTGCAGATCTGTGATGTCTTCGAGGCCCTGACTGCCATCCGCCCCTATAAACAAGCCCTGGACCCACAGCAGGCCTTTTCGATTATGATCGACGACAAAGGCGCTTTTCACCCGATCTTGTTGAGTGCCTTTATCGCCACTATCGGTATCTACCCCCCCGGCACCTACATCGAGCTTTCGGATGGCCGGGTAGGAATGGTTACCGCACCGGGGAAAATCATTGACAGGCCGCAGCTGCGGATCACTCGCCTGGATAACGGCAGCCGTTTAAAAAAAGAAGACGAGTATGATATCGATCTCGGGGCAATGGACCGCACAAGCCTCAGCATCAAGGTCAAACGACTGCTCCTCAATTACCTTGAGAGCGAACAATAGCATCTTGCCATACACCGCACCCGGGCTGTTTGATTCGATTGGCCGGCACAAACTTTAACAGGAGTTTCAGAGATAAACTCCTCCCACCCATAAATTCCCTTTAACATCGGTACGTTACGCAGCTCAAGCCTGTAAGACCCTCCAAAGAAAACAAGTATTTCCTACAGAACACCATAAATATATTGGTGTTTTTGATATTTTTTGCTTGACTTGTAAGACCCTACTGGTATTATGTCTGCATGGCGCATTTTCACATTAAAACCAAAAAGGGAAGACCCTACCTCTACGTCCGGGAGATTGCCAGGGTCGACGGCAAGCCCAAGGTCATTTCCCAGATCTACCTTGGTTCTCCGGAAAAGGTTGCCGGCCTGCTTGGCGGCAAAGAGGCGGAGGTCCTGGATTTGAAGGTCGAAGAATTCGGCTCTCTTTGGCTGGCCCAGCAGATCGACCGGGATATCGATCTCTGCGGCATCGTCGACAATGTCGTTCCCAGGGCAGAGCGGGAGACAGGTCCTTCGGTCGGTGAGTATTTTCTCTATTGCGTACTGAACCGGATGGTGCAGGCGGTCAGCAAGAACAAACTTGCCGATTGGTTCCGCAAGACCGCCATCCAGCAGATCCGGCCCATCGAGTTGGACGAACTGTCCAGCAAACGCTACTGGGAAAAATGGCAGCGGGTGAGCGAAACCGCTCTGCAGACGATTGCCCGCCGGTTTTTCGAGCGTATCTGGCAAGTCGAGGTGCCGTCCGCAGATTGCCTGCTCTTCGACACCACCAACTATTACACATATATGGCCAGTCAAACCGACTCGAAGCTTGCCCAGCGTGGCAAGAACAAGGCCGGTAAGCATCATCTGCGCCAGATCGGCCTGGGACTGCTGGTCGCCCGAGATTCACGGTTGCCGTTATATTACAGCGTCTATCCCGGCAATATCCATGACAGCAAACATTTTGAGGCGGTGATGGATGAAATGTTTGGCGTTGTCTGTGGCTTGAACAAAACCAAAGAACGGCTGACCGTGGTCATCGACAAGGGCATGAACGCCGATACCAATTATGCCTGGATCGACGACCACCCACGAATCCATTTTATCACCACCTATTCGACATACTTCGCCCAGGAGCTGGCTGCAACTCCGCTTGATCGCTTTGAACCTGCCGATACGGCGGAGAATCGGCGTTATATTAAGGAAGGCCGCGAAGAGGAGTGCCTTTTGGTCTATCGAACCAAGGATGAGTTCTGGGGCAAAGAGCGAACCGTGCTGGTTACCCATACCCCGGCGTCTGCCCGCAAACAGGCCTACACCTTTGCCGATAAACTTGAGACCATGCGCCAGGAGTTATTGGCGATGCGGGCCAAGGTCAGAGACAAGGCGCCGCAGTGGCGAAAGGAGGAGGCAATTCGCGAACGGTATGTCCGATTTTGCGAGCAGATCCATATGGAATCGCAATTGTACGAACTGGAATTCGGCCAATCCCCCGATGGCCTGTCGCTGACCTTTCGCAAAAATGTCTATCTGGTCGGCCGGAAACAGACGATGTTCGGGAAAAACATCATCATCACCGACAATACGGATTGGCTGACCGGCGATATCATCGAAGCAAATCTTGCCCGCTGGCAGGTCGAAGACCGATTCCGTCTCAGCAAGGACGACGAGCTGGTGGGCACGAGCCCGGTCCGGCACTGGACGGACAGCAAGATCAGGTGCCATCTTTTCACCTGTGTCGTGGCGATGACTTATTTGCGGCGGATCGAATTGAGGATGACTGCGGCCGCACAAAAACGGTCAATTGAGGCGGTAATGGACGACATGCGGCATCTCCATTGTGTCCTGAGCGTAAAGAAAGGGAGCCGGACACCTGAGCGCCGCCTGGAAACTCCCAGTAAGACCCAGAGCGAAGTCCTATCGGCCTTTGGTTACCATATTGACGAGAGTGGGGTCTTACAGGGTCCCGCCCGCTAAACCCTTATTCTACAAGGCCTCGCGGCTCGCCGCGCGGTTTATCTCCGAAACTCCTGTTTAACAAGGCACTCTTCATGTCAAAAAATCGTGAGAATTCCTTGCCAAGGAGATCATACCCGTGATAAACAAAGGATTGTAAAAAATTATTGGAAACATCAGGCAAGGGTGACTCACCTTCAAGATTTGCCATGAAAAGCTGAGAAGCTTACCTCCACTTAACGTGATGATTGTATGGATATCGACAAGCAGAAACAGCTTAAAATAATCTCCCAGACCAACCAACTCCTGCACAACACGGAAAGCAAACGGATGCTGCTCCGTTTTCAGCGGGGTGTGGTCGACTTGGAAAACAACCGCTTCGGGATCCTGCAAAATAATGAGTTTGTCGAAAAACTCATAGAATATCTGCATACCATCTATCAAAAAGGCCCTGAAGAGAATATCCTCAAGGTTCTTGAAAAGATCGGTTTGTGCGCCTGTAGTGCTGATACGGAGCTGCGGGAGCGGGCCATCTTCGTACTCTCCATTTTTACTGAAAAAATTTCGCAGGGAAAGAATAGCCCCGAATTTCTTGAGGCGGTTTCCCGCCTCTTGGTGAACTGGCTGCAAAGCGAAACCGAATACCTCTCGGGGTTTCAATTTATCTGCCTCCAGCTGCAGACACTGCTTCAGCAAATGTTGCGAATGGGCCTCTGGTACCAGACTGAAAACCTGATAATCATCCTCTCGCAGATCCAGAAAGGGGTTATCCAGAAAAACAATCTTATCCGGCAGACCATCAGCAAGGTTCATTCGGAACTGGCCGAAGAGTCCTTCCTGAAAAATCTCGTTGCTGTCTATCTCGACAAACAGGAAGACAGACGTGATATAGCCCAATGCCTGCTCCTGCATTTCGGCAGCAAGGCCGCCGCTGTCCTCGTCCAGTTCTTGATCGACTGCAAGGATAAGGACAAACGCTTTTCTCTTATCGAATTCATTCCCACCACCGGCAAGGTTGTTTTACCGGTTTGTGATTATTGCCTTAAGCAAAATCCACCTTGGTACGTGATCAGAAATCTCATAATCATCATCTCCCGGATGGAAGATCAAAAACTCTATGAGATGGTGCGGCCCTATCTGACGCATAAAGACATCCGGGTGCAACTGCAGGTCCTGAACTGCATCACCAAGTTCGGTGGAACCCATATGCGCGACCGTTTGATAGAGGCGCTCGACTACATCAACGACGAATTGAAACAGCAGGTGGTTGTTCAATTGGGGAACATGGGCGGCAAGGATGTCGGCAATGCCCTCTGCGCCCTTTTGGAAAAACGTGGCGAATTTGCCATTCACGTCCAAGATGAACTGATTTTGACAATTTGTACGAAGCTAAAATTTGCACCTTCGAAGCGGGCTATAAAAGCCATGAAACAGCTGCAATCGGAACGGATGCTGCGCTTCGGCGAAGGCGACAGGATTTTGCAGGCAGCTCAGGACGCCGTAGTGAGCATGGAATTAAAAAATTCCGCCACGAATACACTCGACAACCTCCCCGCCACGCCGTTGGCAGGGTCTTCTGTTTCCGATGCCTTCAAAGTGCCGGTGGTCTCGGAGGAGGAGCTTGACGACCTGTTAAAAGGGATCATGCCTAACACTAAAGAGGAACCTGAACAACTCCCCGAACAACCGAAACTGTCTAAAAAAGTTGAAAGTCTGCCGGTTACTGAAACAGCAAAGACACTCAGTAAGCAAGATATCATAGCTGAAGCCGGCAAGAATCTGAAGGACCCCAGCTCCGCCATTCACTTCGCCATCTGGGAAAAACTCTATGAAGAAATGAGCACCGAGGAATTTACTGCCTTTCATACCGCCTTGAGCCTCAAGACATATCTGCCGAACGAGATGATTATCGCTCGCGGCGATCTGCAGGCCCCTCTCTTCTTCATTGACAGTGGTTCCGTTAATTTGGTCAGGAACCAGGATGGTGAAGAGGTTTATCTGAGCGCCATCGGCGCAGGTGAACTGATCGGCAGCGATATCTTCCTTACAGGCGAGCCCTGGAACCTCTCTCTCTACGCCAGAGAGGCTTTGCGTGTCCGTGTTTTTGACCTGGAGAACCTTATGAAAATGCAGGTATATCTCCCACAACTCGCGGAAAAGATTTTAACCTTCTGCTCAGGCCACGATGTCCTGCAAACCATGCTTCGAATGCTTGATCATCCCGACATTGCAGGAACCGAAAGCGTGCACATTCAAAGGGAGAGCCTGTACAATAAATTGGCGGATGACAAACTTCAGCAGGGCACAATTTTGAAAAAACTCAGAGGTGGCTTGTGTTTCTCATTTCCAGTGAAAACTTCCGAAAAAATCAATCTGCTGCTGGAGAACCAACTCCGCCTCAGTGTCCGGTTATCCTCCGGCACTGTTGATTCTGTGCCGGCGACCCTTGTCGGGATCATGCGATTTGTGGCCAAGCCCGCAAAAGCCATTGCCTTTGTCCGATTTACCCAACCCTTGGTCAATGCCCTCTATTTGTGTGAGAGTATCGAATTCCCCCTATCGATTTAAGCGCATTTCCTCTGCACGCAGGTTGAGTCATCGCTGTGCCCCATCCCCAGCACACACTATGAACATTATTTATCAGGACGAGGCAATCGTCGTCATCGATAAACCGGGAGGCTTGCTGGCCGTCCCCGGTCGTGGTCCGAGCAAACAGGATTGTGCGGCAACGCGGCTTCGCTCTCTCTTCCCCGCCATGATTGCTCAACCGGCTGTGCATCGGCTGGACATGTACACCTCCGGACTGATGCTCCTTGCCATGACCGCCGAGGCGCATCGCACACTCTCCCTCTCCTTCGCCAGACGCGAGGTGAGCAAACGTTACACGGCGGTGGTGCAAGGAGTTCTCGAGGGAAACGGCGGTGCGATCCACCTGCCCTTCCGGCTTGATCCGGACAATCGTCCCTTACAGATTTATGACGCGCTACAAGGCAAGATGGGAAGCACCGTCTGGGAAAAAATCGCCGTGCAAGGGGCAAACACCCGCATCGCCTTCACACCTCTCACCGGTCGCACCCATCAACTCCGGGTGCACGCTGCCCACCCGCTGGGTCTGGCCGCGCCAATCGTCGGCGACAGCCTCTACGGCACGGGCCGGGATGGTGACCGGATGTTCCTCCATGCCACGCAACTCAGCTTTCGCCACCCGAACACCGATGAGTCGGTTGAGTTTTTTTCCAAACCGCCTTTCTAAACTCTTGCCAAAGGCGATTGCGATCGGGAAAGCGGCATGGCGGAAATTACGCTAGTTGCAGAAACCAGAGATCTCCCGGCACCCCGACACCCTTCTCTTTTCTCAGCACGGTTTCCTGCCTGGCTGCCACCTGCCAGCCGGTTGCCTTGGCCAAGCCCTCGATATAGTGAGTTGAGTGGGCGAACCGTCCGGTTTTCTGCAAGGTAAAGGCGCTCCCTTCGTCAGCCTCCGTCGAAAAGCAGAAGAGAACGTCGTGCCGGGCTCGTTCCCTCAGCAGGCAAAAGGTTTCCTGCAGATCACCGACATAGGCAAAGACATCGGCGGCCAGATAAAAATCGAAGGTATCCTGCAATTTCTTCGGAAAGCTGACAATACTCCCGAGGTGCAGCTTGCGGTAAATCGCCTTTTGGGCGGCGACGGCAAGCATCTTCGCCGAAAGATCCAAGCCGTCGAAGGCCTTGATTATACCGGCGAAAGCCTGACCGCCAAGCCCGGTCCCGCATCCGAGATCAAGGCCGTGACTAAATTTCTTCCGTCCCGCAAAGAGAGTATCAAGGAGGGCTCTGATGCTGTTCGGCACACTGTATTCAAGCTCCATGACGAGGCTACGCTCAAAGTATTCGGCATAGTTATCGAACACATCCTTGACATACAGTTCGGGCGAATTGGTGACGGGAGCTCCGGTCAAGGAGGCGACCATATGTCTTGCCCCCTGATGATCCGGGTTAATTTCCAGAACCCTCCGGTAGTGCCGCACCGCCTGTTCAATATCGCCTGTAACATGATAGAGAAAAGCCAGATTGTTGTTCGCCGACTGGTGCCGCGGCGCCAGCCGCAACACCTCGCCGTAGGTCGCCATGGCCTCGGTATATTGCAAACTGTCTTTGTAACATCCGGCCAGATTGTAAAGTGTGTCGACGCTTGCCGGATCTGCCGCCAACACCTGTTTATAGGTGTCTATGGCCCCGAGCAGAACCCCCACTTTTTTTTGGCTGAGGGCGAGGTTAAATAGAATGTCGACATCGCCCGGCTGCAGTTCGAGCGCTTTGGCAAAGGAGGCCCGGGCCTCTTCATACTTTTCCTGGCCATAATACACGAGGCCGAGATTGTAGTGGAGAATCGGGGCTTCGGCAAAATAGTCAAGCAGCCGCAAATAGGACTCTCCTGCCGCATCAAGCAGACCGTTTTGTTGATCCTCGCAGGCTTTGGCAAAGAGCTGATTCAATTCGTCGTGAAAGTCTTGTAATGGCTTATGCATGATGCTCCTAAAGCGGGCTGACGCCCGCAACCCAAGGGCTATAATCCCCTCCCACAGCAGAGGGACTCTTTTTAGTACCTCCTTGAGGGGTATAAGTACCTTGAGACAGATTGATTTCTTGTAAAAAAACAAGAAACCAATCTGTAAGGTACTAAAAACCTATAACACTGGCCACGACACGATTGCGGCCATTTTCCTTGGCAAGATAGAGGTTTTTATCGGCGGTAGCAACAAAAATTTGCGGTGTCAGACTGTCCTCTATTTGTGTGGTCACAAGCCCTAAGCTGACCGTGATATGGTCGGCAACCTGCGAGTACTGGTGGGCAATATTCAGTTCGACTATTTTCTGCAGAGCCCGCTCGGCAACGCCCTTGGCGGCAAAGGCATCGGTTTCCGGCAGCATCAAGACGAATTCTTCACCTCCGTAACGGGCGATAAGATCAGCGGGTCGCATAAGTGCGCTTTCCAGGCCCTTGGCAATTTTCTGCAAGGCGCGATCCCCCATAGCATGACCATAGTGGTCGTTATACGATTTAAAAAAATCGACATCGACCATGGCCAGGGAGAAAGGTGTGCCGCTTCGGGCGGACCGCACCCATTCCCTCTGGAAATACTCCTCGAAGCGGCGGCGGTTGGAAATTTCGGTCAGACCATCAAGATAGGCCAATTGATCGAGAAGCCTGTATTGATGGACGATGCGCAGGTGGTTGTGGACACGAATTTTGACAATGGGTGGGGAAAAAGGCTTGGTGATATAGTCCACCGCCCCGAGCTTCAGCCCATGTTCTTCGTCCATAACGGAATCGAGGGAAGTGACAAATATGACCGGGATATTCTTGGTTCGGTCATTGTCTTTCAAGCGTTTGATGACTTCGTACCCGCCCATTTGCGGCATTACCACATCAAGGAGGATAAGATCCGGCGGTAATTCGCCAAGGGCGTGTTGCAGGGCCTGTTCGCCGTCTCTCGCCAACACCGGCGAATAGTCTTCCTTTAAAAGATCGGCCAGGACCTTAAGGTTCATTTTTTCATCATCAACTATGAGTATGCGCGGTTTATCTTTTCGTCTCATCCTCAGTCCCCATTTTTCTGCCGCAGCGTGTCCAACAGGACTTTCACCACTTCCAGCGCACGTTCATACTCAATGTCTTCAATCAGGTCGGCAAGTTCTCGCAGCTGTATCTCGAAACCGGTCCCGGCAAGCAGCTTTTCGATTACAACAAACTGTTCCTCAGCAGCAAGCTCACCCCTCTGCAAATGGACGATGAGAATTTGCAGGGCACCTTGCACCTCTTCATACCTGATAATTGCCGGCGGCGCGTCGGTTTTTTCCGGCAGTGCCGTGTTATCCCGGGCAGGCAGTGCCGACAAGGAGGAAAGAATATCGTCAAGGGCGTGGATAAAGGTTGTCAGATGTTGCCCCGCCGCCTCCTGCTCATCGTTTCTCAGCGCATTTTCCAACTGCTCCGCTGCCCGCATCAAGGCAAAGGAGCCGATATACCCGGCAACGCCTTTGATCGTATGCGCCTTTCTCTCTATGTCCGTCCAGTTACCGGCAACCGACAATTCCCGCAGATGGGTCGGCAGGGAGCTGAAGTTCTTTCTAAAATCATAGAGCATTTTCACAAAGAGATCGGTTTTGTTGTTCAAGACCTTCAACGCTTCTTCCTGATCAATCCCTGGGAGATGCGGCAGGACAACAGTACTGGTCGATACGGTAAAAGGCGCCTCTGGCGGCTTTTTGCCGTGACCGGCCGGGTTTTTTTTGCGCCGCAACCATTTCTTCAAGACCCCCGAGAGTGCTGTCGAATCGATAGGCTTGGTTATATGGTCGTTCATGCCGGCAGCCAGGCTCTTTTCTTTATCGCCGGTCATGGCATGGGCGGTCATGGCAATAATCGGCATTTTCTGAAATTTGCTGTTTTGGCGAATCAATCTTGTCGCCTCCAAGCCATCCATGACCGGCATCTGGATATCCATCAACACCAGATCATAGGGTGTGGACGCCAAGGCCTCAAGACATTCCCGGCCATTGGCGACAACGGTTACAACCATTCCGACATCCTGCAAGAATTCGCTCGCCACCTCCTGATTGATAAGGTTATCATCGACCAAAAGGATATGGGCCCCGCGTATCTCAAAAAGGTTGTCGGCCTGTATCCCTTCCCTGATGGTTAAAGGTCTGGAGATACTTTCTACACCAAGAATATCCAGCAAGGCGTCATACATAACCGAGGCATACACCGGCTTGAGCAGAAAGCCGTCAAGGCCCACCTTTTCCGCCTCGACATATGCCTCCTCACGCCCATTGGCGGTAACCATCAACATCGCCGGAATTTTTGCCAGGAGGGTGTTGGCTTTGATCCGTCTGGCCGTTTCGATGCCGTCTAATCCCGGCATTATCCAGTCGAGGAGAACCAGATCGTAGGGATTGCCCTGCTCCATCGCCTGTTCCAAACAGGTAATGGCCGACATTCCGTCAACGGCGGTATCAACCTGTATCTTCAGTGATGACAACATGGCGGAAAGCACTTCGCGGGCTGCCCCATTATCATCAACGACCAGAGCACGAATTCCCCCCAGGGAAATCGTTGGCGGTGAATTCTGGTCACGGGACTTTTCGGCAAGTTGCATTTTGGCGGTAAAAATGAATTCCGTGCCCACTCCAGGCGTGCTCTCAATCCATATTTTACCGCCCATCAGTTCCGTCAGCTGCTTACAGATGGCGAGGCCAAGCCCGGTGCCACCGTATTTGCGGGTAATGGAGTCATCCGCCTGGGTGAATGCCGAAAAGAGGTGGCTGATCTGCTCCGGCGGCAAACCAATGCCGCTGTCGCGAACGGAGAATCGCAGGGTGACTTCGTCCTCCCGCTGATCTTCGATGCCGACAGCAATAACGATTTCGCCCTGTTCGGTGAATTTCACCGCGTTGCCCGCCAGATTCATCAGTACCTGGCCTAAGCGCAAGGGGTCCCCCACAAGGTGCTGCGAGATTTTCGCATCAACTCGGAAAATAAACTCCAAACCCTTTTTTTCGGCCTGCATGCCGACCACGTTGGTAATGTTTCCTAAAATCTCTTCGAGATTGAAGGGCACCGCCTCCAATTGCAGTTTTCCGGCATCGATTTTCGAAAAATCAAGAATGTCATTAATCAGGCCGAGCAGGGTGTTGGCGGAACTCAGAGCCTTCTCTACATAGTTATGCTGTTTGCTATCGAGGGAGGTCTTTTTCAGGAGCGAGGCCATGCCGATAATACCGTTCATCGGGGTGCGGATCTCATGGCTCATCCTCGCCAGAAAATCACCCCGCGAGGCGTTGGCAGCCTCCGCCTGCTCCTTGGCGGTTATCAGTTCCCGCTCCATCTGCTTCTGCAGGGTCATGTCCATCGCCGTAAAAAGATAGCCGACGACTCGACCGATGGGACTGAACAGGCTGGTGACCGACAAACTGACCGGAAGGTGTGAACCGTCTTTGCACAGGTAAAACCATTCCTGGGCACGGCTGTGTTTTTGTTTGACAAATTGTTCAAATACCTTCATGTCATGCAGGCTGGAACCGGCAACACCACTGACCTTCCGGCCATAGTGGTCGAGCTCCTCGGACAAATGCAGGGAGAGGATATTGCGGTTGTTGATCATCTCCGACGGACTGTAACCCAGCAGCGTCGCAGCGCCTTTGCTGAAGAGCTGGATAGTGCCGTCAAGATAGGTGGCGATGATCGACAGCTGGGTGGCACCATCGAGAACCGCCTGCCGCTCGGCATCGGCGGATTGAAAGCGATGCAGCATCTGTTCGGTTTCCTCAAACTGCTTCACCACAAAATCAGAGGTGATTTCCGCCGCCTCACGGGCCACTTTGATCTCCCGGCGCAGCATGTCAATTTCCCGCTGCATTTCTTCCCGCGTTTTTTCCATCACCCGAGGTCCCTCAATCCATGCTCTGCAATGGCGACACTCATCTTGGCCGCTTTTTCAAGAGTCTTTTGCCCACACCTTCCCTCAAGTCCCAGCAAAAGGATGTCCTCGGGCAGGTGGCCGTCACAGACTTTGGGCAGGACGGCGAGTAAATAGGGCAGACCGGCATCATGGCCGAAACGGAATTGGCCGGGGCTTTGCAAGATTTCCCGGTGGCTCAGGACAACTATCTCACCCTCTTGGGCAAAACCCCTGACCGCATCGACAAAAACCACTCGCCCCCCCTGTTCCAGGAGGGGCAGGAGATTCAGACCCGCCAGCCCGCCTTCAACAAGCTCAATTCCGCTCGGCAAGGGCTGCATCGCCTGAAGACAGTCGAATACCTGCAAACCGGCGGAGTCCTCTTCGACAAAACGGTTGCCGATGCAGACAATGGTGCCTTTCACCGACCAAAACCCACTTTTACGGTGCCGCACTCCCGTCCCTTATGCAGACAATGCACGGCACACACCAGACACGGATCAAAAGACCGGACGACATGCCCGGCCTCCACCGGATTTTTGCTATCCTTGACCGGGGTGCCGATCAGGGCCTCTTCCCAGGCCCCGCGCAGGCCATTCTCATCCCGCGGCGAACCATTCCAGGCGGTTGGGGTGATTATCTGGTAGTTGACAATTTTTTCATCCTGAACCTTGACCCAGTGCCCCAAAGCCCCGCGGGCTGCCTGGATCAATCCCGCACCTTGACCATCGGGAATGGACCGCACGGAATGATAAAAGGAGTCTCCCCGTTTATCCACCAGCTCGCCCAGCCATGCTGCCATTGGAGCCAGCAGCCCGGCGGGACGAACGAAACGGGCAAGTTGCCGAGCCATGACATTGGCCCCGTCTTTTTCAATCAGGTCGCAAAAGAGCGGGTTACCATTAATGATCATTTCCGCAAGGGGTCCGGTTTCAACGACTTCGCCGCCATAGCGCGGCGCCTTGACCCATGAATATAATTTACCGCTTTGCCCGGAGGCATAGGGCTTGGTCTTGCTAACAAAGGGGTGTGTCGGACCGACACCCTGTTCATACCAGGAGTGCGAAACATCTTCAGTGATTTTGTCAGCCTCAAAAGGGAAAACCGAGGTGCCGACCGCATATCCAGCTGCCGTCATCCGCCCAGCTGTCCCCTGCACCTGCGTGTCTGCCGGCAAAGGCAAATTGCCGTAGGACAGAAAACGGTTTGGACCTTTGCCCAGGGTATGCAGACCGGCCTGCCGTGAAAATCTGAGAAAAAAGCCCAATTCGCTGTCCCTGTGTGCCGGGCTTTCGGTGAGCCAGGCAGCAAGGTCGCCGACGCTGCGAACCGCCAACCATCTTTCGAGGGAACAGCCGAGGATGCTGCGCTCGTACCAGGATTGAAAGCGCTCGACGATAATCCGGCACTGCAGGAGCTTGGAGATTTCCGGAATCGAGGTCACTCCGCCGGGAACCATAAAGGAGGTATGCGGCCATTGGCCGCCGATGATGGCCAGCACCTGTACCAGTCGCTTACTTTCGCGGATCACCTCAAGGGCTGCCCGACCGGCCAGCGGCTGGTATCGCCCATGGGCATCCTTTCCCAGGGGATGGTCGCCATAGGCCTCACGATTGGCAAAATCGACCATGAACATGAGGATCGCCTGACGGACATCGCTCTGTACGGTTTCGACCATCAAGGCAAGATTACGCAGCCGCCGGGCGTTATCGGGAGGGGTGACGCCGGCTATGGCATCGAGAGCCTCGGCGGCGGCGGTCAGATGGGTAATACTGCAAATACCGCAGACACGCGGAGTCATCACCAAGCCATCGAGGGCGCCACGACCGCGCATCATGCCTTCAAAGCCACGAAACAGGGTGCCGGCACTCCAGGCCTCGGTGATGATCCCGTCTTCGATTTCTACGTTGATCTCCAGATCACCCTCGGCCCTATTCAGAGGAATATTGATTCCCTTCGCTATCTTAACCATTCAGCCTTCATCCTTTTCCGGGTTAAACCTTCGACTTTCTGTTCTTCAGGTGCTCGGGCGCAGCGGCAGCGGCCATACCTTTGTATACCATATAATGGGCACGATTCACCCCCATTGGCAAAGACAGGGGAATACCCTCGATATTCGGCGTCTGGAAAAATGGGGTAGCCCTGGGAAATTCCGGATCGGTGCAGCCAAAACAAGGTACACCGGCACGGGTTTTAGAGGATTGTTGATTCCACAGCGACTTATTGCAGGGTCCGGGCACCAGGGGCCCGGCACAGCCCATATGGAAGAAGAGACAGCCCATCTCACCGAAGTCCGATTCCTCGACCCGATATTCATGGTATTCATTCCGCGTGCACCCTTGATGCACGGTGGTGGCGTACCATTCAAGCGGCCGCTGATACTTATCCAGTTCAAGTACCACCCCGCCGGCAACCGACATAAGCGCCCCGGAGATAACATCGTGATGACATGGGCAGCCGGCCAGATTAATGACCGGTTGACCGGATTTACTGGTGAAATCCTGGCCGAGAAAACCGCCGCGTTGTTTTTTCACAAACTGCAGGCCGGTGGCTTCAATCGCATCATCGGCACCAAAGCCACCAAAGGACGCGCAGGTACCAATCGCCATAACCACCTGGGCCTGGGAGGCAAGGTTATATACCTGTTCTTTTTTCGGATGTCCATCGACGGTATGGAACATGCCGGTACCCGCCGGACCACAGATGACTGACCCCTCGACCAGAAGGATATCAAGCGGCTGTTTGCCGGAAAAGATATCCTCCAAAAGGTGTTTATGCGAATCGGCAGAGATATGCGAAAGCGAGGGATGCCAAAGGAGCTGAATGTCCAAGGTCCGAAAAAGCCCTGTAATATCCGGGCATTCACTGCTGAGAAAGGAGAAGGTATCCCCGCCGCAACCACCACCCTGCAACCAATATACTGTTTTCACTGGTAACTCCTTCATGCTCTCGCTTGCAGCAATTGCAAACACTGCGTGGATGCTTCCAATATTTTTTCTCCCATCCAGTATCAATGATACTCTTCCTGATGTCAACCTCAGTGCATTATTATTCTTGAACTTTCTTGCAGACAATGATCGACTATTATTTATTGATTCAAAAACCGACATAGTCCTCTGACCATACTTTTTACCGCTATGCCAAAAACCATCACTGACTTTCAGATCTTTGCCAAACCTGCCGGCTATCGCTGCAACCTGTCTTGCAGCTATTGCTATTATCTCGATAAAGCCGACCTCTTCCCCGAAGAGCCGAAGCCGCTGATGACCGACGCTCTCCTTGCAACCTATATTCGCCGGCATATTGCCGCCCATCCAGGAAATATCGTGCGATTTTCCTGGCATGGCGGGGAACCGACACTCCTTGGCCTTGACTATTTCCGGCGCATTGTCGAACTGCAGCAACAGCATTGTCCGCCGCATAAGCGCATTGTCAATGGTATCCAGACCAACGGCACCCTGCTCACCGATGCCTGGGGCCGCTTTCTTGCAAAACATGGGTTTTCTGTGGGTCTGAGTCTTGACGGCCCGAAAGAACTTCATGACCTGTACCGCACAACCAGACAAGGAACAGGCAGCCATGACGCAGCCATGCGCGGCTATGCCTGCCTTGGCAAACATAAGGTGCCTGTCGATATTCTCTGTGTGATCAATGACGAGAATGTCATGTTCCCCTTGCAGGTATATCGGTTCTTCACCTCCATCGGAGCGAAATACCTGAGCTTTCTGCCCCTGGTCGAACGCATCCCGGGCGGAATCAGCGAGCGGACGGTACATCCGGAGGCCTTTGGCGCCTTTTTATGTACGGTTTTCGACCTGTGGCTGGCAAAGGATATCGGCAGGGTCAAGGTGCAGATCTTCGAGGAAGCCGCCCGCAGCGCCTTTGGCCAGGACCACTCCCTGTGCCTCTTTCGGCCCACCTGCGGCGACATTCCGGTAATCGAATATAACGGCGATGTGTATGCCTGCGATCATTTTGTCCTGCCCGCCTGGAAAGTCGGCAACATCAAAGAGACGCCGCTGGCCGAGATCTTGGCCGGGGAATCATTAGCCGCCTTTGGCATGGCCAAGCGCAGCACCCTCCCAGAAAGCTGCCGATCCTGCGAGGTGCTGGCGATGTGCAACGGCGAATGCCCAAAAAACCGCTTTGTCGAAGTGACCGGGGAGACGGAAAAATGCAACTACCTGTGTGCCGGTTACAAGCTCTTCTTCACCCATTGCACTCCCTTTGTGCAAGCGATTTCCCGGCAATGGTCGCAGCTCTGAATATTGCTGCGGCTACAGCAGCATCCATCTGCGCCTTGATTCTTTGCCATCAATTAGTTCTTGACCGGCAGCCCCCTTTAGCCTTACCATTCGAGGGTAATGAGGAGAGAAAGTACATCCTCAGCCCGATAAACGGAATTCTTTAAGATATCTCTTTCGAGGAGGGACAATGCCCGCTCCATTCGCCATGACTCCCGACCCCGCTTCTCCGGCTGCAACCAGCATAGATGAAGGGTATAGCATTACCGATCTCATCCCCCTGGAAAAGCTGCAATATATACAAGACGCCTTCGCCAAGGGTAACAACGTCGCCTCAAGCCTGACCGACATCGAAGGGCAACCCATCACCGTGCCGAGCAATCATTCGCCGGTCTGTGTTCTTATCCGGGCCACCGAGCAAGGACTGAATAACTGCATCCAATCAGGCAAACAACTCGGCATAAAGGCCCGGCAACAACAGGCGCCCATTCGTCAGCGCTGCCTCAGCATCGGCTTTTCCGATGCCGCCGCACCGGTCATCGTCAATGGTCGGCATATCGCCAATTGGTTGATGGGCCAATACGATGTCGACGAAGTGGATGAGGCTCGGGTGCGGCAATATGCCCTGGAAATCGGCGCCGATCCGCAGGCAATGACCGAGGCCTTCCAATCCATGACGAAACACAGCAAGGAAAGGTTTGATGACAAACTCACCTTCCTCGGCATCATGGCCAACGAGCTCTCGCAGATGGGTTACCAGACCCTCATCGAACGTCGGCAGACCTTGGAACTGGGCGAGATCAGAAAACAATTGGAGCAATACCAGGAACATCTTGAGAATCTGGTCGAGGAACGAACGGCAGCCCTGCGGGAATCAAACCAACAATTACTCTCGGCAATCTCGCAAAGAACGAAGATGCAAAAAAGGCAAGGGCGTCTGGTCACCGCCATCGAAAGCGCCGTCGAATCGATCATCATTACCTCCCCGACCGGCAAGATCATCTACACCAATCCGGCGTTCACCACTCTCACCGGCTACAGCCCGCAGGAACTGATCGGTAAAAATCCCCGACTGCTGAAAAGCGGCTACCAAGACGACCGATTTCACCACGACCTGTGGCAGACCATCACCGCCGGCCGGGTGTGGGTTGGACGGTTTGTCAATAAAAAGAAGGACGGCACAATCTTCCAGGATGAAACCACCATTTCGCCGGTAAAAGACGATCAGGGCAAGATTCTCAATTTTGTTGCGGTGAAACGCGACATCACCAAGGAAATCGAACTGGAAACGCAACTCCGCCAAGCCCAGCGGATGGAAGCAGTCGGCACCCTGGCAGCCGGGGTGGCGCATGAAATGAACAGTCCCATCCAGTATATCCTCAGCAACACCAATTTTTTCAAGGAGGCCTTGGCGGATTTGCTGAAAATGCAGGCGATCTACGAAAATCTGGCGAAGGCGGTTACCGCATCGGCAACTTTTGCTCAGGAGCTTGAGGAAATTACCCGGACCGCGGCGGAAATTGATCTCGACTACCTCAAACAGGAAACAGGCCAAGCTCTGGAAGAGGCCATAGATGGCATTAACCGGATCTCAGCCATCGTTGCCGCCATGAAGGACTTCTCACAACCGGGCAGCACCGTCAAAAAGCCGGAGGACCTCAACGCCCTTATCACCACCACCGTCACCGTTTCCGGCAATGCCTGGCGAGAAGTGGCGGAAATGGAACTTCTTCTCGATGCGACCCTGCCCGCCGTCCCCCTGCTGGCAGGGAGAATCAAACAGGTCCTCCTCGCTATGATCCTCAATTCGGCTTTTGCTCTGACGCAAAAATACGCTAACCGGCCAGGGGAAAAAGGAAAAATCACCATCACCACCGGCAAGAAAGACCAGCAGGTCGAGCTGCGCATTGCCGACACGGGTGCGGGGATTCCGGCAAATATCATCGACAAGATCTTCGATCCGTTTTTTACCAGCAAACCGGTCGGCCAGGGCAGAGGCCAAGGGCTGTCGGTGGTGCACGGCATCATCGTCGATAACCATGGCGGCTCGATCCGAGTGGCATCAACCGTTGGCGAGGGTACCGAATTCACGATCTTGCTACCGCTAAGCGTGGCCTGAGGCAAGGAATCAGTTTCCTGCCATCGGCTGTTTGAACAGACAAGGAGAACCGGAATGTGCGGAAATGTTTCCATTTTGCTGGCTGAAGACAATGATGCCGTGCGCCGCTCAATGGCCGATTACCTCCTGAATTTGGGCTACTTTGTCACCGAGGCCGGGACTGGAACAGAGGCGCTCGGCCATTTCCGTGAAATACTTCCAGACCTCATCATTACCGACCTGCAGATGCCGGAAATGGGAGGATTGAAATTCCTTGAGATTGTCAAAAGTGAGTCAGAATTGACACCTTGCATCATTGTCTCGGGTCAGGGGACCATGCAGGACGTGATCGAGGGGCTGCGACTTGGGGCCTGGGATTATCTGACAAAACCGATTCACCCTCTCGAATTACTGAAACACAGTGTCGAACAGGCGCTTGAACGGGCACAACTACTGAGGCAAGCGCGCGAGCATCACCAATACTTGGAACAAGCCATCGAACAGCGCACGGCTGATCTTCTTTTACAAAACCGCCGGCTGGAGAGCGAGATCAGGGAGAGACGGGCGCAGGAAGAACTGGTCCAGGAGGCGCGTAACGAGTGGGAAAGGACGGTCAACGCCCTGCCGGACATGATCGCTATTGTCGATTTGCAGCACCGGGTCATCCGCCTCAATGCAGCCATGCAGGTGAAACTCGGCATACCGCCGGCAGAGATTATCGGCAGGGACTGCCTGAAGAGCAGCAAGGCCTTCCCCCTTCTGCACACTGAACTCTTGGAGGACAGGATGCCACGCACCGTTGAAGTTTATGATGCTGCTTGCGATGCCTATTTTTCCCTGCATCTCATCCCCTATTATGCGGCGGATGGTCAGTTGGTCGGCTCAGTGCATGTTTTCCATGATATCAGCCAGCAGAAAAAAAGCATGAAGGAAAAAGAGATCCTCCATGCCCAGCTGCTGCAGGCGCATAAACTTGAGTCGGTAGGCCAGCTTGCCTCCGGCATTGCCCATGAGATCAATACCCCCAGCCAATTTGTCAGCTCGAATGTCAGCTTTCTCGATGAGGCATTCGTTGATGTTCAGAAGATGGTTGGGACACTGATCAATGCCGAGAAGGCGCTCAGCGGCGAGGTTTTGATGCAGGCCTTGGAGACAGCCGACTGGCCGTACCTGGAAAAAGAAATTCCCATGGCGATAAAGCAATCTCAAGAAGGCCTGTCGCGGATTACCCACCTTGTGCTGGCCATGAAGGAATTCTCCCATCCGGGCGGCAAGGAGGCCGAGAACGTCGATATCAACCATCTCATCGAAACGACGGTGACGGTAGCCCGCAACGAATGGAAATACAGTTCCGAGGTGCAGCTTGACTTGGCCCCTGATCTGCCCGGGGTCTTCTGCCTGGCGGGCGAAATAAGCCAGGTATTGCTCAATCTCCTGGTCAATGCCGCCCATGCCATCACCGAGAAACTGGGGAAAACACCTGAGGGCGGCAAGGGGCTTATCAGCATCGCAACAAAGGTCGATGATGCTTCCGTCTTGATCAATATCAGGGATAGCGGCTGCGGGATCCCTGATATTGCCAAGGCGAAAATCTTCGACCCTTTCTTCACAACCAAGGCTGTCGGCCGCGGCACCGGCCAAGGCCTGGCCATCGCCTATGACGTCGTTACCCGAAAACACGGCGGCACGCTCACCTTCAGCACGGTCGTCGGCGAGGGGACGACTTTTACCATCAAACTGCCAATCAAAAAAAGCGGGGGCTGAGAAGCCGATGCAGCCTGCTTCTTTTTTTTGTTCTACAAAGACTGGCCGTCCTCCTGTGCCTGCATGTTCGCACTGCAGATCTGCTCCCATTCCTGAATGTCGTCCTGCAAACCCAGTCGTTCGATGACCTGCATATGTAAACATTGACCGCGGCCGACAATCTCATCGGGGCGATTCCAGTAGTACAAGACATTGGCGACATGAACAGCCAGGGCCGGAGAAAATGAACTTGCCGGATATTTGCCCAGGCTGTGATTAAAGCCGATGGCCTCGACAATCGGACTGGCAAAACCCCACAGGCCAATGAGATAGGCCCCGACAGCACTCTGATCCACCCCGAAAATTGCCTGCTCGGCTTCCGGCAAGGTGATTTTCTGCTCACAGGCCAGGTCGATCACCTGCCGATATTGCTCCGGAAGATGGGAGACGAGGATCAGTTTACCGATATCGTGCAAAATACCGGCAAGAAAGGCGTTATTGATGATATTCTTGTCCTCGGTTACATGACCGGCGATAGCCTTGGCGATTTTGCCCACGGCGAGACTATGCGACCAAAGCATATCAATTTGAAAAATCTCCCTGGGAATCTTGACCTGTGAAAATATTTCGACGCCGAGGACAAGGATCTTGATGGTGTCAAGGCCGAGCAGCGCCACAGCCCTGCCGGGACTCTCAACTTTTTTATAGATACCGAAGAAGGCCGAATTGACCAGCTGCATGACCTTGGCGCTCATGGCTATGTCCTGCTCAATGATCTCCACCACCTCGGCTATGCTCACATCGGGTGTGGCTATAGCCTTCTGCAGCTTGGCATACACGGTAGGCAGGCTTGGCAAAGTGCCGATCTGTGAGATAAGATCCTTCATCCGGCCATCCGACAAGATATCCTGAAGGGCGCTGGTCTGTGTCAGAATCGTCTTGAGTTTTTCCGGATCGCAGGGTTTTGCCAGGAACTGGTGTACGACCCCGACGGTTCGCAGGATGGAGGCCTCATCCGCCTGACCGGTAAGCATAATGCGGATGGTGTGCGGGTGTTCCTTCTGGATGGTTTCAAGAAGTTGCGCCCCATCCATGCCGGGCATTCGCATATCGGAGATGACCACGTCAAAGCGATCTTTGGCCATGAGTGCAAGGGCTTCCCGGCCTGAAGCGGCAAAATACATATCGTATTCATCCCTGAGTGATCGCAGCATACGGCGCAGACCATCGAGAATATTTGGTTCGTCATCGACAAAAACTATCCTTTTTTTCGCCATTATTGTCCTCTCGCCGTCTTTGGGTGGTGCATCTTGACTTGCAATGGGGCTCAATCACGTTCAGGCTCCTTTTTCACCCGCACCATGATCGGTACTTGAATTTCGACTTGATGGGAAAAATTCTTCAGTCCCTGGAGTAGCGACCAGGTCACCTCCTGGCCCTTGGGAATAATCAAGACACCATTTGCAGCCATGATATCCTTTTCGACAATCATGCCCACCGACACCCCCCTCACATCAACCGCGATGATCTTTTCGTGTTCTTCTTCAACTTTGAGATCGGCAAGAATCCCGAGGATCTCGGGATTATACAAGGCCTGTTTTTCTTTCAGCCGCTGCAGGGCTTCAATGCGACTGCAGCCACGGTGGAGAAGTGAGTCGAAATCAATGGCAATCTTGAGAATCTGGGCACCCAGAGAGACATCTTCCGGCAGTCCGGAGCCCTCCTGGAATGCACTGTAGGGCCAGAGCTGGTGGTCGATGATGGCGGCAACCGTCTCCAGCCGGGGGATTTTTTCAAGGAGTCTTGCGCCCACCTGCGGGTGGTTGTGGTACATCGCCTCTTCTTCCGCATCAAGCGGTTGACCGGCATAGAATTTACCCAAAATGTCGTTAGGCAGGGTAACGCAGCCTATCTGTGACATGAGGGCGGCAATCTCGAACTGCCAGAGATTGTGCAGATGCAGTTGCTCGGCCAGAAGGACAACCAGGTTTTTAATACGCAGGCCGCTGCTGAAGGCAATGGGATTGGCCAAACTGAGCAGTTCGGAGAGTACGGTGATGCTGCCCTTCAGCGTCTTATCAAGGAGTTCTTTCTCGGCGGTGATCAATCTATACTGACGCTTGGCCAAGGCGAGGGCCATGACAAGAACGGAGGTCGGGCAGGGTTTGTTGAGAAAGCGGAAGATCTGGCCTTTATTAACCGCCTCAATGGCCGTTTCCTGATCGGCATTGCCGGTGAGCATGAGTCGCACGGTGTCGGGATAAAGATCCTTTACCGTGGAGAGAAGCTGAATGCCATCCATAACCGGCATGCGCATATCCGAGACGATGACGGCAAAAGGGCCATTGTCTTTGAGGGTCAGAAGGGCCAGAGCACCGCTTGCAGCGGTATATATATCAAACCGTTTGCGCAGGTCCCGCTTGATGGATTGCAGGATGTTTTCTTCATCGTCGACAAACAGGATCTTTTCGGTCATCCGTGTGCTCTCCAAAGAGTTTGGCCAACGCTGTAACCTGCAATGGTGACAGGTCTGTGAATTGTACGCCGATACCGGGGATCTGCCGGGCCTTACCCCACTTCACCACCGTTTTGATGTGCGCGCGGATGGGCAGGGGGTCAGCAAAATCCATAAAGCGGATCCAGATATCATGTCCTTCCTTCCATCGTCGACTGGAGAAAATAAAGCAGCCACCGGAAGAAAGGTCATTGGTAATCGATCGTTCAGGCCGCTTATCAGCTTGGTGTTTATAAACCAGCACCGGGAGATGGATATTTTCTCTTTTATCCATCCGAATCTTCTGGGGAATGAAGGTCCGGCATTGGTTGTTGATGAAATCGAGCAGGCTGCTGCCATATTGGCGGTTAAAATGAAAACAGCGTATCTCGCTCGACCCTGCGGCCATCTGTAAATGAGAAACCGGAAATCTTTCCACCAGACGATATACATAGGCCTTGTTTTCCTTGATAGCCTTCATCTTGGTAGGTAAATCAAGAAACAGTCCGTGATAGGTCCGGCTGCAGATTTCCGCACTCAGATCAAAAAATGACGCGGTGACAAAGACCTGGGCGCCGCACAGGGAAAGGGCGTCAAGATACTTCTGTTTGGCACCTTCGTCCTGGACAAAAAGCAAAACTCTGATATCCGCTACAACCTTCACGACACCAGCACCTTGCGCACCTTTGCCGCCAGATCCTTTGCCGAGAAAGGCTTTTGGATAAAATGTACCCCTTTTTCGAGAATTCCCTGCGTGGCGATGACTGTCGACGTATAGCCGGACATGAACAGGCATTTAAGACCCGGCTGCAAGCTGACAAGCAATTCGGCAAGATCCCGGCCGTTCATTTCCGGCATGATCACATCGGCGAGCAATAGATCAATTTTTCCGGCATGGTCGTGCGTCAGGCGGATGGCCTCCGCCGAAGTGCCGGCTGTCAGTACGCTGTAGCCTTGATCGGCAAGCATTCTGGCGGTGAGTTTCAGCAGGACCGCCTCGTCTTCGACAACAAGCACCGTCTCTCCGGTTCCGCGCCGGGGTTTCCCCTCAGGTGCTTTTACTCCCCCGGTTATTCCCTCGGCATGCTCCGGTAGGTAAATCTTGAAGGTCGTTCCTTGACCCGGTTCACTGGAGACGTTGATAAAACCGTTGTTCTGCTTGATGACACCATAGACGGTGGCAAGCCCGAGACCGGTGCCGCGGCCCAATTCTTTGGTGGTAAAAAAAGGCTCGAAGACCTTGGCGAGAACCTCTTTTTCCATGCCATGGCCATTGTCACTGACCGCCAGCAGGACATACTCACCGGGAACCGCGCCTTGATGCTCTGCACAATAGCCCGCGTCCAGGGTGGCCCGGCCGGTCTCGATGGTTATTTTCCCAACGCCTGTTATGGCATCACGGGCATTGACACAAAGATTGGCGAGAAGCTGATCGACCTGGGACGGGTCGATCTTCACTGTCGGCAGAGCAGGTGACGGCAGCCAAAGCAGGGTGATGTCCTCGCCGATAAGCCGTTTCAGCATCTTCAGCATGCCCTCTACATTCTTGTTCAGATCAAGGATCTGTGGAGCAACCGCCTGTTTACGGGCAAAGGCCAGGAGTTGCCTGGTGATATTGGCGGAGCGCTCGGCGGCCTCGTGGATTTCCAGCAGATCTTCATACACCGGCGAGGTCGAATCGATTTTTTCCAGGGCCATCTGGGCATAGCCGAGTATGACACACAGCATGTTATTGTAGTCGTGGGCCACTCCGCCCGCCAAGCGGCCAACCGATTCCATTTTCTGGGCCTGGAAAAGCTGTTCACTGAGTTTCTTGGTTTCTTGCTCCTGCCGCTTGCGCTCGGTCAGGTCGGTGATGAAGGCGAAAAAGATATCCGGCTCGTGCGTTTGACTTGGTCTTATGTGGGTGAGCAGTTCGACAGGAATCCGCCTCCCATCCTTGGCGATATACTTCTTTTCATAGGAGACAGGCTGTTTTGTCGCGATGAGTTGTGCCATTGCTTGGGCTTCAACAGTAAACCACTCCGGCGGCGTCAAATCGTTGCTCCAGTTTATCGTCCGCAGTTCCTCCTCGCTGTAACCGACCAGTGTGCAATAAGCCGAATTAACCAGCAGAAGTCGACCATCGGCATAACCGGCCGCAAAGGGCTGCGAAGAGGATTGCAACATATCGGCGAGAAACCTGCCTTTTTCCTGACTTTTACAAAGTGCCGCTTCAGACTGCTTTCGCTCGGTTATATCCTCCAGGCAGACAAAGACCCTTTTTTCTCCGGCTATCATAACCGGGCTGGTTGAAAAGCGGACCATCCGTTCGACAACCCGGTCCTCCTGCCGGGAGGACACGATGGTTTCTTCCTGCAGATGGGTTCTGCCGCTGGTGAAGGTGTCGGTTATCGCCCGCCGCACACCGCAGCCTGCGCAGTGCGGGCCAAAGCCGCAGCCCGCCGGGTGGTCGGTTGCATGGACACAACCGAAGGCAATCCCGCAGGGATGACCGAGAACGGTATCGGTCTCGCTACCGAACAGCTCTGCCACGGCAGGATTGGCCTTGTGCAGTCTTGCCTCGCCGTCGGTCAGGAGCAGGCAGATCGGTGCATGGGTAAAGATGGTCTGGAGTTCTTCTTCCAGGTCTATGTGACCCTGTTTCTCCTGCTCTTTAAGAAAAATCGCTTCCTGCAAGGTTGCTGCTGACCGCCCTAACTCCAGGGCCTGTTCGCCGGTTATTGCCGTGGCCGTATCGCGGGCCGCCTTCAGGGAATCCCTGGCCTTTTTCTCCCGCAGCCGGGCCTCGACCCTGGCAAGAAACTCCCGGTTCGGCATCGGCCTGGCAATATACTCGCAGACTCCGGCGGTAAGGCCGTCGGCCTGCTCTTCCGAGGAGGTGCGGATGCTCGAAATAAGGATTGTTTCCACCCCGGCAAGTTCGGCCGCGGCCCGAACCCGGCGACACACCTCAAGGCCGTCGATGTCCGGCAGCATCAGGTCGACAATCATCAAGTCGGGCCGGTGCTCCTTGGCCAGAAGCAAGCCTTCCGCACCGGTTGCGGCCTCAAGAACCGTGTTGCCGGCTGCTTTCAACACCCGGGCCATGGCCGAAAGAAGGACCGGGGCGTCATCAACCACCAGGATTACCGCTGAAGTATTCATTGCTATTCCGCCTCAATATTGATGTCGCCGTACAGTTTCTTGCAGCACGCCGGGCAGATGCCGTGGGTGAATTCGGCGGTTGAGTGTTTTTTCACATACAATTCCACTTCTTCCCAGTAGCCCTGGTCATCTCTTATTTTCTTGCAACCGGCGCAGATCGGCAGCATGCCGCTGAGGGTCTTTATGGTCGCCAGGGCCTCCTCCAATTTTTTGATAAGAAGATCACGTTCGCGTTCGGCCTTGATGATCCGCACCATAGCCTGGACCCGGGCCAGCAGTTCGCGATTGGCGATGGGCCTGGTCAGGTAGCCGTCGGCACCGATCTCCAGGCCTTCCGACTGGTTGTCCGAGCTGGTCATAACCCCGGACAGCAGGACCACATACGATTGCCGCAGTTCTGCATCGGTCTTGATCTGTCGGCACACCTCATAGCCGAGGATGTCGGGGAGCTGTACGTCAAGGAGGATAAGGTCAGGTTTTTTTTCGCGGGCAAGGCTCAGGCATCCTGCTCCGCTATCGGCCTCAAAGACGGGATAGCCGGCGGAGCGCAGCAACCGGGCGGTGGCGAAAAGAGTAATGGGTTCATCGTCAACCACCAGGATGGAAATCGTTTCATGCATGGGAATGCTCTCCGCTTGGTTTTCCCGCTGAACCGACCTCGACATCGGTCAATGTGGTGAAAATCGGGATATTGATGATCAGCCAGCGGTAAAAATCAAAAATCGCCGCAAAGGCCTGCGGCGACAGTTCCCGCCGCAGGACCTCCACCCAGGTGTCAAGGTTGGCGGGCCAGTAAATCGGCGCAAAGCCGTGCGAGCGATAAGAGCGAAAGACCCACAGGGCGGTATCGACCAGGATCTCCGGGTTGTACGCGAGAAAAAGGGATTCCATGAACAGCGGAAAGTTGCGGTTGTTGTCTTCGCTCATCCGCACACCGTCCGCTCCCACCAGTTTCAACAGGTCGTCGCGTTCGTTCATGGCCCGATTGACCATGGCCGCCATGGCTTCACGTTTTTCCGAAAATTCGCCGGCAACCGCGGCCGGCGGTTGTGTCAGGAGCTTGGCCGAGGCCATGAGGCTGTCTTTGGTCATACACTATCTCCTTCTTCTTCAAGGTTTTGTGGTAATAGAAAACAAAAGCTCGCTCCCTGCCCCAGTCCGGGCAGGTTCTCCGCCCAGATTCTGCCCTTATGCGCCTCAATAATTTTTTTGGATATGGCAAGACCAAGGCCGGTACTCCTGGTGCCGGCGGCTTTGCGCGCCTCCCCACGGGCATAGGGGGCAAAAACCTTCTCCCTTTCACCTTCGGGAATCCCCGGCCCCGCGTCAGTCACCGTCACCAGCACCTCAGTGTCGGTGCCGGAAATCCGCACGGTCACCTGGGAATCCTGCGGGGAATGTTCGATGGCATTGGAAATAAGATTATTGAGAACCTGCTCGATTTTATACTCATCCATTGGCAAAGTAAAGTCGTCACCTGAATGAATGAGCCGGAGGTCGATTTTCCTCTTCAGGGCGATGATGTGCTGCAGAGCCATGCTCCGCCGCACCGGCCTGAGGATGTCCACCTTGCCAAGGTTTAAAGGGAAACGGCCGGATTCAATGAGGGCAATATCAAGAAAATCATCAATGAGATGGCGCATGAGATCGGTGGACGCATGGATCGTCCGCAAAAATCCGAGATGCTCCGGGCCGAGGCAACCACTTGCCTCATCAAGGAGAAATTCCGAATAGTTGAGAATGGCGCTCACCGGTTTGCGCAGATCATGGGCGGCCATGCCAAGGAACTGATTTTTCAATTGATTGAGTTCCGCCAGCTGATGATTTTTCTTCTGCAACTCCCGTGTCAGCCCGCTCATTTGATTGTTCAAAACGACCATTTCCCGACGCAAGCGTCGCATTTCATAGGCGTCGAGGGTCCCAAGAATAAGGGTATTGTCGTCCACCGCCTTAAAGTGGCAGAGCAGCGTTTCCGGCAGACCGGCACCAGTCGTCAGACTGAGCATCTGCACCTGCTCCGGATGGTCCCTATAGGTGGCGATATCGAGGGGCCCGCCGAAGGTCAAAAAGACATCATCTACCGTTAGACCATGGATATCCCTGCCGAGTAGGTTGCAGCTGTAGGCATTGCCGCCCAGCAGCCGACCATCTGGACCGACCAGGAGATACAGCACAGGCGCATTTTCCTGAAGATATTGGTCGACGGCCTGCAGTTGTTGGGTCTCCGTCATCATTTCAGCGCCCGGTGATGATTGTGGCTAGGCTTGTAACCGACGCCACATATTCGATATTGGCAAATTTTTTACCGATGTCCGTGCCGCCCCAGCGAAAGCCCTGGCCGCCGACGAAGATGTCAAGGCTTGGATAACTGGCCCGGACTATCTCAATCATCTTGTGCAGCGAGGCCATATTGAAATAGATGCTGATCGACAGGCCGAGGATCTCCGGCGGCCGCTCCTCGATCATCTGCAGCATGCCATCGGCCGGGGTATTGGCACCGAGAAAACACACATCCCAACCTTTAGTCTCCATGATATCGGCAACCATTCGTGCCCCGATCTGGTGATATTCATTGACTGAGCAGGAGATGAGGGCCTTCCGGCCGTTTGCTTCTACCCCGGAGAGGAGCGTCGGATACACACTGGCCAGCATCCGTTCGGTGATCGCCGTCGCCAGATGCTCAACGGCAACGGAGATGCGGTTTACCTCCCACAATTCACCCACCTGATACAGGGCCTTCTGGAAAAGCTCGGTGTAAAGGGTTGCAATATCGGTGTTATTTTTAATAAGACCGGTGACGATTGCGCTGCACCGGCGCATATCGCCCTGCAGCAGGGCGGTAAAGTATTGGCAATACAGTTCATTGCTGATCATAGGGTTTGCTGCCCGAGAGATTGTCAGGATTTCTCTGCATCCTGAAGATATGGCCCGTATTTTTTATCGCAATCCTGGATATGCTTGACCAGCCAGTCACGGAGAAAGCGATAAAACTCGCTGGTCCCTTCGGGAAAATTGGTATTGATCATCGCCTGAAATCTTAAGGCCTCAGCCTTCAGTCGGCTATGCTCGGTGATATGTTCCGCAAGATCCGGATACCCCACCGCCTGCATCGCCTGTTCTTCGTTGGTAAAATGGTATCCGGTGTAGGCGACAACATCGTTGCAGGCCTTTTCGGTAATCTCCTTGCCGCTCTTGTCGCGAATGGCCGCAAACATGCTGTCGATCAGTTCAACGATCTTGTGATGTTCCGTGTCGAACTGGGCTACACCGGTATTATAGCTTTCATGCCATTTGATTACAGTCACAGCTCCTCCTTTTTAAATTGCTTGTTGGTCATCCCTGGGAAAGACGCTTTCTCCCCAGCCGTTTGCTTTCGTAGAGTAGGCTGTCCGCCCTTTTTATAAGACTCTCCGTGCCATCGTCGTCGGTCACCGAGGTGGCGCCGATCGAAACGGTGATCTGCAGTTTTTCTCCCTCATGAAGGATATAGGCATGTTCGATCAAAACCCGCAGCCTGTTACCGAGCTGCGCCAAATCATCGGCGCCTATGTTGCGGATGATCCCGAGAAATTCCTCGCCGCCCCAGCGGCCATAAAGGTCAAAAGGCCGTGAATTAGCGCTGAAGGTCCGGGCGACAAAGCGCAGCACCTCATCCCCAACATCGTGGCCATAGGTATCGTTAACCCATTTGAAATGGTCTATGTCAATGAAGAATGCCAAAGGGGACCTTCATCCGTTTGTGCTCTTCAAATCGTGCCTGCAGCTCTCTTTCGATATAATTTCTGTTGGCAAGCTGGGTGAGATTGTCGAGGAGGGCGAGCTTTTCCAGCTCCTGAACCCTCAGGGTGTTTGCCTGTATGTTACTGATATCAGTGAATAGTTCTATGCTGCCAATGACCTTTCCGTCCGGATCCCTAAGGAGGCCGACACGAACCAGCACCGGTACCCGGTGCCCGTCTTTGTGGTGTAGGAAAACTTGCGCCTCGCGGTCCATCCCATCGGCGATGGTCGCGGCCAAGGGACACACTCCGGTACAGAGGCAGGTCCCTGCACCATCGACATGGGTGAGGATTTTATTGGCGCAGGATCTGCCGACCACCTCGGCTGCGCTGAAACCTGAGATCCGTTCAGCCGCCTTATTCCAGTAGGTTATAATCCGGTTGGTATCGACAAAGTAGAGGCCGTCGTGCAAGTTGTCGATAATGCGGGCATAGGAATTCTTGTCGAGGTTCATGATGTCACCTGAATAAACATTCGTCCTGAGTGGCCATTAAGAAATAAGGTTCATCCGGCTGAAGCATACTTTTAAAAATAGAAAGTGGACATACCTCTTTCCTTTATGGTGATCCGCATCAACACATAAAGGAGGTAGAAATATGTCCACAAGCATATTGTATCATGGATTCGGCATTTATGGATATCGGTACGTCAGTTCGCAATATCAGCAGGGGACGATTGTCTTCACCGTTGAAAAAGAGGAGCGCGCCCTGCGCTGCCCATCTTGCCAGGGAAGGCATGTTTGCCGCCGTGGGGTTCAACTGCGATGGTTCCATACCCTGCCGATTGGCAAAAAACAAATCTACATTCGATTGCATATACCGCGGGTGTTTTGCCGCGATTGTTCGGTCGTCAGACAAATCAGCCTCGGTTTTGCCGACCCGCGTCGAACCTATACGAAATCTTTCGAGCGCTATGTTGTGGAGCTTTCGCGTCATATGACTATTCAGGATGTTGCCCTGCATCTCGGTGTCGGCTGGGATCTGGTTAAAGAAATCCAAAGGCGGCATCTCGTCAAAAGATTCTCCCGCCCTCAACTCAAAAGGTTGAAACGTATTGCTATCGATGAGATATCCATCGGCAAAGATCATCGATATCTGACTGTTGTTCTTGATCTTCTTACCGGTGCAGTAGTTTTTGTCGGCGACGGTAAAGGGGCGGAGGCTCTGGGGCCGTTTTGGCAACGGCTGAAATGCTCCCGTGCGAACGTTGAGGCGGTGGCGATAGACATGTCGCCGGCATATATTTCGGCGGTTTCCGACAATCTTCCCAATGCCACTATCGTTTTCGATCATTTTCATGTCGTCAAACTCTTCAACGAGAAACTTTCCGATTTGCGGAGAAACATCTATCAGAAACTCAACAAAACCGGTCAGAAAGTTCTGAAAGGAACTCGCTGGTTACTTTTGAAAAATTCCCACAGATTGCGTCCCAAATATCAAGAAAAACAACGCCTTGTAAAAGCTTTACAGATAAACACCGCTCTGGCCACAGCCTATTACCTCAAAGAAGACCTCGGCCAACTTTGGTCCCAGGAGAATAAACACGAGGCAAGTTTGTTTCTCAACTCATGGATAGCACGTGCAAGCCAATCGGGTGTTTCCATGCTCAACTCTTTCTCCAAAACTCTTAACCGGCATCGTCATGGAATACTGGCCTACTATCAATTTCCTATCACTACTGGTCCTCTCGAAGGAACAAATAATAAGATCAAAACTCTACAGAAACAGGCCTATGGATATCGTGATATTGAGTTTTTTAAATTGAAAATCTATGCGTTGCATGAAACCAAATATGCGTTGGTTGGATAAAGGAAAAAGTACGCTTCAGCCGGATGAACCAGAAATAACGCATATTTTCCATATTTTTTTTCACCCAGAAAAAGTATATCGTTTCTCTTGCTCGATAGCAAATTTCCGCCGGAAAAACTCGCTACGAAGACAGCGGTGAATAGTCTTCCCGGCAGAAGAACATCCATGCTATAATGAAATATCCAGGGCCACAACAGCCAACAGAAACACCTTGTACAGGAGATGCACCGATGCACGCCGCGAGCAAGAAGTTTCCCCGCCTGCTTTTTATCACCCTCATTATGGCTATAATTATCCTGTTCGGCGGCGGCATCTGGTACTATCATGCCGAGCAATCGACCGAAAGGCAGCAGGCGGAGAAACACCTGGCCGCCATAGCACATCTGAAAGTCGAGCAGATTGACACTTGGCGCAGTGAGCGTTTGGCCGACGCCGCCGTGCTTGCCGAAAACCCCTTTCTGGCCAAGGTAGTCGCCCGGTTTTTAGCCGGCACAAACGACGGCAATACCTCTGAGCTCCGTAGCTTCATTGCCAGCCTGCAAACGCACTACCGTTATGAAGACATCATTCTGGTCGACCCCCTGGGGCAGGTGCACCTGAGTGTGAAAGAGAAGATTCATGGCGGCGGTTATATAGCCGCCCTGGCTGAGGCGATGCGCGACCGCAAACCGGTATTCGTTGATCTGCACAGCGAAGAACACGACTCAGCGCCGCATATGAGCGTCGTCGCCCCTATCTTCGCCGGCAACGGACAGATGGAACCCCTGCTTGGCGCCATCGTTCTGATCAACGATGCGACGCAATTTCTCTATCCTTTGATCCAGTCCTGGCCGACGCCGAGCCAGACCGCGGAAACGCTGCTGGTACGCCGCGACGGCGACGCCGTCCTGTTTTTAAACGAGCTCCGCCACCAGGCCGACACGGCCTTGAAGCTGCGCATTCCACTCAGCAGGACGGATATCCCTGCCGTTATGGCGGTGTTTGGCCGCGAAGGTCTGGTTGAAGGCCTCGATTATCGAGGCGTTGCCTCCATCGCCTTCCTTTTGCCCGTTCCAAATACCCCGTGGTTCGTAGTGGCCAAGGATGACGTGGCGCAAGTTTTTGCCGGGTGGCATTCCCGGGCGCTGCTGCTTTTATTACTTCTTGGGGCTTTGGCCGGCTGTTTCGCCGCTTTCGGCCTGTTTGCCCGGCAGCGCTATCAGAAAGCCAAATATAAGGAACTGTACGCTGTCGAGTCGAAGTTGCGGGCCAGTGTGGAACGGCACAGCATCACCTTGCAGGCGGTCGGTGACGGCATCATTGCCACCGACGCCCAGGGCCTGGTTGAATTGTTGAACCCGGTCGCCGAGGCCTTGACCGGCTGGCGCCAGGAAGAGGCATGCGGCAGACCGCTGGCGGAGGTTTTTCATATCGTCAATGAAGATACCCGGGAGCAGATGGAGAACCCGGTGGCCAAGGTACTCAGTGAAGGGCGGGTCGTGGGTTTGGCCAATCACACCCTGCTCATTGCGCAAAATGGCGTCGAACGGCCCATCGCCGACTCGGCTGCACCCATCCGCGACGGTCGTGGAGAAATTCTCGGCGTGGTGCTGGTCTTTCGCGACCAGACCGAGGAACGCCGGACACAACGACTTATCGAGACGCGGTTAACCTTACTGGAATATGCCCTTGACCACACCCTGGAAGAGTTGTTGACCAAAACCCTTGATGAAATAGGCGGTCTGGTCGTCAGTCCCATCGGTTTTTACCATTTTGTTGATGCCGACCAGAAAACGCTTTCCTTGCAGCAATGGTCCACCCATACTCTGCAAAAATTCTGCCGGGCCGAGGGCAAAGGCCTGCATTACGGCATTGATCAGGCTGGAGTTTGGGCCGATTGCGTGTATACGGGCAAAGCGGTTGTCCATAACGACTACGCCGCACTGCCGCATAAAAAAGGCATGCCGGAAGGCCATGCCGAGGTGGTCCGCGAGCTGGTGGTCCCGGTGATGCGGGCAGGCAAAGTGGTCGCCATCCTCGGGGTGGGCAACAAACCGGTGGATTACACCGAACAGGACATTGACATCGTCACCTACCTGTCCGACGTGGCCTGGCAGCTCGTCGAACAGAAGCGGGCCGAGGAAATAATCCGCGTAAGCGAGCAGCGCTATCGGATCTTGTATCAAAGTTTGCTCGACGCCTTTGTTGTTGTCGACATGAAGGGACGGATAACGCAATGCAATACGCCTTTCAGCTTGATGCTCGGCTATAGCGAAGAAGAGCTCAAACAAATGCGCTATACCGACCTGACTCCGGCGCAATGGCATGAGGCTGAAATGAAGATTGTCAATGAACAGATACTGCCGTTTGGCTGTTCAGATGTCTATGAGAAAGAGTATCGGCGCAAGGATGGCCTTGCCTTTCCCGTTGAATTGCGAACCTTTCTCATTGTAAATGACCAGGGTCAGGCGGAAGGCATGTCGGCTATTGTCCGCGATATTTCTGAACGTAAATGGGCGGCGAAAGAGCGGGAAAAACTGCAAGCGCAGTTGAACCAGGCGCAAAAGATGGAATCAGTGGGCCGGTTGGCTGGCGGAGTGGCCCACGATTTCAACAACATGCTCAGCGTTATCCTCGGCTATGCGGAAATAGCCTTGAGCAAAGTCGATCCCTCTGATTCGCTGTATGAAGATCTTCAGGAAATTTTTAATGCCGGTAAACGTTCAGCAGACATTACCCGGCAATTGTTAGCCTTTGCCCGCAAGCAGACCATCGCTCCCGAGGTGCTTGACCTCAACGAGGCGGTAGAAAGCATGCTGAAGATGCTGCGGCGTCTCATCGGCGAGGACATTAGCCTCGCCTGGCTGCCGGGGTCGAATTTAAGCCAGGTCTCAATGGATCCGTCGCAGATCGACCAGATTCTTGTCAATCTCTGCGTCAATTGCCGTGATGCCATTGCCGGCGTCGGCAAGATCACCATTGAAACAGGGAAAACGACCTTCGACGAAGCCTACTGCGCCGACCATGCGGGCTTTATCCCTGGCGAGTTCATCCGTTTGGCGGTCAGCGATGACGGTTGCGGCATGGAACAAGATACTCTAGGCAAACTCTTCGAGCCCTTTTTCACGACCAAAAAAGTCGGCGAAGGCACCGGGTTGGGCCTTGCCACTGTCTACGGCATCGTCAAGCAGAACAATGGGTTTATTAACGTGTACAGCGAGCCGGGTCAGGGAACGACTTTCAAGATCTATCTGCCGATTCACGGAGATCACGCCGAAAAGATGAACATGAAAATCACGGCGGCAATACCCGCAGGTCAGCAGGCAACCATCCTGGTCGTCGAAGATGAGGCGGCCATCCTCAAATTGACCAGAGCCATGCTCGAAAAGTTTGGCTATACCGTACTGACCGCAAACTCACCGGGCGAGGCTTTGCGCTTGGCGGAATTGCATGCCGACGAGATTCATCTGCTGATCACCGACGTCATTATGCCCGACATGAACGGCCGCGAGTTAGCCGAGCAGCTCCGCGCCCTCTATCCGGACCTCAAGACCCTTTTTATGTCCGGGTACACCGCAGACGTTATAGCCCATCGGGGAATATTGGAGGTGGGAGTAGCCTTTATTCACAAACCCTTCTCAAATCAGGATCTTGCCGCCAAGGTGCATGAGGTGATGGGAAAGCAACGAGCATGAGGTTGGTCTCCCACAACGCCCCGAAGCGGTACAGGGACTTCTGCCGCAGCTCGGCATGAAGGTTTGCTACCTGGATAGACACAATTACAGGTAGGGAAAGAACTTTCGGTCTTCAACATACATATGGTGCCAGATTATATCGTTTGCAAGAAAGGTAAACAGTTCACCAATAGTCAACTCGTTGCTTTTGAATTTTGCCGACAATTCCGCTGCTTTGTTAAGGAGGCCAAGGTGAATCCGGTGATGCTCACCGGTCAACGGATACTTGTTGACACTGAGAATTTCTTCCTCATCTTGGAAATGGAGCCGTGTCTCTTCCAGTAAACTCTCTATCAAAGAAAAACATTCGGCCTTATTGCTTCCGCTGCTTATGGCCGACAATAATTTGGAGGAATTCTTAAAGAGGTTTTTGTGCTGGTCGTCAATAATTGCATTGCCGCAGCTAAAGTCTTCATGCCAAGAAAGTTCGACAAAGCCTGGTGTTTCCTCAATGGAGGCAGAGGGGATGCTGCCATGAATTGCCACTTCGAAGCGGTTCCGCCCGCCCATTTTCGCGCGATACAGCGCCATATCGGCGAGTTCGACAATTTGTTCGTCGGACTCTGTTCTTCCTGGGTAAACAGTTGCTACCCCAAGACTGACCGTCACATGGCCGGTATTGCCGGCGCTTTCATGACTAATGGAAAGCATCTCAATGGCTTTGCGGATACGTTCGGCAACTATTTGCGCGCCTCTGTTTTTCGTGTCGGGCATTACGACAGCAAATTCTTCTCCGCCATAGCGGGCGACAAAATCGGGGCCGCGTCCGACGCTTTGTTTTATCGCCCTTGCCACGCACTTCAGGCAGTAATCCCCAGCCACGTGACCGTAGCGGTCATTAAATTTTTTGAAAAAATCAATATCCAGCATAATTAAAGACAACGGGCTCTTGGTCCGCCTCAAGCGGGCTATTTCCACTTGCATTGTATCATCAAAATGTCTCCGATTAGCTATCCCCGTCAGCCCGTCTGTCAGGGCATTTTTTTGTGCTTGTTCCTTCTCAAGCTCAAGCCGACGAATCAAATCATTAATGAGTTTATCCGAGTGTTTTCTGTCTGTTATATCCGTCGATATGCCGATGACACCAACCAACTCCCCGTCATCATCGACAAAGGGTATCTTGCTGGTGTTGACCCACCTCAAGCCTTCGGCGGTTTCCCACGTTTCTTCAATGTTCAGCTTGGCCGCACCTTCGTTCAGGACCGCCAGATCGTCCTGGTAATAGGCCTCGGCCTGTTGTCGGGGGTACAGGTCATACAGGCTCACCCCTTCTAATGCGGCTTTTTCTTTCTTGTGGGCATCGGCGACATATTTATTTACCCGGATGTAATTGTTCTCTTTGTCTTTATAAAAGATCAGTCCGGGGATGTGGTCGAGGATCGCCTCCAACTGGCTGGATAAATGGCGGTATTTACTTTCACTCCGGCGCAGGGACGCAAGGTCCTGAAGGCGTTCGGTAATCTCTCGGGTAACGATGAGGCAACGAGCATTCCCGATAGAAAGCGGAGCCGCGCAGACCTCAGTCCACAGCAGATGGCCGTCTTCCTTTTCAACGCCGACAACAATTGATTGTATGAGCCTTTGTTCCTTTTCGGCACGAATCCCAGGAAACTCTTCCCGAGGCATAGGGGTGCCGTCTAAGCGAAAATATTTGCGCCCGACATATGCCCCGTTCTGTAAACCTTCTTCGCTCACTCCCAGGATCTTTGCAAATGCCGGGTTACAATCTATGATATGATGATTGCCGTCAAGAAATGCAATACCTGCCGGCAATACCGCAAAAAGGGCCTTGAGAAGGTTTTCCGTGTCATTCAAGAGAACTTCTTTTTTAAAACTATTTTCTGTAATCTCGCCAAATGGACTTTCATCCGCCGGTTGGCTGATTGCTTTATTATTCCACATTTCCGTGGCAGGCTCCATCTACCGCACTCCTTTCGCCTGCAAGAACGGTACATATTTTTTATCCGTCCCTTTAATGTGGGTAACCAGCCAATCTTTAAGGAAATCCATAAGTTCCATGGAGATGGTCGAGTCACCCCGATCGATTTTGGTTTTGAACTCTACGACCTTGCCCACCAGCGTTTCATGGATCTTCTTGTGCTGGTCATACTCGGGGTAGCCGTGTTTCTGAAAAAGCTTTTCCTCGTTGCCGAAATGATACACCGTATAGGATACCAGCCGTTCAAGGATACCGCTCATGGTCGCCATAGTCTGGCGCTGCTTCATGGCCCGGTGCAAATCGTTGATCATCGTCACCAATTGTTTATGCTGTTCGTCTATCTGGCCTATCCCCAGCTGCAAACTGCTGTCCCAACGCATCAGTTCAGGGATTCTTGCGGTCGATGTCTCCGTCGCTCCGGTGTTCGACAGATCTGCACTGTTGATCTTGAACTGGCTGGAGAGGGTTTTCAGGTAGACGGCGATCTTTTCGATATCCTGAGCACTGTTTTCCACCTCGCCACCGCTTTCCGCCAGTTCAGCTGCGGTCTGGCTGACCTTGGCGATGTCCGCCGCAACCATCGAAGCCACCGCCGAGCTCTCCGCAACATTGCCGTTGACCTCATTTATCCCCTGGGCCGCCTGCTGGACATTTACCGAAATATCATTGGTGGTGGCGCTTTGCTCCTCGACCGAGGTGGCAATATCGGCGACTATGTTATCAACCTTGTTAATTACCTCGGAAATCTGGCGGATCTCGGTGACCGTTTCTGCAGTAGAGTTCTGGATTGATTCGATGCTGTTTCTGATCTCACTGGTGGCGGCGGCGGTCTGTTTTGCCAGTTCCTTGATTTCATGGGCGACAACGGCAAAACCTTTGCCGGCATCACCGGCTCTGGCTGCCTCGATGGTGGCGTTGAGGGCGAGCAGATTGGTCTGATCGGAGATCTCGGTGATGACCTGGGTAACTTTACTGATTTCATTGGCAGCAAGGCCGAGGGCATCGACTTTTTCCGACGAACTCTTGGCCAGCGCCACGGCATCAGCGGTAATACCCCTGGCTTCTCGGGTTTTCCCGGCCACTTCGGCAATTGACGATGAAACTTGTTCGGTGGCCGAGGCGACGATGTTGACATTGGTCGAGGCCTGCTCGCTTGCCGCCGCCACCGAGTTCATGTTGGAACTCATCTCCTCCGTCGCTGCCGCCACGCTGGTTGACATGTCGGACACCAGGGTCGCGCCTTCGGACATCCGGTGCGAAAGGCTCGTCAACTCATTCGAGGCAGAGGCCAGGCCGACCACCTCGCCACTCATCGAGCCGATCATCTTGCTGAGATTATTGGAAATAGTGGTCAAGGCGGCAGCCAGGCTGCCCAGTTCGTCGCGGCGCTCAATCTCAAACGTCCCGGTCAGGTCGCCTTTGGCGAGATTTCCGGCAAAAAGCACCGCTTTTTTCAACACGCCGGTGATCCCTCGGCCGATGACGGCGCTCAACACAACCCCTATCACCAGGGCACCAAGAGAAACCAGGAGAATGAACATCTTCTGGAAAGCCACCTTAGCCCGTAAGGCTTCCTTGCTGGCGCCAAGCTGTTTTTCGATCTCGGTATTCACGGCGTGAAGCTGATCACGAACCTTGCCAAGAGCAGGCAGGGTTTTCTCTTGAAAGATTTTGCCGACCTCCGGCAAAAATTCTTCCCTGTTGCCCTTGCCGGCGGCGATTGCTTCCTGAATTGTTCGGGCTGAATCGTGCATGTCTTTGTGGGGCTGCTCCAATTGCCGCAAAAGTGCGGCGATTCCCGGCAGTGCTGCCTCGGCATTTTTGCGTTCCTGGCCATATAACCAGACGCCCAATTTGCATTTATGGTCATCGGCTTCGGCATCTAGCGACTTTTTCTGCACATCGCTAAAAAGGTCGGATACCGAGTTGCGCCACTGCAGATGGTCTATTTCCTTCTGCATGGCCAATTCTTTTATGCTCGACAGATAAAGATTTTCGGCGATTCCGCCATTGATAAAATGAAAGCCGGACCAGCTGAAGACGCTGATGATCGACAAGAACAGCAGTACTAAGCCGAAGCCGATACCGAGTTTGCCGCCGATGGGGATATTTTTCCAGGACATGCCTTTTCTCCTTTGATTTTGGTTGGTTTACCACGTTGTTTTTGGCACCTGGAAAAAGTATATCGTTTCCATTTTCCAATAGCAACTTGCTGGGGTAAAAAAATCGGGCTTAGGGGGATTAGGGGTCAGGTCTCAACTATTGACAGTTTTTGTCAATAGTTGAGACCTGACCCCTAAAAAGCACCTCTCAGCGGACAATAATAGTATTCAAATACTAACAAATGATATATAAAGTGGTTTTCAAATACTATTTTGGAGCCCTGTTATGCTTGATGACCTTATTCCCTTGAGCCAGACCTTCCTGAGAATCCGCAACCGCGATTTCAAAAGGTATTTTCTCCGCGACCAGCCACTCACCAACCGGTTTTCAATTATCATAGGCCAGCGGGGCATCGGCAAAACGACGGTCATGATTCAGCACCTGTTGGAGCGGTATAACGATGACCGCTCAGGGCGTAAGGCACTGTATATTCAGGCAGATCATTTTCTTGTGACCCGTTCATCTCTGTATGAAATCGCCGACGAATTCTGCAAGATGGGTGGTGAGATCATCTGTTTTGATGAAATCCACAAGTATCCCGCCTGGTCTATGGAACTGAAAAGCATCTATGACACTTTTCCAAGTTTGAAGATTATAGCCTCGGGGAGTTCAGCCCTGGAGATCGCCAAAGGCAGTCATGACTTAAGCAGGCGAGCGGTTGTGTTTAAGATGTATGGTATGTCCTTCCGTGAATTCATTGGCATGAAGAACGGCATCTACTTTGACTCACTGACTTTAGCAAAGCTGATTGCCGATCATCAGGAGACCGCTGATTCAATCGTCACAGAACTTGAGAAAAATGGCTTGAAGGTGCTTGCGCTTTTCAGGGATTACATGGAACATGGCTATTACCCATATTTCATGGAATATGAAGATAAGAGCCTTTTCTTTATGACTCTTGAACAGAATATCCACACAACTCTGGAATCCGACCTACCTGCCATCCACCAGTCGCTCAATGGTTCCAGCATCCGCAAGATTAAAAAGCTCCTGTCGATTATTGCATCGCTTGTGCCTTTTACCCCGGACATGAAACATCTGAAAAATCTGCTGGAAATTGGCGACGAGCGCACTCTCAAGAACTATCTGAAATTTCTTGAAGACGCCGGTGTCATCCTGTTGGTCGGAAAGAGCGGCAAAGGGCTGCGTGAAATGGAAAAACCGGAGAAGATTTACTTGAATAATCCGAACCTTTATCACGCCCTTTCGCGCAGAGATTCTCCGGATATCGGCGCGATGCGGGAAACTTTTTTTGTGAACATGCTCCGTGCCGCACATACACTTTCCATCCCTGTGAAAGGTGATTTCCTGGTGGATGACTCCGTCACCTTTGAGGTGGGCGGAAAAAACAAGGATGCAGGGCAGATCAAAGGGACCGACAATAGCTGGCTGGCGCTGGACAACATAGAGACGGGACACGGCAGGCGAATACCACTCTGGTTGATCGGTTTCATCTATTGACGGGTGTTGCAGCAAGATCCTTATTAAGGAGATTTGTCCCCTCCAAAAATTTCAAGCCGCGAATATGACAGCAATGCGCCCGGCCGACGTGGCACGACGAGCCGGACCGACGACGATTTGCACATCACGGCCAAGTCTTGCCAGACAATCCAACATCTTCGCTTCGCTGATTCCACGAAACTGGCCGCGCAGCATTTTCGACAGCTTCGGCTGAGTTATGCCGAGAACATCGGCGGCTTGTTGCTGACTCCATTTGCGGCCCTTAATAATCTCGCCGATTTTGGTCGCAAGCTGCGCTTTGACGATCATTTCGTCAGCGTCGACCATACCTAGATCGGTGTAGACGTTGCCGGAACCTTTTTCAATTTCGATCATTTACGTTCTCCTTTGGCGTGCGCTTCCGCTGCCCTCAATCGTTCCCGAATTACATCCATATCGGGCGTTGGCGTTGCAACGCCTCGCGTAGATTTCTTTTGAAAGCAATGCAGAACATAAACCGCGTCACCGAATTTAACCGTATAGACAGCTCGGAACGTGCCGCCTCCTGAGTCTTCGGACACTTCAAGAACACCTGCCGAACCGAAGCCTTTTAGCGGCTTTGCATGTTCGTGCTTCTTCCCTGATTGCGCTTGATGCAGCGCATAACCGAATGTGTCTTGCACGTCGGCAGGCATAGCCGTTAAGTCTTTTTTGGCCGACCCAACCCAGAATAGATTTTTTATTTTCTGCACCATTTCTAAATTATACCCATAGAGGCATAACCGCGCAAGCGGTTTATGTCTTTTAAATTCTTTAAATAATTTTAGGGATGCTGAAATAAAAAGATGCTCCAGTTCCAGGGGTCGATTCCAGCCGGATACTGCCGCCGTGTCGCTCGGCAATCCGTTTGCAGATCGACAGGCCAATGCCGGTGCCGGGGTATTCCTCGCGGGTGTGTAGTCTCTGGAAAATGGTGAAAATACGCTCGAAATACTGACCCTCAATGCCGATACCGTTGTCGTGTACAGAGAATACTATTTCCCCGGCCTTCGTTTCGGCGCGTATCTCAATGACCGGAGGGATAGCCTCTCTTCTGAATTTCAAGGCATTTTGCAGCAGGTTCTGAAAAAGTCTGGTTATCTGCGCTGCATCCCCCGCAATAATCGGCATCCTGTCATAGCGGACGGTGGCCGCCGATTCGACAATCAGCGGTTGCAGATCCCGACATAGGCCATCCAAAACCTCACCAATATCGACCGCCGCAAAGGCTTTACCGTGGGTTCTAACCCGCGAGAACTCGAGAAGTCCGCCGATAAGCACCTGCAGACGATTGGCGCCGTCGACGGCGTAGTGGATAAAGGTGTTGGCATCGTCGTCCAGTTTATCCTTATAGCGCCGTTCGATGAGCTGCAGGTAGCTCGATATCATCCGCAGCGGTTCCTGCAGGTCATGCGAGGCGACATAGGCAAACTGCTGCAGGTCGACGTTGGAGCGAGCCAGTTCCTCGGTGAAAAGCCTGCTTGCTGCCTCAGCCTCCCGGCGTTTAGCAATTTCTCGCGACAGGCGTCTGTTCCAAACCAGAAAAAAACCCAGCAGGGCAGTGAAAACACCGCCGATCACCAAGGCCCACTTCAGTGCCTCACCCCAGTTGGGACGGTATTCAATGCGAAAGCTGAACCATTTCTGGACAATGGCATCACGCTGATCCCTGGAGATCGAGGCGATGGCTTTGTTAAGTATGGTAACCAGTTCCGGATAATCCTGGCGAACGGCATAAAGATAGGGCTCGGGGGGCAGGTCGGCGATACCGGCTATTTTCAGATTCGGATAGTTCTGCATGACATAGCCGGCGGTATATGTCCTTGAAATCAAGGCATCGGCTTTGGAATTCGCCACCGCCTCAAACATTTCTTCACTACTGCCAACCTGCACCACTTCAATCTCGGGATAAGGACCCAGAAGTTTCTCATACAATTTCACCCCTTTTATCGTCGCAACTTTTTTCCCTTTCAGTGCCCCGATACCACTCATAAACAACGCATCCGACCGGGCAATAATGACCTGTTTAAACTCCATCAGGGGTTCGGTGAAGGTCATGTATGCCAATCGTTCCGGGATGTGAAAGGAAATAAACATATCCATCTCGCCGGACTTGACTTTGGCATCCATCGTCGAGAAATCACTGACGACATACTCAAATTTGATGCCGGAAATTTCCGACAAAAGGTTCAGGTAGTCAGGCTCAATTCCTTTAATGACGCCTTTTTCCGAGAATTTCAACGGAGGAACGACGGGCGACATCCCCACCCTGATGGTTTTATGGTTCCTCAGCCACACCTCTTCTTCAGGAGTCAGCCGGATAAGGCCGGAGGATTTGTTGTAGCGTTTTGCCGGATCGGCTATCCATCTGGCCTCAATTTCCGACTTTTCTGCATAGGATATGGCGTTAAAACCCTTCTCGACCTGGGCAAGGAGTTCCGTGTTTTCCTTAAGAACACCGGCACGAAATTTTTCACTGTAGAGTGTCTTGTCATACATTGCAAACTCACCGGATACCCCCATACGGTCAATTACCGACGCTCCGACATGCGCTGTGGCGACAAATCCCTTGGTTTTTCCTTCACGGGAAACCTTGACAAGCTCCTCTCTGCTATCGCAGGGTAAGATACTGATGTCCTGATAGTTTTTTATCAAAAACTGTTCCAGTTGCGATCCTTGAATGACTGCCAGGCTTTGCCCGGAAAGTTCATGGATGTCGGCAATTTTCCCCTGTTTCAGCGGATAAAACAGGCTGACTGCGGCTTCATAAAGCGTCTGGGAACCGCTTATCCAGTCCATATGTTCCGGTGAATATAAGAATCCCGAATGAATATCGGCCTTCTGATTTTTCAGGCTTTCAAGCGACGCTTTCCAATCCGATGCGATAAATTCCACTTTTTTACCGGTTTTTTGTGCCCATAACCGCCATATATCGACAAACATACCGGCGGGCTTGCCTTCGGCATTGAGAAAAGTGAACGGTTCAAAATCCGCGCTGACGGCAATGACCAGGGTGTCATTGGTCTGTTGCCCTGGGGCGGCAAGAGGCGTAGCGAGAAGGAGTAAAATGACACAATAGGTAATGATACGTTTCATAACGGCCCCTCGCCACTCAGCTGCTTGGTAAAAGAATACTGAAGGTGGCGCCTTCCCCTTCATTTGAGGTGCAAGCAATCCTGCCCCCATGTTTGTTGACGACGATATCATAGGCAATGGCCAGCCCTTGTCCGGTGCCTTTCCCGACCTCTTTGGTGGTGAAAAACGGGTGATAAATCTTGTCCTGAATCTTTTGCGGAATACCGTTACCGCTGTCGCTGAAAGTTATTTCAACCTCGTCGCCCAGGGATCGTGAGGTGACAATAATGCGCCCTTTTTCACTCTCCGAGTGATGTCCGAGTTTCTCGGCAATAGCTTGGGCGGCATTGACGAGAATAACCAGAAAGACCTGCCCCATTTCATTGGCTAGACAGGGTATCTGCGGCAGCTGTCCATTGAGGTGCCTTTCGATTTCAGCGACGTATTTCCACTCGCTGGCGGAAATGGTCAGAGTTGTCTCAATAAGCCGATTGACATCGGTCGGTTGCTTATCCTTGCCTCCCGGATGGCTGAATTCCTTCATAGCAAGAACGATGGCTTTGATTTTGGTGATTCCCTGCTGAGACTGTGCGATGGCTTTGGGGATCTCCTCCTTGAGGTATTGCCAATCGCTTTGCTCTTTGAGAGCTGCGATTCGGGTGAAAGAACCGTCGCCCAAATCCGGTTGTTGCCGCTCCTCATCCGCCTGTTGAAAGACCTGGTTTACCAGGGTGGCCATTTCTTCAAAAGATTGGCTGAGAAACTCGATATTGCTTGCCAAATATTGGGAAGGGGTATTGATTTCATGGGCAATGCCGGCTGCCAGGTGGCCGATGGCCTCCATTTTCTGCGCCTGGCTCAACTGTACTTGCAGCCGTTCATTTTCCGACTCCGCCTGTTTTCGCTCGGTGATGTCCATATACGTGCCGAGTACTCCGGTGATTTCTCCCTGGGGGTTGCGGAGCGGGACCTTGCTGGTCAGAAGATAGATGAGGTTTCCTTGAGAGGTAGTCTGCGGTTCTTCGATGAAGAGCTTGGAGCGTCCGCTCTCGATAACCTGACGGTCGTCACCGCGGTACAATTCCGCCTGGTCACGCCACCCCATCATGAAATCATCCTTACCGACAATGTCCTTAGGATCGGCAAAACCGGCGTCTTGCGCAAAGCTTACGTTGCAACCCTCGTAAACTAGATCAATGTCCTTCCAGAACACCCGCAAGGGTATGGTGTTGATGATCCGATCGATCAGCCGCTTTGATGTTCGCAGCAACTCCTCATCCTGTTTCTGCTTTGTTATGTCCCAAAGCATGCAGTGCGCCTGCTGAGCGTTTTCCGGGGCGTTTTTCCCCATTTTGCCGTTGAAGGAGACGAACATGGAATCGCCGTCTTTTTTCCGTATCGCCAGTTCCCCTCCAAGAACTTCGCCCGTTGCCTTTAAGTCGGCGAACAGCTCTTTGAAATGACCTCGCCAGTCGGGGAGGAGGAAGTGGCTGAAGTCACGGCCGGTAACGTCCGCCTGATCGTATCCCAGGTCATCGAGCCAGGCCTGATTGACGGAGAGCAGGCAACCATTTTCGTCGAGCAACTGGCAGCTGAGCGGGGCTTGTTCATAGAGTTGTCTGAGGACAGTGTTCTCGGCAAAAAGTCGGTTTGCCTGTTTTTCAATTGCAGCTATTTTCTCTTCCAGCAAGGCAATGGTTTCGTCATCGGATTGCTCTTGATTATCCATCGTTTCCCTCCGTTGGATCATGTCCGGCAGATTCATTCTCACAAAACATCTCAGTCCTCACTCATCTAACACCTTACGCACCTTTGCCGCCAGATCCCTGGCTGAAAATGGTTTCTGGATGAAATGCACACCCTCCTCCAACACGCCCTGACTGGCGATGACGTTGGCAGTGTAGCCTGACATGAACAGGCTTTTGAGATCTGGATAGAGAGTGTGAAGGACGTCAGCCAGATCCCGACCGGTCATCTCCGGCATAATTACATCGGTGAGAAGCAGATCGACTGCCTCCTTACGTTCTTTGGTCAAGGCGATGGCATCCATCGGACTGTTGGCAGTGACAACGACATAGCCCAGACCTTCAAGAATCCTGGAGGTGAGTTTCAATATCGAGGCTTCATCCTCGACGATAAGTACCGTCTCGCCATGGCCACGCTCAATGGCGCCAACGCTTTCTTTTTTAATCGTCATTGCCGGCTCAGTGTGTCTCTGGAGATAGAGCTTGAAGGTCGTCCCTTTGCCCGGCTCGCTATAGACGTTGATAAACCCGCTGTTCTGTTTGACGATGCCGTAGACGGTAGCGAGGCCAAGACCGGTGCCTTTGCCCATTTCTTTTGTCGTAAAAAAGGGTTCGAAGATCTTGTCGAGAATCTCCTTATCCATACCGCAACCGTCATCGCTGAGCGCGAGGAGCACATATTCACCGGGCATTATCCCGGCATGGCCGGCGCAATAAACCCCGTCAAAGGTGGCCATAGCGGTCTCGATGGTTACATTGCCCACTCCGGTAATGGCATCGCGGGCGTTAACGCAGAGATTGGCGAGGAGTTGGTCGATCTGCGACGGATCGATTTTGATCGGCCGGAGGTTCGGTCCGGGCCGCCAGGTCAGTTTGATATCCTCGCCGATTAGCCTTCTGAGCATCTTGAGCATACCGTCGACGATTTGATTGAGGTCGATTATTTGCGGTTCGATGGTCTGTTTACGGGCAAAAGCCAGGAGTTGCCGGGTAATACCGGCAGAACGCCGTGCCGCCTCAAGAATTTCACTCAAATCGCTATGCAGCGAGGAGCCGGGCTCGGTTTTTTCAAGCCCTATCTGGGCATAGCCGAGGATGACACTCAACATATTGTTGTAATCATGGGCGACACCGCCGGCCAGGCGACCAACCGATTCCATCTTTTGGGCCTGATGCAGTTGATTTTCAAGGTCTTTCTGAACCTTTTCAATCCGCTTACGCTCGGTGAGATCCCGGACAATGGCCCACATTCCTTCCTCTTCTCCCTGCTCATTGCGCACCAGAAAGGTTCGCAATTCGACCGGGAAGATACTGCCATCCTTTCTGCGGTATTCCTTCTCATAGACATTGGAAAAGCCGTTCACCAAAATTTGCGTACCGATAATTTCCTGCTCCTGGGCGTGCCATTTCTCCGGCGTTAGGTCGAGGTACGTCAGTTGCGAAAGTTCCGTTGCAGAGTAGCCAAGCATCGCGCAATAGGACTCATTGGTTTCGAGGATATAGCCCTGCATGTCGACGTAGGCAAAACCATCCGTCATACTTTCATGCAGCCGACGATATTTTTTCTCGGACGTATGTAATGCCTCCTGAGCCGCCCGCAAGGCAGCGGTTTCCTTTTCCAGTTGCAGCATTTTCTGCTCGAGTTTTCGCACCAGGCGCTCGTTGTACAGTTTGAAGATTTCCTCTTCTCCCGGTAGGCCGGTTGGTGGAGAAAAGGTACCATTCCGAGCGGATGCCAAAACGCTATTCACCGCCTCCATGAGCACATCCGGCTCACAGGGTTTGATGATAAACCGGTCGGCACCGATCTTCATGGCAAAGGCCTCATCCTGCGGGCCGGTATAGGTGGCGGTATAGACAATGAAGGGGATGGAACGCCACTTTTGATCTGCTTTAACCTTTCGACACAACTCAAAGCCATCCATCACCGGCATGAGGATATCGCTGATGATCAGGTCAAACGACGCAGTTTGCAGATATTCCAGGGCCTCGGCGCCATTGGCGGCCGATTGGACCTCATGCCCGTTGCCCCTGAGGAGCATTTCAACGAGATAGCGGTTTTCATCTTGATCATCGACGCTTAAAATACGCATAATCGTTATTTCTCCATGTTTTTCCAATCGTTCGGCAAATAGTGGATGATCTCTGCGACAAAGGTCTCGGGGTTGATGGGTTTCTCGATATAACCGGTAGCCCCGGCGGCTAGAATAGTCTCCCTATCCCCGACCATGGCATAGGAGGTTACTGCAATAATCGGCACCGTATCGAGTTCAGGATGTTTTTTCAGCTCGGCGGCAACGACATAGCCGTCCATTTCCGGCAACTGGATGTCCAGCAGAATGGCCAGAGGCCGGCAACTCAATGCCATTTCGATACCTTTCCGGCCATCTTCCGCGCCGATGATGGTGAAGCCGCTCATTTCCAGTAAAAACCGCATCAGGTAGAGATTTTGTTCGTTATCTTCAATGATCAAAAGCCTGTTGTTCATACTGTTTCTCCTCTCTGGCGGGGAAGGCGGACGGAAAAGGTGCTGCCATGTCCCAAGTTGCTTTGCACCTCGATTGAGCCACCCATCATATCGATAATTTTTTTACAGATCGAAAGTCCGAGACCGGTACCCTCGCGCTTGCGGGCAAGGCCGGTATCGACCTGGTGAAACGGCTGAAAGAGATTGGCAATCTCCTCCGGCGCTATGCCGATGCCGGTGTCGGTAAAGGAGATGAGAAAATGATCGTTTTCGCTCAAACAGGCGATGCGGACACTGCCTGTTTCGGTAAATTTAACAGCATTATTAAGCAGGTTGAGAATGACCTGCTCCAGGCGGCGCTGATCGGTCGTTATCGTGAGAGGAGTATCGGAAAGGTTCAACTGCAGCTCGATACCTTTTTTTTCGGCCAGAGCCGCAACCAGTTTAACCATTTTATCAATCGACAATCCCAAGTCAAAGGAGCTGCTGGCCAGGACCAGCTGGCCGGCCTCGATCTTGGAAATATCCAGGACATCATTGATCAGGGACAGGAGATGGCGGGAACTGTTTTGCACCATGCTCATTTGTTTATGCTGCTCGGGATTGAGCGGCCCGGTCAGCCCTTGGAGCATGATGCCGGTGAAGCCGATAATCGAGTTGAGCGGCGTGCGTAATTCGTGGGACATGGTAGCAAGAAAGGCCGATTTGATCCGATCAGCCGCCTGGGCCTTTTCCATGGCAGCAGCCAATTGGGCCGTGCGTTCGACAATGCGCTCTTCCATTTCCTGGTTGATTTGTCGCAATTCCCGAGTGCGCACATTGACCTGATGCTTGAGAATCGCACTGCCGAGCAGGCTCATGACTAAGAAGCCCAGACCCCCGAAACCGACAATTTGCAACCATAAGGGTATCTTGACTTTGACTTCTTCAGATGTCCACTTTTTCAGTGATACATAGTAAATTGATTCAGAGTTCTGCTTCATCTCCAGCAGATGCCTGTCAATGGTCGCCAGCAGGTGTTGCGGAGAATTCTTCGGTGCTGCAAACAGCAGCTTGGAAGGACTGAAAACAACGGCGGTGTCCTCAAGCCCATATTTGCCGGTATGCAGCATTCCAAAAAAACTGTTGGTGATGGCCGCATCGGCTTCATTGATAGCGACCATGGCAAAGGCCTGCTTAAAATCTACTGCGGCAAGAAGGGTGATTTTCAGGCCGAAGCTGTCACTCAATCGGGCAAAAGCCTCCTGCTGAACCGAACCCTGCAAGGTGGCGATCCGCTTGCCGTCGAGATCGAGTATGGAGTGGATGCCGCTGCCTTTTTTGGCATAGACCTGAGACCAGGAAGACAGCACCGTCTCCTTGTGAAAGGCGTAGATTTTCTCTCGGTCGGCTGTATAGGCCACGTCGGGCATAAGGTCGATTTCCCCCGTAGCCAGACGCTCCAGCCCCTCGGCCCAGCTGCCCGGCACATACTGGAGTTTCCAATTTTCAGCTTTGGCGATGAATTCTATGATATCAATAAAGATGCCGGTTGGTGCACCTGTTTTCGATGTGAAAACCTTCGGTTCGTTCTCATAGATGCCGACCTTCACTGTCCTGATTTCGACACTGTCAGCTGAGGCGCTCCGGCAGATGAAAACGAGAAAAAGAAGGGAAATCATGAGGAAGTAGCAGAGAATCCCGGCTGGACGCGTACTGGTTGTCATGCTGAATCCCCCGTGGTGTTGTCGAAGCCAAGAACTTTTCGCACCTTTGCCGCCAGATCCTTTGCCGAAAAGGGTTTCTGGATGAAATGCACGTCCGCCGCCAGGATGCCCTGCCGGGCGATGACGCTTGCGCTGTAACCCGACATGAACAGGCATTTGAGATCCGGATAAATGGCAAGAAGGGCGCCTGCCAGATCCCGGCCGCTCATCTCCGGCATAACCACATCGGTGATGAGCAGATGTATGACCTCGCGTTGTTCTTTGGCCAGTTCGACAGCGTCTGTCGGATTGTTGGCGGTGATAACCGCATACCCCAGGTCTTTCAGGATCTTGGCGGTGAGTTTAAGAATCGACAACTCATCCTCGACGACCAGCACGCTCTCCCCCTGACCTCGCTGTATTGGTGCCTCCTTTTGTTTTGTTGTTCTACCGCCCGGTTCGCCGTGCCTCGGGAGATAGATTCTGAAGGTTGAGCCCTCGCCGGGTTCACTGTAAACTTTGATGAAGCCGTTGTTCTGCTTGACGATACCGTAGACGGTGGACAGGCCCAGCCCGGTACCCTGACCCATTTCCTTGGTGGTGAAAAAGGGCTCGAAAATTTGCTGAAGAATCTCAGGGTCAATGCCGCTGCCGTCATCACTGACGGCCAGACATACATACTCGCCGGCTACAGCCCCGGTGTTGTGCAGGCAATACTCCTGGTCCAGGGTGACTACCTCCGTTTCGATGGTGATCTTGCCGACTCCCTTGATGGCATCCCGGGCATTAACGCTAAGATTCGCGAGAATCTGGTCGATCTGGGAAATATCCATCTTGATCGGCCATATTTCCTTTGCCGGCATCCAGACGAGATTGATATCCTCACCGATAAGTCGCCTGAGCATCTTCAGCATATTTTCGATGGTCTCATTGAGGTCGAGGATTTCCGGGGCAATGGTTTGTTTCCTGGCAAAGGCCAGAAGTTGGCGGGTGATATTCGCCGAACGTACCCCGGCTTCATGGATTTCCCGCAAATCGCTATAAAGCGGCAAGGTGGGGTCGGTTTTATCAAGGGCCATCTGTGAATACCCCAGGATGACGCTCAGCATGTTATTGAAGTCGTGGGCCACACCTCCGGCCAGCCGACCGACCGATTCCATCTTCTGGGCCTGCTGCAGCTGGGATTCAAGTTTCACCTTCTCCACCTCGGCCTGTTTACGCTCGGTGATGTCGTCACCGGCGCTGAGGGTACCGATAATTCCCCCCTGCCCATCACGAAGCAGGGAAACATGCCAGGCGATCTGTCGCTCCTCGCCGCTGCGGGTGACAATGGGATTTTCCGAGTATTCCATGGCCGGCGCACCTGCCATAATTTTCAGAAAGGATGGATACAGCTCCCCCATGCCCTGCGGCTGTGGCAGGTAATTGGAAAACCACGGCTGGCCGATGCAGTCTTCTTCCGCATAGCCGAAAATCCGGCAACCCTTTTTGTTGATAGTGGCGATCTTGCCCTCATGATTGAGGGCGACGATTATGGTGTTCACCGTATCCAGATAGCTCTGAGCGCGGTCCCTCTCATACCTCAGCATTTGCTCCAGTTCATTGCGTTTGATGGCGTAGCGTATCGACCGGCTCAACTGCGCGGCATCGATGGCCCCCTTGACCAGATAATCTTCGGCACCGGCCTCGATGGCGGCAAGCCCGACCGCTTCATTGTCCAGGCCGGTGATGACAATAATGGGAGCCCTGGAGCCGACAACAGCGAAGATCCGCTCCAGGGCTTCAAGGCCCTTTGCATCGGGGAGATTAAGGTCGAGAAGGATGACATCGAATGTCCGCTTTTGCATACACGTCTTTGCCTTCGCCAGGTCCTCGGCTATCGAGAAACGCCCCTTGGTCAGGCTGCCTTCTTTAAGGATCTCATGGATGAGGCGGGCGTCGCCGGGGTTGTCTTCGACCAGGAGGATGTCGATTGCATCAATCTTCATGTCATTTTTCTCCATTGGGCAATTTGACAATGCTCAGCCAGAACGATTCGATGGACCGTACCACGCGGATGAATTCCTCCAAATTCAACGGTTTGACAATATAGCAATTGGCGTGCAGGTTATACGTCTTGAGAATGTCGGCCTCGGAACTGGAGGTGGTAAGGATGACCACGGGAATACGCTTCAAATCTTCATGCTGCTTGATCTCGCCCAGCACCTCGCGGCCATCCTTTTTCGGCATATTGAGGTCGAGGAGAATGAGGTCGGGTCGGACCCCGTCCTGGTATTTGCCGCGTTTCAGGAGAAAATCCATGCCTTCGACACCATCCCTGACAACAAAGAGCCGGTTGTGCAGTTTACCTTCCTTCAGCGCTTCCTGGACCAGCCGCACGTCGCCTTCGCTGTCTTCGATGAGGAGGATTTTAATCGGTTCGATTTTTTCGATCATTGCAGGTCTCCTGGTATGCTGAAATAAAAGGTTGTGCCGGCATCGGCTGTCGATTTCAGCCAGATTTTGCCGCCGTGACGCTCGACAATCCGCTTGCAGATCGACAGACCGATGCCGGTGCCGGGATATTGCTCCCGGGTATGCAGTCTTTGGAAAATTGTGAAGATACGCTCAAAATACTGATCCTCAATGCCGATACCGTTGTCGTGGATGGAGAATACCTGGCCGGCGCCGGTCTTTTCGGCACGGATCTCGATGACCGGCGGGATGCCCTCCTTCCTGAACTTCAAGGCATTCTGCAGGAGATTCTGGAAAAGCCTATTGATCTGGGCCTCATCGCCCTGGATAACCGGCATCTCTCCATAACGCACTACGGCCCCTGATTCAACGATCAGGCCATCGAGATTGCGGCACACACCCTGCAAAACCGCCGTTACCTCGACAGGTGCAAAATTCTGACCATGGGTCTTGATACGCGAGAACTCGAGAAGTCCGGCGATGAGGGCCTGCATACGATTAGCCCCATCGACGGCGTAGTGGATGAAGGTGTTGGCATCGTCATCCAACCTATCCTTATAGCGCCGCTCGATGAGTTGCAGGTAGCTCGACACCATCCGCAGCGGTTCCTGCAGGTCATGCGAGGCGACATAGGCGAACTGCTGCAGGTCGACGTTGGAACGGGCCAGTTCCTCAGTGAAAAGCCTGCTCTCTTCCTCGGCCTTCTTGCGTTGGGTCAGATCAAGACCGAAGGCATAGTTTTTGTCGCCCATCGTCATATACCCCCATTGAATATTTTTTGTCGTGCCATCTTTGCAGGTGACTACGACTTCCATGGGCTCAATGGGCGTTTGCGCGGCAATGGCCTGTTTGACCTTTTCAGTCCATTCCTCGGAGATTTTCCGGCGATATTCCGCATCGGGATAGGCCAGCGGCCACCAATGGCCGACAGTTGGTATATCCTCCAGGCTGTACCCGAATAAGGCTTTGAACTCGCGGTTGAGAAATTCGCCGACCTGTTCTTCTCCCGTTGACATGTAGATGGCCAGCGGGATGGTTTCCACCATGGCCCTGAACTTTGCCTCGCTTTGCCGAAGTTCTTCCTCCGCCCGTTTGCGCTCGGTGATGTCACTCACCGTCGAGACAAAATACAGCGGCTTGCCGCCTTTATCCCGGCGTAACGTGGTGCCTAAATCGGCCCAGACAGTTGTGCCGTTTTTGTGGAAATATCTCTTGATAAAGCGTGCCGAAGCAATTTTGCCGTCAAGAAGCGGTTGAATGGCCTGGCGGGTGGCTTCTAAGTCGTCCGGATGGGAAATTTCCTGCCATTTGACGTTCTTTAGGGACTTGGAATTTACTAAAATACCGATTATGATGTTTTGATACTGCAAAAAGGAGGAGCTGCGTATGAAAACATCGACTTTAGTTCGGAATGGCATATCTCCAGAAATGGTGAACATGATTTGGCGTTTGGTTGATCT
>JANNQF010000028.1:0-3440 GCA_031441605.1 Deltaproteobacteria bacterium
ACCTCCAGATGCAGCGGTTTTTCCATAAAATCGAAGGCACCGGCCTTAATGGCGAAAACCGCTGTCTCGATGCCGGCATGTCCACTCATCATGATAATGGGGAGTGAGGGGAATCGGCCTTGTAAACGTTTCAGAAGTTCCAAGCCGTCTACACCTGGGAGCCAGATATCCAGCATAACGAGAGAGGGCTCCAGGGTATCGAGACTCTGCCAGAAACTCTCAGCATCAGGAAACACAATAGTCTTGTAGCCCTCGTCCTTCAGAATGTTGGAGACAGTGGAACAGATGTGAGGTTGATCGTCGACTATACAAATAGGATTCATGGCACTCTTGTTGAAAATACGTTTTAAAGATGAGACACAGAATCAACCTGACAGTTCTGATCTTTAGTACCTTACAGATTGGTTTCTTGTTTTTTTACAAGAAATCAATCTGTCTCAAGGTGCTTATACCCCTCAAGGGGGTACTAAAAAGAGTCCCTCTGTTGTAGGAGGGGATCATAGCCCTTGGGTTGCGGGCGTCAGCCCGCTTTAGATGTTGTAGTTACCAAAGGAACTATTTGCGGGCCAGGTGTACCACCCTGCCCCGCAAACCACTGCAAGCTGCCCTGTCTCTGTTTATTTCTTTTTAGAGGTCTTTGGATCTTCCTTGTACCCGAGAGCCTTCCAGTCGAGCCGCCCCTTGTCGCCATGGCATTCGCCGCATTTCAAGGCGTTGTCCTTGGGTGCCACCATGTGATGTACGGGCCATACCATCGAGGTTTCGACAAAGCCGTATTTACCGCTATACGGCTGGTTGGCAGCCTTCATACCGGCAGTAATTGCCGCGTTCCAGTCATATTTCTGCCAGTAGGCATCGCTCCCTGGCGGACCGAAGACGTTGACAAAGGCTATGGTGTTGTTTTCGCTGTCGTAGGCTTGTTTTCCCTTCATTATTTTGAAAGGGAATATCTTTGCTTTCGGGTCATTGCGATTTCCTGTGGCTGCGGTAAGGTGAACGACCTTTGTCGGATCAATCTTGTCTCCGGCAACATAGCGCTCAATGGTGCCGTTGAACCATAAATAGGTGGGAACGACATTCTTGTCCCACTTGAAATCGCCCTTCATTTTATCGTAAAGGGGTTGTCCGTACTGATCTTTTGTTACCGGGCCATCCTTGCCCGCAGTCGACCAATCCCACCACACTTTCGTTGGACTGACCTTGGCAAAGGTTGGAATATGGCAGCTCTGGCACGCCACTTTCTCGGTGTGCTTATTCATGAGAGCGTTTTTATGCACTTTCCCCGTGTGGCAGCCGGAACAGTCGAGATGCGTCGGCTCGGCGTGGGCAATGGTCACAGAGCTCGCTTCACCCTTCAGGAAATGATTCACTGCCTGGTGGCAATCCTGGCAGGTCATTTTTTTCTCGCCACCCATGTGAATATCAATGTCGGGGCTTGGATTGGTCATGGAAGAGTCCAGATCACCATGTTTGACGTGGTCGCCGCCCCCGCCATAAAAATGACATGCGCCGCAGGTCGCACGTGATGTGGGGCCGACGGATTGAGCCACTTTCACCAGGTCGACGGCCGGCCACGGCTTTCCTTTGGGGAGTTCCTTGTTTTCACCTTCGTAGACCGGATGGCCTGCTCCGGTCGGGAACTTTTTGTATGTACCGGTCGTATCATGGCAAATCAGGCAATCAACATTTTCGGCCTTGGAAAAGTCAAAACCGGCATCTTTGAAACCATATCCGGCGTGGCAGCTTGTGCAGCGCGGCCAGTTCGAGGGTAATCCTATACAGAAATTATTGAGCGCATTGATCTTGCCCATCTCAATTTTTTCGCCGTTTTTTGCAAACTGGCTCTTGGACCAGGTCCAGTGGACAGTTTTCATGAAATCTTGACTTTCCTGCTCATGACACTCAAGGCATTTTTTGGTAACTTCAGGGCCGGTTTTAAAGGGACCGTTGCCTACCAAGTCTGCATGGTTGGCCAAGGCAAGCGAAACCAGAGTCCCTGAAAAGAACAGCGTCAGCGCAAATAATATTCTTTTTATCTTCATGCCGGATGGTCCTCCTTTCCTGAGTTTTAATAGGGAATACCTGTATTTCAAACTGAGTATATCGGAAAAGGTTCCAGTGTCAAGGATGAGAGAAGATTAAGAGGAGATAACTGAACATCTTTAATGAAAATCCGCCCCCTTTTGGCGATAGTAAAAGGCGTGATAAAATGGATAGTGCAAATTTTACTTCGTGAAAAATGCGGTATCGTGTACTTGATTACCTTGCAAGCCTCAAATTACTTGGGCTTGATTGGCGATTTTTTTAACTTTTCATGAGACTACCTGCTCATCGGATTCGATAATGAAGATACGTGTGCCCCATCTCCTGATGATTGCCTTGGCAAATGTTGCATGGGGTTTTAATTTTATTGCCGGGAAAATTGGTGCCGAAGTATTTCAACCTCTCCTGTTTACAGCCTTACGTTTTCTGTTTCTGTTACTCTTCATGCTCCCCTGGCTGAAACCTGCGCCGGGCTATATGAAGCCGCTCTTGAGGGTAGCGTTTCTTTTGGGTGTACTGCATTTCAGCATGATTTTTATCGGACTTAACGCAGGGGGGAATATTGCCTCCATAGCTATCACAACCCAGCTCTATGTTCCATTTTCAGCAATTTTTGCCTCAGTGTTCTTACGGGAAAAAATATCTTTTGTGTCACTTCTCTCGATAGCCTTAGCCTTTGGGGGGGTGATGGTTATTGGCTTTGATCCAATTGTCTTTAATCATCTGGATGCCATTTTGTGGGTGACCGGAGCTGCACTGGTAATGGCTGTGGCGACAATCCTTATGCGGCAATGCCCGAATCTTGGCGTTTTCAGGCTTCAGGCATGGATCGCTTTGGTTGCCTTACCGTCATTACTGCTATTATCATCGATTTTTGAAACCGGCCAAGTCGAAATTCTTTCAGAGGTTGGTGTTATTGACCTTTGGACCCCTCTTTATTCAGCCGTCGGCGCCTCCATTATTGGCCACGGGATTGTCTATTATCTCCTTGGCAAATATCCGGTTTCCATCGTAACCCCTCTGCTTTTACCGACCCCTCTTATTGCCACATTTTTTGGTATATTGGTATTCGGAGATACCCTGGGGTGGAAAATCATCATCGGCGGCGCAATGACTTTCCTGGGGGTATTGATGTTGTTGAAACCACCCAAAAAACTCATCCTCTTGGAATGATGCAAGAGCGAGAGAGATTCCACCCTCCACCTTCCACGGCTTTTCCATATTTTTCTCGGCGGCCATTTTGGGCAACGGACGGTAACTATTCAGTTCATTTCAACCGTATGCACTTTGTCTGATTGGTTTTTGGCTTCCCCTCCCTTGACGGGAGGGGATTGAGGGGTGGGTGTGTTTGGTACGAAGTCGCACCTTGCAGCTTCCCCCACCCCCTAACCCCCTCC
>JANNQF010000029.1:0-19583 GCA_031441605.1 Deltaproteobacteria bacterium
TTTTTACTTTCTTGCACCCCTTTTCACTCAACATCTGCAACCTCAACGTTCTCCATCAAGCTCGCCTTCGCTTTGTTCTTGGGACCGCGGCAAACTACTTGACCGCAGACCCCTTGTCAACAGGAAAAGTTGCCTGTGAAAAATAAGTATTGAGTTCTATCACAATAACCTATTATGTAGGACGAATCGGTATAAATATATGTGAACTATGATCATTTGCTTGCAATCAATACCTTAACTTCTCCTTTCCTTCTATACAAAGACACATGAATGAAAAAAACAAATTGCTTAAATGTCTTCCCAAAGTGGATGAATGTGTCGCTGTCTTGAGGGATGACCCCGCAGTTGAAGCGCCTCTGCGGATTATCAAGACAGTTGTTCAAAAGGCTATTGATCGAGAGCGTCAGGCTATTTTAGGTGGCTCTCATACGGGCAGTGAACGATCTTGGGGGGAATGGATGCCAATTTTCAGAAAGAATATTGCTGAAAAGATGCTTCCGAACTTCAGGAGAGTCATCAACGGCACCGGTATTGTTATTCATACTAATCTCGGCAGATCTATTCTTTCGCAGAAGGCCGTTGATCGACTTGCACAGGCTGGAGGATACTATTCGAATTTGGAGTTTGATTTGGAAACCGGTAAGCGAGGTAGCCGATACAGTTTGGTAGAAGAACTTCTGTGTTACCTTACCGGTGCCGAAGCGGCATTGGTGGTCAATAATAATGCTGCTGCTGTGCTTATTGCTCTAGACACGCTGACAAAAAACAAAGAGGCCATCGTGTCGCGTGGACAACTGGTGGAAATTGGCGGTTCTTTTCGTATCCCCGATGTCATGGCCAAGAGTGGCGCAAGGTTGGTTGAGGTCGGGGCGACCAACAGAACCCATCTTTATGATTATGAAGAGGCAATTTCCGAAGAGACTGCTTTACTGCTTCGGGTACATACCTCAAATTTTCGGATAATTGGCTTTACTTCAGAGGTATCCGCCGAAGACATGGTTTCTCTTGCCAGGAAAAATGGCCTTATTACCATGGAAGATCTCGGCAGTGGCAGTCTGATCGATTTTTCCCGCTTTGGTTTTCCGAAAGAACCGACCGTGCAAGAGATAGTTCAAGCCGGTGTCGATGTCGTCACTTTCAGCGGGGACAAACTTCTCGGTGGGCCGCAGGCGGGAATTATCGTTGGTCGCAAGGACATTATCAATCTGATTAAGAAAAACCCGCTTAATCGTGCTCTGCGAATTGATAAATTCACTCTTTCGTCACTGGAGAGCATTCTGCGTGAATACCTTGATCTTGACAAAGCCCTTGAAAATGTCCCGACTTTGAGGATGTTGACCATTTCCGCGGAAGAATTGAAGAAGCGAGCGCAGCGACTGGTTCGACGGCTGACGAAAAAACTCGGACCAAGGTGTCAGTGTTTTATTGCTCCGACAATCTCCCGAGTCGGTGGCGGAGCCTTGCCGGAGTTCAATATTGCCAGTTGGGCAATAATTCTTGCACCTTCGGACATGACCCTCAATACCTTTGAAAAAAAAATGAGACATCTGCCGATTCCCATTATCGGGCGGATAGAGAATGATTGTTTTCTTCTCGATGTTCGCACTCTTCAGGAGCGAGAGTATAGCGAACTAGCTGAATTATTATATGAAATATTCGAAACCGGGGCGACCGATGATTGATAAATTTTCAATTTTATCCAATCATCGGGGATTAATTACCGATGATTTTTCCCGTTTTTCTCAAAGCTACGCAGAAATTCTTAAAAAACGTCTGCCAACAGCAAAAACGATTTATTTTTCAGATATTCACGGCCGCTTTGAAGAACATTCGTCAGGTAAACACCTCCCTGATGATTTGGCTCCTCTTTTAGCAGCGATCAGAAAAGGAGAAAAGCCCTTTGCCATTCATTCACAAAGCCTGATGTTGCCGTTTGCAGTCAGGGATGGAGGAGTAGTTGTTGCTGTTATCGAGGAGGCAGACCCGCTGTTCCTTGGCAAGGTTGGTGGAGATTGGCTGGAGGAAACTCGAGCAGCCGCTGAACGCGAATTTATCCTATTGAAAGAGGCTCGTGTAGATGTTCAAACCGGATTGCTCAACCTGTGGAATCTGTATTCTCTTCTCGATTCTTCCAGGCGGACACGTGGCTTGCACCTTATTTTGATTGAACTCCCGCCTAAAAGGATGTCCGTTCGCTATGCAGTTCGCTATTTACAAAAGTGCGCTACTTTGATGCTGAACTTCATTCAGGGAGACTCCGTTCTCCACTTTATCGGCCAATCTACCTTTGCCTTAGTATTGCCGAACAGGAAAGGAGCTGCAAAGCCTGAAGTAGAAAGTACTCTTGTTGCCTATTTGAAGCGAGAAGGTTGCTGCAAAGTTCATATCGGTTCGAGTCATTCGCAGATTGAGGAAGGTGGAAACGAAACCAAGCCCCAGGAACGGAACCTGCTTGATGAGGCCTGGACCGCACTTTGTCACGCGGAAAATCGTGGGCCGTTCAGTTTTTGTGATTATGAACGATTGGCATATCCAGAGAACCATCCCCTGATTTTGCCTGAAGAAAATCTTGTCCGCCGGCTGAGCAGATTGTGGCGGCAATCGCAAGCCTTCTGTCTGGTATACTTTAAGACCCTGGACGGTGGAAAGAGCGCAAAAGAAGTGGTCATGCCACTTCTTGATAAGGGTAAAGTCGTGACCACCGGCAAGGATGTCCTGGTGTATCTCGATAGTTTTGCTGTTGCAGCAGCCCTGTCTTGGACCGAAGAGGTTATTCGTCGAGCTGGTGATGCCGGCTCCGGCAATCGTATTTCCGCCGGGGTGAGTTGTTATCCCTACAGCGATTTCAAAAAAACCGAGATGCCCATTAACTGCCGTAAAGCACTTCTCCATGCCTCCTTTTTTGGTGACTCGAGTGCGGTTGTCTTTGACTCGGTGAGTTTGAATATCAGTGGCGATATCTATTTTGCTGACGGGGATCTTGCGAAAGCCGTGCATGAATATAAAAGGGGACTGAAATTTGATAAGGACAATATCAATCTTCACAACAGTCTCGGGGTCGCCTTGGCGATGATGGACAAACTTGTCCCGGCAATGCGGCATTTTGAAAATGCTTTGGCCATTGACAATGAGAACTTTATGGCTCTCTATAATCTAGGTCTTGCGGAACAGGCTCGGGGACGAAAGGAAGCGGCCTACGAATATCTTAAAAAAGCTTTGCTGCACTCTAATGATGATCATGATGATGAACATGCCGGTTCTGGTATGTTGGATGACCTGAACTTGCAATTGGGGATGCTTGCCGGAGATTTGGAGAAACATCATTCAGCCCTCGACTATCTTGATGCATGGCAGAAGAACAATGATAAAACGGCAAGAGCCGGTCGAGTCCTTTATCATACCGGCAAGGCCTACCACGGCATAGGGGATAATCGTCGGGCAATGGTGGCACTTCAACGGGCACTGCAGTTTTATGAGTTCGATGACCGGGCCATGGATCTCCTCGGCATCGTATATTTACGGGAGGGAGAGGGGGATGACATAGCACTTGCCCTGTGCCGTAAAAGTGTTGAACTTGAGCCCGGCAACATTTTTTACCGTTGCAATCTGGCGGAGATACAGGTGCAGAGCGGCATGCTCTCGGAGGCGAGAAAAAATCTGTATCGGTGTTTGAAAAACCAAAAAACCAGGGCGAAGGCGCAGGTGCTGCTTGGCAGGAGTTATTTGCGCGAAGGTCTGTATAAAAGGGCAGGAAGCTGGTTTGTAAAAGCCTTGCAATACGACTCCTTACTCCCGGAGTTCCATGATGAGGCAAGGCGAGGAGTACGGGAAGCGAGTGGGCATTGAGAGGAGAATGGCAAAGCTGGTGTCAATCAATAATATCGTTTTTTTCTTGAGATTTAAGTATTTATTTGGCAGAAAACTCATGTTTATGGAATATGTCATAGCCATGACAATAGCTGTCGACGATTCAACAAAAATTCGGAGAATGATATGGCTCAAATAGATGGTTTTTTTAAACTCATGAACGACGAGGGAGCCTCCGACCTGCATATGGTGGCAGGACAACAGCCGCTTCTCCGGATTCGCGGTGATATGGAGCGGGTGAAGTTTAAGAAAATGGGTAACGAGGAGCTTCGCGCCATGCTCTATGAGATCTGCCCGGAAGAGAAGATTAAGATCTTTGAAGAGAATGGGGATATAGATTTCGGCTATGAAATTCCCGGTCTGGCTCGCTATCGTTGCAATTATTTTCAGCAAAAATATGGCATTGGTGCGGTTTTTCGGGAGATCCCCAGCGAGATAATGACGGTTGAACAACTTGGTCTGCCTTCGGTTATCGCTCGACTGGCTCATCTGCCTAAAGGTCTGGTACTGGTGACCGGGCCTACCGGTTCGGGTAAATCGACAACCCTGGCAGCTATTGTCGATGAATGCAATAAAAACCGTAAGGATCATATCCTCACCATCGAAGATCCCATCGAGTTTGTGCATAAGAGCCAAAAATGTATCATTAACCACCGCGAAGTCGGCAGCCATACCAAGAGTTTCTCGGCCGCCCTGCGGGGCGCCTTGCGTGAAGATCCCGACATCATCATGGTTGGTGAGATGCGCGATCTTGAGACGGTTGCCCTGGCCATGGAGGCGGCTATGACCGGTCATCTGGTATTCGCAACTCTGCACACCATCAATGCTATGAAGACGGTTGATCGTATTATTGAAATTTTTCCGGCAACCCAGCAGGGCCAGGTACGTTCAACCCTCGCTGATGCCCTGAAGGCCGTGGTTTCACAGACTCTTTTCAAAAGAATTGATATCAAAGGCCGGTGTGCGGCTCTTGAAATCCTCATCGCCACGCCTGCCGTACGTAATCTTATCCGGGAAGGAAAGACCTTCCAAATTTTGTCAACCATGCAGACCGGGAAGAAATACGGCATGCAGACCCTGGACGATGCTATCATGATCCTCCTTGAGAAGAAGATGATCGACCCGAACGATGCCTATTCAAACGCCGTTGAAAAAGCAAAATTTCTGAAATTTTTGAAGAAGGCACCAAGTGATTTTACCGAGGTCTAACCCTTATCCCTGTTATCTTATTATTTTTTTCTCGTTTACCAGGACCGGTTCGTAGGAATGCAGGGGATTGTTTTGGATTTTGCGGTAACCGAAGACTTGAGAACGTTCTCGGTCGATGATTGCTTCCAGTGTGCCGTGCTCTGTGGTAGTCAGGAGGGTGATTCCCTTCTCTTCACAATCATCTTCCAGGCGATCATGGGGGAAATGTCCGTTCCCGCTTCGTCCTGCCGATACCATCATCAGGGCCGGGGAAACAGCGGCAAGAAACTCCGGGGAGTTGGAGGTGATCGATCCGTGGTGCGGAGCGAGGAGAATTTCGGCACTCAGATTATAAGCCCGGTTGATCAGAGAGTGTTCTTCCGTCCGGCCGATATCACCCGGAAAGAGTGCGCAATACTGCTTTGAACAGGCCTTGATAATGATGCCGGTGTTAGCACTAGTCCGTGATTCTCGGGGAACTGAGGCTATGTTGTCGCTTGCAATATTGGCAATACACTCGAGTATATCCGCTGCATCTTCATTTCCCAGCCGCATGCCTTCTCTTGGAGTCACCACTGCTATTTGCTGCTCTTCAGCCAGATATATCAGTTGTCGGAAGCCTTCGTCGTGACCATGCCTGTCTCGTACCCATAGTTGTTTCGGCGAAAAGCGCTTCAGAATAAAGCCAAGGCCGTTATAGTGGTCGGCATCGGGATGGGTTATTGCAACTGCGTCGAGCCTGGTTATACCTTTGTGCCATAAGTATGGAGCGATGACCCGTTCGCCGACGCTGCTGGTTGTTGTCGATGATCCGCCCCCATCTATCAACACCGTCATGCCCGATGGAAATAGGGCGAGGGAGGCACTGCCCTGGCCGACATCGAGAAAAGTCAGTTGCAGGGAATCGACGGGATATCTGTGCAGGAAGGCCGGCGAATAAAGCATCAGCAGCAAACAGACAGTCATCACTGCAACCGCAGACCATCGCCATATCATTGTCAGTTTTCCCCAAAGGGTACAGCCGAGCAAGCCTGCATAGAAGCCAATCATCAACCATACCGGTGGTGACGGAAGCCAGAGAGTCGAGAAGGGAAGGCCGGAAAAAAATGTCGTTCCCTGCACTGCTGCACTGAGGCCGACCGCACCGATACGGAAAAACCAAGCGCTGATCTCCGGTTGCAGAAAGATAAAGGGGATAGAGAGAAAGCCCGCGGGAAGACTCCAAAGACAGATGAGCGGCTCGACAATGAGATTGGCAAGAATACCCACAGGGGAAAATCGGTTGAAAGCGAACAGGGTAATGGGGGCTGTTGCCAATGTGGCAACAGTTGAGACCAAGAGACCCGCAATCAACCAATTGGCAACAACCTGTTTGATTGTCTGGGGTGTGGTGGTGGAGTCGGGGAGGATGAGTTTTTTTAAAAGCGGAAAAAGGAAGAGAATCGCCATTGTCGCTACAAAAGACAGTTGAAAAGAAGCAGTCAGCAAAGCCAAGGGGTCGACTATAAGGATAATCAGCGCCGCACAGGCCAGGAGCGTCGACGATGATTTCGGCCGATCAGTGCAAACCGCGACGATGACAATACAGCTCATAATAACCGCACGAAAAACAGGTGCGCTTAAGCCGGCAAGGAGACCGTAACCCAGCAGCACCGGGAGGCAGCAAAGGGCAGCCCATTTGCGCAGGGGATAGCGGAAAAGGAGTCGCTCCGAGCGGTTCAGGAGCCAGTACAGGGCGGTGTAGAGGAGGATAAAGATAACGGTCATATGGAGCCCGGAAATGGACAAAATATGAAATGTGCCACTCCCTTTAAAGGTTTCGAGGGTGACGTCGTCCACCCGGGAAGTATCGCCTATGAGGATCGCCCGGTAGAGGCCCATGCTTTCGGCGGGTACGGTTATATCGATTTGTTGGCCGATTGTGGTTCGTAGCCTCTCCGGCAGATAACGCAGGCTATGCAGCATGCCCTGTTCTTCTGCAAGTTTTTGCAAAAACAGGGGAGAACGCACAAATCCGCTTATCCAGACGCCCTTGCGTGCCAGGTGCTGGGCATAATCAAAGACACCCGGGGTCCGGAAGCCGTCGGGGCGTTTGAGGTCGGCGCGGATAATCAGTTTGTCACCGGGAACCAGCGCCGCCGGCCACATCCCCTTGAAATGCATGAGGATTTTTCCGCTCGTCGGCAGGAGTTCGGGGGAATCATGCAAACGGAGATACTCGGCGATGACCATCACCTGGCTGGTTTTTCCATCAAATTCGGCGGAAGTTGCCATGGTACCGATGACTACCGCCTCGGTTTTTTCGGTAATCCGGTTAAAAATGTGCTCGGCTTCAGGTGGTATTTGCAAGGCCAACTGGCAATGATAAAAGCCGAGTGCGGCGAGGAGGGGCAGAATCATACAAAGGACGGTTCGCCGCCATCTTAAAAAATGTAAAAAAGCTAGTCCAGCAAAGGCAAGGAACAGACCAAGACGGAGGTGCGAGATGGCTACCGCCGTCAGGCTGACTTGCGAGGCCATGGCAATTCCGGCGACGAATGCCAGGGTCAGGTAAACGAGGAGGTGATCGGAGATATGCTCCGCTGGGTGTCTCACAGAAATTCTTCGATGAGCAGTAAGTGATTGGCGATGACATCGTCGTGTTCAAGCACACATTGCTGCGCTGCTTGACCCATCCGGGAGCGACGATCCGAGTCGTCCAGTAGCTTGGCGAGAACCTTTTCCATCTTCCGGCCATCGCCTACTTTTTCAGCCCCCTTGGCCTTGATGAGGGAATCGGCGATTTCGCTGAAATCCTCCATATGCGGCCCGAAAAGCACGGGGATGGCCATGGCCGCAGGTTCGATCGGGTTGTGACCGCCTTGTGCTACCAAGCTGCCGCCGACAAAAGCAAGGTCGGCCAGGGCATAGACATCGACCAGTTCGCCGATGGTGTCAAGAATAAACATGTCGCAGGGCATGAAAACACCGGCAGATCGTAAAGACGCCAACAGGCCGTGCTTGGTCGCCAAGTTGACGATCTCTCCCGCCCGCTTCGGGTCACGCGGCGCCACTATGAGGAAAAGGTTGGGATGGGTGGTTCGCAACTGGACATATACCTCAATGAGTATCCGTTCTTCACCGGGATGGGTAGAGCCGGCAATGAAAAGGATCCGGTCCTGCGGCAAGAAACCGGCGAGTAGCGACGGCAAATCATTGCCGGCTCGCGTACGGGTAGCAAATTTCAGATTGCCGAGTATCGACAGTTTCTCGGACGAAATGCCTAAAAGCGTCATCTTTTCCTTGTCACCCAGCGTCTGCATAGAGAGGGAGGAAAGGCATTGAAACATTGGTAGAAAAAAACAGTGCAACTGCCGGTAACGGGTCATCGATTTTTCCGATACCCGGCCATTAACGAGAATCGCAGGAATGCCCTGATGTCTGAGGCAGAGCAGGAGATTGGGCCAGAAATCAGTCTCGACCAGGATAAAAAGCTCGGGACGAATCAGGCTGATGAAGCGACGCACCACCGGCAGCAAATCGATCGGTCCGTCGATGATACAATCGGCATACGAGTGGAGCAGGGTTTCGGCAACCTTTTTGCCCGAGCGGGTGGTGACCGAGACAACAATTCGATAGGTCGGATACTGAGCCCGTAGACCGCGTACCAATGGTACCGCCGAGGTGACTTCGCCGACAGACAGGGCATGGACCCAGATAGTCCGGGCAGTTGCCTTGCAGCAGGCCAGTCTTTTCGTGATCCCGAGACCCAGGCGGGCAGGGATGCGATTGCGGTATTTGTTGTTGCAGACAACAAAGATGATGAGGAGAGGGAAAAAAACCAGTAGAAAGGCGAACTGGAGAACGTTATAGAGTACGAACATAGGTGAAAGACCTCAAGGTATTTTTAGTCTTTCACCTTAAAAGAATTCATAATGGAAATGCAAGGAATTGCATGCCAGGCAGTGAAAATAAGGTACTTGTTCAAAGCCCCTGGAGAAGAAATGAATATCATACTGGCTGAGACGGCGGAGCTTGTCGACCGACAGCTGACGCTTACCGATTATCGAGCCGAGCATATTGTCAAGGTTCTGCGGGCGGAGATCGGCGATCGGCTGCGAGTTGGATTGATTAACGGCATGCGAGGGTACGGCACCATTGTGGCATTGCAGAAAAAGTTTCCGTTTTCGGTCAGCCTTGATGTCGACTTATCGGAACCCCCGGGGGCGCTTCCATCGCTTGACCTGATTCTCGCCTTGCCTCGACCGATCATGCTGAAACGTGTCCTCAGTCAAGTCACCGCCCTTGGGGTGGGTACGATCCATCTCATCAATGCCAATCGAGTGGAAAAGAGCTTCTGGGAGGCAGGCCTGCTCCAGCCGCAGGAATATCGGCAGCATTTGTTGCATGGTCTCGAACAGGCGGTTGATACCCGTTTGCCGGAAATTCGCCTGCATACAAAATTCAAACCCTTTGTTGAAGATTTTTGTCCCTCGCTTATTGGTGACTACCGGTATCTTTTGCTTGCCGACCCGGCTGGCGAACATCGTTTGGTGAATGTGGTAGGCGAAAAAAGCGGCAGGATTCTCCTGGCTGTGGGGCCGGAAGGCGGCTGGGTTCCCTATGAGCTGCAGAAATTTCGTGAGCAGGGCTTTTTATCCTGCAGCATCGGTGAGAGAATTCTCAAGGTTGATACAGCCATAATCGCCCTGCATGCAAGCATCACCACAGCACGGGAAATCCGCGCCATGGGAGATCACCGATATGCGGCGATGCCGGTCACTTCCTGACCGATTATCAGGGTGTGCATGTCGTGCGTCCCCTCGTAGGTATACACCGATTCGAGGTTGTTCATATGGCGCATGATTGGATATTCGCCCATAATGCCATTGGCGCCGAGCATGGTTCTGGCAGCTCTCGCGATATCCATGGCGATCTTCACATTATTCATTTTTGCCATGGATACCTGCGCCGGGCTGCAGGTGCCGGCGTCTTTTAACCTGCCGAGTTGCAGGGCAAGCAATTGTCCCTTGGTGAGTTCGGTTACCATCTCCGCCAACTTCTTTTGCTGCAGCTGGAAACCGGCGATGGGTTTGTCAAACTGAACCCTTTGCAGGGCATAGGCCAGGGCGGTCTGGTAACAGTTGTCGGCCGCCCCGAGCGCACCCCAGGCAATGCCGTAGCGGGCCTGGGTCAGGCAGCCGAGCGGAGCCTTGATGCCCTTACCCTCCGGCAGCATGCACTCTTTTTCGCCTACGACGACATTGTCGAGGATAAGTTCGGAGGTGACTGAGGCACGGAGGCTCCATTTACCCTTCATGCGTACGGTTGTAAAGCCGGGCGTGTCTTTACGCACAAGAAATCCACGCACCCCCTCATCGGTTGCCGCCCAGACAATGGCGACATCGGCGATGCTGCCGTTGGTGATCCACATCTTCGTGCCGTTTATGCTCCAGGTGCCGTCATTATTACGGGAGGCGCGGGTGCGCATGCCGGACGGGTTGGAGCCGAAATCGGCTTCAGTGAGTCCAAAACAGCCGATTGCCTCGCCCGTCGCCATCTTCGGCAGCCAGTAGTCTTTTTGTTCGGCGCTGCCGTAGGCAAAGATCGGGTACATGACCAGCGAACCCTGAACCGAGGCAAAGCTGCGGACGGCCGAATCGCCTCTTTCCAACTCATACATAAGAATTCCGTAGGCAACGTTGGAAAGGCCGGCACAGCCGTACTCCTCCGGTAAAGACGGGCCGAGGAAGCCGAGACTGCCCATGGCCTTTACCAGATGGGCGGGGAACTTCTCCTCCTGGGCATAGCTGTCGATAATGGGGATGACCTCCCGGTTGACGAATTCCCTGGCGGTTTGCCGTACCAGCCTTTCCTCATCGGTGAGAAGCTCGCGCAGGCCCATGTAGTCGGTCATTTCTGTTGTCATGTTCATTTACTTTTTTTCCTTAAGGCTGGTTGTGCCTTTGTCTTTGGAGTATCCTGTTCCAGGACCTTGCGGATGATTTGCAGGATTATCTCTATCTCTTCCCGGGTGATGATCAGATGGGGGCGAAACCTGATGCTCTTTTCACCGCAGCCGACGACGAGAAGCCGCTCCTGCAGCAGCTTTATCCTGAACGTATTGCGTTTTTCACCGTCCGCAAGATCGAAGGCACACATCAGCCCCCGGCCCCTGGCATTGCTGAGAATCCCTGGGAATTCCCCGCATAAAGATTCCAAACCCTGTAGCAGTTCCCGCCCCCGCAGGCAAGCATTATCGACAAGCTTTTCCTTGTCGATAATTTTCAGAATGGCCGAACAGCGCACCATATCGATGAGATTGCCGCCGAAGGTCGAGTTGATTCGGCTTGGTTCGGTGAAGACGTTCTGTTGCACCTCATCCAGGCGCCCTGAGGCGAGAATGCCGCATACTTGCGTTTTTTTGCCGAAACTGATGATATCCGGACGCACACTGAAATGCTCATGGGCCCAGAATTTACCGGTGAGGCCGACGCCGGTCTGCACCTCGTCCATGATGAAGAGGATCTCATGCTCATCGCAGATCTTTCGCAAACCGACGAAAAACTCTTCACGGAAATGGTTGTCTCCCCCTTCGCCTTGAATAGGCTCAATGATCAGCCCGGCAATGTCGTTGCCAACTCTTGCAATATGCTCCTTGATAGCCGTAAGAGCCTGATCTTCCATGGCGCAGACGGTGGCCAGGTTTTCTTCATTGAGTGGAAAAGTGATTTTCGGGTTGATTACCCGCGGCCAGGTAAATTTTGGAAAGTAGTTGGTCTTGCGCCGGTCGGCGGTATTGGTCAGCGACAGGGTGTAGCCGGATCTCCCGTGGAAGGCCTGCTGGAAATGAATAATTTGCGTGCCGATCTCTTTTTTTGCGCCGCGCTCAAAGTTTTTTTTCACCTTCCAGTCAAAAGCCGCCTTGAGGGTATTTTCCACCGCCAATGCACCACCCTCGATAAAGAACACATGCGGCAGGTACGCGGGCATGGCATGTTCGGCAAAGGTCTGCAGGAACTCGGCCATCGGGGCAGAGTAGGAATCAGAGTTGGCAGGCTTTTGTACGGCCAGGGCACCAAGTCTGTCCCTCATGGCCAGAATCTCGTCATGGTTGTAGCCGACGGCCATGGAGGCGAACATGGCGAAACAGTCGAGGTAGCGGTCACCGTTACGCTGGTCGACGAACCAGCTGCCTTTCGATTTCTGCAGATCGACAATAAGATCCATGCCATCGGCCAGGAGATGACGGCTGATCACTTTTTTCACATCTTGAGCCTTAATAACCATTTATTCAATGTCCTCATGTATCGCAAACTTGATGCCTTGGGCCAGGGGCGAACCGCTGCCATAGTTGACGGTCACCGTCTGCCGGCGCATATAGGCTTTCCAGGAATCCGAGCCCGATTCTCGGCCGCCGCCGGTATCTTTTTCGCCGCCGAAGGCCCCACCGATCTCAGCGCCGGAGGTGCCGATATTGACATTGGCAATACCGCAGTCGGATCCTTGGGCCGAGAGAAAGGTTTCAATCTGGTTATGATTGGTGCTGAAGATTGCCGATGATAGTCCCTGGTCAACGTGGTTGTTCAAAGCGATGGCGTTCTCTATCCCCCCTTTATACCTGAGAAGATAGAGGATTGGTGCAAAGGTCTCTTTCCGGGTGATCGGCAGGTGGTTTACCGCTTCAACCAGAGTAGGCTCGACATAGCAGCCGGAGGAGTATTCCGAGCCCTTCAGGACATTGCCGCCAAAAAGCAGGCTGCCGCCCTGATTGACAATGGCCTTGATCGCTTTCTGAAATGTTTTGACCGCATTTTTGTCGATGAGCGGTCCCATGTGATTTGCCTCCAGCAGGGGATTACCGATTTTTAAAGAACCATAGGCTCGGCAAAGGTGATTTTTCACCTCTTCGTAGCGCGAATCATGCACCAACAGGCGCCTGGTGGTCGTGCATCTTTGGCCTGCGGTGCCGACGGCACCGAAGACAACCGCTGGGATGGCCAGGCGCAGATCGGCGTGCTCGGAAACGATAATGGCATTATTACCGCCCAGTTCGAGGATTGTTTTGCCCAGACGCCCGCCGACCTTCTGGGCAACAACCCGACCTGAATCGACCGAGCCGGTAAACGATACAAGGGGAATGCGCCGGTCACTGAGAAGCTTTTCGCCGACGGTATTTCGGTCACCGATAAGGAGGGAAAAGATGCCTTCCGGCAGGCCGTTTTGTTCAAGTACCCTGGCGATGATTTTTTGTACGGCAATGGCCGAAACGCAGGCCTTTGATGACGGTTTCCAGATCGTCACATCGCCGCAGATCGCGGCAATCATCGCATTCCAGCCCCAAACCGCCACCGGGAAATTAAAGGCGGTAATGATGGAGACGACTCCAAGAGGATGATATTGCTCAAAAAGGCGATGGTCAGGCCGCTCGGAAACCGACGTCATACCATAAAGCATCCGCGCCTGGCCGACGCAGTAGTCGCAAATATCGATAACCTCCTGTACCTCGCCGAGGCCTTCCTGCAGGGGTTTGCCGGTTTCGTAGGAGATGAGGGTGCCGAGTGGCAGTTTGAAGTCCCGCAGACGCAGGCCGATCTGGCGCACAATTTCGCCGCGTTTCGGGGCCGGCAGGGCGCGCCAGATCGGGAAGGTCGCCTCCGCCTGAGCCACTACCTGCTCATAGTCCGCCGGGGTGGCCTTGTGGATACCGGCAAAGACTTGCCCATCCACCGGCGATAAAGCGGCAATCCTTTTTCTGCCCTTATGGGTCAGCCACTTGGTGCCGGTCGAGCTGCCGGACATGGTTTTTTCGAGGTAGAGCGCGTCGAGAAAGTTCATACTGCCTCCAAGCAATGAGAAAAGTATCTGCTATCTTCTTTATATATCTCATGTACCGGATGCAGAGTCAAGATTCTAAAGCGGGCTGACGCCCGCAACCCAAGGGCTATAATCCCCTCCCACAGCAGAGGGGATAAGTACCTTGAGCCAGATTGATTTCTTGTAAAAAAACAAGAAACCAATCTGTAAGGTACTAAAATCACTCGGCAGTTGTCGTTGTCGGCCGCAGGGGTGCCTCAGAAACCTCTTTGTCCTATTACGGCGCGGCCCTCCTCGTTTTTGCCAAGACGCGGGTATTTCAGATAGGGCGCGATGATCTCGTTTTTGTTGCCCCCTGTCCCGTCATAGGTAATGGACACGACGGGAATGCCGGTACATTGTTCAATCCTCGCTTTCATCGCCTCGGTTATGAGCGAGGCGCAGCAGAGAGCGGGACTGGCCTGGACCAGCAGCGATACATCCGGGTAGTGTTTCATAATGTAATGGATCTTCAGGATGTTGTCCATTGACTCCCCGGTATTCTCAACGGAGATATTGTACCTTGTAAGGATCTCCGCCGGATCATCGGTATAGCTGTGTTCCGGTTCGTCGAGCAGCCGGCCTATGATTCTTGCGAAGTTTTTCTCCATGGCGCTCATGGCGGCCAGCAATGCCTTGCCGGTGAGAAAATCGAGATACTTTCCCTCGTTAAACCATTTGCGAAAATAGCTGCCGGCAATCATTTTGGCAAATTCATTATAGGGGGTAGTGATTACCTCTCCGCCGTTTGCCTCGATGTAGCCGACAAGATCCTGGTTCATCACCCGATTGTCGCGGGAGTAAAGATCGCCGAAGATCGCCACCTTGGGGCGGGGGTGACCGGCGATTTCGATCCACTCGAACTGGCAGACGATTTCCTTGAGGGTCTTTTCAATGGAGCGTTTACCCATAAAGGCATCGACGAGGACCTTGATACTCTTTGCCAGGATTTTGTCGGTCCGGCCTTTTTCAGTTTCATATGGGCGGATTTTGCACGCCACCTTCTGCAGCATTCCTCCAAGCATATAGGCAAAATAGGCGTTTTTGGCGGCAAGAAGCGAGATATCCGAGAAGGTGATATCGCCTTGATAGATGGCAACATGTTCCATGCCGCCGCCTTGTTCGATAAAAATCTGGCTGATATGATGGGGGTACATTCGGATATTGCAGCCGAGGTACGATTTGTTGAGCCAAAGGATACAATTGGCCGGATTGAGGCCGTTCTTTCGTATGAATACCATGCAGGACTCGGCAATAGCATTCAAAGGAATGCATTGCCCCGAGTTGTGACGGAGGCTCCGGCGGATGGTCTGGTCGGTTTCTTCGAGGAGGTAGGCATCATATCCCTCGCGTTTCAGGGTGGCGGTCAAGAGACTGCAGGTAATGTGGTCCCAATTGGGAAACAGGACGTGTTTTCCGGCAAGAGATCCGGCAGGTCGGGGGTTAAGACCCAGGGAGGTGATCGGTAGCGGCAGCGGTACGGATCGCTGTTCGCGATGGTTTTTAAATGACCGGATGGCTGCCTCTATCCGAGTTTCGTAACCGACACTCGAATCATGCTCATCAAGCGACAGGATGAGGTAGGGCTTGCTGTGACTTTCCATGATCTTTTTAAAATATTCAACCGCAAACGAATCGGGCGAACACTTAAAGGAAGTCACAAACACCGGATAGACACCTGGGCTTACGGCAATAACGGCAGCTGCTTCAAGGATTTTTGCGGCATATTCCCAGTGGATTTCGTTGAGCAGGGGTTGCAGGGCGGCGAGATCTTCAGGACCGTAACTGAGCATATCCTGGAAGTAGGTATCGATGCCGAGGTTCCTGAAAATCCCCGGGATGTTGCTGTTAAGAGTCGGGGAAAGCAGGGTGTAGGGGCGACCGACAAAAACAACACTGATATTGGAATCTGACTTGGCAGCTGTTCGCGCTGTGTACAGGTCTTTCAATTGTTGCCGATATTCCTGATCGAATAGGGTGGCGTGGTCATAGGCGGATGCTACCTCGAAGTAATTCCACTGCCCCGGAGCAATGCATTGCAGCATTCTGTAAAGCTGCATCTTGGTGTGGAACGGGGTGTACAGGTATTTGATAATCGGCCGGAGGATGCGCTCTTCATTCTCCTCCTTCATGCCGGTGATCAGGGCGGGAAGGAACTGGGTGTAGTAACAGTATTGCCTGCGGCCATCCTTATACTTGTTTTCCAGGTACATGGGGAGAAAGACGTAATCGGCGCGATCAAGGAGCCACCCGGCATGGCCGTGCATGGCGGCTATGGGGGCGCAGAATTCAGCCCGACTCAGCTTTTTCCCCGCTTTTGCCGCCTTATTGGAGGTCTCGGAGGACAGGGTGGTAATGCCCAGCAGGCTAAAAAATCTTTGCCAAAGGTGCATGTCTTCGACCATGTGGACGGCGGCCGGCAGGCCGATAACCAAGTCACTTCTCTTTGGCGGTGCCTCCTTTGGCCGTTGGCGCAGCCGTTTCCTTTGTCGCAGCAGATCGAAGGCCGTCGTTTCTTTTGCGACATAGGCTTGGTCTTCATAGTCACGACCGCAGAGAAAACCGTAGGCAACCTTTTGGCCATCGACGTCGGCGAGGCTGATCTTGCAATGGTTGGTGCAGAGACCACAAAGAGTGTTGCTGAGATGGATCGTTTTCTGGTGCAAGTCGATGCCGGCAAAGGTGGTAGCCCTTTGTTTCTCGTCGCGGACAATGAGGGCGGTTCCCAGTGCGCCTGTCAGATGGCAGTATTTGGAAACCAGGATCGGCTTTTGCAGTCGTTGCTCAAAAGCGGCCACCAAGGCCTTGTTTCGGGCGGTGGCACCCTGGAAGAGAATTGTCGAGCCGATATGCTTTTCCGTCGCTACCTTTTGTAAATAATTTTCGCAGACCGAGTGCAGGGCCGCCGCTAAAACCTCATCAATGTTGTAGCCTTCGCTCAAGAGGTGCTTGATATCTCGTTCGATGAAGACGGTGCATCGATCGCTGGTGAGCGGCGCGCTGAGCTTTTCCGCCCGGTCTGAGTAGTGGTCAACCGGACAACCCAGTTGTCCGGCCTGTTCCTCGATAAAGGAGCCGGTGCCGGCGGCGCAGACGCTGTTCATGGTCGAGAAGGTCACCCGGCCGTTTTTCATGGTGGTAAATTTGGCGTCCTGGCCGCCTATCTCGATAATCGTGTCGACCTCTGGGCATAGTTGGTACGCCGCTCGGGCATGGGCGGTGATTTCATCGACAATTGTATCGGCACCGATCAGTTTGCCGATGAATTTTCGTCCGGAGCCGGTAGTACCGCTCTGTTTGATGATAAAACGAAGATCCTTGCGCCGCTCAATCTCATCAATGGCAAAGAATATGTCCTGCACGGCAGAGAGTGGCCGGCCGGCCGTTCTGGTGTAAAAACCGGCAAGGACCTCTCCTTCTGCATCCGTCAGTACGGCCTTGGTGCTGGTTGAACCGATATCGATGCCGAGATAGGCCTTGATGTTCTGTTTTCCCCCAAGATCCTGGTAGATATCTACTTCGACCTCTAAACCGTTTTCGCGCCGTCTTGTCCGGTATTGCGTAAAACTTGCAAAATCAGGATACTGCGAAAGTTGCAGCTGCAAGGGAGGATAGAAATATTGCCGCGGTTGCACGGTGGCGGTGCTGAATACATCCTCAATGTGCTCTAGATGCAGGGGTTTGATAGCGCCCTTTTTCTCCAGCAGTTCGGAGAAAAGCAGGAGACAGGCACCGAGTGCACCGTAGAGGTGGCCGTCTTTTGGGATAGTTAAAGCAGTTCTGGTGAGTTCGCTGATATGCTGTGCTACCGCCTGGTTTTTGGCAACTCCACCGCAAAAGACGATTTCTCCAGGAAGGAGATTGTCCTTGGCAAACAGGGTGTCGACAATATTTTTGGCCAGGCCGTGGCAGAGGCCGTTGCTGATTTCATCCAGCTGGTATCCCTGCTGTTGGGCGTGGATCAAATCGGTTTTGGCAAAAACCGCGCAGCGTGACGCTATCTGTGGACAATCGCCGCTACAATTGCAGGCAATTTCCGCTAGTTTCTCGGTGCCGGCAAGGTTCAGCCGACCGGCCTGTTGATCGAGAAAACTGCCGGTTCCTGCGGCACAGGAGGTGTTGCCGGTACTGCCAAGATAGTTGCCGGTCGAATCGAAGGATGACAGACTAAATTTTTCCCCACCGACGACCAGAAGACCGCGCATTTTTGGATGTTGTTTTTTAGCCGCGGTAATAAAAGCAATTTGATTGTTATATCTGACCTGGGCACAGAGGGAGGAGGGTGTCGACGCAGTTGCCGCAACATAGCGGATATTCAGGCAATCAAGGTTCGCCATGAGCTGCTGCAGACTATGGGAAATGTCGCCATGGTGTTCGGCATACCCTTTTTGGAGAATTCGTCGATTGCCATTTATCAGGACAAAGCCGGCGGTAACCGATCCGATATCAATCCCCAAAACACAGTCGTCTGTGGTCATTTTCTCTTCCCTTTCGTCTACCAATTTTAATCCCAACAGCCGATGGCGATGAAAAGCTGTTACAGTTTTTCCTTGATCTCCGCCCAGAAATATTCTATTCCCTGTTTCCACCCCTTGAGATAATTATGGAGGTATTCGGAGTTGCTATACGTGTCCTGTTCCTGGAAGTGCTTCGAAGCAAATATCTCGGTAAAATATTGACCGAGGATTTCATCCTTGCCGGCATTCTGCAGATTGGTCCAATGCAGGGCGTATTTGAGGTGGTCATAATGGGCGGTTTTTCCCCATAAGATCCCGTCGTTTTTGCCGGTCTCCAGATAGTTGCCCTCCGATTGCATTTTTTCTCGTCGTAATCGTTCGATAATCTGGCCGAGATCGAGATCTTCCCTGATGCGTTTTTGAAAATCTTCCTTTCGCTGGATCGCCTCGCTTACCGCATCCTGGAACATTTTCGAGAGGTTAAACGATTCCCGCCATTTTTCCAGTTGTTCATGCAGCATATCGGGGATGCTGATTGTCACCTTTTTGGCCATAACTGACTCCGTGAATATTGATACGTATGAAATTTCATAATACGTATACAATCTTTCTGTGTGTGTCAATCCGTAGCATCAGAAAAGTTCTGTTAAAATAGGACGGGGAATGTTTCTTCCGACCTGGAGGCTAGTTTTTTTGAAAGGGTCGGCGAGTTGATTTTCGCTAAAAAGGAAAATTATGACCAGTTTGCTCGTTTACACACAACACTTTTTTAGTTCCTGCCAACAAAACTCCTTCGATCTATTTGTTGTTTACAGCGTATATCCAAGGTGTTATATGTCACTTCCATAAGGTGATAGGGGGGTACTCCTCTTCAAGCCCGTAGCTCAGTTCAACAACATTTTATCAATCACCCCGCATCATTTCCGGAAATGGGTGCGTAGCTTGTAGGTTCGAGCAGGTAATGAGGGTCGGGGTGATTTACACGCGGGACAGTTGATAAAACGCTATTAGTTCTTCCGAGTTCTATTTGCTAATGAATTAAAAAATAAGAGAAAACCTGGTACCGCAACAAGCGCTGGTCGATAAGTATATAAGTTAGGTTCATCCGACTAAAGCGTACTTTGTCTCATGAAGCCCAAGGATTTTCAGTTTAAAGAAACCCATATCTCGAAATCCATACGCTTGTTTTTGCAACGTCTTTATTTTGTTATTTGTACCCTCAAGAGGCCCGGTTGA
>JANNQF010000030.1:0-21194 GCA_031441605.1 Deltaproteobacteria bacterium
TTTTTCTGCTTTTTCCCATTCCACTCGAATACATCCTTTGTTCTATTGAAAATCTTAAACATCTTTGCATCCAGAGGGATCCGCAACCATCTAATATTTTCTGATTTCGGGATCTCCAGAAATATTGTCCGTCCGGAAAAAATAGTAATGATGCATATGATCGGAAAGCCCTTCGCTGGGAAAGGCCTTTTTAGGAAGCCCGACGAAAGCGACTACCTTCTCGTTGTTTATAACAGAGGAGAGATGTTGATTTTGGCCCCACAGCCGTTTCTCGTTCACCAACATCAAAGGATAGATCTGAGATTTTCAGGAAAATCAAAAATCAATCAAATCAAAGATACTCCATTACCCGCCAATTCTTCTGAGATAATTTCGAATTTACAAAGGAACTGAATTGCTCCTTTTCTGGAGTGATATCTGGCTTTTCTCAAAGCAAAAATGATCAGGAATAATGTCAATTGGATGTGTCGTGAGGTCGCTTGACATTCCAAGAATCATCTTGGCAAAATAGGTCAAAATTGAATGTTGAAATCGCTCATAGTGATCCTTATGATGACGGCTGACCGGGAGTACAAGAAGCCCTTTGTCGATGACGCTGTGATCCGGTAACCGGATCTGTTTCGCAGACCACTGTGCTTTCAACAGTGTCTGCGTAACAGAAGGTGTAGGCATCAGAAGAGTTTCATCCTCCTGAATACAAACACGCACAGCGCGGAAATTGAAAAAGAGATGAGCATGACGATCCAGAAGCCATAGTGGTTTTCCTGGAATAAATTCGGCACATTCATACCATAGAAACTGGCAATGAGTGTGGGAATCATCAGAATGATTGAAATGGAAGTGAGCAGCTTCATGATGATATTCAGATTATTGGAGATAACTGAAGCATACGCGTCCATCATGCCGCTCAGGATGTCGCTGTAGATTTTCGTTGTATCTTGAGCCTGCCGCAACTCTATTTCTACGTCCTCCACTAATTCCTGGTCGTGTGTATTCTTGAATTCTCTGATATTTCTTACCCGTTGTACCAATATATCATTGCCCTTAAGTGATGTGGTAAAATACACTAGGCATTTTTCTATCTGCATCAGGGTCTGAAGGTCCTCGTTTCGAATGGATTTTTCCAACTTGGTTTCAGCCAGTTTTATTTCTTTGTTGATCATTTTTAGGTATTTATGATACCAGACGCTCGATGAGAGCAGCAGCCTCAGTACAATATCAAAATTGCTCTTCTTATCGATTGCTTTCCGCCGCATGTGTCGAATAAAATCGGGAATGAGGTCTGTTGCATGGAAGCAGATTGAAACAAAAATATTCCCCTTAAATATAATTCCAAGCGGTACAGTGTAAAATGGCAGATTTGCCTGGTCGGTCTTTACTGGTATCCTTAAGATCACCAGATACCAGCTATCCTCAAATTCGATACGCGGCCTTTCATCAATATCTTCTATGTCATCGTAAAAGCTTTCTGGAATCTGGAGTTCATTTATCAAGTAACTCTTATCTGCTGCGGTAGGATTTTCGACATTTATCCAGCAATCAGGCTCAAAAAATCCACAATCTTCCAACCCCTTGATGCCATTCTTATAATAGCTAATCATAACTATTTCCTCACCTTATCATTCAATCGTAATGTAACAATAATTGCCCTCATGTCAGACAATTTTATTGGCCATCCGATAAGTTGTGGGGAATTGCGAAGCCATGAGTTGCGGGAAGGGTCAGGGTGTGCAGGGAAATCACAACCAACCCTATCAACTATTAAGTGCCAATGGAAAGAACGCAAGGCAGAACGCCGAGCAGGAGGCTGGGCAAGGGAAGTTGGGCTGATCCCGGTCGCCAAGGGACGAAAGCCGGGGGCCAAGAGGGTGTATGAGTTGTTCATGGTTCACCTTTTTCAGGGCTGCGATGGGTAGGGGCGCAGCGGGAGGTGAACCGAAAATTTATGCTCGGAAAGAGCTTCGACCGTTCACATCACCTGCCGCGCGGTTCAACCACCGCGGTCCAGGGTCTTCAGGTTGTTCTTGGGTCAGTTCCTGGGTTGAGCTCCAGCAACTATGACTGCCATCCGAGTCGTTCATTATCGTTTTGCTCTAATTTTTACTTTCTGAATTCTGCGTGCTTTCGCACGCAACCTTAACGCGGCCTATTATATTTCGTTAACTGGATAAGGCAATCGGTTTTTTTGTCTATCTTCTCTCAAGATCCGATCAACCAAAACCTCACGGGTAAAAATTCGGAATACGAAAATTTTTTGACGTACAGGGCTGGGAGGAGCCAACTCATCCCAGCCACACATCACATAATGTTTTTCGGAAATTCCTCGATCAAACCAAGACCCTACAATCTAAACACACAAAACGGGATATCCATTTCACTCGGGATTATGTCGTGTTGACACAGAGATGGACGGCAAATAAACCAGCACCGAGTAGCTTAACCAATGGCTTTGGGTTATTAGTACCCGGAACGGATACCGCCGTGCTGACGAAAACACAGCGGTTTGCCTCATAGGAGATTCACTGCATGAGAGACGTCTGGATTACCTTTGGATTGAGGCTGTCTGCCGGAACTCCGACTGCGATTAGAAGCGGATCCCATTCGACACGGCCAGGCATCATGATGTATATATTTCAGCCTTGATGAGTTACCACTTGCAAACTGCGCCTACGACAAAGGGCACGATAGTATCTTTGGACTGGTCACAGGCATGCTTGCTGTTGATGAAGTAGTCAGCCAACCTGAGATTGCCAGACAAAATCTATCGATTTCAGAAAACTAGCAAAACTGAAGACTACTACTGATCTTGGAACTTCTGCCTGCCCATATACCTAACAATAAAATTTGAATTGGGTAGATGAGCTTATCCATGATTATCTTCAGTCGCCAAAGTCCAGATATTTCCAAAATACCATAATCGAATAAGTGGTTACAGACAGGATATTTCCAAAAGTTCTGGACTGATCAATTTCAGTGCATCCAGCATCACTCATCCCAAATCCCCTTCCAACTCCGCTTCAATATCCTCCAGCGCCGGCAGGCTGGATTTTAAATCATCAGGCAGGGACTTGGTGATTTGCCGTTCCCACTGGGCAATGCCGATGGGCTTGCTGTATCCGGCAAGCGAGTATTCCACCACCATCTGCTCCTTGTCCTTGACCAGCAACAGGCCAATCGATGGTTTGTCATCCGGGTGTCGCAGTAGATCTTCCACCACATTAAGGTAAAAGTTGAGCTGACAGATTGCTGCGCCAGGAAATGAGTGCAACGGTGCGTTGCACTCATTCGCGTTCCGGCCAGGATTCAGCAAACTAGCGTATGTCTCCAGTTCGCGGCTCCTGGAAAACTGCTCTGCAAACTTGGCGGTGAGATCATTTATCTTGCCATCAAAGGGAATACCGTCATCCTCTTTCGCTTTGGTGCCCCAAGTAAAGGCCAGATCAGGTATTTGGCTTGTTAAACGATTGTTGTCCATGTTTGAGGAACCATCGCCTCAGCGCACCACCCCGGCATCCCGGCTTTCGAGAAAGCGATCGAGTTCTGCCAGAGTACACATCGAATTGTCGCCGGGAGTGGTCATGGTCAGGGCACCGTGGACGACTCCATAATCGATGGACTTTTGCGGATTGAGGTCTGCAAGCAGGCCGTGAATGACACCGGCGGCAAAGGCGTCGCCGCCGCCGACCCGGTCGAGGATGTCGAGGTTGGGGAAACGGGGGCCCTGGTAAAAAGTATCCTGGTGCCAGAGCAGTCCCGACCACTGGTTACAACTGGCGGTGTGGACGACGCGCATGGTGGTGGCGATGGTGGTAAGGTTCGGGTACTCGACGGCGGTCCTTTCCATCGCCAGGCGGAAGGGCTCGGGGTCGAGGTCCGTGGGGACCGAGGAAAGGCCTTCCACCCCAAAGAGTACATCGACATGGGGCAGGATGGACCTATTTACCTCCTCCGCCTTCTTTTTGCCGCCGAAGCGCTGCCACAGCGAGGGACGGTAATTGAGGTCATAGGAAATGGTGGCACCGTGTTGCCTGGCCGCCGTTATCGCCTCGATGATAACAGCTGGCGACAATGGTGATAGCCCGGCCATGATGCCGCCGGTATGGAACCAACGGATTTGCCGTTCGGAAAAGATCTGGTTCCAGTTTATATCCCCCGACCGGAGCTGCGAGATGGCGCTGTGCCCCCGGTCGGATACGCCGAGTGCCGGTCTGAGTCCGAAGCCCCTTTCGAGAAAGTAAACGCCGTTGCGCCGCGCATCGCCGATGCCGTCATCGGGCAGCCAGCGGATAAGGCCGGTATCGACACCACCGGCGGCAATCCGGTTTTTCACCAGCTGCCCAATGGGATTATCGACAAGGGCGGTGACGACGGACGTTCGCCTTCCAAAACACCGGCTAAGGCCACGGGCCACATTATACTCGCCGCAGCCCTCCCAGACCTTAAAACTCTCGGCCTCGGCAATACGGGTCGGACCGGGATCAAAGCGCAGCATAACCTCGCCTAAGGCAAGACAGTCGATCATCGCTTGCTACCTCTCTAAGCCGTTATTCATGAGTTGTACCGCCCGTGCTATCTCAGCGCTGATTTCGGCAAATTTCCCCTCCCGCAGCCACTCGGTCTTCACCAGCCAGCTGCCGCCGCAGGCGACGACCTGGGGCAGGGACAGGTACTGCAGGAGGTTGCCGGCGGTGATGCCGCCGGTGGGCATGAAGTGCATGGATTGGAAGACCGAGGTGAGGGTTGTTAGCATTTTGACGCCGCCGAGCTGTTCGGCCGGGAAGAATTTCACCGTATCGAGGCCCCGTTCCATGGCGGTCTGGATCTCGGTTGGTGTAGCGCATCCGGGGATGACCGGAATGGCGTACCACAACGACTGCTGCCCCGACCTTGTGACGCAGCACGGCATCGTTGACACCGGAGACGTAAAAGGCCCGGTCAAGAAACGATTTCATCGTGCCGCCGACCGCCGAAAAGTGTACCGGGGAACCTAAAAGGATACCGTCTGCCGCCTTCATTTTTTTTCTTAACACATTGGCCGCAGGCGAGGCAACCCCTGATGGCCTTGTTGCCGACATGGAGGATTTCTGTTTCTATCCCTTCCTTTTTCAAGCTCATCAATGACCATTTGCAGGGCGCGGTAGGTATTGCCTTTCTTGTTGGGACTGCCGTTGAATGCGATTATTTTTTCAGGGGGTTATTCAACAACCGTTTTTGCGCTCTTCTGGTAAAAAAAATGGAGAGAATTTTCAAGGAAATTGCATAGACCAAGATTCCGGATACCACCCCGACCGCCGCACTGCCGATAAACAAAGGGATATAAATCTCCTCACCCATTTTTAGTCCGGCAAGAAGCTGTGCCTTGAAATCCCAATATTCCAAGTGGGTCATGGTGCGGGTGATATCAATGAACAGCTCTTTTACCTCAGCCAAGGGAGGACCCGGCCAGATCATTGAGCCCAGCCAGTAGCTGAATGCATATGTGGCACCAACGGTGACCGGATTTGTGACTACCGTTGGAATTATTGCCGCAGCGCGGTTGACTTTCAAGAGGGTGGCAAAAATAATGGCCAGAAAGATCTGAATGCCTTCTGTTGGGGTAAAGGCGATGAAGGTGCCGATCCCAAGCCCGCCGGCAATTGCCCGCGGTGAACTGCTCAGCGACAGGAACCAGCGGAAAATCGGGCGCAGTTTCAGCAGAAAATTGCGTTTATTTTTTTGCGGGACGAGGGGTTCGGGCACTGTCTTTTCATTGGTCTGATGAATGACTTTTCAGTTTAGGAGGAGTTAGTAAAGTCTCTATTACCTTTATGTGAAAAGTATACGCTTTTTGTTTGACAGCAGTCAACCCCTTTGACTTGGTGTTGTTAGAGAAAACGAGGGGCTTGGCCCTCCCGCCTCAACGGATGACACCGGCATCCCGGTTTGCCAGAAACCGGTCGAGTTCCGACAGCGTACACATCGAATTGTCGCCGGGTGTGGTCATGGTCAGTGCGCCGTGGACCACGCCGTAGTCGATGGTCTTTTGCGGGGCAAGGTTCGACAACAGGCCGTGGACGATACCGGCGGCGAAGGCATCGCCGCCGCCGACGCGGTCATAGATTTCCATGTCTGGAAAACGGGGTCCCTCGTAAAATTTCCCTCGGTGCCATAACAGGCCCCCCCAATCGTTGCAGGTGGCGGTGCGAACGATGCGCATGGTGGTGGCGATGGATTTCAGCTGCGGGTATGCGTTTGCGGTCTTCTCTGTGGCCAGGCGGAAGGGTTCAGGGTCGAGATCGGAGGGAACGGTGTCGAGCCCTTCCACCCCGAACAACACATCGACATGGGGCAGGATACTGCGGTTGATCTCTTCTGCCTTTTTCTTGCCACCGAATCTCTGCCAGAGGGAGGAGCGGTAATTGAGGTCGTAGGAGATCGTGGCTCCGTGCGTCTTGGCCGCTGTCATGGCTTCGATGATAACCTCGGGGGAGGATGCTGACAGTCCGGCCATGATCCCGCCGCTATGCAACCAGCGAACCTGGTGTTCGGCAAAGATCTGATCCCAATCGATGTCGCCCTGCCGCAGTTGCGAGACGGCGCTGTGCCCCCGGTCCGACACCCCAAGTGCCGGTCGCAGGCCAAAGCCCCGTTCGAGAAAATAGACGCCGTTACGGCAGGATTCGCCGATGCCGTCGTCCGGCAGCCAGCGAATGAGGCTGGTTTCTACCCCGCCGGCGGCTATGCGATTTTTGACCAACAGACCCACCGCATTATCGACGAGAGCAGTGATAACCGCGGTACGATGTCCGAAACACCGGCTTAAGCCGCGGGCCACATTGTATTCACCGCCGCCTTCCCAAATCTTGAAACTTTCGGCCTCGGCAATGCGGGTCGGGCCTGGATCGAAGCGCAGCATCACCTCGCCGAGGGCTAGACAATCGATCATAATTACCTCTTCAAAGCGCTGTTGAGCAATTCGACAGCCCTCTCGATTTCCCGGCGGATGTCGGTAAATTTCTTTTCTTTCAGCCACTCCGTCTTCACCAGCCAACTACCGCCGCAGGCAACCACCTGCGGCAGGGCCAGGTACTCAAGAAGGTTGTCGGCAGTGATCCCCCCGGTCGGCATAAAGTGCATGGCGCGAAATACCCCGGCAAGCGCCTTGAGCATCTTGATGCCGCCGAGCTGTTCGGCGGGGAAAAATTTCACCGTGTCAAGCCCTCTTTCCTGGGCCAGCTGGATCTCGGTGGCGGTGGCGCAGCCGGGAATTACCGGCACCTGTCGGGCCAGGCACCAGTCCACCAAAGCCGGACTGATGCCGGGGGAGACGATGAAGCGTGCGCCGCAATCGACCGCGGCCTTCGCCTGGTCGAGGGTCAAAACGGTGCCTGCGCCGACCACGAGATCCGGTCGGGCTGCCATGGTCTTTATGGCCGCCAGTGCCTCATCGGTACGCAGAGTGATCTCGACGCAGGACAAGCCGCCGGCAACGATGGCATCGGCCAAGGGTGTTGCCAGCCCGGCGTCGTCGATGACCACCACCGGCACCAGCCGGATCTTTTTTAATTCCTCACAAAACAATAGCTTCCTCCTTGTAATAGAATGCCGAACGATGGGCCACTCCCGGTCCATTGGTGCATCAATAGCGTTTGTCGACCAGCGACCTCTTGACCCGGTCGAGACGCTCCTTGGTCCCTTCGGAATTTTTCATGGCCACGGCGACGAACAACACATCGACAATGGCCAGTTGCACCAGGCGCGAAGTCATGGGCGCCAGGCGCAGGGCCGCTTCCTGGGAATATACCGACAGGGAAATATCGCATTCTTTTAAAAGTGGTGAATTTTCGCTGCCGATGATGCCGATAACCTTGGCACCGGCTTTGCGGGCGATCCTGGCGCTGTCGATGATATCCTTGGTGGAGCCGGTGTGGGAGATCACCACCACCACGTCGGTCGGTCCAAGGAGAGCGGCGGACATCACCTGCATATGCGAGTCGTCGTGGGCGGCGCAGGGTGTGCCGAGGCGAAAGAACTTGTGGTAAGCGTCGCGGGCGACGATGGCCGAGCCGCCAAAACCATAGAACTCGATACGCCGCGCCGCCTGCAGGGCCTTGACCGCGAGCTCGAGGTCGTCGAGGCTGAGCCTGGTCAGGGTGTTGCTGATTGCTTCGCGGTGGGCATTGAGGATCTTGCCGGTGATCCCGGCCAGGCTGTCGCTTTCGCTGATATTCTCGAAGATATATTCGGTTGTCGGCAGGTCGCGGGCGAGATTGAGGCGTAGCTCCATATAGCCGCCCAGCCCCAATTTGCGGCAAAAGCGGATGACGGTGGGCTCACTGGTGTCGGACCTTTCCGCCAGTTCGGTGATCGACGAGCTGATCACCGCCGTCGGATCGGCAAGGACGCACTTGGCCACCTTCTTTTCCGAATTGCGTAAAGATTCCAGGGATTCGCGGACGAGGGTAAGGGTATCGGCCATAGTATGTCCTCTTATTTCATACCCACCAGGTTCGGCAGCCACATGGAGATTGCCGGAACATAGGTAATGAGAAAAAGTGCCACAATCATCGCCAGAAAAAACGGCATCATCGCTTTGGTCCCGGCCCCCATACTGACCTTACCGATGGCGCAGCCGACAAAGAGCACGGTGCCGACCGGGGGTGTCAACAGGCCCATACCGGCGTTAAATAAGAGGATAATGCCGAACTGCACCGGATCCATGCCGAGCTTCATCACCACCGGTAAAAGAACAGGGGTGAGAATGAGGATCATCGGGGCCATATCCATGGGACCGCCGAGAATCAGCAGCAGAAGGTTGATCATCAGAAGAATTACCCATTTCTCGGTTGATACCGAGAGAAACCATGCGGTAATGATGTCGGGAAGATGGAGATAATTCATGATCCAGCCGAAGGCCGCCGAGGTGCCGATAAGGAAAAAAACCATTAAAATGGTCCTGAAGGTTCGGACCATGACCGGCCACAATCTGGCAACAGTCAGCTCCCGATAGCAAAAAAATCCAAGACAAAATGCGTAAACGGCCGCCAGGGCACCGGCCTCGGTGGCGGTGGCCCAGCCAAAGATGATGCTGCCGAGAATGATAATGACGGGAGTTAAGGAGATCAAGCCGTGCACCAGGATCATCGGGACCGCTCTCAGTTCCACCCGTTCGCCCCGTGGGTACTTGTTCTTGATTGAGATGATGAGGCCGACGATGATCATGGCAATCAGCAGGACCAGGCCCGGCATGATTCCGGCAAGAAAGAGTTTGGCGATGGAAATGCCGCCGGCAATGCCGGATGCGGCGATGGCGTAGAGGATCATATTATGGCTCGGGGGAACCAGTACGCCTTGGATGGAGGATGATATGGTGACGCCGACGGCATATTCCGGAGAGTAGCCCTTTTTAATCATGGCCGGGATCATGACCGAACCGATGGCCGACGCGTCGGCTACAGCCGAGCCGGATATTCCCCCGAACAACATGCAGGCAATGCTGTTGACCATCGACAAGCCGCCCACCATCCGACCGACAAAAACGTTAGTAAAGTCGATGATGCGTTTGGCCAGACCGCCTTCGCCGAGGAGTTGTCCGGTGAGGATAAAAAACGGGATGGCCAGCAGGGAAAAAGAATTGACGCCCTGAATCATCTGCTGGGCAACGACTATCACCGGGATTTTAAGATACACCAGTGTGGCCAGGGACGACAGGGCAAGCGTCAGTGCCACCGGAAACCGCAGCAGAAGCAATCCCCCAAAGGACCCACAGAGAATGAGAATAGCGATGTTGTTGTCAGGTATCATGTTTTACTATTGCATCCTCGATTTCTGTGTAGCGTTGCGTTTTCTTCCCCAGGAATTGCAGCGTCGCATAGATGCAACACAGGACTCCGGTGAAAGGGACGACGATATATTGGACACTGTTTGGAAGCTTGGTCGCCGGCAGTGTAGATTCCGACATGAGAATCGAAAACTGCGTGCCGTAAATGATCATGTAGAGACCAAAACCGAAGGTTGCCACGTCAATGACACGGTCGAGAATGGTCAGGAGGTTTTTAGGTAAAAGGCCCTCCAGCACGTCCATGCCGATGTGCAGTTTTTCGCGAAAGCCGATGGCGATGCCGATGAAGGAAAACCATGTGAGGCACAGCAAGGTGACTTCTTCGGACCAGAAAAAAACAAAATTAAACAACTTGCGGGTCATCACCTGGCCAAAGACGATGAGAACCATGGCGATGATCAAAACAATAGCAAACGCTTCGATCCCTTTGTCGATGCGGATGAAGAACCTTACAAGGCTGCTTTGTTCTCCGGAATTCATGACATCTCCAGATGTATGCGTGGCTTGGCGGTGAACGGGGGCGTAGTGCAACCGCCCCCGAAAAAATCAGTCTATTTGGCGATTCGCGCCTTGGCGATATCCTTCAACACCTCGGCATATTCCGGATGAGCATCAAACACCGGCTTTACCGCATCCTGGAAGGGTTTCAAGTCTTTAACATAGGTGATAACGCTGCCCTCGGCCTTGACTTTGGCCTCGGCTTCCTTTTCAAATGCGCTCCACAATTCACGTTGTTTGGCAACGGAATCCTTGGCAGCCTGTTTGATTAGGTCTTGGTCTGCTTTGGAGAGGCCGTCAAAAACCACCTTGCTGATGACGAGAACCTCGGGAACACGCTGATGGGCATCAACGAGGTAGTGCTTGGCAACCTGGTAGTGGTTGGCGGTCAGATAGCTGGGAAAATTGTTTTCCGCCGCATCGATGACTTGGGTCTGCAGGGAACTGAACACCTGGCCGTAGGGCATCGGCGTGGCACTGGCGCCCAAGGCCTTCATGAGCTCCATGTTGATGGTGTTCTGGATGACCCGGATCTTCAGACCTTTGAGGTCTTCCAGTTTGGTGATCGGTTTGAACGAGTAGAAGCTGCGGGCACCCGGGTCGAAATAGCAAAGGCCGACAAAACGGGAGGCACTGAGACCGTCCAGCAGTTTCTGGCCATCGGCGCTCATGAGATAATTCCACATATGCTCGCCGTTGTCGAAAATGTACGGTAGGGAGAATGCGCCGAGGGCCTTATTGAACTCGGCCATGGGCCCTGAACTGACACGGGTAAAGGCGATGGCCCCCAGCTGTACCTGCTCGATGGCGGCCTTTTCCTCACCCAACGAGCTTCCCGGATATACTTCGACCTTGATCTTGCCGCCGGATCGCTCGGTGACCAACTGGGCGAAATACTCATCCGCCAGTTCGGTGGGATAGCCTTTCGGGTGGGTCTCAGCCAGCTTGAGTACAATTTGTGCTTGCAGGGAAACTGCGCCCGCAAACAACATTACTAAGGCCATTAACAATGCTTTTTTCATACTTTTCTCCTTCAGATTGGGTTACGGGAACAACCATACCGGTGTTCCGCCTTAATGAAAGAACGTGTTAGCCAGTGAACTTCAATTATCTGTAAATTTCGGTTCATGCCCTCCACACCAATGACGCATTTCAATTCTAACACCCCGCAAGGGTCTATCCAGGATCAGCCGAGTTCAATGGTTGAGGTTTTGCTCACCTTTATCCATATTCGAATCGGGCCTGATAATCCGGGCCAGTTCAAAATACATATTTTTGATGCTGTATAAAACCATGATGCCGCCGGTAATCGGCATGCAGGCATACAGCCACTTTCGCGACATGGCAAAGGCTGTTGTCTGCTCTTCGGTATTGATCGTCAACTCCAGGGAGTATTTGAAGAAGATGGCGATGAAAACCAGCGACATGGTCTCCACCAGCAACCGGTAGGCAAAGCGGGCCCAGACATTTTTTAAAAACTTCGAGATCCAGTCGCCGACGCTGAAGTGGCCGTGTACCACCCAGACCGCTGCTGCGCCGTAGAAAATCAGTGCGCCGTAAAGTAACTCAAGGATCTCGTCGAACCAGTGCATGGACATGATCGGCACAAAGCGGACGACGATATTGAGGGTCATGATGATGGTAATGGCGGCAAAGAGGGTGATACAGATCCATTCCAGAACCAAGGTCAGGCCCTTGTCAAAACGGTTCATAGCCGCGATGAAACTGGATTTCATTTCACCACCCCCATGACTGTATTGGGCAGCCAGAGGGCGAGATCCGGAACAAAGGCGCAGAGGATGGTCACCGCGAGAATGGCTACCAGGTACGGCAGACATTCGTAGGCCAGAGACCATAAGCCGACCTTGGCAAAGCTTTCCACGGCAAAAAGGCACATGCCGACCGGCGGGGTCAGATTACCGATCATGATGAGGAGGGTCATGACGACGCCGAAGTTCACCATGTCGACGCCGAACAGCGGGCAGATCTTCATGAAAATCGGCAGGGTGATGAGAAAGATGGCATTGCCGTCGAGAAAACAACCAAGTACCAGGATGATGGCGATGACAATCCACATAAAGGCGGCGGCCGAGGCACCCATTGCCGTCAAGTGCATGATCAGGGCGTCCGGTATTCGCTCGAAAATTGTGAACCAGCCGAAAAAGTTGGCGGTGGCGATGATAAACATCAAACCGCAGGTCTGCTTCAGGGAGGTAAAGAGAATGGCCGGCAAATCCTTTACATTGAGATCCCGGTAGAGAAATCCCAGAGCCGCGGCGTACAGAGTGGCCACCACCGCCGCCTCTGTCGGGGTGAAAAACCCGGTGGTAATGCCACCGATGATGATTACCGGCGCCATGAGCGGCAGAAAGGCGGCATAGGTGCTGTCGAGTATTTCCCGCAGGGTCGCCCGCGGGTCCTTTGGTAAATTGCGCGGCCCGGCCATGATGAAAATGGCGATCATCATGGCGATGCCCATGACCACCCCGGGAATGGCTCCGGCGAGAAACAAGCGGCTCACCGAAACCGAGGTGATGGCGCCATACAAGACGAAGGGGATGGACGGTGGAATGACCGGGCCAATGGTCGAGGCGCTGGCAACGATGGCGGCGGAGATCTTCGGCCGGTAACCGCCATCAACCATGGCGCGGTGCTGGATCTGGCCGAGCCCGGCGGCGTCGGCGACGGCGGAACCGGACATGCCAGAAAAGATCATCGACGAAACCACGCTGACCTGGCCGAGACCGCCCGGGACATGGCCGACCAGGGCCCGGGCGAAACGGAACAGGCGCTCGGTGGTGCCGCCGACGTTCATCAGATTGCCGGCAAGAATAAAAAACGGGATGGCCAGCAGGGTGAAACCGGTGGTGCCGGAATACATGCGCTGCGGCAGCATGGCGAGAAAACTGGTCTGGCCTTGGGCAATAAAGAAAATGACGGCGGTCAGACCAATGGCCACGGCGATGGGTACGTCAATCATCAGCATCGCGAGGAGTACCGCGAAGATTGCTAGTGTTAACATGAAATCACCTTGGTCATTGTAGCATCCTTGAAAATTCGCCAGTTTTCGCAGGGTGCGTTTTACGCGCCCTACGAAAACTGGCAAAGAGCTGGTTTACTTGCTGCTTTTCTCCACTATATCCATAAACCTCTTAAAATTCTCGGCGCCAACCCGGGCTTTAACCTTGTCCCATGCCGGCCCCATGGCGGCCTTCCACGGCCCGAGATCGGGGCGGGAAATTATGATGCCCTTGGTTGTTTCAAGATCCTTCAACTGGACCGTTTCGTTGTCACGCAGCAGCTTGCGGGCGGCCTTGGCGGCATTGCCCGATTCTTCGACAAGAATCTTCTGCTGCTCGGCAGTCAGTTTATCCCAGCTCTTTTTATTGATGACATTGACGTTTGAGCTGTAGGTGTAGTTGAGGATCGACATATACTTCTGGGTTTCATAGAGCTTCAGGTCATAGATGGTGCCGATCGGGTTTTCCTGGCCGTCAACCACGCCTTGTTTCATGGCCATGACCAGCTCGGCAAAGGCGATGGTCTGGGCATTGCCGCCGGCCGCTTCAACAAAGGCCTGGTAGGCAAAAGCCGGTGGGGTGCGAATCTTCAAGCCTTTGAGGTCAGCCGGGGTCTCGATCGGTTTTTTGGAATTGGTCAGCTGGCGGAAGCCCCATTCCCAGTCGGAGAGGTGAACAAGGTTTTTCTTTAGAAGTTCGGGGGCGGCCCAGGCCTTGAATTCCCCGTCGATGACCTTGTCGGCGGTGGCGTAATCCTTAAAGGCGAACGGGGTGCTGATGACGTCGTAGAAGGGCAGATGCTTGGCCAGTTGATCCTGGCCGGAGAGGCTCATGTCGACTGCCCCTAAGATAACCTGCTCCAATACTTCCGGCGGATTGCCGAGGGCATTGTTGCCGAAAATAGCAATCTTCACCTCGCCGCCCGTGCGTTTTTCGACATTGGTCTTGAACTGCACTGCGGCAATACCGCAAGGGTGGGTGTCCGAGGCAAAGTGGCTGAGTTTCAGTTCAACCGCTGCAAATGAGCTGGTCGAGCCAAGGGTCAGCATAGTGGTGAGGGAGAGGGCAGTCAGGGTAAAAGCTGTAATCTTGGTACGAAACTTCATAAGACACCTCCATCTGTAGTTGAGTGGGGAACCCCAATTCTTAACGAAATTCCCTGGTGGGGGGCGGCGATTCTAATGAGTTTTATGTAGAAAAACTATCCAAATAAGAGATTAATCGCACAATACATCTTTTGTTGTAGATTTACTACAATTTCCTCTCTTGTTCGCTAAAAAATCCCGGATGAACGGTGCTATGTACACCAAGTGCTCGCCTTAAAGAAAAAGCGGTTTAATATGGCGATGGAACAGGTTGTCTCGAACCTGCCTACCCACCAGATCCCGGTGGTCTTGCAATGCCGTGAGATAGGCCCCTCCTAGCTCTGCCGCTACTTTATACCCCACATGCAGGAGCTGACGGAGGTTGCGGTCGTAGTCGGGGCAACTCTGATCGTGACGGATGGCCCGCGCCAGTCGGTCGTGGGTCCAAGCGGCAACGATCGAAGGGTGGGGCAGGGCGCTCCTGTTGATATCGATAACGGTGGCATAGGGCAGGCAGAGCTCGTCGAAGCGGCCGTAAGCGGTGCCATAGATTTTTTTTACCATTTCCGCCGCCTCGCCACCCGCTTCGGCCAGGCCGATGAGCTCTTCCAGCCAGGTGGTGCCGGCGGTTTTAATATGGACTCCCGCATTGTGTGTGGTTATTGCCCTGCGGATGCCGGGATAGATGGAGAATTTATCGCTGCCGCTGTGCACCGAGAGCTTGAGATCGGCGGGCAGACCAAAGTCGGCAACCGCTCGGCGGATGACGCAGACATCGTCGCTGAACTCTTGGTCAAATCGACCGACATCACCCTGGTAATCGACGCCCTTATTGAATCGGCCGGTGAACTTCGGGGCGATGGTCTGTAGCGGGATCCCGTTTTGGGAAATGGCCGCGAGGATGAAAAACAATTCTTCCGGAGTTTGCGGCTCGTTGGTTTCATCCATCGATACCTCGGTGATGAAGGTGTCGGCACCTTTTTTCCCCTCGATATGGCGGTAAATAGCCGCCGCCTGCTGCACGGCAAAGAGATATTTGTCGGCAATTGCCGACAGTCGTTCGCTGCTCACGGAAAGCGGTTCGGCGATGCCCTCTATCCGCAGCCGACCGCTGTATTGGGCAAAGCAGGCGACAAAATCGGCGAGGTCGGCATCGGCGGCATTTTTACCGATGAAGTCTGCAACATCAATGGTGAAGAAGTCACTTGGTTCGATGAAGGCGTCGACATTAGTGAGGTTGATGTGGTCGGCATCGACATGGTATTCAATCTTTCCACCGGCCGCCCGGACAGCTGCATCCGCCTCGCGGCGGACATCGCCGGGAACGGTGCCGACGATGCCGTGTTCGCGCTGTGATTTGTTCCATACGATGGCCAGTTCGACGCCCGCTGCCTTGGCCATGGTGATGGCCTCAAGTTGCGCCGCACCCTGCAGGCCGAAGCGGTCGCCGGTACCGAAGGAGTATTTGCCAAGTTTCATAGCTGTTCTTCCTGTGAGAATATCATGGTTTATTCCATTTCTAAATCAAGTGTTAACTTCGGCGGCGGCGCTGTGCGGCTCCTCGCCGTACTTCTTTGTACTGTCTCGTCGCTGCTCGCTTGCTTTCTCGTTTCCATCTTGATTTAGAAACGGAATTAGCGGTTGTAGGCGGTCGAGGTGGTGGCCCCGCCGCTGCCGGTCCAGTCGGTATGGAAAAATTCGCCGCGTGGCCGATCAATCCGCTCGTAGGTATGGGCGCCGAAGTAATCGCGCTGGGCCTGGAGCAGGTTGGCCGGCAGTCTTGCCGTACGCAGGCCGTCGTAGTAGGCGAGTGCCGCCGACAGACAGGGTGCGGCGATGCCGTAACGAGCAGCCAGACCGACGATGGCCCGCAGGTCGGCCTGGGCCGTGTTCACCTCGGCGGTAAAGGTTGGCGCAAGAAGCAGATTGGCAAGATTCGGCACGGCTTTATAGGCGGCGGCGATGCGGTCGAGAAAGACCGAGCGGATAATGCAGCCGCCGCGCCAGATCCGTGCAACGGCTCCGAAGTCGAGATTCCAGCTGTGGGTAAGGGATGCCTCCCGCAGGAGGGTGAACCCCTGGGTATAGGAAATAATCTTGGCACAGTAAAGGGCACGTTCCAGGTGGTTGAGGATCTGCGCACTGTCGCCGGAAAAATCTCGGATGGGACCGGTAAGGAGAGTTGCCGCCCGGTTTCGCAGGTCCTTTTCAGCCGAGATGCAGCGGGCAAAGACCGATTCGCTGATCAGCGACAAGGGCACACCGTGGTCGAGCGCCGCGTTTACCGTCCATTTTCCGGTACCTTTCTGGCCGGCGCTATCGAGGATCAGATCAACGGTCGCACGGCCATCTTCCTCCCGGTGGCCAAGGATGTCGGCGGTAATCTCAATGAGGTAGCTTTGCAGATCGCCTTCGTTCCAGTGGGTGAAGACCGAACCCATCGCCTCCGGCTGCATGCCAAGGATCTCCCGCATGATCTGGTACGCCTCGCAGATCAGCTGCATGTCGCCGTACTCAATGCCGTTATGCACCATCTTAACGAAATGGCCGGCACCGTCCGGACCCATCCAGGCACAGCAGGGTTCATGGTCCTCCGCCTTGGCGGCGATGGCGGTAAAGATCTTTTCGATCTGGGGCCAGGCGGCGAGCGAACCGCCCGGCATGATCGACGGGCCTTTGAGCGCCCCCTCCTCGCCGCCGGACACCCCGGTACCGATAAAAAGCAAGCCTTTGTCCTGTAAAGTACGGTTGCGGCGAATGGTGTCGTGGTAGTTGGAATTACCGCCGTCAATGACGATGTCGCCGGGTTCCAGGTGCGGCAGGAGTTGTTCGATGAACTGGTCCACCGCCTCGCCGGCCTTCAGCATCATCATGACCTTGCGCGGCTTCTCAAGGGCGCTAGCGAAGTCCTTTACCGTATGAAACCCGTTGATCGTCTTACCCTTGGCCCGACCGGCGAGAAAGGAGTCGACCTTGGCTGTGGTCCGGTTATAGACGGCAACCGAAAAGCCCTTGTCGGCCATATTGAGCACCAGGTTTTCGCCCATGACGGCCAGACCGGCGAGCCCTATCTGTGATAATTTTTCCATTATTTACTCCCTTGCAGCTGTTGTATCCAAGTAACGATTTCTCCGGCCAGTTGATCCGGGCCGGGGCCGATATGGAGGCTTAAGCCGTTCTCGGGCTCCTCCATGGCGGCAAGTTGACTGGTCAGCAGATCCTTGTTCATAAATTGATGATTTCTTGCCTCGATGCGCGCTTGCAGCAGGTGAAAGTCACCCTTGAGGTAGACCGAGAACACCTGCTGCTGATCAATCCCCAGCAGGTCGCGATATTTTTTCTTTAGAGCCGAGCAGGCGAGGATCAGATTTTCCCCGGCTGTTTTTCTCCGGTTGATGCGCTCCCGGAGCGTCGTCAGCCAGCCCTGCCGATCAACATCGTCGAGCGGGATGCCGGCCTGCATCTTGTCGACGTTTTTTTGGGGGTGAAAGTCATCGGCGTCGTCGAAGGGCCAGCCGAGCCTTGCCGCAAGCATCTTGCCGACGGTGGTTTTGCCGCAGCCCATTGGGCCGATGAGGACGATGACCATGGCTCTAGTCCGCCAGTGGCTTTATGCCGAAATAGTTGACCGCGTTGGTATAGCTAATGTCGCGGATGGTTTCGCCGATCAGCTGAAAATCATCGGGCAGCTCGCCTCTTTCCATGTCGCGGCCGAAAAGGTTACACAGCACCCGGCGGAAATATTCGTGCCGCGGGTAGGAAAGGAAGCTGCGCGAATCGGTGAGCATGCCGACGAAGCGGGACAGAAGGCCCATGTTGGACAGGGCATTTATCTGCCGCTCCATGCCGTCTTTCTGGTCGTTGAACCACCAGGCCGAGCCGAACTGGATCTTGCCGGGAATCCTTCCGCCCTGAAAGTTGCCGATGGTCGTGGCGATCATCTCGTTGTCGCGGGGGTTGAGGACGTAGAGGATGGTCTTGGCCAGCTTGTCAGCCGAATCCAAGCGGTCGAGCAGGCGACCTAAGGCGCGGCCCATGCTGAAATCGCCGATGGAGTCGTAGCCGGTGTCCGGGCCGAGATTGCCAAACGCCCGGGAATTCTGGTTACGCAGGGCGCCGAAATGAAACTGCTGGGTCCAGTCGCGCTGGTGGTCGAGCAGGGCAAATTCAACCAGCATCGCCGATTTGAAGGCACGAATTTCCGCTGCGCTCATTTCTTTGCCGCTGCGGACTTTGGCAAAAATCCCCGTCACCTCGGCCTCGGTGTAATCCTCGGCGTAGGGTTCTTCAAGACCATGGTCGGAGAGGCGGCAACCCATATTGTGAAAGAAGGTGTGGCGGGCAGCGAGGCAATCAAGGAATCCACGGTAGTCGCCGATGTCATGGTTGCAGATCTCGGCCAGCCGGTCCACCCAGAGGTTGAAGGCGGCCGGATCGTCGACGGCCATCGCCTTGTCGGGCCGGAAGGCCGGGAGGATTTTGATGGGAAACGAAGGATCGTTCGCCAACTTTCTATGGTGCTCCAGGCTATCCAGGGGATCGTCGGTGGTGCAGACCACCCTGACCCGCAGCTTTTGTAACAGGCCGCGGGTGGAAAAATCGTCCCGCTGCAGCATCTCCGAGCACTGTTCATATATGGCGTCGGCGGTGGCCGGTGACAGCAGGGTGCCCCCGATGCCGAAGGAATTTTTCAGTTCCAGGTGAGTCCAGTGATACAGGGGGTTGCGGAGGGTCTTCGGCACGGTCGCCGCCCAGGCCCGGAACTTGTCGAGGTCGGAGGCAGAGCCGGTGATATATTTTTCATCGACGCCGTTTGCCCGCATGGCCCGCCATTTGTAATGGTCTCCGTGCAGCCAGATGGCGGTGAGGTTTGCAAATTTTTTGTTGTCGGCGATCTCCGCCACCGGTAGGTGGCAGTGGTAATCGAAGATCGGCATGTCGGCGGCGTATTCGTGGAATAGCCGTTCTGCGGCCTTTGTTTCCAGGAGAAAATTGTCGTCAAGAAAGGCTTTCATAGCGTGCTCGCAAGGATGGGCTTTGGCAGGCGATGGAGGATCTCACCGGCCTTTTCGACAAAGAGGATGCCTTCGGCCTCTCGGTTGCGATACTGCTCCGGGTCAATGGTTTTTGGGTCGAGGTAGCCGAGATTGATTTTGGCGCAGGTTTCCGGGGGGATGGCCGAGGCGAGAATAACCTCAATACGCGGTTTTTCATCGCCACCTTCCATCTTGCCCAGGCCCCGAACGTGGGTGGAATGGGCCAGCACACCGCGCGGGATGTCGGTGAAGCGGCTCGGGTCGGCAAGGAAATAGTCGCGGACATGGTAGCCGATCTTTTCCATATAGCTGCCCCAGGTGCGTGACACCTCGGTAATATGCGGGGCGTAGATGATCAGTCGGCCGCCGTCGGCCACCACCTGTTCGAGCTTATACATGACCTTGCCGCCGGTCCAGATCTCGTCATACATCGGCGGGCAGATGCCGAAAACGGTATGGAAGGGCTTTTCTTTTACCACCACGTGCACCTGCTCCGAGAGGTCGGCAGCCATTGACCAGGCCGTGCGATAATCGCCGCCATAGAGGCCATATAATTCCGTTGCCGATTTAACCACCATGGCCAGGCAGTGCACCGGGGTCTCGACAAAACGCATGGCGCGGTTGATGACTTCGCGCACCGGGGTGTGTTTGATACCGATGGTTCCCGGACAGGTGACAACCGCCCCCAGCCAGTGGAAGGCGTGCAGGAACTCGCCGCCGGAGATGCCGGGGAAAAGATATTTGGCGCCGCCCGAATAGCCCACCACCTCGTGTGGGAAGACCGGGCCGAGGACGACGATCTGGTCGTAGTCGAAGATCGTTCGGTTGATATCCACCGGTACCCGCTCGCTGAGGCGGCCGGCGGACAGCTCCTCGATTTCTTCTTTCTCGATCCAACCGATGCGGGCGAGGGTTTCCGGCAGGTCCCAGCGGTGGTTGAGAAAGTGATGGCCCGCCCAGCGTTCCTGCCTTTCTTTGGCCGAAATGCCGTAGAGGGCAAGTATGCGTTCCTCGGACAGTGGGGTGTGGGTGCCGAGGGCCACCATGAAATCGAGACGGGCAGCCGCTTTGCCCATCAGTTCGCCGAGGCAGCGGATCATCAGGGGCAGGGGGCAGGTGCGGGTGGTGTCCGGGGTGAGAACCAGGACCTTTTTGCCGACAAAGAGTGCGGCCGGCATCGCGTGCTCGATGATCTCGCGGATTTCAATTTCACTCAGGACCTTATCCGTTGCGCCGCTGCCGTGGGTCATTGCGGTTTCCCCTATATGTTATGGATCAAATAGCCGCCATCCACCGGGATCGATACCCCGGTGATAAAGCCCGAGGCCCTGGAGTTGGCGAGAAAGACGACCGCCCCGGCCAGTTCCGCCACATCGCCGAAACGAGCGAAGGGGGTATGATGCAGTACCGCCTTGCCCCGTTCGGTGTACTCGCCGGTTGCCTCGTCGACCAGCAGGCTTTTGTTCTGCTTGCCGAGGAAAAATCCGGGGGCGATGGCGTTAACCCGGATGCCGTAAGGGGCGAATTCGGCCGCGGCGGCCATGGTCAAATTGAGGGTGGCTGCCTTAGCGGCGTCGTAGGCCCAAACCCCGGACAGCGGATTGTAGGAGGCCATCGAGGTAAGGTTGATGATGCAACCTTTGATGCCTTCGGCGATCCATCGTCGGCAGAACACCTTGGTAGGAATGACCAGGCCGGCCGTCAGGTTGAGGTCGAGGACCTCCCGGAAGGTGGC
>JANNQF010000031.1:0-49798 GCA_031441605.1 Deltaproteobacteria bacterium
GGGGGTTAGGGGGTGGGGGAAGCTGCAAGGTGCGACTTCGTACCAAACACACCCACCCCTCAATCCCCTCCCGTCAAGGGAGGGGAAGCCAAAAACCAATCAGACAAAGTGCATACGGTTGAAATGAACTGAATAGTTACAGCCGGTCATATACAACCATAGGTTACATATAACCAGCTTTGCATCCTCGACTTTCCCGCCATCCTGACTCCACTTAGATCAATTATTGTGACAATTCAGAGCGATGGACATGGTGTCAGAGTGAAGAGAAACCTGGCACAAGAATTGAAGTATAAAGCATGACCTTCCAGGATTCCCAAGAGATCCTCGAGCCTTGGTTAGGGACCGTATCGGATTCAATATATGCCGACAATGTGAAGTTCATTACAGCCGATGCAATGGTTGCAGGAAAATAATAACAAATAAGGACAATACAATGATGCCTTCTAAAAACCTCGCAGATTATGGAATCTATCCACGTCGATCAGTGGTTAAACAGGTGGTTAATACAGCACAAGATGCATATTACCGTCAGGCAGCAATGCCGGTACTGCTCCCTGAAAGTGACGGACTTACCGACTTTCCGAGGAGAAAAGCCAACAAGACGTCGGAGGGGATAGCGACAGGTGCCGGCGCTGGAACGGTCTTTGGCGGTGCCTTAGGGTGGCTTATGGGCATGGGATTTTTGGCTATTCCGGGTATTGAGTACTTCATCGCGACAATAAATCCGCTTATGGTCGCTCTTGTCGGTGCGAGTGCCGGCGGTTTGTTCGGAGGCATAGCTGGTGCGTTGCGTGCCATGGGTTTTTTAACAGTCAACACCACAAGGAGAAAGAAGAGATGAAGAAGCAATTATTAGGGGTATTGGGTATGTGTCTGGTATTAACATCTGCGTCATCAGCTTTAGCAGCGGAAACGCTCAAACGTTTGGGGACCCATCCCTTTAATCGTCCACCTGTGACCTCGGAGGCCGACCTTCGCACCATGGTTGATAAAAACGGTGCAAATCTCCAGACAGGTTTTGCCAAAGCCGGTGACGCCGATCTTTATCCCGAGTTTAAGAGTCAATTTCCGAGCGCGAAAATTGAACCCGTCCAGGTTACTCCGGGACAAAAATTAGATTGGATGCTCTTTCGGCATAATGGTACCGGTCCGGTCAAGGCAGTCAAGGATGTGACCTGGGGTGGCGATAAATCATTTAATGCCTACAAATTTTATATTGATAAGAATGGTCAGCGATACAAGTTCATCGTTCCCGCAGCATGCGGCAATCTGAGCTTGATGGCGGTCGAAGCTGTCCCTGCGCAGGTCAGTCAGGTCAAAGAGGTTAAGCAGGTGATTAAGGCTAATCAGGTTCCTGTCTGCAGCATGAAACTGTCGAACACAGAGGTCAAGTGCGGCCAGCTAGTAACTGTTGATGCAAGCAGGTCGACTGATTCTGATGGCAGCATTTCCCGGGTAGTCATGCAACTCCTCGATGCCTCAGGGAAGGTTGTCGCTGAAAAGTCCGACAGTGAGGCTCCGTTTATCCAGGAATTCACCATTCCCTGTGGATCACCCACTTACTCCGTCAAGACTGTGGTGATTGACAACAATGGCGCTCAATCCAACCCAACTGATTGTGCGCAAACCGTAACGGTTGCCAAGGGCAGGGGTGGGCCGGTAGTTGATGTCGGTGTATCGCAGCAGCTTGACCCGGCAAGCTATGTCTTCGGTCGTGTTGGCTATGAGATTCCGATAACTGAAAAAATTACTGCAATGGGTCTTATTGGTGGTTTTTCCCGTTTTGATGGTGATGATGGCGATTCAGGAGTTTTCACGGCAGACGTGTTGATGAACTACTACTTCACCGAAAAGTTGTTCGCGGGCGTCGGTGTTGGCTTTTGGTCCGGACAGGATGGTAAAGCCGACTTGATAGCCAATATCGGATATCAAGTCTATGAGAAACCGGACATAGTCAAAGCTTCGGTTTTTATTGAAGGACGGAGCGAGGCCGATGACATAGGTTCCGGCAGTGCCAACCGCGTTGGAGTAGGCTTACGTTTTCAGTTTTAAAGAGCAGAGTTGGTAATTAGTAGCAGATGTTGAACTAAAAGGTAAAAAGGCCTATCCTATACATACTGGATAGGCCTTTTTTTGTGGCTATGGAACGTTAATCAGCATCAATGGATAGCAAGGTGAAAATTTCCCCAATATTACTATTGCTCATTGCTATGTGGGCAACTGTCGGGTGTGAAAGAAAGACCCCCGAAGCCTTCCTTGATTTATTAGAAGCAGCAGCTCATGGCGATCTGACCGAAGTCAAAAACCTTCTCGATAAAGGGGCCGACGTCAACGCCAAGGATAAGAGCGGAATAACTGCTTTGATGGTGGCCTCTGCAGACGGTTACAGGGATATCGTTGAGCTGCTTCTTGCTCAAGGCGCCGACGTCGACGTCAAGAATATGAAAGGCGAGACCGCGTTAGAAATCACTTCCTACGAAGAGGTCAAGGCATTGCTGCGCCGGCACGGTCAATCAATAATTCCTGCTGATTTGTGTTATGTTGCGAGACTTGGCGACCTGCCCGCCGTCAAAAGTTATCTTCTTAATGGGGCTGATGTTAATGCGGGGGATAAGGAAGGCTTGACTGCTTTAATTGAAGCTTCTCAGGAAGGCAAAAAGGACGTTGTTGAGTTGCTCCTTGCCGCAGGGGCTGATGTGAATGCCAAAACGAACTACGGCCTAACCGCCTTGATAGGTGCGGCTCAGAATGGCCGACTGGATATCGTCGAGTTGCTGCTTTCAAAGGGGGCCGAAGTCAATATCAAGAACAAATACGGGGACAGTGCGTTATCCACCGCTTCCGAGCAAGGCTACAGGAACGTCGCCGAGTTGTTGCGCCGGCACGGCGCAGCTACAAAATAAGCCGTCGTTCAAAATTTAATCAGACATCCATGGCTAAGAATACATCAACCACCCTTGGATCGAACATGATTCCCCGGTTATCTCGCATAAATTTAAGGACCTTTTCCTTGTTCCACCCTTCACGGTATGGACGCTGGCTTATCAAGGCATCGTAAACATCGGCAACACAGAGAATTCTGGCGCCGAGAGCAATATTTTCACCGGATAGTCCGCTTGGGTAACCCTTGCCGTCAAAACGCTCATGATGTTGTAATACCAGCGGCAGAATGTCCCTGTATACCTCGATTGGCTCAAGAATTTTTGCACTGATCGTCGGATGCATCTTGATTGTCGTGTATTCTTCATCGGTTAATTTTTCAATCTTGTCTAATATATTCAATGGGATAGCGATTTTACCGATATCGTGCAGCAAGCCGCCTCGAAACAGCAGTTCCAGCTGCTGACCGCCCCATTTCATCGCTTGGCCTATTCTTACCGCCAGATCCGCTACTCGCTCTGAATGCCCCGCTGTCCACTTGCTCTTGGCATCAACGGTTCGAGCCAGAGCCTCAACCGTTCCAAGGGACAGCCGTTCAAGGTCGGAGACAAGATGGGCATTGGACAGAGCTATAGCCAATTGGTCGGCAAGTTGTCGAGCCTGACTGATTTGTTCGGTTTTGTCTTGGTCTTGTGAAATTTTGAAATCGAGAATCAAGGCGCCGATGGCATTACGTTCGGTATCTAGCGGCAGAAAGAGGAAAGAATTGCTGATTGTTCTGTTTACCAGGAAATGAGGTAGGAAAATATCACAACTCAACACCTTGAAGGGTTCCCCGGTAAAGAGGTTTTCTTGTTCTTCTATGCTTAAAGCTACAAATTCTTCTTCGAGGTCGTTTCGGTGACCACCCTTGAGAGTGGTCAACCGCATCCGATGCAGATCATCCGGAATGCGTTGCACCAGCATGATCAACTGGTCGGAGAAAAATTCCGAGATCAGGCGCAGAGATCGGGGAATAATCACTGAAGAATCCAGACTTGAGAGAATAGAGCGATCAATACTGTCAATAAGAGCCAGGGTGTTGAATTGTTTTTTCAATTGGCCGGCCATGGCATTGAAGCTCTCGGCCAGCTGCTCGAATTCATCACCGCTGTTGATCTCGACCCGATGGTTGAAATCCTTGTTGCCAATTCGCTGACTTCCGTGTTGCAGGACTGCTAGGGGAGTGAGCGTTTTCCGGATGAAAACCAGGGAAAGGAAAAGGATGCTCCACAGAGCAAGAATAATAATCAAAGGAAAAGTTCGTTTGAAGGAAAGCATCGCGCCCAACATATTCGAACGGGTACCACTGAGGATGATCGTCCATGTGTGAGCGTTAAAATGGGATTTCAGAAATAATGACCAGCCACTGGCCAGGTAGGCCTCTCCGTCAAAATTGTATTCGAATCGCAAATAATTGCTGGTGCTTGAGCGGTGGGCCATTGCCGGCAGCGACGTGCCGGGAGAGATTTGCGTTGCGGTAATGAGGTGACCTTTTTCGTCATACACTGCCAGTTCGGTCATAGAAGGAAGCATAGAATTTACCCCCACTCCCCAGAGAATTGAGGCTTCAGGTTGGGCGACGAGAAGGCCCGGGGTGCCGGCGGCTGTAAAAGGAACAAGAAGATATACAGCTCTGTCTAGGGTATCTGTTTCGCTGATGTAAATAGTCGGTTGTTCCTGTTGGCGGAGCAGGTGATCAAAGAAATCAACATCCGGTTCTAAGTCTATGTGACCGGAGAGTGTTCTCAGCTTAGATCCTGTATTGTACAAACCCAGACCGACAAAAATGGGAGTCATCTGATCATAGAGTGTGTTATTGGTGTCAATAGTGCTTTGACCACTGGCCAGGTATGAGGCATAAATTTGGATGAGATTTTTTATATGGACAAGACGGTCCATGAGAGCCATGCCGTAGACGTTGCAATCCTTTTCCATGCGAAGCATGCTTTGTTCGTAGAGCTGATTTTCTACCCTCAGATAGGAATATCCAAGTAAAGTGGCTAAGGGCACAAAAGTGCAGCCAAGGAACAACAGGAAAAAACGACGGGCAATTTTGCTTTTAAAAAAAGAGATTCCGATCTGCATTATTCTCAGTAGTTTGCAACAAGACCGACGAAGGCGCCATCATTGGCACGGACAACGTCATCTTGACTGGCCTTGGCAGTGAAGGGGGCGACGCTTTTGCCATCTTTGCCCATGGAATACAGATCAAAATCGGTACTTACCGGGTGTAATGATTTGTTTTTGCGGATCTTTACCCCCGGCGGCACATTGTTTATAGGGTAGTAGACATAGAGATTACCCCAGGGATCCACAGGATTGTCGAGTCCTGCCTCAATCAAGGTATTTGGAAAACGACTATTTTCACTCATAAAGGTGGTGACGGCGATATCAATTCCCATTATTTGTGATATAGCTCTGTTAACCCTGGCCAGTTCTATGTATCCGAAATAATATGGAGTAGCGATTGAAGCTAAGGTTCCAGTAATGGCAACAACGACCATCAATTCAATAAGAGTGAATCCCTTGGCACCAATGTTTTTCGTTAAATTCAAACAATCACCCTGCTCATGCTCAATTTCCCCGCAGTAAATCCCGGACCTTGATACCCAGGCCCTTAAAAGAAAATGGCTTCTGGATGAAGTTCACGCCTTCATCCAACACACCCCGATGGGCAATGACGGTGGCTGTATATCCGGACATGAAGAGAATTTTCATGTCCGGATAGAGGGCTTGCAATTTCTCCGCGAGGTCACGGCCGTTCATCTCAGGCATGACGACGTCGGTGATGAGAAGTCGTATCTCGCCTGCATGTGCTTCGGTCAGGTCGATGGCCTCACTCGGTGCGCCTGCAGTCAGTACCCGGTAGCCCAATCTTTCCAGCATTTTTTTGTCCATCTTCAGGAGCAAAGGTTCATCCTCCACTACCAGCACCGTCTCGCCACGACTAAGAGGAATTTCTTCAATATTTTCCGGCTGCACCTCAATCGTTTGCCCGGTGTACCACGGCAGGTAGATTTTAAAGGTCGTGCCATTTCCCGGTTCGCTGTAGACATTGATGAATCCGTTGTTTTGTTTGACAATGCCATAAACGGTAGAGAGCCCAAGACCAGTTCCCTGGCCCATGCCCTTGGTTGTGAAAAACGGTTCAAAGATACGGCCAAGCGTCTCTTTGTCCATACCGCAGCCATCGTCACTGACGGTGAGCAGGGCATACTCTCCCGGCACAAAACCAACATTATGTTCGCAGTAGGCTGCATCGATAACAACGTTTTTGGTTTCGATAGTAACCCTGCCGACGTCGGCAATGGCGTCTCTGGCGTTGACGCAAAGATTGGCGAGAAGCTGGTCGATTTGCGCGGGATCCATCTTGATCGGATTCAGGCCAATTTCAGGATACCAGGCCAGGGTTATGTCTTCGCCGATAAGTCGTTCGAGCATCTTCAGCATGCCCTGCACATTGTGGTTGAGGTTAAGCACCACGGGATTGATCAGTTGTTTGCGGGCAAAGGCCAATAATTGTCGGGTAATTTCCGTGGAACGTATTGCCGCTTTATATATCTCCTCAAGGTCGGTATGCAGCGACGTGGTCTTGTCCACCTTACCGAGGGCCAGCTCGGTATACCCGAGGATTACGCTGAGCATATTATTGTAATCGTGGGCCACGCCGCCGGCCAGCAATCCCACCGCTTCCATTTTCTGGGCCTGTTGAAGTTGGGCGGTCAGATGGAGATGCTCGGTTATATCACGTTGGACAGCCACGTAGTTAACGATCCGGCCTGAAGAGTCACGAATTGGCGATATTGTTGTTTCTTCGGTATAAAGATTTCCGTCCTTGCGCTTGTTGACCATAATGCCCGCCCAGGTTTTACCGCCGGCGATGGTATCCCAGAGATTTACATAGAAGGCTTCGTCCTGCCTGCCGCTCTGGAGGATACGTGGATTCCGGCCAATAATCTCCTCGGAAGTGTAACCTGTGGTCCTCTCGAAGGCCGGGTTGACGTATTGAATTGCCCCTTGGGCATCGGTCATGACAACAGAGTCTCCGGCTTGCTCTATGGCTGCCGTCAATTGTTTGCGTTCTGCCTCAGCCCTCTTGCGCGCGGTGATGTCACGGATGTTGCATTGGATCACCTTGCTGTGGTCGACGTGATACACATTGCTGATAAACTCTACGGCAATAGGTCGGCCGTCAAGGGCTTCCAACGGCAAGTCATCATAGCGGATGTATTCATTGTCCTGCAGGCTCTTGAAGGCCTCACGGGATGCGGCAATATCCTTGAATACCCCGAGTTCCCATATGTATTGCCCGCATATCGCCTCGTATGCGTATCCGAGCAGCTGCAACAGAAATGGATTGGCATCAACCACCTTGCCGGTATCTGCATCAAGGATGAGAATACCATCTTTGGCTGATTGAAAGAGTCGCCGGTAGCGCTTTTCGGAATCCTGCAGCGCGACCACGGCCATCTCCTTTTCAAGGTGACTTTCTTCGAGTCGGGCAATTTCCTTCTTCAATTCGTTGATGGCAAGAAAATGCCGGCTTTCGTCATTTGTTTCAGACATAGTTTTTTCCTCTTTCAAGGGCGCTACGGTTTTTCGATACTCAGTTTACTCATGCGGGCGCGGAGGGTGCTGCGGTCGAGACCAAGGATTTCCGAGGCGCTGTCTTTACCGCTGACTTTCCAGTTGGTCTGCTCCAGCACCTGAAAAATATAGTCCCGTTCAACCGCTTCCATGGTCTTTCTGTTTGTCGTTAAGACATCCTTCACCGACTTTACCAAACCATCGGCGAGGCGCAGTTTCGGGCCGGACGAGTTGATTACCGCCCTCTCCAGGACATTTTCCAATTCCCGAATATTTCCCGGCCAGTTATAGCTTTGCAAAGTAGCCATGACCACTTCCGGGATGATTTCAATTGTTTTGCCCAACCGCTTGCCGATCTTTTTTACATAAAAATCAACAAGAAGAGGAATGTCCTCGGTACGGTCGCGCAGTGGCGGTATGACAATCGGGAAGATATTCAAACGATACCAAAGGTCCTCACGGAACCGGCCGTTTTGCACCTCTTCTTCCAAATTACGATTGGTAGCGGCAATAATCCGTACATCTACCTTGATGGTGTGCGAACTGCCCACCCGTTCGAATTCACCTTCCTGGAGGACGCGAAGCAGTTTTGCCTGGAGTTCGAGCGGCAATTCGCCGATTTCATCAAGAAAAAGAGTAGCACCGTCGGCAATCTCAAAGCGGCCGAGGTGTTTTGCGTGCGAGCCGGTGAAAGAGCCTTTCTCGTGGCCGAATAATTCACTTTCGATGAGGTTTGCCGGCAATGTGGCGCAGTTTACTTTCACCAGAGCCCGATTCTTACGCAGGCTCAAACCGTGAATAGCCCGGGCGACCAACTCCTTGCCGGTTCCCGTTGCCCCATGAATAAGGACGGTGGTATTGCTGTTGGCAATTTGTCCGACCTTATGCAGCACCTGTTTCAGCGCAGCACTTTGCCCGAGAATATTTTCATGGTTATTCTCCAGCTTAATTTCTTCCTGCAGATAGGCTCTCTCTCCCTCCAGTTGCTCTTTTAATCGGAGTATTTCGACAAGGGAGGCTTCAGCTCTTTGTTGTCCTTTTTCTGCCTCTTCTTTGGCGATGACAAGTTCGGCGGTGCGTTTACTCACCTCATGCTCCAGGAAAGTATTGTGGTTGCGCAGGGAGTCGGCCATGACCTTGAGGGCCAGATTATTTTTCACGCGGGCCATGACCAGGGGCGGACTGATAGGCTTGGTGATGTAGTCTACCGCACCGAGCTCCAGCCCTTTTTTTTCGTCTTCTATTTCCGACTTGGCGGTGAGAAAGATCACCGGGATGTCTTTTGTCTGCGGATCGTTCTTCAGTTGCCTACACACCTCGAAGCCGTCCAGGCCGGGCATCATGATGTCGAGCAGGATCAGGTTGGGGGGCGTCTCCGAGCCGGCGATTTTCAGAGCCTTTTCGCCGCTGTTGGCAATTTTTACCTTGTAGTCGTCTTTAAGAAGCCCGCTCATCAAGACCAGGTTTTCCGGTGTGTCGTCGACCACCAGTATCGTGGCCTTTTCGCTGAAATCGAGTTGGTCCATATTTTTTCCTCTCAGGCCCTTATTCCAATGAGCTTTCAAGTTGACTCTTAATGTAGGGTGCACCCTATTCAGTTCATTTCAACCGTATGCACTTTGTCTGATTGGTTTTTTGCTTCCCCTCCCTTGACGGGAGGGGATTGAGGGATGGGTGTGTTTGGTATGAAGTCGCACGTTTCAGCATCCCCCGCCCCCTAACCCCCTCCCGCACCAGAAGTAGGTGCCTCTAGGCAAGGGGAGGTGGGTATTGTCAATAATACTGGATAGATACGAATTTTTCGTAAAGGGACATAAAGAATCCCGTTCATCGGAATCAGGGCAATGTTTCGCCGGCGGCCCTGAGCGCTGCCAGCGCCGCATCGAAGTCGAATCTTTGCATGCTCTCGTCAATTATCTGATAATGGTCCGGAAAGGCAGCTTTCAACTGGTCGGCATGGGCTTCCAGTACATCAACTGCTTCTGCGTCATCGTCTGTCAGCATTGCCGTAAGCTTGGCACAGACAGCCTTCAGTTGTTCCGGGAGGATCGTCTCAACTTTCTTACATTCCACTGGTAACTGCTTTTCCAGTTGGCTGAGAAGAGAAGCAAGCGGTATTTTTAATTCCTCTAGCCGAATATCAATTTCCTCGCGCGGACGACCGACCTTGATCGCTGATTCCAGCCTTTCCGCCAACCCTTGCAAGTCGGTGGCGCCGATGGTGCCGGCAACACCCTTGAGCGTGTGGGCGAGCCGTCCCGCTGTGTTTAAAAAGTTGCTATCCAGTGCCATAAGAATTTCCGCCACAGTGTCCTTTTGCCCGGCAACGAATTTGCGCAGTATCGAGAGATAAAGAGGCTTCTTGCCAAACATATGGCTGAGACCGTCGACCGTGTCAAGGCCGTCAATACCCGAGGGGACAACGACTTCCGCTCCCTTATGCGGCTGCGCCTCAATGACTCCAGGCGTCGCGTGGTGCGGCGGGATCCATTTGAGCAGTGCCTGCCACAATTTTTCCGGTTCGATGGGTTTTGCCACATGGTCGTTCATGCCCGCAGCAAGACACAGGTCACGATCATTCCGGGTTACATTGGCGGTCATCGCCACCACTGGAAGATTTTTGAATCGCGGGTCACTGCGAAGCTCCCGGACTGCCGTTTGGCCATCCATCACCGGCATCTGCATGTCCATGAGGACGATGTCGTAATTGGTGGTTCGGACTTTTTCCAGGGCAATCTTGCCGTTCTTGGCGAGATCGACGATGAAACCGGCATCGCATAACAGTTCGGTTGCCACTTCCTGATTGAGCTCGTTGTCTTCCACTAGGAGGATGTGCGAGCCCTTGATGTCGGCAAGGAGTTCATGGGAGTCGGTCGAGGCATCGCCAATGACCGGCAGGCCATCGACATCACCTCCGAGAATACGGACAACACTGTCGAAGAGCACCGAGGCATTAACCGGCTTGATCAACACATTTTCGACGCCGGCGTCCTCTGCGCCTTGTATCACTTCCTCGCGGCCGTAAGCGGTTACCATTATTATGTGCGGCATGCGACCGAGCGGAAGTCTGCCCAGCTGCCTGGCGGTCTCGTTGCCATCCATCCCTGGCATCTGCCAGTCAAGAAAAACGATATCGTAGGGCTTGCCCTGCCTCTCGGCACGATCTACGGCACTCAGCGCCTCCTTCCCCGATTCGGACTGGTCGACAGAGAAATTCATGTTGTGAAGCATCTCGCCCAGCACCTGGCTGGCGCTTTCGTTATCGTCGACCACCAGAACGCGTTTTCCCTGCAAGTCGGCAGAAATGGACAATTTGCGCCGCTCGCCCAAGCCCTTGCCGAGCCGTGCCGTGAACCAGAAGGTGCTGCCCTTGCCGGGTTCGCTCTCCACACCGACTTCGCCACCCATAAGCTCGGCCAGTTTCTTGGAAATGGCCAGACCGAGGCCGGTGCCGCCAAATTCGCGGGTGGTCGAGGTGTCGGCCTGGGAAAACCTCTGGAACAACCGGCCCACCTGCTCCTTCGTGAGACCGCTGCCGGTATCGCGCACCGCGCAGTAGATCAGTGCATCATCAAAGGTCTGCTCCCTGAGGCGGATGACAATCTCAATCTCGCCATGGTCGGTGAAGGTGACGGCGTTGTTGGTGTAGTTGATGAGAATCTGTCCGAGTCGCAAAGGATCGCCAATCAGGTTGGCCGGCACGTTCTTATCGACATCGAAGATCAATTCCAGCCCTTTGGCGGCGGCTTTTTCGGCAATGAGATTGGCGACATTATCAAGCACCTTTTCCAGTTCGAACTCGGTGTGTTCGATGGTCAACTGGCCTTCCTCGATCTTTGAGAAATCGAGAATGTCATTGATGATGCTCAGCAGATGCCGGCTGGAAACCTTGATTTTGTTGATGTAGTCACGCTGGCGGGGTGTCAGTTCGGTCTTCAGTGCCAAGTGGGCCATGCCGACGATGGCGTTCATCGGCGTGCGGATTTCATGGCTCATATTTGACAGGAAATCCGATTTGGCGAGGTTGGCCTTTTCCGCCGTGGCCTTGGACTTCTCAAGTTCGGCAGTCTTTTCCTCCAGCACTTGATCCATGACTTTCCGCTCGGTGACGTCACGGGCAGAGGTAAATACACCTTGGAGAATCCGATCCCGATCGTAGAAGGTGGTGGCATTCAGGGACACCACGGTTTCCTTGCCGTCCCTGGTGCGGGCGGTGAGTTCATAGTTGGTGACCTTTTTTTCACTCAGCACCAGTTTGATGCCGGCCTCGGCCCGTTCCGGATCAGTGAAATATTTTTTTAAAGGTGCGCCGATCAGTTCGTCCCGCGTGCAATCGGTCAACGCCTCCATCTGCTTATTGACGTCGGTGATGATTCCGAACGGATCGGTGATCATCAGCGCATCGATATTCGATTCGAACAGGGAGCGGGTGTAGAACTGATGGTCGCGCAGGCGTTGACTGAGCCTCTGCTGCTCGGCCTCGATTTCCTTACGCGCCGTGTTATCGGTGCCGATCAGCAGATAGCCGATGATGGCGTTTTCCTCGTCGCGCAGAGCCGTGACCGACACGACTGCCGGGAAGCGGCTGCCGTCCTTACGGATATAGGTGAGATCGTAGATGTCTTCGATGCCGCGCGAAGCCTTAAAGACCAAGGCCTCAAAGCCAGGTGTAATCGGGGTTCCGAGTTCGAGGCTGAGGGCTTGGGCGCGGGTGATAAGTTCTTGCGGGTCGGAGATATCGGCCGGCGTGCTGATGTTCAGCACATCGGCTGCTACATAACCCAGCATGTGTTCCGCACCGACATTGAAGATCTGGATGACGCCCTTGGCGTCGGTGGCAATGCTTGAGAAATTGGCGCTGTTGAAAATGGCGGTCTGCAGGGCTCCCGCCTTGAGCAGTTCCTCTTCAGCCTGCTTGCGCGCGGTAATGTCACGCAAAATGCCGGTAAAATAGCGCTGGCCACCCAGCCACATCTCACTTACGGCTATTTCCAGAGGGAAAAAACTGCCATCCTTGCGCCGCCCTGCGACTTCGCGGCCGAGGCCTACGGCGCGCGCTTCATCACTGGCAGCGTAATATTCAAGAGAACCACTGCGCTGGTCCCGATCAAGCTCGGGAATGAGGGTGCTGAAGCTTTCGCCTTTCAGTTCCGCACCGGTATAGCCGAACATCTGCTCAACCGCCGGATTAACGGTCTGCACGATGCCGCCGTGGGCATGGAGGGTGATAACGCCGTCGGCCACGGTATTGAGAATTGTCTGGATCAGCGCCGTACTGTCGCGTAAGGCCTGCTGCGCTGCATATTCGCCGGTAACATCGCGGAACACCAGGACCGCACCGATTACCTGATCGTCGCGGTCACGGATCGGTGCGCAACTGTCGGCAATATCACACTCGCTGCCGTCGCGGGCAATGAGTACGGTGTGATTGGCCAAGCCTTGGATTGTTCCTTGCTCAAGGGTTTCCATGACCGGGGTAGTGGCCGGTTGCCGGGTTTCTTTGCTGATGATGCGAAAAATCTCATCCACAGTACGACCAGTGGCTTCAGCCAGGGTCCAACCGGTGAGCTTTTCGGCAAGAGGATTGAGGAGTGTCACCCGCGCTTGTGCATCGGTGGCTATGACTGCATCGCCGATGGAGTTAAGCGTCACTGCGAGCTTTACCTCGCTTTCCCGCAAGGTGACGTTGGCCTTTTGCAGTTGTTTGTTGGTTTCTTCCTGGATCTCAATTAAATGCTGCCGCTCTGCTTCCACCTGCTTGCGTGCCGTATTGTCGGTGCCGATCAGTAGATAGCCGATGATGGTCTCCTGCACATCGCGAAGGGCCGTAACCGACACGACCGCCGGAAAGCGGCTGCCATCTTTACGGATATAGGTGAGTTCATAAATATCCTCAATGGTGCGTGAGGCCTTAAATACCAAGGCCTCAAACCCTGGGGTAATCGTCGTTTCAAATTCGACGCTCAGTGCTTCGGCGCGGGCGATCACCTCTTGCGGATCGGAAATGTCGGCCGGGGTGATTTTATTCAGCACTTCAACGGCCAAATAGCCCAGCATACGTTCGGCGCCGACGTTGAAGATCTGGATGACACCCTTGGCGTCTGTTGCGATACTTGAGAAGTTGGCGCTGTTGAAAATCGCACTCTGCAGGGCTCCCGCCTTGAGCAGCATCTCTTCGGAACGTTGCGGTGCGGTGTCGATGGTCGGATTCTTGCTATTCATAGGGAACGCCTGTACTACAATGAAATCGTTTCGGAAATATTCTTGAAAAACCAAGAAGAGTGAAACCGTACATAAAGAAGCATATTGGTTATCTATTCAACACTATTAACAAAGTCCCCCCTCCCCTTGCCTAGAGGCACCTACTTCTGGTGCGGGAGGGGGTTAGGGGGTGGGGGAAGCTGCAACGTGCGACTTCGTGCCAAGCACACCCACCCCTCAATCCCCTCCCGTCAAGGGAGGGGAAGCCAAAAACCAATCAGACAAAGTGCATACGGTTGAAATGAACTGAATTGAGTTACACATATTGAATGCCTGATCTATGGGATTGCAGCCTGGTGCCGGATGCGGCCGGGCTCAGCGATTTTTTCTCCATCGCAAAACAAACCGCAAACCTTCCTGTGCTACTCTTTTTCCTTCGAGTTGATAGAAAATGGCAAAATTTAAAGCATTTATTGCGTCAATGTTATGCTCTTTCTCATTTGCAAAAGGCGCAGTGCTCATTATTTCTTGAAAAATGGCTTTAAATTCCAGCAACCTGTTTTTCTTAAATAATTGCTGCAGGGTTTTAGTCTCGGTTTTATTTATATTCAATTCTCCGAGACGTTTGCCGAAATAAATGAGTGTCCGACGGGTAACTTTCACCCCGAAAATTTCTTCAAGATGCGCCTCAATGGTCAAAGTCGAACGTCCGGATGGAGCATCAAATTCCGTCGGGGGAGTCTGCAGCCGAGCATTTCGGGAAATTGCTGCTCTTCCTTTGACCTTGGGAATTTTTATAAGGGTGTAGGCCTCTGCCGAGCGGCACAGATATTCCGCCTGATGCGCCGCAACCTGGAGGTAGGCGCTTAAATTATAAAAACCGGCGTGGATATGCTCCGGCAGTTGAAAACCGCTGCGACTGCGTACGTAACGGTATTTGTGGTCAATTTCGCTCCAGGCCTCTTCAAGAATAGTCCGCAACTGCAGCTCGATCTGAAGTTTTTTCAACTCCGCAGGCGCATCACAATTTTCACCTAATTGTATCTGATAATGGATTGACGAGTATCCGGTATAGCGCAAATCCGTGCCGTCCTCAATGGAATGACCCGGGGCAGTCGGCAGAATGAAGGATTTTTTCTGCTCGGGTCCTTGGATAAAATGAATTATATTTTCTTCGGATAAAAGTTTCAGATAGATTTCAATTTTTCCAATATCGGAAAGGCGCAGACAGATTATTCTTACTCCTAAAAGATCACCGATGCACTCCTGATAATTCTTTTTGGTAATGGCCGGCAATCCGGTCTCAAGCCGGGCGATGTTCAGTTTAGTGATTTTCTCAATAAGGCGCAGTTCATCTTTCAGACGATAAATAATGGTATGCAGGCTTTCCTTCGGCGTGGAAGGATCGTCCTGGATCAGATCGACAATATATTCGGCAAGTCGTTTATATTTTTCCTTTTCTTGCAAAAATGCAACGAGGATTGCTTCCTTTTGACGTTTTTTCATATGCCCATCTTTTTATTCCGTTTTCCCAAGACTCTTCTCAAGATAATTTTTAATTCATTGATCTCAAATGGTTTGTGTAAAAAGGCCTGAGGACGCTCTGCATAATCGCCGCTCATAGCCTGGCTCTCATCGTAGCCGCTGCAAAGGATTGCCGGAAGGTCCGGTCGAATTGTGCGCAGGGCTGCAAGAGTCTCCCAGCCGTTCATTTTCGGCATGGACAGATCGGTGATAAGACAATCCATACTGTCCTGATGTTTCTGGAAAAGGGCTATTGCTTCCTTGCCGCTTGCCGCAGTAAAGACAGTAAGCCCGAGGTGTTTGAGGACATTCTCAATCAAATTGCGGACGATAAAATCGTCGTCAACCAAGAGAACAACCCATCCGGTTTTAAAATTCCATGGTTCCTCGATCGTCTCAGTTTGCTGGGAAACCTCATTGCTGCAGAGGGGTAAAAATATCCGCAATGTACTGCCTTTGCCGACTTTACTCTCAACCCCAATCATGCCGCCCCAGGCCTTGACAAGGCCAATAACTACCGGTAGGCCCAAGCCCCTGCCGGTGAACTTGGTGGTAAAAAATGGATCAAAGATTTTATCTATCTCCTGGTCGGTCATCCCGCCGCCTGTATCCGTCACCTCAAGGCATGCGAAAATATTGGAGCTTGATTGCCAATCAGTGGGGAAGATATCCGTTGTCGGGATAGCCGATGCAGGAAGGGTTTTTGTCGCAACTGTTACCCGGCCGGTATTGTCGCCGATGGCTTCCCGGCCATTGGTGAGCAAATGGCTCAAAACCTGTTGTAACTGTCTGGTCCCTGCATAAACGATTGGGCCAGGAGTCATGAGATCAGTCTCTATGGCAATGCCGGCGGGTATATCGGCTTGGAGTCTCGGGAGATTGTGGTGGCACAGCATAGAAAGATCGAGGTGTTCAGGCTTATCATTACTCTGGCCGAGATAGGTCAGCAGAAGACTGCTTATTTCAGCAGACCTGCGAGCGGCCTGCATGGCATTGATCAAATTTTGCCGTGGTAGGGCATTGCCCACCATGTCATCCAGGGCCATTTCCAGGTTGCCAAAGACAACAAGAAGCTGGTTGTTAAAGAGATGGGCGATGGCCCCGGCCATACGTTCGAGGCTCTCGGCTTTTTGTTTTTGCAGTGATTGCCAGGCCTGCGATGAACCCAGCCCGACGGAAATCCTTGGAGGAGAGGTGATCGTTTCAGCACAGGGAACTGTTTGTTCTTGTCGTATTTTTTCTATGATCATTATCGAGCTCCTGCTATGCTGCCGCTTTTTTTATTATTTCGCCCAGCCGCAGCCAGGCGCAGCAGATCATTGGCTTTATGCAGTGCCTCCTGTGCTCTCTTGGGACCGGAGATGTCAACAAAAGTAAGCACGAGGCCCTCAATGACATTGTCAAGGGTTCGGTAGGGTCGGATGCGCAGAATGTACCAACTCCCTTCTTGAGACTGAACCTCGATCTCTTTGGGAACCAGCGTATCGAGCACGGCTCGGGTATCTTCAGGCAGCCTTTTGTAACCCACCAAATTGGAGACTATGTGATGTAAAGGCCGTCCCATATCACCGTTAATCAGGTTGATGATTCCGGTAGCATTAGGGGTGAAGCGGAGAATGCGCAGATCGTTGTCGAGGAAGATGGTGGCTATGCCGGTACCGGCAAGCAGGTTGTTCATGTCGTTATTGGCGCGCGACAAATCGGCCACCCTGTTTTGCAGCTCACAGTTGACAGTTGCTAATTCCTCGTTGATAGATTGCATCTCTTCTTTGGATGTCTCCAGTTCCTCATTGGTAGACTGCAATTCTTCGTTGACCGACTGCATCTCTTCGTTCGTTGATTTGAATTCCTCATTGGCGGTCTGGAGGTATTCTTCCTGTGCCCACAATTCCTGCTTGAGTGTCGCGATGCGGGCCTGATCTCTCGACCTGTCTGAGCCTTCCGAGCCGACTGTCTCTTCAGCGCCATCCATGGGGACGGCATGCCGTTTATGGTTGACATTGAAGGCCAATGCCTCCTCCAAGATGACCAGGAAGAGTGTGGTCGAGGCAGGGTCTCCATTTTCGTTCTTTCGACCTTGTGCGTCAGAGTCAACCACTGGGCGTGAAGTCAGCGGGCAGATAGTCAGGTTGACCGCAGTGAAATTGCCATTGGTTTTGACCAGCAAGCCGGGACGGTTGATGATTTTCTTCTCCGACACGGCTACGTTCAGACCGGCAGTCAGTTCCCGCCGCAGGCCTTCGCGAGCCATATTGAGGATGTTGTTAACGCCGAGCTCACCCTGTGGAGGCTCCAGGTACATCCCGGTGCGTCCATGGAGATAAAGGATGTCGCCGTTACCCGTGACGAGTGCTCCGGTTGGCGCGACCTGGCGCAACAGTGCCTGTTCCGTAAGTTCCCGCAGCGACAACTTGCCGATGTTGACTGTTCTGCCTGCTCTTTGGGGAAGCCATTTATGCCTGGTCGCCAAGGGTGAGATAAAGTGACCAGGGTCTGCATGCTGTGCGCCGCGGCCACCCGCTTCGCGGCGATAGAGCTTTGATTTACTGTCCAAGGCCACAAAAAGATGAGAGAAGTCGTTAACCGTCTCGGAGGTTCCCAAAAAGAGAAATCCGTTGGGATTTAACGCATAGTGGAAGAGGGGAATAAGTTTTTTCTGCAAATCCACGCCCATATAGATCAGGAGGTTCCGGCAACTGATGAGATCGAGTTTTGAGAGGGGCGGATCTTTGATGACATTTTGTTCGGAAAAGACCAGGAGTTCGCGAATGTTCTTGTTGATGCAGTATTTATTGCCGGCAGGTTCGAGGGTAAAGAATCGCGCCAAACGTTCCGGACTCATGGTGTCAGCTATTTTGGCCGGATAAATGCCCGCCCGGGCCGTGGCAATCGCTTGGCTGTCTATGTCGGTGGCGAAAATAAGCACTTTAAAGCTGGTCTTAAGCCTCTCAAGGCCCTCCTGCAGGAGAATCGCGAGGGAGTAGGCCTCCTCGCCGGTGGAACATCCCGGAGCCCATACGCGAATCACCCCGCCCGCGGGTTTGCCGGCAAAGAGCCGGGGAATGACTTTTTCCTCAAGTGCCTTAAAGGCTTGTGGATCGCGAAAGAAACCGGTCTCGCCGATCAACAGGTCGCAACACGATGCCTCATACTCTGCCGGGTTCTGCTGCAGATAAGCGATAAGTTGGGCGGGCATCTCGGCCGGAAGAAGCTGATAGTCGGCGAGACCCGTGCCGATAGCGCTCAACGGCATACCGTTAAACTCGGCGGAATATGGTTTTTGAACCATAATCATGCCACCCTCGCCCTTGATGGCCCGCACGCCCTCTGTACCATCACTTCCTGTTCCCGAGAGAATGATACAAATCGCTCGCTCATGTTGGTCCCGGGCCAGAGAACGAAAGAAGAAATCAATCGGCAGACGATGACCGCGGGGCGCGACCGGTTCGAACAATTGCAGCCTGCCGCCAAGAAAGGCCATGTCGCGACCCGGCGGGATAATATAAACACAATTGGTCTGCACCGTAATGCCGTCCACTACCTCGAAGACCTGCATGGGTGTATAACTCTGGATGAGGTCGGCGAGGATGCTCTTGTGATCCGGGGCCAGATGCTGCACCAGGACAAAGGCCATGCCCGGCTCGGTATGCTCGGGCATGCCGGAAAAGAAGGCCTCAAAGGCCGCAAGGCCGCCGGCCGATGCGCCGATACCGACGATGGGAAAAGCGGCAGCTGGTTTTTCCGCAGGTGGTTGCAGAGCCACTCCTTTGCCGACTCTTTTTCGCGCTTGCTTTGTCCCGAGATCAGGTTTTTCTATCAGTGCCTTTGTCGTGTTTTTTTTTCTAACCGCCATGATGGTCTCCGATGCCGATGCTGCACGAATAAGCTTTGTATGTTGAAATAGCTGAACTCGTTAACATTTAATTTTTGTATCTATTCAAAACTATTGGTAAAGTCTCCCATCCCCTTGCCTAGAGGCACCTACTTCTGGTGCGGGAGGGGGCTAGGGGGTGGGGGAAGCTGCAATGTATGACTCCTTAGCAAACACACCCACCCCTCAATCCCCTCCCGTCAAGGGAGGGGAAGCTAAAACCAATCAGACAAAGTGCATACGGCTCGCCATTTTTTATGCTTTTTTGCTGCCGACAACCAGCAACACGATACCACCGATGAGGGCAATCGCCCCAACAATCGGGGGCAACGGGAGTGTTCTGGTTTTCTCAGTCGTCACTTTCAGCGGACCGATATCGACGACATTTTCTCGCGTTGTGTAATTGAACCCTTCATAGGCGAAGGCGATAATTCCAAGAGCAATGAGCATGATGGCAATCAGTATGGTCGGTTTCATGTGCTTCTCCTTTTTCTAAGGCAATTTATTGTCCTGGTTAGGACAATGATAAACATCAAGGTATGTAATATTAATTGGTTACCGGCTGCTGTCCTTCGACGGTCATGTTGTTCACGACCACCTTTACGCCGTAAACGTCGCTCACCAGTTGCGTGGCGAGATCCTTTTCAGCTTCATTCCTGGCCATGCCGCCGAGAGTGACCAGGCCATCTTTAGTATCAACAAGGGTATTTATGGCGCTGGTCGAGCGATGGTACAGTAATGTCATTTTCACCAGGCCGGTGATAGATGCGTCGTCAACTTTTTCACCTATGGCTCCCATTCTTTGGCCCATCGTTTGCCCTTCCGGCTTTATTGTGGCAGCAGACACAGTCATCTCATTTTTAACTTCTTTGACACCCTCCACATCCTTGGCGTATTCGGTTGCCAAGTCCATTTGCGCCGAACTGCTGGCTTGGCCTTGCAGGGTGACAACGCCATCTTTAACGACAACTTCAGTTTCGAAAGCATCAGCGTTGCGATGCAGCAAAAGGGCCGATTGCACTTTGGTCACGAGCCAGGCATCAAGGTTTGCAGCAGGGACCTCGGGCTTTTCTTCCAGATTATTGGTAACGCTTGTCACTCCGGGAAGGTTTGCCACAGTCTCCTCGGCCAGTGCTTTGTGGGCTTTATCGGAGACAGTCCCGGTCAAAGTGGCAACTCCGTCCTGTGCCCGCACCGTAATGACATCGTTTTTGAGGAAGGTTTTGAACACATAGGATTCTTTGGCTGTGGCTTCGATACGCTCATCCGTCCCCGAGGCGCAGAGAGGTGCGTTGACAAAAGACAAGGAAGCTACGGTTATGAGCAGTGCGACTTGCGAGAGATATTTTTTCATGGCGATTTATCCTGTTTTTGCTGTTGAGAGTGTCATGTCCAGGCACAAGATTCCAATTTGAGCATTGGCGCGAAGAGACCCCCAAGCCCTATTGTACTCCTTTATAAAAGCAATCCTTGTGCCAAATCACCGGGACTCAGCCCTTATTAGCTAACACCCTGTTGTTTTGTAAAAATATTGACAAGAACCGGCCGCAGAGAAGTCTTGCGCAGCCCAAGTAAAAAGGTCACATATAACCAATGGTCGTATATGACCCTTTTTGTCGATGTACTTCCACACAGTACGCCGCATTCAAGAGTTACGGTAAAAACGCAACTCAGCCCGCAGATATTCCACCTCATTTTCCAGCTCCATTATGGTGTTTAGCCAGGCCAAGTCATTGGTGCGCATGGCCCGCAAATGTTCGAACCGGCGAACTGTGTAAATGGCTTCATCAGTGAAGGACATAGCCCCGTTCGGCTGCTGAAAGATTGGTTGTACCAGACCGGCTCGGCAATAGATAAGGAGGGAGCGGCGGGGGACGCCTGCGAGATGAGCCGCGGTATCAAGACCGTAAAGAATATTCGGCTCCGGCTGAAAAACCACAAGAGCAAAAGAGGGTTGGCTATATGCAGGGCTGTGTTCAATCATGAATGGTCCTCGGGTTGAATGTCGACGTGGCAGCCAATGATTCCCAAAGGGTCTTTTCTTCAGGGCTCAGCTGGGTCGGTACATGGATAGAGACAGTGGCATACAGGTCGCCGCGAGTTCCGGCACCGCTTGGCAAGCCCTTACCCCGTAAACGGAACTGTCGTTCAGCCATCGTTCCCGGCGGAATCTTCAAGGACACCGCTTTATCAAGGGTGGCCAGATGGATGGTGGTACCGAGCACTGCTTCCCATGGCGACAATTGCAGGTCGAAGTACAGGTCGGCACCACGTACCCGAAAGTCGGGATGCTTGGCCAATACCACCCGCAAGTACAGGTTGCCCGAATCGCCGCCTCCAAAGCCCTCCTGCCCTTTGCCGGAGAGACGGATGAGCTGCCCCTCGCGTACTCCGGGCGGAATTTTCACTTGCAGGGTCTGTTCCGGCTGCTGATCATTGCGTTGCAGCCGGAGCTTGCGCGTCGAACCATGCAGAGCTTCGTTAAGGGTTACCAGGATTTCACTCTCAATGTCCTGGCCGCGTTGTGGGGTGTTTGCGCCACCCATACCTTGTTGTTCCCCCCGGTAAAAAGGAGAGAATCCAGCGGAGGAGCGACCGCGGCTGCCGAGAAACTGCTCGAAAAAATCACTGAAACCGGTGCCGTCGTAATGGAATGATGAGCTGTCTCCGGGATTGCCGGCAAAGCCGCCTTCCTGCTGCCGCGCCTGCCGTTCCGGATTGTTCCAGTTGGCCCCCAACTCATCATATTTGCTTCGTTTGTCCGGGTCGCTGAGGACTTCGTTGGCCTCATTGATCTCACTGAACAGAGTGTTGGCCTTGGTTTTGTCTTGGGCGACGTCGGGGTGATGCTTGCGTGCCAGCTTGCGGAAGGCCTTCTTGATTTCCGCACTACTGGCCTTTTTGTCGACGCCGAGAATCGTATAATAATCCTTAAAATCAACCGGCATGAAAGCTCCCTTCTGTGCTCCGTCTTTGGATAAGTGCGATCACTGATGGTGCTCCAGGGTGTCCGGCTTTGTGTGGTTGAGGATATCCTTGGCATGGATTGTGTCTTCGGCGGAACCATTGACAATCAGGACAAACTTGCCGATCTGCAGGGCTGTCTCATAGCGCAATATACTGTCTTCAGGTATGCCCAGGCCGTACAAACTGGCGCCAAGGGCACTCAAGCCGCCGACCACAATTGCCCCTTCCAGTGCCCCGACGATCCAGCCGACCAGCGGCCCACCGACGAGAAGTGGCCCGATACCGGGAACCCAAAAGAACGCCGAGCCCACGAGAAATCCCCAGATCCCACCCCAAAAAGCCCCGGTTTTCCCCCAAACTTTTATCCGATCGCCGGTATTATAGTAGCCGATCACATGCTCATCGGTGTGATAGTCACGTCCGACAATAGACAGTTTCTTCATATCGAAACCGGCCTGTTGCAGCTCTTTGATGGCCGCTTCAGCCGCAGTGTGGGTGGGATAGGTCGCCACGATGGAATTATTTCTGTTCATGCTCTTTCCTTTTGCTGTTGAAATTTAAGACCGGTAATGCCCTTATTCGCTGCTCTTTGTAAAAGCAATCCCTGTGCCGATTTCTAAGCACTTGTGGCATACAAGATAACATAACGAAAACAGGGCATATTATTGACTTTACTTACTGCTGGACACCCTTGCGTGTGAGATGTCATATGGTCATATGCGACCAATGGCCATATATGACCACATTCTTAAGCCCTTTTTGTCGTGCAGATGACCTCTGAATTTTATTTAAGCAACGATCTATTTGTCTGTAATCATGGAGTATTAATTTAATAAAGAAGCATTCCGTGCTTTGGGCATGGGACTTGCTAATCCAAATGGAAAGAGAAACACCCACAAAAACATCAACCAAAGGACACGCCCATGAATATGAATATGAATGTGAGTCTCGCCCCGTTGGTATCGCTGATAGCCGGTATCCTCATTCTGGTCGCACCGCGTCTGCTGAATTACATCGTCGCAATATATTTAATTGTTATCGGCTTGATCGGCCTGTTCGGAACAAACGCTTTTCATATCAAGTGATGGTATGCGCCGATTTGCCGCCAACATTCAACAAACGGATGCACCATGGGAGTATCTCTAATGAAAAATGGGGGACGGATTTTGAAAGGACTTCGTGCAGCGGTTGCATTTGCTTTGCTGATGACCAATGGGCCGGTTTATGCGACCGCAACAGATGATATTATCGAATCAGTCGCCAAAGAATCATATATTTTCAAGAACTACCTTCAGGACGATAGTATTGCTGTCGAATCCAAGGACGGGAGCGTTACCTTAACAGGCACTGTTTCCGAGGAATCCCACAAAGCTTTGGCCCAGGAAATGGTCGAAAGTATCATCGGCGTTGTAGTCGTTGACAACCAGTTGCAAATCAACAATGAAATCGCCGAAAGTTCCGATGCACTGATCTTTTCTCGGGTCAGGCTGGCAATCACGTCGCATCGCACTTTGCGCGGAGTTGATGTCAGCTTCATTGTGGAAAACGGCTATGTCACCATAAGCGGTATGGCCATAAATACCGCGCAGATTGACTTGACCACCGAGTACATCAAAGATGTCGAAGGCGTCAAGGATGTAAAAAATGACATGGGGGTTATGAATGAGCCGTCCCCGGCGCGGAAAAGCGTGGGTGAAAAGGTTGGTGACGTCGGCAAAAAGATTGGCGACAAGGTTGATGATGTCGGCAAGAAAATTGGTAACAACGCCGGTAATGTTGCCGAGCTCATTGACGATGGATCGATAACTGCAATGGTTAAAGTGATGTTAATGTACCATCGCTCGACCAGTGCTCTGGGCACCAAGGTTGCGACGCGCGACGGCGTGGTGACATTATCCGGAACAGCCAAAAACGAATCGGCAAGGGAGCTGGCCACACAAGTCGTACAGGATGTTCATGGTGTGAGGGGAGTAAAAAATACCATGGGTTTGGAAATCAGCCGGTAATCGGGGTTTCTGTGTATACCGCAAGGGCATAAGTTTCGTTTGAGCAGAGAAGCTGCTCAACTCAGTTTTAATTTTGCTAAAGGTGGAAGAGATGTATAAAAAATTTATGATGTTGGGAGGATCAGCAATGATTGTCAAAGAGTTAGTTGACCGGCTACGCAATGTGCGAAGTGATCGCCAGAAATCAATACGTCGCAATCAGGCAGGGGCGTTGGCCCTCGGTGTTTCTATCGGCTGTACCGTCGGTGCGGTGGCTGGGGTTCTTTTTGCCCCCAAGGCGGGGAAGGAAACACGCGAGGATGTCAGTCGGCGCAGCAAAGATGCCTGGGAAAAGATCAAGGACAATACCTCCTCAACCGGACAACGGTTGGTAACTGCCATGGAGGAAAAAGGATCTCAGGTATACGCGGCAGCTGAAAAGTGCGTTGACGCAGCCAAGGAAGTACTGCATGAGCCGGTGGTAAAAGCAGAAGAGGCAGGTTCTAAGAAAACAGGTGTCATTTCGAAATAAGCCGGAGTATGTATTTTTTTGACAACGGCTTAACCAACAATCTCAGCGTAAAGGAATAACCTCATGGAAGGATACATCACCTTCAGTCAATTGGGATTGCTCATCATTTTTCTGGTGGTGCTTGCGGCCGGTGGTTATGCCATTCTGACGATGAGAAACGTGAATGCCGCGGTGCAGCATATTGGGGCCATCCTGAAAGAAAATCAGGAGGCCCTTAACCGGGCTATTCCCAATATTGCCATGGCCTCGGAAAATGTAGTGGCAATTACCAACGACCTGCGGACAGGTTTTAGCGAAACGAGCAAGGCCATCGAAACCGCCGACCAGATCGCCTCGTATGCCGTGGTTATCGGGGAGACGGCTAAAGCCATCGTCAGCCTTTTTTCATCTGCCGGAAAACATTGATTTTTTAACCCTATACTCGAAGTACCGCGAGGGCACATCTATGGCAATCTTTCACCACGATTTTCTGGCAACAAGCAAAAAAATGCTCACCCCTGTTTTTGCAGGGCTGTTGCTGACTTCACTCTTTCTCCCCGGGTCTGCTGCCGCAACCGGTCCGACCAGCGATCAATTTATCAGCGGCTATGCGACGGCGGTTCTCAAACGGGATTTCCAAATTTCCGCCGAATTACTGCAAGTGCAACATGGCGTCATCTATATCCAGGGCCTGGAGGCCTCGGATACAGTCAGTGATAAAATTAAAACCTCCCTTTCTTCCATTGAAGGTGTCAGAAAGGTGGTATTTACCAAAGAAGGACAGGCAGTTGCGCATACTGAAAAGCCGGAAATCACCACCGAGGTCAATGTTTTTCTGCCGCGGGATCTGCTCTTTAATTCCCTGTTGGCGGACCCTCGCTGGCCGCATTTTTCTGCTTCCTATCAGCACCATTCAACAAATGATCTGGAAAAGGTAGGTTCGGCTACATTCGGTGAGACCTTCAGTATCTATCGTTTTGCCGGACCCTGGGACTCGCAGATGGAAGTAGGTCTTCAGGCCGGTGTTTTCTCCATTTTTGATCTGGCTTCCGATTCACATGATCTGGTCAATGCCGATTACTTGGTTGCCATACCCTTATCGTTCAAAAAGAATAATTTCTCGGCAATGTCGAAGATCTTTCACCAAAGCTCGCATCTGGGAGATGAATTTGTACTGAGAGGCAATACCGGTGAGCGTATTAATTTTAGTTATGAAGGCCTTGACACCCTCCTTTCCTATAATTTCCCGTTTGGTTTTCGTCTTTATGGCGGCGGCGGTTATTTATTCGATCGAACGCCTTCCGATCTCGACCCGTGGATTGCCCAGGGAGGGGTGGAGTTTACCAGCCCCGTAGCGTGGATGGACGGAGCTCTCAGGCCGATAGCCGCCGTGGACATTCAAAGCAGGGAAGCAACCGATTGGGATACCGATATATCGCTCAGGCTGGGGGTTAGATTGGAAAACCCGGATTTCCTCAGTCGTAAGCTGAAAATCATGCTTGAATACTACAAAGGCAGTTCGCCAAACGGACAATTTTATATTCGCGATGAAGAGGAATATTTCGGGATCGGTCTGCATTTTTTCATCTGATTTCGCAATATTCGACTGAATATAAAGGATACTGTCCGGCTTGAGGTTGTAGGGTTTTTAAGGGGGAAGGAAAATGTCGCTAGGGACAATCATACTGATGTTTTTGCTCCCGATATTGGTAAGTATTGTCCCGCTCTGGCCGCAAGGTCGATCCTCCTTGTATTTGGAAAAGGTTAAGCACAAAAGGAGTTGGGTAATGTTCCTGGTAAACAAGCGTTTTTTCACCGTCGTTATGTGGGCTTTTGTCCTCCTGCTCACCAGTTGTCAGCAGGAGGGGACGGTTGAGAAGGTCGGGGCAAAGGACGGTAAAACCGTTGAACAGGCGGGAAGGCGCATTGAAGAAAACGCTGTCGCGCCATTAGACGATTTTGCTATCACTACAAGGATTAAGGGGGAGTTTTTAAAGGATCCTTTGCTGAAGATAGCCCAGCTCGAAGTCACTACAACAGGCGGCGTAGTGAAACTCAGTGGCTTTGTTAATTCGCAGAAAAGTATCGACAGAGCCCAGGATATCGCCCGGAGTATCAAGGAAGTCAAGTCGATAGAAAACAGTCTTCTTATTAAGGGCTACTGAGCGGAGAGAAGCATTGAAAATTACAGCGCTGTTGGCAATATGGCTTTTGGCTGCCCTGCTACTGGTAAGTTTTACCGGGGTGGTTCAGGCTGAAACCGAATTGGCGCAGCTGGGAATCAATCCTCTCTATGGGCCCGAGCTGAAATCGAACGATGATTTTCGCGAGATGATCAAGGAAACGTTTGCCGATTTAAAAAAAGGCTTTGAAAAGGCCGGGGCCTCTGATCTGTTTGAAGATTTTGTCAAACAGGCAGAGCAACCGGACATCAGAGAGATTGATGTCAACCCCGGAAAAAAACTTCAGTGGATGATCTTTAAAAAGGGAGCTGTGGTTGAGGTGATCAGGGATGTGGTTTGGATTGGAAAAGAGCCTTTCGCCGCATTTTTGTTGAATGTCGACAAAACAGGGGTTCGCTATCCCTTCGTCATTTCAGCCAAATCCGGTAACGTATCTTTGGCTCTGCCAATGCCGATACCGGTGAAAGAGCTTGCTCCTAATGACCTGCCATTCTGTGAGGCGGATATATCTCCGATCTTTTTGGCAACCGGTGAGGATGTAACCGTTGATGCCTCTCAGTCGGCTGATCCGGATGGTACGGTGATGTCGATGTTGGTTCAGGTCGAAGATGCAAGTAATACAGTGCTTTCGAAAAATATCATAGACAAGCCGCCGTTCATAGAGAGGCTGACTATGACGCAAGCCGGTGATTATTTAATTCGCGTGAGCGTGACCGACGACAAAGGGACGGAATCCTATTCTCCCGGCTGTCCGGAGACAAAAGTTGCCGTGACCACCCCCGGAAGTCCGGAAACAAAGGTCACCGTGACCACCCCCGAGGAAGCACCCGTGAAGAAGGGCGCCTCCGGTAATTTTGTTGCCGATATGGCAATCATGCACCGGCATGATCTGGCGTATCTGCCGCTTCGAATTGGATATGACTATGCTTTGTCTGGGAGTTTTTCGATTCTCGGTATGGTTGGTGTAGCTCCGGTCATTGATGGAAATGACGACGACGATTCAATTATGGCCGATGTTACCGCAAACTTTCACCGGCAGCGGTTGTTTTTTGGTGCCGGCATCGGCACATGGCATTCCAGTATGGATGATTGCCTTGATGCGATTCTCAACGCCGGTTACAGCGTTTATGGAGATGTGGGTCAGTTCAACATTTCTGTGTTTATCGAAGGCCGAGCAGCTTTTGATCAGCTCGACGAATTGAACGATTATGGCCGCCTCGGTGCAGGTCTGCGGTTTCAATTCTAGCCCTTTACAGGGATACGATGTTTGGAGGAAGGGAGAGAGATGCTATTCCCAATTGACCACCAATTGCAGAGATCATCTCTCACCAGAGAGTTTGCATAATCTCACCTCCACCGCGCCGAATCGACTGCGTTCTTGGTTGACAGTGAAAAATCTCTTCAACATGTGTGAAAGGAATCGTTTTCACTGGTGACGGGAACGTGGTTGGTTCTTTTGTCTCTGTAGGTGCTCTGTCCAGTACCATAATGACGGCTTTGGAGTATTTTTAATCATCACCGTTGATCCTTCCGAAGTATCCAAAATAGAAAGATGACTCATCGCGTTCTTATCATCACCGCCGACTCCATCGTGGCCGAAGATCTCGAAGATGCCCTCGGCAAAGCCCGAAATGGGCAGTTTTCCGTTCAGTGGGTGAGTCATCTGTCCGAGGCAATAGAGCGACTGCGCGCTGGCCACATAGACGCCATTATGGCCGATTTGTCGCTCCCCGACAGCCAGGGTATAGAAACATTTGATACCTTGTTTGCAATTGCACCGCACATTCCAATCGTAATGCTTTGTGTGGCCGATGATGAAATGCTCACCACGGAAGCGGTGCAACGCGGTGCGCAGGGCTATTTGTCGAAAGCGCACTTTGGCAGCTATCTGGTTCGGCAAACGCTGCGCAATTGTATCCGGAGTAAGGCCCTGGAAGAAAAGTTTTTCATAGAAAAAACTCGTGCGGACATTACCCTTAATTCAATCAGCGATGCAGTTATCAGCACCGATATGTCGGGTAATATCGACTATCTCAATATTACTGCGGAGAACATGACCGGGTGGAGCAGAGACGATGCATATGGCCATCCCATTGCCGAGGTTATGCACCTCATCAATAGCGTGACGCGTCAGGTTGAACACAATCCGATTCATTTGGTGCTGTTGCATAATAAGTCGATGGCACTTACTGCAGGGACGATCCTCGTTCGCCGCGATGGGCGGGAGGCGGTGATTGAAGATTCGGCAGCACCTATTCACGATTGGGACGGGAAAATTACCGGTGCAGTCATCGTCTTTCATGATGTCACAGCAGCTCAGGCGATGAGCATGAAAATGGCCTATCTGGCGCAACACGATTTCCTGACCGATCTGCCGAACCGCGTACTTTTAAACGACCGGATATTCCAGGCAATAGCCTTGGGGAAAAGGCGCAGCAACCATTTTGCTGTGCTCTTCCTCGATCTCGATAATTTTAAATGTGTCAACGATTCTCTGGGGCATGAGACCGGTGATGCACTCCTGCAATCGGTGGCGCGAAGCCTTCTTTCCTGTGTGCGCCGGTCGGACACGGTAAGTCGGCAGGGCGGCGATGAGTTTGTGATCCTGTTGATGGAGGACAAGTATGGGGAAAAGGCAGCCCTAACCGCTAAAAAAATCCTTGCAGCAATGACGGCGCCGCACACCATCGCTGATCATCAGTTGCATGTGACCACCAGTATCGGTATCAGCATTTATCCAGAGGATGGTGAGGATGTGGAAACCCTCATCAAGAATGCCGATACCGCGATGTACCATGCCAAGGAAAAGGGCCGTAACAACTACCAGTTTTTTAAAAATGAAATGAATGTCCAGGCGGTTGAACGGCAGATCATCGAAGTCAATTTGCGGTGCGCCCTGGAGCGTCAGGAATTTGTTGTATATTACCAGCCGAAGATGAATCTTGCGACCGGGATGATTACCGGAGCGGAAGCCCTGCTGCGGTGGATACATCCCGACTCGGGCATGGAGCTGCCCGGTCGTTTTGTCGAGATTGCCGAAGATTGCGGCCTGATTGTGCCTATCGGTCGATGGATGCTCCAGCAGGTATGTGCGCAGATTGGCTTATGGCAAAAGGCGGGGCTGCCGCAGATTCCCATCTCAGTGAATATTTCTGCCCAGGAATTTCGGCATAAGGATTTTGTTGAAGAGGTGAGGAGCATTGTCCTTGAAACCGGAATCTTGCCCTCCCTGCTGCAGCTGGAAATTACCGAAAACGTGTTGATGAGCGATGCCGAGGCGTCCATCACTCTCCTGCTGCAGCTGAAAAAAATCGGACTCCTGCTGGCGGTGGATGATTTCGGCACCGGCTATTCAAGCTTAAGCTATCTGCAGCAGTTTCCCATCGATGTTTTGAAAATCGATCAATCATTTCTCCATGACATAGCTGCCGGCAACGGAAATGGAATAATTGTCAGCGCGGTGATTGCTATGGGTAAAAGCCTCGGGCTACTCGTGGTTGCCGAGGGAGTGGAGAACCAAGAGCAACTGTCCTTCCTCAAGGCCCAACATTGTGAAGAAGGACAAGGCTTTTTGTTCAGTAAACCAGTGGTCGCCGAGCAGTTGGCTGCGTTGTTGGTGACCGATTTGAATTTCTAAGCTACTAAAAGGGGATATCAACAATGAAGGTCAACAGCGCGATTTTTCGCAAGACCTTGGACAATTTCTCAGGATATTTCCGAAAGAAGGGCTTGGCGGGCAAGCATGGCACGGAAGAGCTTCCGCTGCGCTCAGAGCTGTTCGGCAGCGACCAGATGAAACAATATGGTACGATTCTGGCGGATAGCCATGAACTCTGCCAGAAGCGCCTTCCGGACCAACTCCTGCAGCGGCTGGCAGATAATGAGACCGTTCTCATCGATGTCTACAGGTTGTTCACCGAGGCGATTACCGCAAACCGTCTGATTGCCCCGGCCGGAGAATGGCTGCTCGATAACTTTTATTTAATCGAGGAGCAGATCCGCACGGCGAAACGGCATCTGCCGAAGGGCTATAGCCGGCAGCTGCCACGCTTGTTGAACGGCCCCTCGGCCGGACTGCCGCGGGTGTACGACATTGCTCTGGAGACTATCTCGCACGGCGATGGCCGGGTCGACCCGGAAAGTCTCAGCAGTTTTGTTGCCGCCTACCAGACCGTCACTGCCCTCAAACTTGGCGAACTCTGGGCCATTCCCATCATGCTTCGTCTGGCTCTGATTGAAAATCTTAGGCGGATTACCGCCCGTATTGCCACCGATCGCATTAATCGTAACCGGGCCGACTATTGGGCCGATCACATGACCGAGATCGCCACCCAGGATCCGAATAGTATGATCCTGGTGATCGCCGACATGGCCCGCTCTAACCCGCCGATGGTGAGTTCCTTTGTCGCCGAAATGACGCGCCGTTTGCAGGGGCAGGGTCTGGCCTTGGCCCTGCCGCTTACCTGGATTGAGCAGCGCCTTGCCGAGTCGAGTTTAACCATCGAACAAATGGTACGGGCGGAGACTCAGCAGCAGGCAGCCGATCAGGTGTCGGTGAGCAACAGTATCGGCAGTCTGCGGTTTCTGAGTGCCATGGATTGGCGGGAGTTCGTCGAGAAGTTGAGTGTGGTCGAGGGCATCTTGACGGAAGATCCCGCCGAGGTCTACGCCGAGATGGATTTCGCCACCCGAGACCGCTACCGCCATGTCATCGAAAAAATTGCCGTAAAAAGTCCCCACTCCGAGAGCGAAGTGGCGCGGCAGGCGATTAACTTGGCCGATAAAGCAGCGGCGGAAAAAGGCGGTGATGATCGTTCGGCGCACGTTGGCTTCTATCTGATCGACGAGGGTTTGGCCGAGCTTCAGCGTACGGCGAATATGCGGTTTTCTCTCGCTGTAACCCTCGGCAATATTTGCAGCCGTGGGCCATTCCTCGCCTATTGCGGTACAATTTTACTGTTGACCGTCACCCTGGCCGGATATTTTGCCGCCAAAGCCCACGCTGACGGCCTGCAGTCCTGGGGCTTCGGATTTTTTCTGCTGCTTTTGCTGCTCTGTGCCGGTCAACCGGCTATATCCCTGGTGAACTGGCTGGCGACCTTGCTGGCGACACCGCGACTTCTACCGCGGATGGATTTCTCAAAAGGGATTCCCCCGGAAATGCGGAGCCTCGTGGTGATTCCGACGATGCTGACGAGCACCGAAAGCACCCTGGAATTGGTCGAGGCACTGGAAATCCGTTTTCTGGCCAACCGCGATAGCAATCTGCATTTCGGCCTGCTCACCGATTTTTGTGACGCGGGTGCAGAGATACTCGCCGAGGACGAAGCACTTTTGCAGCTGGCTGAGGGAAAAATCAACGAATTGAACGACAAGTATCCGCTTCTTGAGGGCGATACTTTTTTCCTGTTTCATCGTCCGCGCCTGTGGAATGACCGAGACCGGAAGTGGATGGGGTTTGAGCGCAAGCGCGGCAAGCTTGCCGATTTGAACGGACTGCTGCGCGGCCATGGGGAACAGCGGTTTGCTCGGCTCGTGGGCGACACGGCCCCCTTGTCGACTGTAAGGTACGTCATCACCCTGGATACCGACACCTTGCTGGCCCGCGATTCGGCTTGGCGCTTTGTCGGCACAATGGCGCACCCGCTGAATAGGGCATGCTACGATAAGGACCGGCAGCGGGTCGTTGCCGGTTACGGCATCCTCCAGCCTCGGGTGGCTGAGAGTCTGTCCGGTGCGCCCCGTTCATTGTATGTCGGCCTGTGCGGCAGCGATCCCGGTATCGACCCGTATACCCGCGCCGTTTCCGATGTTTACCAGGATCTGTTTGCCGAAGGATCGTTTATCGGCAAGGGTATCTATGATGTCGAGGCCTTTGAACTGGCCTTAAGCGGCCGTTTCCCCGACAACCTGATTCTCAGCCACGACCTGCTTGAAGGCTGCTATGCCAGGGCCGGACTGCTCAGTGACGTGCAATTGTACGAAGAATATCCGTCCAGCTACCGCGCCGATGTAAAACGCCGGTATCGGTGGATTCGCGGCGACTGGCAGATTAGTTGCTGGACCTTGCCCCTGGTTCCCGGGCCGGATGGCAGGTTGCGGCGGAATCGGCTGTCGATGCTGTCGCGTTGGAAGATCTTCGATAACCTGCGACGCAGTCTGACGGCGCCTGCCTTCACCCTCCTGCTGCTGCTCGGCTGGACGGTGCTGGCACCTGCCTGGTTCTGGACCCTGGCGGTGATCGGCGGCATATTGGCGCCCTCTCTTCTCGCCTCTCTTCTCGGTTTTCTGCAAAAGCCGCTTGAAGTGACTCTTGGCCAGCATCTGCGGACGACCATGCTTTCATCCGGCAAGTTTTGCCTGCAGGCGGCATTTACTCTGGTGTGCCTGCCATTTGAGGCGTTTCTCGGTCTCGATGCCATGCTGCGGACACTCTGGCGCTTGCTGGTCAGCCATCGGCGACTGCTCGAATGGAGCCCATCCGGCGCTTCGCACCAAGGTGAAGACAATGGTCTGGTCGCCTCCTGTCGAGCCATGTGGAGTGGACCGGCCTTGGCCGTTCTTGTTGTCGGAGGTCTTTTCCTGCGGCAACCAACCGTCCTGTTGGTGGCCGGACCGATTCTCCTCCTGTGGTTCGCCTCTCCCGTCATCGCCTGGTGGATCAGTCGACCGCTTGTCCGCCGACCGGATACATTGACAGCGGACCAAACCCTTTTTCTGCGCCGTCTTTCCCGGAAAACCTGGGCCTTTTTCGAGACCTTCCTCGGTCCGGACGATCATTGGCTACTTCCCGATAATTTTCAGGAACATCCTGTCGGCGTGATTGCCCACCGAACATCGCCCACCAATATCGGTTTGTCGTTACTTGCCAACCTCTCCGCCTATGATTTTGGCTATATCTCCGCCGGCATACTGATAGAGCGGACCGCCAATACCCTGCGCACCATGGAAAGCCTGGAGCGTTTCCGCGGCCATTTTTTTAACTGGTACGATACGCAAACGCTTTTGCCCCTGTTACCTACGTATATTTCCTCGGTGGACAGCGGTAACCTCGGCGGCCATCTTCTTACCCTGAAACCGGGTCTCCGGGAACTTGTCGATGAGCCGATTTTCGGCCGGCGAACCTTCGAAGGCTTAAATGATACCTTGCGGATCCTTGCCGATATTGCGGAAGATTTTGCTTCAGTACAGATCGTGCAAATACAGGACACCCTTGCCCAAACCTTGAGCTCCCCGCCAACCACCTTGACGGCGGTACGCTGGTGTCTTGACAAAATTGCAATATCTGCCGCCTTGCTGGCCACCGAGATCGAAGCGCTGGAGACAAACCCCGCAAGTGAGGTGCAATGGTGGGCACAGGCCTTTGCCCGGCAGTGCCGCGACGCCACCAACGAACTGACGCTCCTTGCTCCGTGGACCGAGCTTATGTCCTCGTCCGCTGCAAGTGGCGCTTTTGTCGCCCTCGACGAGATCCCGGTACTCGGTCATCTATCTGAAATAGAAGCAAGAATTTTGCCGGAAATTGAACAGAGGATCTCTCTAACACTCTCCGACGACGAAAAGGTATGGCTTGTTGAGCTGCATCGCCTTATAAAAGCGAGTGGCCGAGAGGCAAAAGCACGGGTGGCGCTCATCGACCATCTTGTCCGGCAGACCGAAGAGCTTGCACAAATGGATTATGCTTTCCTCTTCGATGCGTCGCGTCGTCTTCTGTCCATTGGCTACAATGTCGGTGAGCATCGGCTGGATCCCAGTTGCTATGATCTGCTGGCTTCCGAAGCGAGGCTTGCCTGTTTTGTCGGCATTGCCCAGGGACAACTGCCGGAGGAAAGCTGGTTTGCCCTGGGGCGCCTGCTCACCACCACCGGCGGCGAGCCCATCCTCCTGTCGTGGAGCGGCTCGATGTTCGAATACCTGATGCCGCTCCTGGTCATGCCGTCCTACGACAAGACCCTCTTGTATCAAACCTGTAAAGCGGCGGTGGCCAGCCAAATCGAATATGGTAAAAAGCGAGGGGTGCCGTGGGGCATCTCGGAATGCGGCTATAACGCCATTGATGTCCATCAAAACTACCAATACCGAGCCTTTGGTGTTCCCGGCCTGGGGTTGAAACGCGGGCTTGCAGAGGATCTGGTTATCGCCCCCTATGCCTCGGCGCTGGCGCTGATGGTGGCACCGGAGAAGGCGTGCGCTAACCTGCAGCGGCTTGAGGCCGAAGGCTTTTTCGGAAGATACGGCTTTTACGAAGCGATTGACTACACTCCTTCTCGCATGCCGCCCAACCAACCGAAGACCGTGGTTCGCTCCTTCATGGCCCACCACCAGGGCATGAGTTTTCTTTCTCTGGCCTCCCTTCTCCTTGACCGACGTATACAGAAACGCTTCGAGTCGGAACCTTTGTTCCAGGCGACCATGTTGCTGCTTCAAGAACGAATTCCCAAAGCGACTGCTTTCTATATTCATGCATCCGAGCTGTCGGATGCCCATATAATTGCCGGCACCGAGGAAACTCCGATACGGTTATTCAGCAGTCCCGATACGCCGTTTCCGGAAGTACAGTTGCTGTCAAACGGCAGATACCACGTAATGATCACCGCCGCCGGCGGCGGTTACAGCCGGTGGCGGGATTTGGCCATCACCCGCTGGATAGAAGACAGCACCTGCGATAACTGGGGCACCTTCTGTTATGTGCGCGACATGACCAGCGGCAGATTCTGGTCGACGACGCTTCAGCCGACCCTGGTCCGTCCGAAAAAAATTGAGACGGTTTTTTCCGAAGGTCGGGCCGAGTTTCGCTGCCGGTATGATGACCTTGATGCCTATACCGAAGTTGTTGTCTCCTCCGAGGACGATATCGAGATGCGGCGAATCACCCTTGCCAACCGCACCCGTCGGACCCGAGAAATTGAGATAACCAGCTATGCCGAGGTGGTCCTGGCACCGCCCATCGTCGATGCCCTGCATCCGGCCTTCAGCAACCTTTTTGTGCAGACTGAGATCAATCCCGAACACAGGGCGATTCTCTGCACTCGCAGGCCTCGTTCCGAGGGCGAACAGATGCCCTGGATGATACATCTGATGGTTGTTCATGATGCTGAGATAACTGACATATCATATGAAACAGACAGGTTGCGGTTCATCGGCCGCGGCAACAGTGTCGTGAATCCGCAGGCAATGGGGGGTGGAGTCGACGGTACAGGCGAATTGTCGGGCAGCCAGGGTTCGGTGCTTGATCCGATTGTCGCCATCAGGTACCGGATCAGCATTTCTCCGGGTGCATCGGCGACCATAAACATGGTTACCGGTATCGGTGCCGGCCGTGCCGAGGCGCTGAGTATGGTGGAAAAATATCAAGACCGGCATCTTGCCGATCGGGTTTTTGATCTGGCTTGGACCCATGGGCAGGTGCTTCTGCGGCAGATCAACGCCACCGAAGCCGATGCGCAGCTCTTTGGGCGCCTTGCCGGTGCGGTGATCTATGCAAAGGCAACCCTGCGCGCCGATCAGGATATTTTAAAATTGAATCGTCGCGGTCAATCCGGTCTGTGGGGCTATACTCTTTCCGGCGATTTACCGATCGTCCTGGTGCGGATCGAGGATTTAGCCAATATCGATCTGGTCCGCCAACTGGTGCAGGCGCATGCCTACTGGCGTCTCAAAGGGCTGGCGGTCGATCTGGTGATCTGGAATGAAGATCATGCCGGTTACCGGCAACTCCTCCATGACCAGATCGTCGGACTCATTGCAGCCGGCGTCGAAGGGGTTATCGGCGATCGACCCGGCGGCATCTTCGTGCGACCCGTCGATCAAATAGCCGAGGAGGACCGTATTCTCTTTCAGGCGGTCGCCAGAGTAATACTTTCCGACGCCCGGGGAACACTGGCCGAGCAGATAGGTGGGCACACGCAGGCGGAAATAACCATACCTCGTCTCGTTCCGTCCAGGACGCTTCGACCCGAGCTTGCTGCGGTGGTTCCCCTACCGCGCCATGATCTCCTATTCTTCAACGGCTTGGGCGGTTTCACCCCTGATGGGCGTGAGTATGTTATTACCACTGCGGTGGGACAAAAGACACCGGCACCCTGGGTGAATGTGTTGGCCAATCCACTCTTTGGAACTATCGTTTCCGAGAGCGGTCCGGCCTTTACCTGGAGTGAGAATGCCCATGAATTCAGGCTTACACCGTGGGTTAACGATTCGGTAAGCGACTTAAGCGGCGAGGCCTTTTACCTTCGGGATGAGGAGCGCGGCCACTTCTGGTCACCCACACCTGCGCCTTGTCGTGGAATCAACCCCTATGTCACCCGGCATGGCTTTGGCTACAGTGTCTTTGAACACACTGAGCGTGGTATCCATTCAGAGTTGTGGATTTACGTGGCACTCGACGCGGCAATCAAGTTTGCAGTGTTGAAAGTTCGCAACGACTCGGGCCGGAAGCGGAAACTCTCCGCCACCGGCTATGTCGAATGGGTGCTGGGCGACCTGCGACCGAAGTCGGCGATGCATGTGATTACCGCAATTGACCGAAAGAGTGGTGCTCTCTTTGCCCATAACCCCTACAATACCGAGTTCCATGGCCGGACCGGCTTTTTTGATGTTGACGACCGGCCCTACAGTCTTACCGGTGACCGGACGGAGTTTCTCGGACGAAACGGCACCTTGGCTGCGCCGGCGGCGATGTTCCGCACCCGTCTCTCCGGACGGGTTGGGGCCGGGTTCGATCCTTGCGCCGCCATCCAAGTAAGCTTTGAGCTGGCCGTCGGACAGGAACGTGAGATCATCTTCAAACTCGGAATAGGCAAAGACCGGGATGATGCCGAAAAACTGGTTGCCCGGTTTCGCGGCAGAACGGCGGCGCGGGTTGCCCTTGATGCGGTTTGGCAGCATTGGAGCCACACCCTAGGCGCAGTAAATGTTGAAACCCCTGATCAATCTCTCAACGTTCTGGCCAACGGTTGGCTTCTTTACCAAACCCTTTCCTGTAGGCTGTGGGCGCGATGCGCCACCTACCAGTCCGGCGGGGCCTTCGGTTTCCGTGATCAATTGCAGGATGTCATGGCCCTCATTTACGCCCGGCCATATCTGGTTCGTGAACATCTGCTGCTGGCCGCTTCCCGCCAATTCGAGGAAGGAGATGCACAGCATTGGTGGCATCCACCCCAAGGTCGAGGGGTGCGCACCCATTGCTCCGATGATTATCTGTGGTTACCGCTGGCGACGTATCGCTATGTCACAACCACCGGAGACAGTGGGGTGCTGGATGAGTCTGTACGCTTCCTCCAAGGTCGCCCGGTAAATGCCGATGAAGATTCCTATTACGATCTGCCCATAGTCTCTGAAGAGGCGACGAGTCTTTATGACCACTGTGTTCGGGCCATAGAGAGAAGCCTCATTTTTGGGGAGCACGGTTTACCGCTGATCGGTTCCTGTGACTGGAATGATGGGATGAATCTGGTCGGCCAGCATGGCAAAGGCGAAAGTGTCTGGCTGGGATTTTTCCTGTATGAAGTGCTCATGCGTTATGCTGAGGTTGCCGATTTGCGTGATGATATCGTTTTTGTCGAAAAGTGCCATCAGAAGGCGGGTGAACTGCGACGCAATATCGAGGAGCATGGTTGGGACGGCGAGTGGTATCGGCGTGCTTACTTTGACAACGGCACGCCTCTCGGTTCTTCATTAAATAGTGAATGCCGGATCGATTCAATTGCCCAGAGCTGGTCGGTGCTATCAGGTGCTGGAGGTAAGGATCGTTCGTATCTGGCGATGGAAGCGCTTGATAAACATCTGGTGCGCCGTGAGCACCGGCTGATCCAGCTTCTCGATCCACCATTTGACAAGTCGTCCCTGAATCCAGGCTACATTAAAGGGTATGTCCCAGGGGTGCGGGAGAATGGCGGGCAATACACCCATGCAGCCATTTGGGCGGCGATGGCCTTTGCTCAGCTTGGAGACAAAAAGCGTGCCTGGGAACTCTTCACCATGATCAACCCGGTGAATCATGGCCGCTCGGCAGATGATTCGGCCGTTTATAAAGTAGAGCCGTATGTCGTAGCCGCTGATGTGTATGCACTTGCACCGCATACCGGCCGTGGTGGCTGGACCTGGTACACCGGTTCGGCGGCCTGGATGTATCGGCTCATCATCGAATCATTGCTTGGGTTGCGCCTGGATGTCGATAAACTGCATTTTACGCCGTGCCTCCCCGCCGATTGGCATGGTTTCAAGGTGCATTATCGCTACAGAGAGACAGTCTATCATATCTCGGTGCGGCAATTGTCTGCCGATGCGGATGTGATGGGTGTCTGTGTCGATGGTGAAGATCAACTTGATTTGAGCATCCCTCTCGTTGACGACCACAAGGAACACATGGTCGACGTGCGCATAGGTGGCGAAATCAAATAGGTCGATTGAATTGCAGAATATAATATGACGAGGCTTTGTATTAAAACCTGGAGACCATAACCCACAACATGACACAGCAACGAGCGACAAGACCCAAGTGGTTGAAAATTCTTCTCACCACTGCCTTCTTTCTGGCCATCATTGTAGCGGTTGCAGTGGGTTATGGTGCGTTCCGATGGGAATCGGCCACTCGGGAAATGCGAGTGCGGCTAGAAGCAGCCCGTATACAAACCCAACCTCAGATCGTCGATTTCCGTGAACTCGAGGGCCTCCCAGCGCCGGCACAGCACTTTTTCCGCACCGTATTGAAAGATGGTCAGCCGATTGTAACCGCCATCAGCGTAGAACATACCGGAACCTTCAACATGAGTGAGACGGGTGAGCAGTGGAGGCCTTTCACCTCGACGCAATACGTGGTCACTCATCGTCCCGGTTTTGTCTGGGACGCCCGCATCTCGATGATGTCCGGCCTATCGGTGCATGTGCATGATGCCTATCTTGCGGGCGAAGGCACTATGCATGCGGCGGTGCTTGGCTTGGTGTCCATGGTCAACCAGCGGGGGACGGGTGAGCTGGCCCAGGGCGAACTGATGCGTTTCTTTGCCGAAGCTGCCTGGTACCCGACCGCGCTTCTGCCCAGCCAGGGCGTTTTCTGGGATGCAGCTGACGACCATTCTGCCCGGGCGACGCTGAAAGACGGCGACCTTGCCCTGACCCTGCTGTTTCGGTTTAATAAAGACAATCTGATTGACACAGTACGCGCCGAAGCGCGTGGCCGCTCCGTGGTTGGCACAACGGTGCCTGTTCCTTGGCAGTGTCGGTTTTGGAATTATGCGATTCGGGATGGCATACGCGTGCCCTTGGATGGTGAAGTTGCCTGGCTGCTGCCGGAGGGAACAAAACCTTATTTTCGAGGGCACATCACCAAAATCAACTATGATTTCGCACAATGATAAGCAAGGTTATCGGGTAAGGGCAGGAGAGAAACCTGACCTTACCCGATTATGGGTTTTTGACAAACCCCTGGTTTTCAGTTTCCTTCATGGGCTGAAAATCAGGAGTCTCTTTTGGGCCTGCTTCAGTACCAGTCGCCCGCAACCCTAGGTGTGTATAAGGGCTGAAGGCTTAACTGGCGCTGAGCAGGGTTCATCGCTTATTGAATCGGTTTTAATTCAACTCTTCGGTTCTTGGTTCGCCCTTCACTGGTATCGTTGGAATAAGCAGGCTTTTCTTCGCCGAATCCAACTGCGGTAAGTCGCGGCGCGGCAACATTCTTTTTGGTAAGATAGGTACGTATTGCCTTGGCGCGTCTTTCGGAAAGGGCTTGGTTATAGATGTTCGTGCCGGTGCTGTCGGCATGGCCCTGAATTTCAACTCGCAAACCGGGGTTTCTGGTCATCACGGGAAGAAGTTCATCAAGATAGGGGTAGTATTGAACTTTAACGACTGATTTGTCGAAATCGAACAGATAATCGGTATTTAATGTCCAACAACCTCTTGCGTCAACCTTTGCGCCCAGCGGAGTTCCGGGACAGGCGTCGTCAGCATCCTGTACGCCGTCTTTGTCAGTATCGATAAACTGTTTTGTTTCTTGTTTCATGGTCGATACGGTGGCAGCGGAAACTGTCGATGGAAGGGTATATGCTAAAAGGATCTCGGCAAAGCCTTCACCGGAATAAGCAACACAAACCTTAGTGAAAACGATTTTACCGTCAATTACCTTTGCATAGTCCACAGCTCCAAGCTTCGCTTTGACGTCTTCAGGTGATAGCTGAAAACCATAGGCGGTGAATATTGAATGATATGCAATCGGCTCATAGGCGATCGGAATATCATTAAAAACAACTTTGCCATCAATCACCTTGGCATAACTTGTCGGCACTCCGGCTACGGCCTCCGGTTTCAATGTGCCGCCGTATGCTTGCAAGACCCTGTTAAAGCTGACGGAACAGAAGGCAGTCGGTGATTTATCATAGACAACCTTGCCTCCGGTTACTGTCGCATAAGCAGATGGAATACTGCCGCCGGCGCCAGCCTCGGGCGTCAACACAACAGCTGCAGCAGGCATTGTAAAAGTAACAAGGCTCGCTGCAGTTAAAAACATTAATAAAAAATTTTTCATCTCATCTTCCTCCATGAATTGTGATTGTATTGCCAAAAGGTTCCAAACATTTGCCTTGAACCACTTGACTATTGCTTTCTATTTCCCTCTGGCTTGGATACCAGGTGGATGGTGCCGATAATTACTTGCTTTCTTCGGGGTCGAAAAAAGACCATTCAGGCGAAGAGTGACCTGAACCGATATTTAAAAATTTCTCCTTCATCCCTAATTGCTGATACCAATTGCCGCCATTGGACCAAGTTGACTTAACTTCTTTTAGCATAAAACATGCCAGTCAGTTTTTATGGATGAAAGGTATCACTCAAATACTTGGATGAACTCCTCGTCATTGAGTTATTTACGTATGACCTTCAAGAAATGACCACGGAGAGAGATCATAAACGACTGCTGGAAATGGTCATATTTACCCAAACGGTCATATTTGACCATTCTTTAGTTAGCAGGATAAACCCGGCCTGCATCGATTCTAAAAGATCACCTACCGGCAATGGCGTGTTACAAAATTACCGGCAGGTCTGTTCGTTCATAGCAAAAAATCCGGCCGTCAACATCGGCCTCATCGGCAGTCAAACCCATGGTCATATTTAGCCTATGGTTGAATATGACCTCTAGCATCTGATTATAATAACAGCTCTATTGCTATTTTGAAGTCAATTATCTCATTTAAAATCAATATGATGACTGATTTTTTTGGCATAATTCGACGTCTGGTTGAAGAATTGCAATACAAAGCAATGAAGAACCAATTAAGAGGGAAGGGGTAATTTATTTTCAAGCAAAACAAAAAAAGTAATGAATGATGTAGGAACGCCGGTAAGAAGGGATAGCTCTTTCCTTTAATCATGTGGTAGTGGAAAGGAGACATTATGATGAATAATTGGCTTATGATACCGGTTTCCCTCCTATTGATCGAAATTGTTGGCATGTGTTTGGTCGTACCAACGGAATCGGCCAAGGCAAAAAAAGAAATGGCAAAGGTAGTGGAAAAGCACAAGTCCTGCTCTGCCTGCCATGATGATTTCAGCAATCTTCTTTCCGCGAAACACCCTCCTGTTAAGGGCAATACGCTAAGAGTCTGCATGAAGTGCCATGCCCTGGAAGGTAAGGACATGGCCAAACCGAACAAATTTGAAGCCCGCCTCCATCTTGCCCATCTCAAAAGCCCTGTGAAGGCTGACTGCCTCGATTGTCATACCTGGCAGCCGGGAAAGAGTTTTGGTCTTGCTGGAACAACCGTGTCTTATGGGGCACCGTCACGACAGGATATGATCCTGATTAAGGAGATTTTCGCTTCAGCTATACAGTCGGACAATCTTGATGCCCGCCATGTTTCGAAAGCTTTCACCTGCGCAGCATGCCACGGCAAGGATATGATCGGCGAGAGCGTGGTGGAAAACACCCAATGCCTCGGGTGTCATGGACCGTTTGAGGAGCTGGTTGCCAAAACCGCTCCTCAAGATTTTCCCGACAGGAATCCGCACAAATCCCACCTCGGCGAAATAAGCTGTACTGTTTGTCATGCAGGACATGCCAAATCGAAAGTATATTGTTTAGAGTGTCATCCGAAATTCGCGATAAAACTACCATGAAATTGAGAATTATTAAAAACCACATTAAAGGGGTACACCATGGAACTAAAGGAAGAATTTAACAAGCTCATCGAAAAACTGAAAATGGAACGGGATGGCGTAAGCCTCAAGATACACCTTGCCTCAATGGATGCCAAAAAAGAGTATGAAGAGGCTGAGAAAAAATGGGTCGGGATGAAAGCCAAAGCTGCTCAAATCGCAGATGATGCGGCGGAAACTTCGGAGGAATACATCGCCAAAGCCAAGGTCGTGGGAGAAGAGCTGAAAGAAACCTACAAACGCATTTCCAACCGCCTGTCGAAATAAGACATGCCTGGACGTTCGAAAGAGGATGGTTTGTTGCGCAAGCTCTAAAGGAGGATAAAATGATGATTTCGGATTGGCTGGATCAAAAAGTATCAGAGAAAGTGGATGTCTCGCAAATCGAATTGCCTGCCAATATGTCCTATGATGGTGATCCGGATGAAACCATCTTTTTCAAAGAGATTAATCCTTGCGGACTGTTTTGCACGGAAAACCATCCCTTTTCAACGGTTGAACGATTTGGGCACTGGTATCTCAGCAGAGGTCAAGACAAAAAAGCAGGTATTCATTCATCAGAAATGAAGTGGCGACTGTTTACAAAGGACAAAAATATTGCTCTGCAAACGGCTAAAGGACACATAGAATGAGAATGTTGAGATAATATGAACGTAAAAAACCCATTGATATTAAATTGCAATATCAATGGGTTGAATTATTGCTTGGTGACCCCAAGGGGACTCGAACCCCTGTCGCCGGCGTGAGAGGCCAGTGTCCTAGGCCACTAGACGATGGGGCCAAGTGGTGGCGCTTTATAACTGACCTCGGTTTTGTTGTCAATCGTTTTTGTGGCAAGCTCAATAATTATTCCAAGAAAATTTGTCATGGTGATGGCTCAGTGTTTTTAACGGTTCTTCCACGACCAAAAAGGTTGGTGCTGGTCCTCATCTGCTCTGCAACCCTTGGGGTGAGGAATTCTTTGGCGCAACGCCATCGCCAATTGCCTTCAGGTACCCCCGGGCTATTCATTTTGCAATCATTGCCGAAACCCAACACATCTTGGAGAGGAAAAATGCAGAGCATGGCAATGGAAGATTGAGCGAGGTATATCAGATCATTATGAATACTGTTCTGGTCGTAAAGAGACCTGTTCGCCATCTTTTTAATGGTTGCTCGAGTGGTATCGTCCATTTTGTCGCTTAAATACCAGCCGACAGTCGTTTCATTGTCGTGGGTTCCGGTATAGATAATGCAATGAGGAGTACGGAAATTGCAAGGCAAGAAACTGTTGTCCTTATTTCCGTCGAAGGCGAATTGCAAGACTTTCATGCCCGGGAATCCGAGTTCATCACGTAACGCCTCCACTTCAGGCGTTATGATACCGAGATCTTCCGCAATAATATTCAACATCCCCAGCTTTTCATTCATTTTCTTGAAGAAAGCAGCTCCCGGTCCCTGCAACCAAGCTCCTTCTATTGCGGTATCATTTTCCTCGGGGATAGCCCAGAAGGATTCGAAACCACGGAAATGGTCAATGCGGGTAATATCAACATTGGCAAAAAGGTGGGCAAAACGAGCGGACCACCAATTCAAGAGTTCGTTTTGTACACCCTCATTAAGGGTATTCCACGCATAGAGCGGGTTTCCCCACCGCTGCCCGGTTTTGCTAAAATAGTCAGGGGGGACTCCTGAGACTTGTATTGGACGAAGGGTGGCACTATCAAGAGAAAAAATCCTCTGGTGTGCCCAGACATCAACGCTGTCATAGCTGACATAAATGGGAAGGTCACCAATAAGAGAAATATCTTGTTTGGTTGCATATTGGTGCAGAAGACGCCATTGCCGGAAAAACTCAAACTGTTCAAATCGGAAGAAATTTATTTTTTCACTTTGGCTTACGAAAAGCGATTGAAGTGCCGAATACTCGTGTTTTGCAAGCTCACGCGGCCAGTCGAACCATCCGCTGTTGTTGTTGAGCTCTTTCAGAGTCATGAAAAGGGCATACTCGTCGAGCCATGCGGCAGTCACAATAAAGGTGGCATATTCGGGGCAAGTATCGGGATGAAACCGGCGGTAAGCCTGACGTAGTAGATTGTGTTTATATTCCATGACCACATGGAAATCGGTGCAATATGGAGAAAAAACAGGTTTGTTATCAAGATCTGATTGTGAAACAAGACCTTCTCTAAAAAGCAACTCCGGAGAGATAAGCAAAGGGGAGCCGGCAAAGGCTGAGCTACTCATGTAAGGGGAATTATCAAAAATTCCACTGGTTGGTCCGGTTGGCAGAAACTGCCAGTAGCTTTGATCGCAGTCCGCAAGAAAGTCAATGAATGCATAACTTGACGGGCCGATATCGCCAATTCCAAAAGGCGAGGGGAGTGAGGTAATATGGGCAAGTATACCGCTGGAGCGTTTCTTGATCATAGCTAAATTTTCACCTTTGCATGGTCAACAAAAATTGTGGCGAATTCTTTAATGAAGAAACAATAAAACCCGCAACGTACCTTGAATATCACTTTATTGATGCTATAATATAAAAGTAAAAAAGAGAAGAGCAGGCTGAAAACGTCGCTGCCATGCTTTATTTTATAATTTGCTTTTAGCTGACAAATACTGTACTTATGTGCTCTTCTCAACTTTTCTATACGCTTACGAGGCTTTTCTCGTTGGCTTTTTTTTTGCCAAAAGATCTTTAAAATCATCTGTTTGGTTCTCTTGAGACTATTGGAAAACGTCATCATGCAATGGCACAATAGATTGTCCTTCAAATTCAAGACATGGAGTGGTCACTGGTGCTGCCTGAACTAAAAGAAAACCTTCTCAAAGCTGGAAAGGAAGAAGGCTGTATTAGCTTTGATGATTTAAATGAATTGTTGCCGGATGACATCAAAGACCCTAACGAAATAGAGTCGATATTTAATTTTCTCGGGGCGAATTCAATTGAGATAGTAACAGTTGAAAAAAGTGGCGAGAAACGGACACTATCCGGTGAAGTATGGGAAAAGACGGATGATTCCATTCCTGATAGTGGACAGGAAGAAGATATCATTCTGGCTGATGATGATAGTCACGAGGCGGAGGAAACAACTACCACATACCTTCGAGAAATGGGTCGTTTCGATCTGTTGACCCCGGAAGAGGAAGCAAAATATAGCAAAACTATTCGCCAGGGCTTTGAAGCGATCATAGTTGCCATTCGCGAGGATAACTCCGGCGTCAAAGAAATTCAGATTTTACGTGAACGTATTGATCTTTGGGAAAAGCGTGATCCTACGCTCAAACCCAAAAAACAGCAGCTCAATTTTATGCGCTATACGGTCTTGAGCGCCGCTAAGAAATATCCGGAGATACGAGAACTTTTTGAATTGCAGGCCAAGCTTGAGGCCTATAGCCGATCCATAGAGGTTGCCAAAGACACCATGATCAGGGCGAATCTCCGATTGGTGGTGTCCATTGCCAAGCGCTATATGCATCAGGGCTTGACCCTTGCCGATCTGATCCAAGAGGGAAACCTTGGATTGATGCGGGCGGTCTTTCGTTTTGACTATACCAAGGGCAATAAATTTTCCACATATGCCAGCTGGTGGATTCGCCAAGCGATTACCCGGGCCATTCTCGACAAGACCAGAACCATTCGCTTGCCGGTGCATTTCCTTGAACTGAGAAGTCAGTTTTTCAAGGCATTTTATGCTCTTTTTAAAGAACTGGGCAGAGAACCGACTCCTTTGGAAATTTCCAAGGCAACGAATTTGCCGATGGATAAGATTCTCTCAATTCTCGAAGCATCGCGCGAACCGATTTCCCTTGAAACACCGGTTGGCGATGATGATTCGACCCTTGGCGATTTCCTGGAAAATCAGGAATCCCAGTCTCCCTACGATGCCGTGCAGACGCGAGAGTTGTCAGGCCGGGTCAACGATATTCTCGAAACCCTGAGCGAAAGAGAAGAAAAGATAATTCGTCTGCGGTTTGGTATCGGTGAGAAAGCGGAGTACACACTCGAAGAAATCGGCAAGCTTTTCAATGTATCCCGTGAGCGTATCCGGCAGATTGAAAAAAAGGCTCTCAACAGGTTGCGCCATTCAAGTCGTCGCGATAAATTGAAGTTTTTTATCGACTGATGGCAATATCCCTCCTTTATTACCGGTTTTCATCCCCGGATTTTTTTATTTTGCTGTGAAAAATTATATAAATAATGCTGGACTTGGGAATATTCTAGAAAAAGTCATCGGCAAAGAAAGACTGGATTTTGCTGATGGCTTGCAGTTGTATAACAATAAGGATATCTTGGCGTTAGGATACATTGCCAATCTGCTGAAGAACCGATTGAACGGTGATAACGCCTATTTTATCTACAACCAGCACATTAACTACTCGAATATCTGCACCAATCTCTGTAAGTTCTGTGCCTTTGGCCGGGAAAAAGATTCCGACCTGGCTTTTGAGATGACTGTCGAAGAAGTCAAGCAAAAGGTCAGGGATCGTCTTTCTGAACCGATCTCCGAGATTCATATGGTTGGCGGTATTCACCCCGACTTGCCTTTCGCCTACTATACCTCTCTGTTACGCGGGATCAAAGAGGTGCGGCCGGACGTGCATATCCAGGCCTTCACCTGTGTGGAAATTGCCCATCTCGCAGAACTTGCCGGCAAACCTGTGGGCGACACTCTTGAATTACTCAAGGAAGCAGGTTTGGGGTCGCTGCCCGGTGGTGGCGCCGAAGTCTTTAGCCCAAGAATTCGGCAACTCACCTGCGAGAAAAAGCTTTCCGGCCATGAGTGGTTAGAGATCGCCAAGACCGCGCATCTCCACGGTCTTCATACCAATGCTACCATGCTCTATGGGCATATTGAAACCCTGGAGGAACGGCTTGAGCATCTGACAGCCCTCCGGGATGCGCAGGATGAAACCCATGGATTCCTTGCCTTCATTCCTCTGGCCTTTCACCCCAAGAATACCGCCATGTCACAACTGGCCAGGACAACCGGACTTGACGATCTGAAGAATATTGCGGTTGCCCGCCTCTTTCTCGACAATTTCCCCCATATTAAGGCGTATTGGGTGATGATTGGTCCGCAAATGGCCCAGATTGCCCTGTCTTTTGGGGCAGACGATATGGATGGTACCGTCAAGGAAGAGGTTATCACCCATATGGCCGGAGCCGAAACGGCTCAGGCCATGGGCAGTCGCACTCTCATCCACCTCATCAAGGAGGCAGGCCGGATCCCGGTGCAAAGGGACACTTTGTACAACGTCATCGAAGTCCATACCTAGCCTGCAAAGGAGCAAAAGACCCCCATGCAGCTTGATGATATTAGCAATAAGATACTTGCCGGCCAAAGAATATCCGACCAAGACTACCTGGCACTCGAACAGGCCGGAGACTTCTTTCAGCTCGGTTTCCTCGCCGACTCCATTCGGCTCCGCAAACATCCCGAGAAGATCGTAACCTACGTCATCGACAGGAATATCAACTATACCGATATCTGTATCTCGGCCTGTAAATTCTGCGCCTTTTTCAAGGCACCCGAGGAGAAGGGCGGATATCTGCTGAGCTTTGCCGAACTGGCAGAGAAAATACGCGAGACACAGGTTCTCGGGGGCACGCAGATACTTTTGCAGGGTGGTTTGCACCCCGAGCAAGCCCTGGAGTATTATGAAGAAATGGTCCGGTTCATGAAAAGCACCGGGATCCATGTGCATGGCTTTTCCCCGCCGGAAATCTGTCATTTTGCGGCTCTTTCAGGCAAGTCGGTGAAGGAAGTTCTCCAGCGGCTGATCGCGGCAGGCCTTGATTCCATGCCCGGAGGCGGGGCTGAAATTCTCAGCGACCGCGTACGAAATGCCATAGCACCGCGAAAATGCACTGCCGATGAGTGGATTGCCGTCATGGAGGAAGCCCATGCGCAGGGGCTTCGAACCTCCGCCACCATGATGTTTGGGCATGTGGAGACGCGGGAGGAACGCCTTGAGCATCTTCGCCGCCTCAGACAATTGCAGGACCGAACGGCAGGTTTTACCGCCTTTATCCCTTGGCCCTTTCAACCGGGCAATTCGGCATTGACTGAGATGGAAAAGACTACTGCGGTCGGCTATCTCAAGATCTTGGCATTGTCGAGAATCTACCTCGATAATTTCGATAATATTCAAGCATCATGGGTGACCCAGGGACCAAAAGTGGCACAGCTTTCCCTTTCTTTTGGGGCCAATGATTTTGGCAGTACCATGATAGAAGAAAATGTTGTTGCCGCCGCCGGGGTGAGTTTTCGACTCTCCGAGCAGGAGATTTGCAAGCTGGTTGTCGATGCCGGATTTCAACCGGCCCAGCGATTGATGAACTACGCACTGGTGCGCTAAGCCGTCGTCCTTGAATAACTTGGTCATTTAAAGGCCGGAAACGGCATAAGGAGCCGTAAGGAAATGGTGGGAATGTTCAAGTTATTTCCTGACGGCTCCTAAACGACTCTCCGGCTGATTTTTCAGGTTCAGAATGACGTCTTAGTAAAAATCCAGCCATGGAAATATGATACGAGAGACCATGGAAATTCTTTCTGCTGAATGGGTCATTCCTGTGGCGACACCGGGCATTGGTGATGGGAGTGTGGTCATTGATAACGGCAGAATTATCGAAGTCGGCGGACGACCGGATATTCTTAATAAATATCAAGGAATTGAAGAGCGCAGGTATGATTCCGTCCTGATGCCCGGGCTGGTCAATGCCCATATGCATCTCGAATTGTCCCATCTCTCTGCCATTGACCCGCCGCCGGCGGAATGCAGCTTTACCTCCTGGGTCTCCGACCTCATACGATTACGACAGAGCACCTTCTTCGCCGTGTCGCGGGCCTTGCGGGCGTCCTTGAGCGACACATCGGGGTAAGACCCGAGCGCCATGCGCCGCTCCTTG
>JANNQF010000032.1:0-5411 GCA_031441605.1 Deltaproteobacteria bacterium
AATTTTCAAGTGCTGTAAATGTGTCCATGGCCTGATTACTGACAAGGGCGAAATAGCCAAAGTACTTCTTTGCTTCGGTAATGGCTTTGTCGTTGAATCCCACCTTCAGCTGCCCCCCACGCCCCTTTCTGGAACAGGTCAGGAACTTGTCTGTTTTCTTTTGCGCTGATTCCGTGAACTCGGTTTTTCCTCCTTCTATTTGCGTTTTCAGTTCAAGCAGGTCCTTACGGAAAGCGAGTTCTTTCTTGGCTTCATTGTCGGGTGAATAGTAAACATGCACATACAGACGGCGCGAGATCGTTTCATTTTCACCGGCGACCTTGCCGTTGCGTGATCGCTGGCGTGCCCGGGTGAACTGGTGCATTCTGGGCAAAGTTGCTCCGCAGATTGACGGGTCGAACGGACAAGTGCTGGACATACCCGCAAGCGTTGCACGGAGCGCATCAACTGTCTCGCGGACCCAGATAATATTTGGATCTACCAGGGTCAGAAACTTCACATTGCGCAAGGCGAATTCCATCATGTTCTTCTGGCTGTAGTAGTCGTTATCGGTGATGATCAGAGGATTTTTCAGATTGAGACATTTGAGTTGTGTCAGAGTGTTTTCAATGGAGATGACATCTGGAATATTACCGGGTTGCTTAGCGAAGGCCATTGGTTCGCGAGCCTTCACGGAATATAGGGTCAAAAGCTTAATCGTATTGAGTCCGTCGCCATCCTTGTTGAATCCCAGCCGTGCCTCCGACTGATTTTCAGAGTAGGTAGAGATAGTTGTAGAGTCAAACGCCAGCAAAGGAGACTCTCCCAGGCGTGCCGCCCGAGCTGAAAAATAGCACTGAACGCCTTCTTCATTGCGACCAACATCCTTAAACAAGTTGCCATACACGTCTTCAGTGATCCCTTCACGATATGGAAGGGGGTGCATCACCTGCCAACTCTCAAGGCGCGGCAGCGTGTTGCCACCGGAACCGATCCAGTAGCGTGCGATAGAAAGCATCTTTGCCGCATCACCCTCGCTGAATGAAGCGCGTACATCATCATCAATGCTGGAAACCTTGCCCACCCATTCCAGGATGTCCGTGAGGCCGGTATGCTGACGTGTTGCATCGGCAATGCCTCCTTCGCCTTTGTGTTTTTTCGGACGAGTCGGCACAATTTCTTGTGTTCCTGACTTGATTTTTCCCTTGAGCTTCTGACTGACCGTATAGGTCTTTCTGGTCTTTTCGTCGTAGTCCGTAATCCGTTCATAGATGTAAATATCGCCATTCGGACGATTCTCACGCCGTTCGCCGACGTGAGTTTTTCCTGTTATTGGTTTAGCCATGAATAAACTCCCCCTTGAAGTGTTCGTATAAACTTAATACGTACACGTTAAAAAGGCAAGAAAAAAGCACGGTTTTTCAACTAAACCGTGCCTATGAGGTTGTTCTTTTGGCTTAAAGTGTGTGCTTTATCCGATTTTCAGGATAGTAAATGACGCTCATAAAAGTCAATACAAAAAAACAAAACAGTTACAATATTTGTATATTGAGTGAGAGCTTCAGAAGAATATATATAAATATATGTTATTATTCAACTTTAAATGCTGCACCCTATTACTCGACTACCAGCCTAGTGTTTTGTGGTTGTCCTGTGGTATTATTTAAGCGCCATTATTATTAACGTAATGATCATTGTGTCAAGCTTTATTGAAGAATTTTATATTTGATAACAGCGTGTTACATTTGGTACTATAAAAGGGTACCCTGTCGCGCATTACTCCGAAATGCTACGCGAAAATCGGTGACACATACTATTTTATTCCAAAAAAACGGAAACGAATTCCTGCTTTCCGAAACAATATTGAGATGATACGTTGTGACACAAAGAGCATCCTGCCGAAATTCAATTGGAATTTTTTCTCGTTGGGTAACACATTTTTTGCATAGAAGTTTGATGGGTTGCAAAGAGCACATATGATAGTGCAGTATGCTCGTTATTGTACAAGTGTCGAGTTTCATCGTTCTTCCTCCATTTAAGGAAGTGCGGCATGAGAATTTCTTCTTTCATAATTCTCTCTCTGATCCTTATGATTGGATTTGGAATCCGGTCCGTTTTTGCTGCCTGCAGCTGTCAGCATGCTGAAATGCCAGGAACAATGGATATTTCCGAACCTGCGAATCCGATGTTTGTCTCGTCAGGAGAAAATTTCACGATAATTCTCGAGTCCAACCCGACAACCGGATATTCCTGGCATTTGGATCGAAAACCTGACGAATCCATAGTGAAGTTTCTCGGATCGAAGTACGTTTTGCCGGAATCCAATCGCAATCTAGATGGTGCGCCCGGAAAGGAGGTGTTGATTTTTACCGCTATTAACCGCGGGACCACCACCATTTCAATCTACTATTCCCGTTCCTGGGAAAAAAATGAGCAGTCCGCGAAAACAGCAAATTTTACAGTAACCGTCAAATAAGGGATTGGGTTCATTAATTAATCAACATCAAAAAGGAGGTATAAAACATGAATAAGACGATGCGTTGGTTAGTCTTGGTCGCTATTGTGACGCTGGCCTTAGGTACCGGTGTCAGTGGCCTGCATGCCCAGGAGCATGCCCTCGGCGATCTGGGCGTACCGCCTGACTATGCTCAGACTATCAGGGATTTCAATCAGGCCATGCCCCAATATGACACCTTTGTCGATCAGCTTCCCACGGAATTCAACTGGAAGACCCTGGGGAAGGTGACGTCAGCCAAAGACCAAGGGAGTTGCGGGGGATGCTGGTCTTTTGCTGCGACAGGCGCACTCGAATCAAAACTCCTCATAGGTGGTCTGCCCTCATATGATCTCTCCGAGCAGCAACAAATTTCATGCAACACCTCCATGTCGGGATGCGGTGGAGGGAACATGTCATCTCTCAGGTACTGGGAAACAATAGGTCCCATGCTGGAGAGCTGCACCCACTATCCCTCATCTGGCGGGGTTACGCCCGCCTGTTCTACCCTGAGCGGCTGCAGCACGATGTCTTACAGAACGTTGAACTATTATACTGTGAATATGGCGAATAGGGATGAAATAAAGACTTCCCTCTATGCCGACGGCCCAACCTATTTTCGATTCAACGTCTACAGCGATTTCAGCACCTTTTGGAATACGGGGACCTCAGGCCAGGTTTACAAAAACACCACGGGGACTCTTCAGGGCGGCCATGCGATTCTCCTGATCGGCTGGAGCGACAGCAAGGGCGCCTGGCTCCTCAAGAACAGCTGGGGGGCTACCGATGGCCCCAACAATGACGGGACGTTCTGGATGGCGTACACAGGTCACGCCGTTGATTTAGGCTTTGGCATGGCCAACACAATGGTCAATGTTACCGCAAAACCGACGGCCGTATCACCAAGAGATACCATATCAGACACAACCCCAACCTACTATTGGAATGCAATCCCAGGTGCAACCCAATACCACCTCGCGGCTTACAAGGGGTCTACTCTAGTGACAAGCAAGGTCGTTTCCAGTTCCTCCTGTACCACCTCATACTGCTCGGATACACCGACTACAGCCCTCTCTCTCTATGCAACCTACAATTGGAAGGTCCGAGCCTACAAGGGCACATGGTCGGCTTTCAGCGATAGTCTGAACTTCATCGTCAGGCCATCCCAAAGCGGGTTCAACGACGGTTTCAGTTGGTCTCAAACCTATGGTTTATGGACGATGAACGGCGGAATCTATTATACCGCCGGGGTAGCGAACAGTTGGGCATCCACTGCCTACAGTTCCCCCTCCTTCGCGAACCTAGATTACGAGGTAACAATGAAGCGTGTTGGTAGCAATCCGGCCGTCTCGAATAACCTCATTATTCGTGGTGTCCCAGCCCCGCTAGACAGCAACCACTGGTGGAATAAAGGCTATTTCTTCCAGTATACCAACGATAAGCGCTTCTCCGTGTATAAGGTGAATGCGGGAGTCATCACAGCCCTTAAGGGCTGGACAAGCACACCTTACGTCAAGCCAAACGACTGGAATACCCTGCGGGTGGTGGCGAATGGGAGCGCGTTTAAGTACTACCTCAACGGCTACCTCGTATGGTCCGGTACAGACACATCACTCACTTCAGGCCAGGTCGGAATGAGCATGTACAGGGATTCTGCTTCCACGGGGAATTACTTCTATCCAACATCAGCTAGACTGTCGCCAGTCTTGACCGCCGACACGGCGACGGCGGACATGAATGAGGCGGTGGAACAAAGTGGCGCCGAGCACACAGGGTGGTCGGATCCGACACAGTCGCCGCAGAAATAGTAATGTGAGTCTTTGCCGCCTGTTCCTTTGGGGCAGGCGGTTTTGAGGTGGGTTGAAAAATGTGGAAACCAAACCTCGCTTCTATCTTTTTCTGTGAAAGATACTATTGATAGAAACTGACTCCACTTCAAGATGTACGGTTAAGGTTGCCACCTTGAAGGTGTAGTTTTCTTTTAAATTAAGATAGTTAGGATGTCTACTGTTCGCTTAAAACTGGATCCAGCCAGGTTTCAAGCTCAGAATTGCTCGTCCTGATTAGTCAGAATATTGTCAGGCATGAGGTTTCGTCCCACGACAATCAACATCCCAACCAACACTATCATTTGCGAGTATCTGTAACCTGAATTCCCGAACTATTGTAACGAGGCGGGAGGTTCGACACCCAGTTTGGTGTAAAGTTCCATCTGACGCTTGGTGGTTTCGCCAACCTGAAGACGTCGACCAGGCACTTCAAAGCATTCAATAACATCCAACTCATCGAGAACTTCCTGCAGGGTATGGCTTTTAAACAGCTTGCTTTCCTGCATCTTCTTCGTGATATACGATAGATATATCAGTGCGATAAACTGCACGAAGAGTTTACCATCAAGGCTTTGTTCCGAGGAGACAGCCAACCGTCGAAGATTGAGCCGTTCTTTCAGATTGTCGAAGGCCTTTTCAACCACATCCTTATTCCGATAGATCTCCAAGGCCTGTATCGCGTCCTGGATATCATTGCTCAGCAAGGAAAAATAGCCGAAATTGCGCTTCGCCTCGGCCATGGCTTCATCCCTGGCAATGACCTTGATGCCACGGACCGGGGTCTGCTTCACCTCAAAATATTTCGCATATTGCGGCTCATGATCCGGATGGCGCTGGCCGCCTTCCAACTCCTGTTGCCAACCGGCAAGCCGACTGTTGAAGGCTTTCTCATCCTCCAGGGCCCGGTCCGGAGAAAAATAAAGGTGAAGATACATCCGCCGTTTTCCCTTGAGGGTATCTCCTTTATTGGGGCGATCCTGAGTATAATCCCAGGTGATTGGCCGGGCCATACTGTATAGATGGTACTCTTGACTGTAATTGTTCCAATTTCGCATCATCTCCCGAACCGTATCCAGATGGGTCTTGACCAGTTGCAGGGAGAGTTTCCC
>JANNQF010000033.1:0-21965 GCA_031441605.1 Deltaproteobacteria bacterium
GTGCCGAAGAAGGGATACATCCAGCCGGTTCTCGCCAAAGCAAGACCCAGGGTGGCGTCAACACCGGAATAGCGGGTGAGAAAGCCAATGGCCAGCATTGCCGAAACCGTCAGCAAAGAGTAGCGGACACGGATAATGGTCTTGACATACATTTGCGCGATTTTCGGTATTGAGAAGCCCATGAACAGCGCTGCAATAATCGCAGAAATGAAAATGCCGGTACCGGTTGCCGAGAGGATATTCAGAACATACACCGCGCCTTCGGCTTTTGCCGAGGCAACAACCGGGGGAACACGCTCGATGAGGTTATGGATGGTCGTAACGGGGATCTTCAAGATATAAATTCCGTCGACGAGCTTTTTCCATGCCGGTATGCCCCAGATGAAAACGAGTACACTGAGGATGATCCAGGGGATCCAGGATTTGCGCACCAAGGCTGGATCTTCGGTCGACTTGGCACGTGCCGCGACATGTGCAGAGTCGGAACCGTGTTCCAGGGTATAGATGGTTTTTGGTTGCCACTTCATCAGGAACAGAGAGGTTGCGCTCAAGGAACAGATAGCGGCGATGACGTCAACCAGCCATGGACCGTGGTAGTTGGAGACGAGGAATTGGGGGATGGCAAAAGTTACACCGGCGACGACCAGTGCGGGCCAGATCTCCAAGGTCTTTTTCCAGCCGACGAAGGCCCAGACCACCCAGAAAGGAACGATGACTGAAAAGAACGGCAACTGCCGACCAATCATGGCGCTCAAAACGTTGAGATCTATACCGGTAACACCCGCCAGGGCGATAACGGGAGTTCCAAGCGCACCGTAGGCGACCGGAGCGGTGTTGGCGATGAGGGAGAGAACCGCTGCCTTGAGCGGTTTAAAACCAAGACCCATGAGGATTGCCGCCGTTACCGCGACCGGAGTACCAAAACCGGCAGCCCCTTCGAAGAAGGCCCCGAAACAGAAGGCAATCAGCACAACCTGCAAACGCGCATCGTTGGTGATATTGGTCATGCTGTCCTGTAAAACTTTAAAAAGCCCCGCCTCGACCGTCAGCATATACATAAAGATGACGTTCAAAATGATCCAGCCGATGGGCAAGAGACCGAAAGCGGCGCCGTATCCGGCGGTGGCAAAGGCCATATTGGTCGGCATGCCGAAGACGAAAATGGCAATAAGGAGCGCTGAAACCAGTCCGGCTAGTGCGGCAATATGGGCCTTCAGATGTACGGCCAGACCTCCCAGCAGTACTACGATGGGCACTGATGCCACCGCTGTTGATAAAACCCAGTTATTTAATGGATCGTACACTTGTGACCACATAAAAAATTCCTCCTTGTAGGGTGTAATAAGTAATCGCTTTCTCGGGTTTCCCCAAAAAAGACCTTTCCAACGAAGGGTCATCCGATCCAATGCTTAAAAAAGCTTTTTCCAACGAATGGCCATTCGATCCAGTGCTCGAAGTTCTCGGGGGCAGTAGCCTTGGTCTAGTCGATTTCATTTTCTTGTTTGTAATGCTCTCCTTTTTTATTGATGTAATGGTGAAAAGAGCTTCGTTGATACCACAGACAAGCTGCATGGTGTTCACAATTTTGCCGATTCGAAACTCCGTGACTATAGAATCTGGCGTAATTATTTTCAACGTAATACCACGTTTCTCTGGTATTACCAGAAAGTCTCTTAATGTTTTTCACACTCGATGTCAATTGGAATTCTAAAATTCGTCCAATGTTTTTTCACCCCACAGCGTGAGAGCAATGTGCCGGACTGCGCATGTATTGACTGTCAGCGGGGAAGGTCTGGTTGCGAAGGGTGCGTTAGTCTTCAGCAGCTTCAAATATCAAATAATCTTATAATTTTGAATCATTTCCCTGATTGTAAAAAAAGGGTTCCCGCCCTTCGGCTCTGTGGTGGCCGATAGATGATGATATATTATTACCCCGGAGCTTTGGTGGTAGAATTCTCGAGTCGACGGAAAAAACCAGGCCAAGTCGCTAAAAAATAACTTGACAAGAATCGGCTTAATTGAATAATGTACCTGGTCAGACCAGAAGTGGAATCGCTTTGCAGTTGAGCGGTTTAGGGCATGCGGAGAAGAGAGCCGCAGATTGCCAAATCCAAAACAAACTACAATGAAGACGGAGGGAAGATGGCAAAGTTTCTTGAATTTCAGGGAAAAGAATATTTTAAAAAGTCTGGCATTCCAATCCCTGCAGGAAGTGTCGCCAAGACCCCGGAAGAGGCGGTCGAAGTGGCTCGAGGCATCGGAAAACCGGTTGTCGTCAAGGCTCAGGTGCTTGTTGGCGGCCGAGGCAAGGCAGGCGGGATCAAACTTGCAGCAACCCCGGAAGAGGCTGGCGAGATGGCCAGGCAGATCCTCGGTATGACCATCAAGGGGCTGGTGGTGAAACAGGTCCTGGTCGAAGAACAGCTGGATATCGCCCAGGAGTTTTACGCCGGATTGATCATCAACTCCGCCCAGGACGTGCGCGGACCTGTTTTGATGTTTAGCCCGGAGGGCGGTATGGACATCGAGTCGGTGCCGGCGGACAAGATTGCCACCCTCAACGTTGATGTCATCAAAGGACTGATGATCCATGACACCCTCGACATGGCGGTATCCATGGGAGTCAAGGGGAGCGCACTGCGCCCTCTGGCCGAGGTGGTGCTCAAGCTGTACAACGCATTCCGTAAAAACGACTGCCGTACCCTGGAGATCAACCCCCTGGTGCTAACCACGGATGGCAAGGTACTTGCCGCCGACTGTCGGATGGAGGCGGATGACCAGGCCCTTTTCCGTCACCCCGAGTTCGGCATCAAGATCGGCAGGGAATTTCTCAAGGAACCGACGGATTTTGAACTGATGGGCTGGTCCTTCGAGGCCAACGATTTCCGTGGCACCAGTTATCTGGCCGAGATGGCATCCCCGGAGGAACTGCGCCAGGGTGGCTATGTCGGCTATCACGGAATCGGTGGCGGTGCGGCGATGCTTGGCATGGATGCCCTCAACAAGGTCGGTATCAAGGTTGCCGACTATGCCGATACCAGCGGTAATCCAACCGCCTCCAAGGTGTACCGTGCTGTCAAGCTGATCATGTCGCAGCCGAACATCGAGGGCTATTTCCTCGCCGGCTTCATGATGGCCAATCAGGAACAGTGGCACCACGCCCACGGAGTCGTCAAGGCCCTGCGGGAAGAGCTGCCGAAACGTCCCGGCTTTCCCGTGGTTCTGCTGCTCTGTGGCAACAAGGAGAAAGAGGCTCAGGAAATTTTGAAGGAAGGCCTCGCCGAGTTTGGGTCAAGAGTTGAGATTTACGACCGGGAGCGAGTCTATGATGCCAAGTTTATCGGTGGTCGGGTGAAGGCCCTGGTGGAAGAATATCGCAAGGAGAAGGCTGCGGCCTGAGGGAGGACAGATGGAATTTTCTGAGCAAACGATCAAGATCATTATCGATGAGACGAAATGCGAAGGATGCGCGACACATGCCTGCGTTACGGCCTGCAAAACCTTCAGTCGTGGCATCCTCGTTCTCAAAGACGGAAAGCCCGCGGTGGTTGAAAGTCGCGAGGAACTCGCCCGCAAAGGTACCGAGTGCCTTGCCTGCGAGTACGCATGCTGGTTTAGGGGAAATTCGGCTATCACCATCGAAGTGCCCATTCAGGGCTTGGATGAATACAGAGCAAAGCACGGCACAGCCTGAACATAGAGGATATTTATGTCAATAATAATGGATGAAAACACGACAGTTGTGGTTCAAGGTATCACCGGCCGAGAGGGGTCGTTGCGTACCAAGTACATGAAGGAGTACGGGACCAAGGTGGTTGCCGGTGTCACCCCTGGTAAAGGTGGCACAGAGGTGCATGGTATCCCCGTCTACGACACGGTGCGCGAGGCGATTCGCCAGCATGGGCCGATCGACGCAGCCTGCACCTTCATCCCCGGGCCGGCTCTGAAAGGAGCGGTTTACGAGGCGATCGACGCCGGTATCAAGTTCGTCTCCTCACCGGTTGAGAGGATTCCCATTCACGATGTCATCGACATGGTCAGTTATGCCAGAAAAAACGGGGTTATGCTTCTCGGCCCCGGCAGCCTTGGGTTGATCAGCCCCGGCAAGTCAGTCATTGGCTGGCTGGGCGGAAGTGTCGACTGGGCCGGCAACCTTTTCCAGCCCGGCCCGATTGGGGTGATCTCCCGCAGTGGCGGCCAGTCTGGAACAGTGCCCTGGGCCCTCAAGGTGGCAGGTCTCGGCATCAGCACCGCCATGCATATCGGCACCGAGCCGGTGTTGGGGTTGACTATGGCCGATGTTCTGAAATTGTTTGAAAAGGACGAGCAAACCAAGGCCGTCGCCATCTTCGGTGAGATCGGCGGAACCATGGAGGAGGAGGCCGCCGAAGCGGTGGCCAATAAGGAGTTTACCAAACCGCTGGTGGTATTTATCGCCGGGGCATGGGCGCCGGAAGGAATGCGCTTTTCCCACGCCAGCAGCATCGTCGAAAAAGGGCGCGGTACCGCCAAGGGCAAGATGAAGGCACTGACCGAGGCGGGGGCATACGTGGTAGACAGCCCCGAGGATATCGCCCCTAAAATCAAGGAACTTACCGGACTTTAATTCAAAGACAAAGGAGAACACAACATGGCAGTCATGCGATCAGTATTTTACGTCCCCAGCAATAATGAAAAAATGGTGGGCAAGGCCTCAACCATCGCCGCCGACATTGTCACCCTCGACCTGGAAGACTCCGTACCTCCGGCGGAAAAGGCCAAAGGCCGGGAAATGATCCAGCAATACCTGAAGACCGATCGGGCCAACCAGGCTGCGGCGTACCTGTATGTGCGCATCAATAACTGGGAAACCGAAATGACCAACGATGACCTCGAAGCCATTGTCCATCCTGGTCTCGACGGCGTCTGCCTTGCCAAGTGCGGCAGCCCGGAGAACGTCAAGCGGCTTGACTGGAAACTCGAGGAACTCGAGCAGCGCCGCGGTATGAAGGTCGGCACGGTGGCCATCCAGCTGCTGATCGAAACCGCCAAGGGCGTGATGAACGCCTATCCTTCTGCAAGCGCCAGTAAGCGTGTCAACTCACTGATTTTTGGTGCGGTCGACTACACCAAGGACATGCGTGTTACTTTGACCTCCGAGGGCGTAGAGCAGCTGTATGCCAGGTATCACACCGCAGTGGCCGCCCGTGCTGCCGGTTGTGTCGCCATCGACTGTCCCTTCGTTGCCTTCAAGGACGAAGAGGGCTTTAAAAGGAGCACCGAGGAAGGCCACCAGATGGGCTATGAGGGCCGTATGCTTATCCATCCCGGCCAGATTGAGGCGTCCCACACCATCTATACCCCTTCAGCGACAATTGTCGAGTGGGCCAATGGGGTGAAAAAGGTGTTTGAGGAAGAGGGTATTGCCAAGGGATCGGCAGCGGTAACCTACCTCGGCAAGATGGTCGACACCCCTGTGTATGAAAACGCCATGCAGATCCTGCGGACCATGGCCGAGATCGAGGCCGCTGAGGCCAGAAACAAGAAATAAGTAAATCCTGAAGAAACCGGGGCGCCGGGATTGTCGACCTTGCGGGCGACAGTCCCGGTGGTCCATCTCCCGGAAAAAGGAGGTGAGTATGATTCTTGCGCAGTTGTCGGTTTATCCGGTTGGTGAAGGGGTGAGTATGAGCCGCTTTGTCAAACTTGGGGTGAAAATCATCAAGGAGTCCGGATACACCTACCAGATCGGCGGGATGTCCACTTCCGTAGAGGTACCCAATCTGGAAGAACTTTTTGCCCTCGTCGCCAGGATACATCGGGCACAGCTGGACGAGGGGGCGAAAAGGGTGATAATTGAGTTGAAGGTTGATGACCGTAGAGATAAGGAGGCGACCCTGGCCGGCAAGATAGCCTCGGTAAGTAATTGATTTTAAAATAGAGGGGAAAGTGGTAGAAGGTCCTGAACATAGCGGGAAACAAGGTGAGCTGTTCGACACCTGGGCGGAGAGCTATGACGCCTGGTTTGCAACCCCCATCGGCCGGCAGGTTAAAATTGCCGAGACCGATTTGCTTCTAGAAATGCTGGCACCACAGGCTGGTGAACGTCTCCTTGATGTCGGCTGCGGCACCGGGGTTTTTACCCGGGAGGTCTTCGCCGCCGCCCGTTGTATGGTGGTCGGCCTGGATATCTCGCTGCCGATGCTGGCCAGAGGGCTAGCCAACAGCAGTGGCGAACATTTTTTTCCCGTTGCCGGCGATATGCTCCGCCTGCCCTTTGCCGACGACTCCTTCTGTCGCGTCTACTCCATGACCGCTCTTGAGTTTGTCGACGATGCCCGGGCGGCCATCGTCGAACTTCAACGGGTCTGCCGCCCCGGGGGAACGATTGTCCTCACCACTTTGAATAGCCTCAGCCCGTGGGCCACTAGACGACAGAAAAAAGGTGAGGAGGGGCATTCCCTCTTCTCGCGGATTATTTTTCGCTCGCCGCAGGAACTGGCAGCACTGATTCCCGGGACCTCTCGGGTGGCGACGGCGGTCCATTTTGACAAGGAGGATACCCCGGAAGAGGCGCTTCGGCGGGAACGGCAGGGACGGATGGCAACCAGCGAAACCGGGGCCTTCCTGGCCCTCTGCTGGCAGAAATGAGACGATGGTAGCCGACATGCGGCCACAAAGTGGTAAGGGTGCGGCTCCGTGAATACACATAAAATTGCAGTGGCGATAAGGCCGGAGGAAAAAAGATGATCGGAGAGAATTTCATTCGCAGGATGGAAGAGATAGTCGGCAAGGAATATGTCAGGCATTCGCATGCCGACCGGGAGTTGTACTCTTATGATGCGTCCCTGGTCAGCGGCATACCCGGCCTGATCGTCTTTCCCGGCACCACAGAAGAACTGGCTGAGGTGCAGAGGGCGGCCCATGCGGCGAAAATCCCCTCGGTGGCCCGTGGTTTTGCCACCAACCTCTCCGGCGGTGTCATAACCCGTGATGGCGGTCTGGTGGTTGCTCTCGCCCGGTTTAACAAAATTCTCTCCATCAATCCGGAGAGCCGCTACGCCGTGGTGCAGACCGGGGTGACCAACCTCGAGGTGCAGGAAGCGGTTGCCCCTCTCGGGATGTTTTTTCCCCCCGACCCGGCCAGCCAGAAGGTCGCCACCATCGGCGGCACCGTTGGCGAGAACTCCGGCGGACCGCGCTGTCTGAAATACGGGGTGACCTCCAACCACATCCTCGGCATGAAGATGGTCATGGCCGACGGGGAGATCGTTGATATCGCCGGCCCTTCCTTCGACCCGCCCGGGTATGACCTGCGTGGTCTGGTGGTGGGCAGCGAGGGCTGTCTCGGCATGGTCACCGAGGTCACCGTCAAAATTACTCCCAAAACCGAATCGGTCATCACCATGCTGGCCATCTACGACGAAGTTCCCCACGCCGCGAACTCTGTATCGGCGATCATTCGCGCCGGCATTCTCCCCCTCACCTTGGAAATGATGGACAATACCATCATCAAGGCGGTGGAAAAGGGTGGCCCCTGCGGCTACCCCCAGGACGCGGCGGCGGTCTTGATCATCGAGGTGGAAGGGATGGCCACCGGTCTCAAGGAACAGGCTGACAAGATAGTCGAGATCTGCATGGCCACACAGTGTCGGGAAGTGCGGGTGGCCAAAAATCAGGCCGAGCGCGACCTGCTGTGGAAGGGTCGGCGCGGCGCCTTCGGGGCGATCTGCAACCTTTCCCCCAACTATCTGGTCAATGACGGCTGTGTTCTCCGTTCCCGCCTTCCGGAAGCACTGGAGCGGGTGGTGGCCATTTCGAAAAAGTATGGCTGCCCGGTGGGTAACGTCTTTCACGCCGGTGACGGTAACCTTCATCCCCTGCTGATGTTTGATTCCCGCAACCAGAAGGAACTTGATCAGGTGCACAAGGCCGGTGTTGAAATCATGGAACTCTGCGCCGAACTCGGCGGGACCATTTCCGGCGAACATGGCGTCGGCCACGAAAAACAGGATGCGATGCACTTTATCTTCTCCGGCAACGATCTCAATACCCAGCAGGCGGTGAAACTGGCCCTTGACCCTGGCAATGTGCTCAATCCCAACAAGATAATACCGCTTCCTCCGCCGGGTAAGGATAAGCTTCCGCTCACTGAACCGACTATCCTTAAGCGCGCCGGCGGAGCCAAAGCCGCCGGAGTTGCCGAGGCGATCGCCAGCATAAAGGAGGCCAAGAGCGCCAAAAAGCCTGTGCGGGTAGTCGGCGGTGGCAACTTCAACGGAATCGGCAACCGTCTCGCCGCTTCGGTTGTGCCCCTTACCACCGACAAGATGACCGAGATCATCGAATACGACAGCGATAACCAGTTCATCACCGCCGGGGCTGGTGTGACCCTTGCCGCTCTGCAGGAGAAATTGGCCGGCAACAACCAGTGGCTGCCCGTACGACCACCCTACTCCACCGCCGACTCAACCACCGGCAGTATTGTCGCCCTCGCCGCCGTCGGGCCGGAACGTCAGGCCTACGGTGCTCCGCGGGATATGTTGCTTGGCTTGCAGTACATCGACAGTAGCGGCAACATGGTCACCACCGGCGGCAAGGTAATGAAAAACGTCGCCGGCTACGATATGACCAGGCTGCTCACCGGCTCCCTCGGCACCCTCGGCTGCATCACCGAAGCGACCTGGAAGGTTTCCACCAAGCCGGAATGCTGCCATATGGTGGGCGCCACCGGCACTTTAAGCAACTGCAATGCCGCCGCTTTGAAAATTATTGTCTCCAATCTCCTGCCGGTGTCAGTGGTCATTATCCCGCAAGGGGCAGACTATAAGCTGCTGGTCGGCTTCGAGGGACTGGAAATGGTTGTTCCCAGCCAGATGGAACGCTGCTCGGCGATGATGGTGCTCGCCGGATTGAAGCGGGCCGGAGAGACGAGCTATCCGCTGCTCACCGGTGGCCACGCTGACCTCTTTGCCGGTATCTGGCAGCAGCCTTTTGTCCTCCAGGCCGATGTGGTCATCGCTCGGGTGGCCGAGGTGTATCAGGGGATTGCCAAGATAGCTCAACCGGACAATGTGCTCCTCGATGTGGCCTGTGGCAGGATGCACTTCGGCTTTACCAAGCTTTCGTCGGCTCAGTGGAAGGAAATCGATGCATTGGCTGGCCGTTGCCAGGGGCATGCCTGCTTGGTCAAGGCCCCGGACAGCTTCCGCAATGAGGTCGACCTCTTTGGCGCGCCGAGAGGGGAGTGGAAACTCAGCCACCTGATCAAGCAGGCGTTGGATCCGGAGCGGATGTTTGCCCCGGGAATACTGCCGGGCAGGGTATAGGCCACGGCAAAAACGTTCTGGAAGACAACCGATATTAGGGATACCAAATCTGCGAGGTGAGTGACTATGAGTACGACTGTAATAGAGAGTTATGATGCGATTGCTAAATGCAACAAATGTGGATTCTGCCACGTAGCCTGCCCGATCTTTCGGACAACAGGCCACGAGAGCGGAGTTGCCCGCGGCCGTCTGGCTATGCTGCGGGGGTTAATCGAAAAGCGGATCGAATGGAACGCGGAGCTTGAAGACCCGCTCTTCACCTGTCTGGGGTGCGAGGCGTGCACCACCAACTGCTTCGGTGCGGTACCGACTGCCGAACTGGTGCTCGCCGCCCGGGGAGAATATTACGACAAGGTAGGCAAGAAGCCGGCCCACCGCCTGCTTTTTGAACATCTCCTCCCCTACCCGAAAAGACTCCATCTTGCCGCCCGGGCTGCCGCCTACGGCAAGAACTCGGGTGCCTCGAAGCTGGCCAACGCCCTTGGCCTGCTGCGCATCTTCGGCCGTGACCTGCCCAAGGCCGAGGGGATCGTCGACAAGCTGCCGACCAGCTCGTTCCGAGGAACGCTCAAGCCCGGCGTTTACCCAGGCAAAGGCGAGAAACTGAAGATCGGCTATTTTGTCGGCTGCGGCATCGACGTTATCCAGATCGAAGCCGGCAAGGCCACCTTCGCTGCCCTGCAGGAGCGGGGCAAGTCGGTGACGGTAATCAACAACTGCTGCTGTGGTCTGCCACCCTACAGCTATGGAGATATGGAAAACACCAAAAAACTCGCCAAGAAGAATTTGGAGACCTTCGAAGGGCTCGACGTTGACGTGATCGTCACCGACTGCTCAAGCTGCGCTTCGTTTTTAAAAAAATACCCGAAGATTTTCAAAGACGATCCGTTATATGAGCGGGCAAAAAGATGTCTGCCCAAGGTCCGTGACGTGGTGGAGTTTCTCTATGCCGACCAACCGGCCGCCGCAACCGGGCAGGCTCCGGTTGGCACCTACCATGATCCCCACGGTGCCGCTGCCGCAGCCCAGAAGGTGAGTTTTGACAAGAAGGTCATTGTCACCTATCACGATCCCTGTCATGCTGTCCGCGGTCAGAAAATCAAGAACGAGCCCAGGGAGATTCTCAAGAAGATCCCGGGAGTTGAATTCAAGGAGATGGCCGAGGCTGACTGGTGCTGTGGCGGTGCCGGATCCTATGGCCTGACCCACTATGATCTCTCCCAAAAAGTACTCGACCGGAAGATGGATAATGTAAAGAAGACCAACGCCGATATCCTTGTCACCAGCTGTCCGGGTTGTATGATCCAGCTGGCGTACGGTATCAAACGCCATGGTCTGAAAACCCGAATCTTCCACATTTCCGAGATGCTCAACTATACGAAGGTGAAAAAGTAAGGCGGGGAAACGGCGTGTGGCGTACCCCTTCGCTGCCGACGGGAATACTGCACAAGCCCTAATGGTTGCAATCAAAATTAAAAATGGCAGGATGGGACTATCATCTTGCAAAATGGACCTTTCTTGAATAGACTGTCGGATTTTAGGTCTGTTCAGCGACTGGCAATCGCGGCCTGACTGTTCACTGCTGCCGCCTGGCTGACGCCTGCCTTATGGAGCACCCATAAGGCAGGCGTCGGCGCTGAGCGGAATGCGGTATTGTCGCCGGAGGTGAGAACCGCCGTTTGTCGGTACCTGGCGGCGCTATTGTGCGGAGTTCCCTGCGGAAGGGAAGACGTCGCAGATTCCAAATCCAAACTATTGAGGTAAATTGATGAGCAGAAAAATGCAAACGATCGACGGTAACACAGCTGCATGCCACGTTGCCTATGGCATGAGTGAAGTTGCTACCATCTACCCAATCACCCCGTCCAGCCCGCTGGGCGAGATAGCCGACTCCTGGGCCGTGGCTGGCCGTAAGAATATCTTCGGCGAGCTGTTGAGCATCAAGCAGATGCAGTCCGAGGCGGGGGCGGCCGGGGCAGTACACGGTTCGCTGGTCGGTGGGGCGGTTACCACAACTTTCACCGCCTCGCAGGGCTTGCTGCTCAAAATCCCCAATATGTACAAGATCGCTGGGGAACTTCTCCCCTGTGTCTTCCATGTTACCGCCCGGGCTCTTTCCGCCCACGCCCTCTCTATCTTCGGTGACCATGCCGATGTTATGGCGGCCCGACAAACCGGCTTTGCCATGTTGGCCTCAAATTCTGTTCAGGAGGCTATGGATCTGGCCCTGGTAGCCCATCTGGCCACCATGGAGGCCTCGGTACCCTTCCTCCACTTCTACGACGGTTTTCGTACCTCGCATGAGATTCAGAAGATCGAGGTAATTGATTACGAGGATATGGCGCGGCTGTTCAACTGGGATGCCTGCTGGGAGTTCAAGAAGCGGGCTATAAACCCTGAGCGTCCTGATACCCGTGGCACCGCACAGAACCCCGATATCTACTTCCAGAATCGTGAGGCAGCGAACAAATTTTACCAAGCCACCCCGGCGATTGTCAGCCGCTGCATGCAGCAGGTAAGTGCGCTGACCGGCCGAAACTACCAGCTTTTCGATTACATCGGCGACCCCGAGGCTGAGAGGGTGATTATCGCCATGGGCTCCGCCAACGAGGCGATCGAGGAGACGATCAACGTCCTTCGTGCCCGTGGCGAAAAAGTTGGTGCGGTCAAGGTTCGCCTCTATCGCCCATTTTCCGTTGAGGATTTCATTGCCGCAGTGCCAGCCACCGCCAAAGTGGTTACGGTTCTCGACCGAACCAAGGAACCCGGTGCCGTCGGCGAACCGCTGTACACCGATGTCTGCGCCGCCTACATCGACCATGGGGGCGCCCTGCCAAAGATCTACGGTGGCCGCTATGGGCTGAGCTCGAAGGAGTTCAACCCGGCCATGGTCAAGGCGATCTACGACAATATGCAGGCAGAGGTGCCGAAAAAGCACTTCACCGTCGGGATCAACGACGATGTCACCCACCTCTCCCTGCCGGTTGACGACTCCTTTCGGGCCGAGCCGATCGGCAATATCCGCGCCAAATTCTGGGGACTCGGCGCCGACGGAACGGTTGGCGCCAACCAGAGCGCGATCAAGATCATCGGTGACAACACGGAAAAATACGCCCAAGGGTATTTTGCCTACGATTCGAAAAAATCCGGCGGAATCACCATTTCCCACCTCCGCTTCGGCGATGTTCCGATCAAGTCCACCTACCTGATCAACGAGGCTGACTTCGTCGCCTGCCATAACCCGACCTATGTCAATATCTACGAGGTCCTTGAGGGGATCCGCGAGGGTGGCACCTTTCTGCTCAATTCCCCGTGGAGCGAAGCCGAGATGGAGGAGCATCTCCCCGGCGATATGAAACGGACCATCTATGAGAAGAAGCTGAAGTTCTACAATGTCGATGCCATCAAACTGGCCCAGGAAGTGGGCCTTGGCGGCAGGATCAATATGATCATGCAGACCTGCTTCTTTAAGTTGGCCAACGTGCTGCCCATCGAAAGTGCCATTGCCCTGCTGAAAAAGGATATCAGCAAGACCTTCGGCAAAAAGGGCCAACACCTCGTTGATATGAACATCAGCGCCGTGGACAACACCCTGGCAAATCTGGTCGAGATCAAGGTTCCCGCCGCCTGGGCCGGTGCCTCCGGCGGAATCGCCGGCAAGGCCAGCACCACCGAGTACGTCGACAAGGTGATGCGGCCGGTGCAGGCCCTTAAGGGCGACGAACTGCCGGTCAGTGCCTTCTCCCCCGACGGGGTCTACCCGACCTCGACCGCCCGCTTCGAAAAGCGCGGTGTGGCGGTCAGTGCGCCCGAGTGGTTGCCTGGCGAGTGTATCCAGTGTAATCAGTGTTCCTTCATTTGTCCGCACGCGGCGATCATTCCGATACTCGCCACCGAGGCGGAACTTGTCGGCGCCCCGGAGAGCTTCGTGACCATCCCGGCGATTGGCAAGGAGTTGAAGGGGTACCGGTTCCGCATGCAAGTGAACACCCTCGACTGTCAGGGCTGCGGCAACTGCGCCGATATCTGCCCGGCCAAGAGCACCGCCCTGTTGATGAAACCCTTGGTCAGTCAAACTGCAACCGAGATTCCTAATTATGAATTTTCTTTGACCGTGCCGTTCAAGGGCGGGATCATGAACCGTCAGTCGGTTAAGGGAAGCCAGTTCTTCCAGCCGCTTCTTGAGTTCTCCGGCGCTTGCGCCGGCTGTGGCGAGACCGCCTATGTCAAGGTGCTCACCCAACTTTTCGGTGAGCGGATGACCATTGCCAACGCCACCGGGTGCAGTTCCATCTGGGGTGGTTCGGCTCCGTCCTCACCCTACTGTGCCAACGCCGATGGCCATGGCCCGGGCTGGGCGAGTTCACTGTTCGAGGATGCCGCCGAATACGGATATGGCATGGCTCTGGCATACAACACCCGCCGCAAGACACTGGCGACCAAGGTGGAAACTGCTATCGCCGGCGATCTTCCGGCCGCCATGAAAGAGGCCCTCGCCACCTGGATGGGGGTGATGAACGACTCGATCCGCTCAAAGGAAGCCGGGGACAGGATCAAGGATCTGCTCAAGAATGGGGCTGCTCATCCGCTTCTTGCCGATATTGCCAAGAGCACCGAGCTGTTCACCAAAAAATCGCACTGGATCCTCGGCGGTGACGGTTGGGCCTACGATATCGGCTACAGCGGTCTCGACCATGTCATGTCTCAGGGCGAGGATATCAACATTCTGGTCATGGACACTGAGGTATACTCCAATACCGGTGGCCAGTCATCCAAGGCCACTCAAACCGGGGCGGTCGCCAAGTATGCCGCCTCCGGCAAAAAGGCCTCGAAAAAGGATCTGGCCCGGATGATCATGACCTACGGTCACGCCTATGTCGCTTCGGTGTCGATGGGAGCCAGCAAGCAGCAGTTGCTCAAGGCGATAGTCGAGGCCGAGAGCCATCCGGGTCCGTCATTGATCATCTGCTATGCTCCCTGCATAGCCCACGGCATCAAGGCGGGAATGGGCAAGACCCAGAACGAGGCCAAGTTGGCGGTGGAGAGCGGTTTCTGGCCGATGTTCCGCTTCAACCCCGCCCTCCGCAACGAAGGGAAAAACCCCTTTATTCTTGATTCGAAGGAACCGAACGGCACTCTGCAGGAGTTCCTCTCCAGCGAAGTACGTTTCTCCTCGCTGGAACGCAGTAATCCTGAGGAGTCGAAGCGTCTTCGTGCCAAGATTGAGCAGGAGATGAACGATCGTTACACTCTTTTGAAGACTATGGCCGAACATGGCGTCGGTGTATGACAGTACCTGCTGCCAGGGGGAGTAATTCCTCCTGGCAGCATCCGCAGAGAGAGTCTGTGTTTCTATTCACCCAAAGAGTTGACTTCATCAATTTGCAATAGGTTGCATAACTATGGAAGTGACACCATTTAAATCTATCAAACAAAGAAAGATTTCATCACAAATTGTTGATCAGATTAAAGAGATAATTACCTGCGGCAAATTGAGGCCTGGTGATCTTCTACCGCCTGAAAGAGAGTTGATGAGGGTCTTTAACGTCGGGAGACCAACCTTGAGGGAGGCATTGAACAATCTTGCTACCATGGGCTTCCTTGACATGGCGCAAAGACAAAGGACTAGGGTGAAATCTCTTGTACCTCACGATATGATTGAGCCTTTACGCCTCATGTTAAGAGAAGATGCAACAGTAGCACTAGATCTTGTCGAGTCTCGGACTATTTTAGAAACTGCTAATGCTGCGCTTGCTGCTGAACGGTCCACGGAAGAAGACATTGGCAAATTGAACCAATGGCTCGAAGACATGAGAGGTAAGCTGAAAGATCGCTCTGCTCTTCTGCTGAGTGACGCAGAATTTCATTTGGCTATTGCCGATTCGGCACATAACAAGATCCAATCTAATCTGATGTTTTCCATTTATGATCTGCTCAAAGAAAAAATCGGACTCTGTTACCTTGATGATGAGGCCGAACTGATATTTCAGCAGCATTGCAAAATAGTAGATGCTATCAAGGAAAAGGATAGTGGCAAAGCCCGTGAGGCAATGGGGGAACACCTTACGCTCATTAGAAGACAGATTATTGGATCGCTCGAACGTCAATAATAAAAGAAGTAACTCTTTATCCTAAAGCGGGCTGACGCCCGCAACCCAAGGGCTATTATCCCCTCCCACAGCAGAGGGACTCTTTTTAGTACCCCCTTGAGGGGTATAAGTACCTTGAGACAGATTGATTTCTTGTAAAAAAACAAGAAACCAATCTGTAAGGTACTAAAAACTTGCAGGTTATCGGGGCTAGCTTGCCGACACATACCTGCTTGTTGCGTGTCTGCCCGAATTCCCAGCGCATGCTCAGCCTTCTTCAAATCAGCCGCCCAACGCCGCTTTTCAGCGGGCGCGGTTTTTTGCACTCCGCTGCAAAAGCCTCGTTAGGCATAATCTTCATACATTTCCCGCGTTTTCAGCGAAAAAACCTCGGCAATAATGATAGGGATGCCTGTATTGAAAGCGCCCCAAGTTGTCCAATACGGTCACAATCCGGCATCTTGTCTTTCCTCCGTTTTTCTCGCCACGCAACCCGCGCCCCACCATTTGCATGTAGCGGACTGGACTGAAGACTGCACGGGAAATGAGAATCATGTCGGTCTTTGGCGCATCAAAGCCGGTGCTCAAGACCGTGTGGTTGCATAGAACGCGGATTTCGCCGCCTTGGAATCTGGACAGGAAATAGCGCCGTGCTGTGGTTGGAGTATCTCCGCTGATTGCGGCCGCGGAAATACCTTCAAGGTTCAGTCGAGCTGCCATTTCCTGAGCATGCAAAACGGAGTTGGAAAAGAACAGGATGGATCCCTCCTCTGCTTTCTTGATACGGGTCACCAGTCTTTCGTTGCGTTTCTGGCTACCAGCCAGCCGTTGGTTGATAGATTCAAGCAGGTTCTCGAAGTCAAGCCCCTCCCACGGCTCAGGAATCTTGGAGAGCCGTTCGATTTCATCAGGCGTCAAGCCGATGCCGCTCTCTAATACCTCATTATCCACTTCAGCCAAGACACCTTGACCACGAAGACGGCTATGGAGGTCTTTCTGATCGGGGGGCAGCCATTGGCTGTCGAAGCGGCGGGCCAGTCTTCCACTTTCTTCATCGTCCGTCCGGAATGGGGTGGCGCTGAGTCCGAGAATGGGCGGCTCGTCTTTCGGAGGCGTCCCCAGTCTCGGAGCTTCTGCGTCAAGGAAGCGCAAAAGGTTGGTGTAGCTCGGCGTGATTGCGTGGTGACACTCATCTACCACAACCAACCCTGGCTTTCGCAGCCCAGTTAGCCCGTTGGCGCCCATGCGGCTGTTGAGCGTTTGAATCGAAGCAACCATCACGACCGGTTTGTCCGGCTCCTGAATCGCCGGATTGGGATTGCCACCCCACAAGCGAACAATGCGCAGGTCGGTTCCTCTTGCGCCGAGATTGAGCCAGACCTGACGGAATGCCTGCACGGCCTGCTCGCAGAGTTCATCAGTCTGCGCCACCCAGATGACGCTGCGCTGGGTACCTACCGGTTTGAGGACATAGAGCACCGCAGCCTCAACCGTCACAAGGGTCTTGCCGCCACCAGTGGGGAGACTGACGACCGCGCGGCGACGAGTTGTTCCGCTGGTAATCAGCGTTCGTATACCGTCCAGCACTTCCTTCTGGAAGTCGTGGAGCGGAGGCAACGCGATGGGACCGCTGATGAACTCTTCGGGTTCGCGGCGGGATTGAGGAGATGCGGCGAACTCATTAGGGAAACCTATGCTCGCAACGAAAGCGCGTGCTTCGGCGGTGTTCCAGCGGGACGGAGGCTTCAAACCCTCCTGCTCCAACGTTTCCTTAAGGGCAGAAAGCGTAGCCGGACCAAGTTGAGCGAGCACCAATTCGGCAAGCCGCAACGGTTCGACGCGTTGAAGAAAGTCCATGGCCCCGACCTTGCCGAGCGCCTGGCGCAGTGGTTCATCCCGGTTGCCGACTGCCCTCAGCAATCGTTCCGCCAGCGTAGGGGCTTCTGCCACGTGCTCTCGCAGTTTGTCTACCTCTGCATCGCCAAGGATGCGCAGCGCCTCGTTGGGGTCGTGTTTTAGCCACCCCGCCGCTCCTGCCTCCGCAAGCAGATGTTGAAGTCTGTCGCTCCGCGACAGCAATGCCAGATGCGCCATGTCCAGAAGCAGCGTTTTCTTCCACATCAGACATGGAACGTCGCTCCCGTCGCCTGCGACCAGCAACTTCAGGGCTGCAACCGGTTGGCAGCGAGCGGACTCCTGAACCTCGAAACGCAGCACTTCAGCCAATTCTGGGATGGTCGCGATCAGAAGCCCTTCCGGACCGGTCGCTTCTTTCCACTCCGGTTGCATCAACTCCGCAAGATCTTGTGCTCCTTTCGCAAGCCACAACGACATCGCATCCGCGTCGAGCGTGACTGCGAGATGGCCCTGACTTCGCGCGCGCCGCGCCAGGTCTGGGGAACCGGTCACAAAAACCTCCGCCAAGGGAACGTGGCCCCTTACCGTTGGAAGCGATTGCGGAAGGACTTTGTCGCGCGCGGCACCTGCCCAAAGCTCCCGCAGCGAGTCGTCAGTCATCGACTGCGGAGTGACGAGCGACTTTATGAGAACCTGCCACATTGAACGAATCTCGTCTGGCGATGCCGGGACCTTGGGGCTCGTGCCCTTCAGTTTTTCGATGTTGGCTTTCAGTTTCTCCCAATCAGGAATGGAGGCCATCGCAGGTTCGCTTGCCCGGTCCATAATCGCAGCGAGACGAATGGCGATGCCGCCGACGTTCCATGTTCCGTAGCGAAGCAACAGCCAGAGGAGTGGATAAGGAACCTCGATCTCGGGGTAACTTGAGACCGTGGAATGGCCGAACTTCACGTCCGTAGGGATTTGTCCATGGTCAAGTAGAGCCAAGAAGCATGCTGTGAGTTTGGAGTTCGGACCTCCGGTCAACTTCGGCAAGAAGTGCCAGCCTTTCGGCATATCGAGTTCTGAAGGCTTCAGATACAACGAATTCGCCCGTACGTTCACGTTTTTCCCGTAATACTGTCTCCAATGCCAAAGCCATTCCCGCAGTCCGTCCAGCCTATCGAAGTTGTCGATCGTGACGATTCCTTGCGGAAACTGGCACACCCCCAGTTTAATCAATAAGTCCTCGTCTTCACCGTGAACCTCCGTGTCCACAAGCACTTGCTGATTGGAAGAAGTATCATCAGCGCTCACCAAAGCCCCCGGCGACAAGACTTCGTCGGATAAGACCCACTCGCCATCACGCCGTTTCACTTTCACTTCACGGAGTTTCACGGACACGAACTGCTGCCTCACAGCAGGCGATGCTCCCCTAAGCGATGCCCAGAAATCCAACCACCCGTTGTTCATGGCGTCGCGAGGGTGGCTGGGGATCCCTCGCAATGCTTCGCGCAACACGCCCATCCACACATTGTCGTCGAGCGGTTTGACCTTCAGCACATCCGTGAGAATCCGTTTTGCCTCCGGGGTGTCGCACAACAGCATTGCAACCGGATGCTGCCCATCTGGAACGTGTGCGCCCTCTGGCGCGAAGACGGCCTGGTTCGGCGTCAGCAAGCTGCCGTCGCCACAGGGAACAATAGCCAACATCGGTCGAATTGGTCCCCACTCGGCGGACTTGCAGTCCTTCTCGTATGCCTCGGCAAGCTTGAGCACTTCGATAGCTGGGGCAGTTTCAGCGGAGGCTACCCCAGCAAACCAATCCTTCGCCTCACGCTTGCGCAGGTTCGGACAGGAAGGCGTAGCGGAGTCTTCCTGTTTCAGTCGTTCCGCAAGCGCCTTGAGTCGACTGCCACGCTGTCCTTTAAGGCAGGAGGGGTGAACCATCAGACCGCACTCTTCTTCACTGGCAAGCGCCTGCCACTGTTTCGCGAGATCGGTGTTGTCTCTGGGATGCAGCCAAAGCTCGTTCGCCTGACGGAGGCGACCTGTGGCGTCGGGAATCACAGCGGCCGCAGCTAGCTTTGTCCAGAGTGCCTCTATGAGCGGCGCGGCGTCCTCGTCCCTTCGCTCAAGCTGGCGTGGAAACGCGTCCAACGGCCGGCCAGGATCGTCATCGGTTCTGAGTTGTGGAAGCGCATCGGCGATGAGGTTGGCGGCTTCCCTCATCAAAGCCGTATTCCACTCTCCGAAAATGACGGCGTTGCGGTCGCTATTCAATTTCCACGGCGCGTTCAGGATGCCTGGCAGGTAAGTCGGCGTGTGGGTCGGAAAGAATGCCCAAAACCGTCCCGCTTCCTCACGTTTGCCTTCGATGGGCATCGCCCACGCCAGAGGCACCACATCGCGGGTATGGACATGCGTTGCGTCGTCCTTTGCGCGTTGATCCGTGATTGAAACCTGTCTCTCCATCACTCTCCAGCGTGAGAATGTGTTCGCGTTCCCATCACGCAGCACTACGTCTTCGCCTTCGGGAAAGCGGTGCAGTTCGCGCTTCGGCACTCCATCGCCGCTGGTATCGAGTGTCAGGTGCACTGGCACCGACAGGAAAAGGAGAAATTCGGCAGGAAACCCGTCAATCTCTTTACGCAAATGGTCGTGGAAGTTTTCGTCACTGATTTCTGCGCAGACTACGGTTGTTGCCCATGGAAACCGACTGCGCAGATTGCCAGCACGATCTTGATTCAGCGTCCACGCCAAGCGCAGCCCAGGCGCATCTTGCACCTTGAACCGGTCTTTCAACTCAATGCTGCATCTCTCAGGGTTGAACCCGAAGGCAGCTTGTCCGCTGGTAATGTCGATCCTTCCGCCAAGTCGCAACAACGACTTGAACCCAAGCCCGAATCGTCCGATCTGGTTGCCCCGCTTCGGAGACGAGTGCGAACGTAGCAGCGCGTCAATGCCTTCCTTGCTAAAGGGCGCGCCTGTGTTCGCCACATACAGACAGGATTTTTCGAGCAGAACCTCGATGCGGGGCTGGACATCTTTGCCGGCACCGGCCTCATGCGCTTCAAGTATGGCGTCGGCGCCGTTCTGGACAAGTTCCAAGGCTTGCCGATACCCGTATCCCCCGGCAAGCACTACCTGCTCAATCCCAAAGTGCTCCCGGATATCACCCGGCGAGGCACGATAGGCCTGCAACCTATTCTCTCGCGATGTATCAATGAAATCGTTCATGTCTAACGATAAAGTCAGGGGTGCGTTTTTTTTGCGTCCGCTGCATTTATTGTGTACGCCCGGCATGGGCGTGATCTTATGGGGTGCAAGTCCCCTGTATGTAAACCCTGTTCCTGTCGTGATGACAGGAACATAAATACTAGCAGAAAGCAAGGGCGAACCCGCGAGGGTTGGTTCGGAGGAAGCTGGAGCGCAAAGCTATGAGTCGACGAACAGAAATGGCATACAAGGCCGAGTCTCTGGGTAAGTCAGCACAACGTGACCACGCCCGGGGTTTAGGGGATACGGTAAATGCCGCGATTGCATAGTGAAAGATCACGTCCTTATTCGGGGAGGCCTGTCCGGTACGCGATCCAACTCCCGTTGGAAAGCGCCATGCATGGCAACATGTCTGGTCCCCGGGCAGGAGTCAGCGGAGGTCATAGCAGTTCGTTGCCAGCGGACGAAGGACCGAACCCAGAGAAGGGAAAAGGCCCGTCAAACTCGACTGTTGCGATGTACCCGACACCCTCCTTGCTTTGAAAGCTCGGAGGAACTTGGACTTGGCAGTCCGGCGCCCTTGCAAGTAGACGAAATCTCCTTGGCGAACTCTGGCGAAGACTCAGGATGAAACACTACCCGGTGAATAAGGTTGCTGATATCAATTTCCGGCGCAAAGATTCTGAAACCCTTCTGGGTTTCCGATTCAAATTGGCTGGCCTGAAAGTGAGCGGCTCCAAGCCCCTCGGTCGCAGGGGGCAGAGCGACGGCTCGCACTTCACGCTCGAAGCAGAAATTGATGTTCTTGTGCGTGACATATTCGAACAAGTTCAAGGAAGGCAACCGCTCACATGAATAGTCGATGTAGCGAACCATGCCAATTTCAACGTATGCGGGCAGAGATGCGCGCAATGCGCGATAGGTCGTTGCGACGGCAACCGCTTCTGGTGTTTTTGTATAGCAATGCCACATCTTCGCGCTTTCGACTACGTTCATGTGCCAGCAACTCACGTAGTAATGCGGGCGAAACCCGTAGACCGAGGCATTCGAAAAGACGAAGACCACAGCCATAGAGCAAACTGACCACGATATCGAATGGATATTCAAGATGGCTGATGATTGCGTCAATTTCTGGTCGGGAGAGAACCACAGGTATGTATTTTGATTTTTTCGCGCGGGGGATATCGCGTTGATCGCCAAAGTCTTTCTTGAGAACATGCCGGAAAAGAAAGCGCAGTGCATTAAAAGCCTGGTTCTGGGTTGAAGAGGCAACGTGTTGCTTAACCGCCAAATGGGTGAGATAATTTTTTACGTCAAGGGATGAAAGTTCACTCGGCGGTTTGTCGGTCAAAAAGAGCTGAAATTTGCGACTCCAATCGGCATATGTTTTCAGCGTCTTGCGCGAGTAGTGCCTGACTTTAATCTCTGCGGTTAGCAAGTCTATGACTCGATCCCAGCCGGGAGATTGTGTTTTTTCCAGACATCGCCATTCGTTATAACGCCTGCCGCCGGG
>JANNQF010000034.1:0-11343 GCA_031441605.1 Deltaproteobacteria bacterium
GGTAACAAAGGCGGAAACTGCTTGAGCCTTTTCGGTAAAGCGGGAGCTGAGGGCATTTTGCCGATCCCTGTCTATCGTCATGGTATTCTTGCCCTTCGGACAAGCCTCCTTTTAATTTCAATTTCCAGAATTTTTTACGTGTAACGATATTAGTTATGAAAATATTTTTGTAAACACTTGTAAATATTATTTGTAGATGACCAAAAACAAGCTTGTTCAAATTGGTGAAAAGTGCCGAGGTGGCAACCATGGTCTTTAATGTGACCAAGGAGAATGATGGTTTTCAAGAAGGGACTTTTACCTTACATCGGCAGGGTGGTGCAAGCGATACCGTCAATCACTTGATTTCTTCTGCCAAGCCGAGTATACAACAGCCTGCAGGTGCACGAAGCAGATCGCAAGAGGAAAGACGGTGCAACTCCGTCACAAGCCAGTCCTTGCTGTAAGCGAAGGCTGCGGCGGCTGGGGCCTTGCCCCCATATCTTAGGGTTTATAGGATTCGTCACTGGGATCTCCCGGGAAGGCGGCCGTTTTGCAGGATAATTCGTAAGTCAGAAAGCCTGCCTGCAAAGGAAGGACGACATCGTCCCCCTACTCAGAGCCAACCACTGGAGTTCTCTGTATCCGGTATTGTATTGTCTGGTTGATCCGGACGGTGCAGTTTTTTGTGGATACGGAGACTCGTCTTTTGTCGATCGATGGTTTTTCGTATCCGTTATCACAGGTCATTTAGCCTCAGAGTCTGCCAAACCGGCGATCCGGTGGCCGATGATGACTGCCTTCCGTGGGAGAAAACGATGGATATGGAAAAAAACCAAGCAATGGGCCAGGTTATTACCCGGCTCATGCATAAGGAAAATCTCACTCTCCAGGAATCACACGCGGCTTTTTGTCAGGTCTTAAGGAATGAAGTCTCGGAAATGCAGCAGGGCGCCTTCCTGGCGGCACTGACCGCCAAGGGCGAAACCGCCGACGAGGTTGCCGGTGGCTGGCGGGCGGTCTATGACTTGGATACCAATAAGGTTGCCGTAGGCGACGCAGTCGTCGATAACTGCGGCACCGGCATGGACAGTTTCAAGACCTTTAATATCAGTACCGCTGCCTCCCTTGTCGCCGCCGCCGGTGGGGTGATCATCGCCCGCCATGGGGCCAGGGCTATCACCTCCATTTGCGGCACAGTCGATATGGTCGAGGCCTTGGGGGTCGATGTTGAGTGCAGCGTCGAGCTGGTGGCGAAAAGCATCAGACAGGCGGGCATCGGCCTCTTTAACGGTATGAGTCCTGAGGTGCACCCGATGGCGCTTGGCCGCATCCTGTCGCAGATCTGTTTCGGTTCTCCTCTGAATATCGCTGCATCTCTTGCCCATCCGGCCCTGCCGAAGATTGCCGTGCGCGGCGTCTATTCCCCGACTCTCTTGCTGCCGGTAGCCGAGGTCATGCAGGCAATCGGCTATACCAATGCCCTGGTGGTCTATGGGGGTATCACCGGCAGCGACAAGGGCATGGACGAGGCCTCGGTCTGCGGCCCGACTTCCGGGGTGCGGTTGCAGGACGGGGTATTGAGTTCTTTCTCCTTTCACCCCGAGGAGTGCGGTTTGCACAGCCATCCCCCAGAGTCCCTGATGCCCGACCGTGATCGCAATACAGCGGCGGTAAAGATGTATCAATTACTGGCTGGGAAAGGTGACGCGGCCCGGCTCGATGCGATCATACTCAACAGCGCCCTGATTTTTTTGGTCAGGGGTATGGTGGCGACGATCTCAGAAGGGGTAGAGAAAGCCAGGGAGATCCTGCTGTCCGGGCAGGCCTTGGCGACACTTGCCCGCTGGGTCGAGGTGCAGAACCGCGATCCAGTCGGCGGCCTCCTGCGGCTGGCAAGTTTGGCGAGGTCGGCGGTATGAGCGAGCTGCTTATTATCAAGGCTGGTGTTGAATATCTGCGGTTTACGGCGGATGAATTTGCCTTTGGCCCGTTGAACAAGGCCAGCGTCTTTCCCATGGTACAAGCAGAAGAGGCGAAGGAGCGGTGCCGGAAATTGGCCGCGGCAGGTGTTGCCGCCGTGCTCATGAAGCTGACCACTGTTGAAGAACCCTATACGGAGTGAAGCGAAATGCAACTGGCACTCACCGAATGCGGAGTTATAAAATATCAGGCAAGCCCTGTTCTGCCCGAAACGGCGGACGACCGGGTGCTGCTGGAAGTGCTCTGCTGCGCCATCTGCCGGACCGATGCGAAGATGTGGCGATCCGGCCACCGCGACCTGGTATTACCCCGGGTCCTCGGCCATGAAATCGCCGGCATCGATCCGGCGACCGGCAAGCTTTATACCGTATGGCCGGGCCAGGTCTGCGGCACCTGCCGCTATTGTCTGACCGGCCGGGAGAACCTCTGCGAGGAGATGCGGATCATCGGTTTTCATAGCGATGGTGGTTTTGCCCGGACGGTCTCCGTGCCGCGGCAGAGCCTCATTCCGGTTGCGACGGCGGTTGATCCGCGGATTGTCACCTTTGCCGAGCCGGTGGCCTGTGTTCTCAATGGGCTTGACCATGTGCAACCGCTTGCCGGGGAGAGGGCGATTATCTATGGCGGCGGGGTGGTCGGGATGATCGCCGCACTGGTCTGTCGCCAGCTGGGTTGCGAGGTTACGGTTATTGAAAAAAGCGCCGAGAAGATTGCCCGTCTGCAATCCTTTTGCGACAAAAACCGTGTCGTCCTCGAAAAAGATGTTACTGGTGCCGACTTTGATCTGGCCATCAACTGTTGTGCCAGCCACATCGCTTTTAGCCTTTGCATCACTAAACTGCGCAAAGGTGGGCGGTTTGCCTACTTCAGCGGTCTTGAGAAGAACGAGGAAATCGGCAGCAATCTTCTGAATCTTGTGCATTACCAGGAACTGGTGATAATCGGATCCTATGGTCCGAGAAAAAAGGATATGGTTCAGGCGGTCGCTTTTTGCGCCAGGCAGGAGGAGAACCTTGCGGCGCTGATTGAAAAGGTTGTCCATCCTCGTGAGGTCGAGTCGGTATTGCCCCTGATTCTCGCCGGCGATGCCTTGAAATATATTGTTGATTTTTCCTTACCCGGGATAGAAACAAAACAAGCTGCCCCGCGCCGATCGGAAGTAGCGGTGCAGCGGCCATTTTCCCCACAGCTGTCAGGGTTTCTTGTCGACCTCATGGCGCGAATAGAACCGCTGTCGCAAAATCTCCGCGATCAGGCGCAAAGAAAGGTCGATCATAAAACCAAGCCCCTTGGCGCCCTCGGCCGCATTGAGAAACTGGCGGTGCGGATGAGTGCAATACAAAAAACCCTTATGCCGACGATTCATTGCCCGCGGATGTTTGTTTTTGCCGGCGACCACGGCGTGGTGGAGGAGGGTGTTTCCGCCTTTCCCGCCAAGGTGACCGTGCAAATGGTCGAGAATTTTCTCGACGGCGGCGCGGCGATCAATGTATTCTGTCGCCAGTACGGGATTGAACTGGCGGTGGTTGATATGGGGGTGAACGGCGATTTTGCCGACCATCCGCTCTTGGTGCAACGGAAGGTCGCCCGGGGTACCAAGAATTTCGCGGTGCAAGCGGCGATGAGTTGCGACCAGGCGCTTTTAGCCATCGAAAACGGCGCGCGCACCTTCCTTGCAAAAAACGCCCATCGATCCGGCAATTTGGTAGGTATGGGGGAGATGGGCATCGGCAACAGCAGCAGTGCCACGGCCATCATCTGCGGCGCCTCCCGTCTGTCGGCGGCGAAGGTGGCGGGGCGCGGCACCGGAGTCGATGACCGGGGTTTGGCACGCAAGATCGAGGTCATTGAAAAGGCCCTGGCCCTGCACCAATTGGACCCGGACGATGGTTTGCAGCTTCTTGCCAAGGTCGGCGGCTTTGAGCTCGGCGGTATCTGCGGCGCCGTCCTGGCTGCTGCCTCGGAGGGTTGCTGCGTCGTACTGGACGGCATCATCTCCACCGCCGCCGGGCTTCTTGCTCATCGTCTTTGTCCGGGCGTTGCCGAGTACCTGGTTGCCGGCCATAAATCTGTTGAGATGGGACAGCAAATCGCTCTGCAAATCATCGGTCTTGAACCGGTTCTCGACCTCGATTTGCGACTTGGCGAGGGGACAGGGGCGGCGATCACCATGAATCTCATCGATCTGTCCTGCCGCATGATGCGGGAGATGGCCTCCTTTGCCGAGGCGGGGGTTGATGATGGTTCGCTGCATCAGAATATTTCGGAAAATTGACAAGATGTATCAGGTTATTAATAACAAATAGAGAAAAATGAACGATACCATTTTCGACCATGCCCTTCTTCTGGAGTTGGCAGCAATGACCATGCCCTTCGGCAAATACGCCGGACGGCGGCTCATCGATCTGCCGGAACCGTATGTGGTGTGGTTTGCCCGGAAGGGCTTTCCCAAAGGCAAATTGGGACAGATGCTGGCCATCGTCCATGAGATAAAGATCAATGGTCTTGAGTATTTATTTGCGCCGCTGGTTTCGGAATAAGAAATCCTACCTTGGGCCATGCCCTTGGCGATTTTGAGGAGAGAGATGCGGGTAAACTCGGGTGTGCTGTTGGTGGCATTATTTTTTCTTGCCGGTGCGCTTTCCGCCTGTGCGGAAAAAAATCCACAACCGATGGCGCAAGAGTATCCGGTCCCACACCAATATATCTTCGCCGTTCCCTATGAAAGCGCCTGGCAAGGAACCGTGCGGGCGATCTCCGAGGAGGAACGAATATCCACCTTGGAAAGGGAAAGCGGTCTCATTGTCACCGAGTACAGAACCATCAATCAGCTGGTTCAGAACCTGATTTCCACCGCCATCTTCGGGAAAGTCTATAAAAACGGCTATACAGTCAATCTCAGCGAGGTCGCATCCGGGCAAACGCGCATCACCATACGGTCGAAGCTGCTCCTGGAGCAGTTAACGATCTACACAAGCGAACTTCAAGATGAGCGGCTCAATGCTTATATGCGGCAGGAACTTTTCCGGAAAATCTGTTTAAACCTCCAGGAAAATACAGGGCAATGCATACCACTTTTTCCGGACTATCATGGGGTGTCGGTTTCCTGTCCTGCACCTTCCTCAACCTCAGTGGCTGGGGCCGACGGACAATCGGCGCCTCCTCCCCGGGTGGGCGTCAAGGCAAAGGCGGCGCCGGTTAAACAGATACAGCAGGCTCTCATCAACGCCGGCTATGCCCCGGGACCGGTGGATGGACGGATGGGACAGAGAACACGCGCAGCCATACGCAGTTTTCAGCAGGATAAGGGCATTGTCGAGACGGGGAGTATTGACTGGTCAACGTTGGCAGCTCTCGGCTTTTAGAAGCCGTCACGAAACAACACGTTGAAAAACCGGTTATGATTGGCGAATCCGTCCAAGAAAGTCGGCAACCGTCTTCATGCCTTTGCGGAATTGACTGAGGCTGAATTTTTCATTAGGAGCATGGATCGTGTCGTCGGGCAGGCCAAAGCCCATCAAGACAATCGGCACCTGCAACACCTCGTCAAAGAGTGCGGCAATGGGGATCGAACCGCCCTCGAGCATAAAGACCGGAAGGGAGCCGAATATCGATTCAACGGCTTCGGCGGCGGCGCGGATATACGGGTTGTCGGGATTGACCGACACACCTTGTCCGGCATGCAGGTTGGTGAGGGTAACTGTATATCCGGTCGGCATATTGCTGAGCACCGCCTCTTTGAGCCAGTCGAATACCTCGCTCGGGTCAAGGTTTGACGGTAGACGCATGCTCACCTTGGCAACCGCCTGGGCGGGGATAACGGTTTTTGCCCCTTCACCGATAAAACCACCGCGAATGCCGTGAACCTCCAAGGTCGGGCGCAGGCCGATCCGCTCCAGGGGTGGATAGGCGGTCTCGCCTACCATTTTGTTCACCCCCATTTCGGCAAGCAAGCCCTCTTCGATATGCAGGGGATCCTCCTGCAAAAACTGTTTCTCAATGGGTGTTGGGGAAGGGATGGCCGAGGCCAGTTGTGGAATGTTGATGACCCCGTCTTCGCCCTTGAGACGACCGATCAGAAGGCAGAGGGCGTGCAGGGGATTGGGTGCTATCCCGCCGTAACTGCCGGAATGCAGGTCTGTTTTTGCTCCAGTTACAGCGATTTCCGTATACAGAATACCGCGCAGTCCGGTAATGATTGACGGCTGTCCGGCATTGACCATATGGGTGTCGCAGATCAGCACGGCATCGGCGCGAAGCGCCTCCGGATGGTTGACAACATAGTCGGCAACTGCCGCGCCGCCCGCCTCTTCCTCACCCTCCAGGAGGATTTTCACATTTACCGGCAGGGTGGCGTCGACCCTGGCCCAGGCCTCAAGGGCGGCGAGAACCAACATAATCTGCCCTTTGTCGTCGCTGGCCCCGCGTCCATAGATGTTGCCGTCCCGCAGGGTCGGTTGAAAGGGTGGCGAAGACCACTGGTGCAGCGGATCGACCGGTTGGACGTCATAATGACCGTAGATCAACAGTGTCGGCTGCTGCCTATCAACCTGCCATTCGCCATACACCAGGGGGTGTCCGGCTGTTGGGATGAGGGTGGTTTCTGGAAAGCCGATGGCCGCAAGGCGTTCGACCGCCCATTGGGCGGCTTGCTGCACATCTTTCCGGTGCTCGGGGAAGGTGCTGATACTCGGTATCGCCAGCCATTCCTGCAGGTAGCCGACAAAACGGTCAAAGTTTGCATCCAGATAGTCGTTACGTTTCGCCTGTCCGTTCATCTTTTCCTCCGCTTCCTGCGTTATCTCACCCTTGCCTGTCTGCCATATATTGGCCGGTCATCCTAGTCGACATTATTCGCACCGGCAACAGATTTTTCAGGAAGGCTTGGGGCGTGGGGAAGAAAGGAGAAAAACCGGGTGGACAGGAGATAGCGTAGCAAGGTATTATTGTCCCTGACGTTTACATGTCGGCAGAAAGCAAAATGGTTTCATCCCCGGCCGATGTAATGCCTCGACCGCTACTCTACCCCGAGGGAGCACGCTATGAAATGGCTACAGTTTTTCACCCCTGTCGCGTCAATCAACTGGGAGGAGGCCAACCAACTGGTTGCCGACCATCCCGCCGGTGACGTACTCTTTCTTGATGTCCGGCAGCCGCAGGAATATGCCGCCGGTCACCTGCCGGGCGCCAAACTCCTGCCTTTGGGCGATCTGGACAAGCGTCTCGGCGAACTTGCGGTGGAAAAACCGATTGTCATCTACTGAGCAATCGGTGGACGCAGCCGGGTTGCTGCGCAGATGCTTTCCGGTAAGGGTTTTAAGAAAATTTACAATCTTTCAGGCGGTATCAAGGCCTGGGGCAAAGAGGTGGCAATGGGGCCTGAAGATGTCGGACTGCACCTGTTCGCCCCGGCAACGAGTGGTGAGGAGGCGATCATTGTCGGTTTCGGTCTGGAAATGGGACTACGGGATTTCTATCTGGCCATGCAAAAACGGGTGCGGCGGGAGGAAACCAAAACGCTTTTCGGCAAACTTGCGAGCATTGAAATTCTCCATCAGGAACAGCTGGTGCAGCTTTACGGAGAGCTTACCGGCAGGAAGTTTTCCGTCGCTGATTTTGCGGCAAAGATTGCCGAGCCGGCAATGGAAGGCGGTTTGACCACCGAGGAATATCTGCAACTGTATAAAACCGATCTCGATTCGGAGTCGGAGGTTTTGTCCCTGGCCCTGGCGATCGAAGCCCAGGCCCTTGATCTGTATCTGCGGGCGGCGGAACAGAACACAGATGCCGGCAGCGAACAGGTACTGCGCCGAATAGCTGCGGAAGAACGCAGTCATATCGCCAGATTGAGCAACTATATCGATCATCAGCAGGATCTGCCATGAAAAAACAGCTCCTTCTCATCGGCGGCGGCCATGCCCATATGGTAACCCTTGCCAACCTGCAGAACTTTACCGACAAAGGATTTGGTGTCACCGTCATTCAGCCTTCCGAATACCACTATTACAGCGGAATGGGACCGGGTATGCTGGGTGGAACCTATCAGCCGGAGGAGATTCGCTTTGCCACCCGTCGGCAGGTTGAGGCCAAGGGCGGTCGCTTTATCCTCGGCAAGGCCTACCGGATCGATCCGCACAAACGGGTGGTGTACCTTGAGGGCACGGAGGAAGAGATCCCCTTTGATGTCCTGTCCTGCAATGCCGGTTCCTATGTGCCTCGCAACACGATGAGCGGCGATTTTCCCAATGTCTTTACGCCGAAACCTATTGAAGAACTGCTGCTTGCCAAAGAAAAGATACTCGACCTTGCCAAGGCCGGCCGGATAACAATTACGGTCATCGGAAGTGGCCCGTCGGCCATTGAGATTGCCGGTAATGTTCATCAACTGTGTCGCCGGCAGGGGGTGACAATGCCGAAGATTCAACTTTTCGGCGGCAGGAGTTTCATGTCCGGGCGGCCACCTCTGGTTCGCCGCCTGGTAAAAAAAGTCCTGTTGAACAAAGGCATAGAGATCCTTGAGGTCGGCCATGTACAGCGCATTGACAATGATCGCATTGTCCTGGAAAACGGCGAGGAATATCGGAGCGATATTACCTTTGCCGCGGTAGGGGTCAAGCCATCGCAGATATTTGCCCGTTCCGGTTTGCCGATTGGCCAAGATGGCGGATTGCAGGTCAACGAATACCTGCAGTCCATCCGCTATGAGAATATCTTCGGCGGCGGCGATTGCATTCATTTCGCGACGCAGCCCCTGCACAAGGTCGGTGTCTATGCGGTGCGCCAGAATCCTGTGTTGTATCACAATCTGCTAGCCTGTCTTGAGGGTCGTCCGCCGGAAAAATTTTCACCGGGAGGGACGTATCTCCTCATATATAATCTGGGTGATGGCGACGGGGTTCTCGGCAAATGGTCGATGGCCTTTGCCGGAAAATTGGCTTTTTCTATTAAAGATTGGATAGATCGGCGGTTTATAAAAACATTTAGTTCAAATTGAGGGATGACTATGAGCGATTGGGAGTGTGGGGTTTGCGGCTATATTCACAAGGAAGGCGGCGCGCCGGATCAGTGCCCGGTGTGTGAGGCCCAGAAGAAAATGTTCAAGGAAGTGGTAGGAGCCGGAGCGGCAGAAGTTCGCACAGTGACCAGCGCTACGGTCAGAAGATGGCGGTGCTTGGTTTGCGGCTATATCCATGACGGCAACGAACCGCCGGAAAGTTGTCCGGTGTGTGCCGCCCCGAAAAACCAGTTTGTGGAAATCGATGCGGATGGTAAAAAAATCGGAGAAGCGAGCGGCGCCTTAGCCGTCGGCGCCGCGGTGGCGGGAAGTGACAAATCCGCCAAGGCGAAAAAATCGCTCTTTAATACATTGGCCGATCTCATCCTCAAGCTGCACCTGCATCCGATTTCCGTCCATTTTCCCAACGGCATACTGCCGGCGGTTGTGGCGTTTCTGGCGATTTCGATGTTCTTGCATATCCCAAGCCTAGAAACAGCGGCTTACTACAACCTGATCTTTGTCCTGATCATGTTGCCGGTTGTCCTGGTGACCGGGTTTATTGAATGGCAAAAGCGCTACAAAGGCATCAAGTCGATGATCTTCATAACCAAGATCCTTTGCAGTCTGGTGGTCCTCGCCACAACAAATATCCTCGTCTTCTGGCGGCTTATCGATCCGGCGGTATTGGCCGAGGGATCTCCGTCACGGTATATCTATCTCGGTATCGCCGCCGGCATGCTGGCAGCGGTCGGCATTGCCGGTCATCTTGGCGGTAAATTGGTTTTCGGCACGCGGGGCTGATATCTCTTTTCGTGGAGGAGGTAGGCAGATGAGTACATTTGCCGCTATCGTGCATAAGGAAGCGAATCCTTATGTGGCCGAGTGTCCGGAGGTGGGGACGGCAAGTCAGGGGGAAACGATCGAGGAAGCAATTGTAAATCTACAGGAAGCGACAGAGTTGTACCTTGAAGAATTTCCCTTGAAACAATCCTTCCGCCCCATTCTTACGACTTTTGAGGTTCCCTCGCCTGCCTGAGCTGCCGAAATTTTCAGGCGATGAGGCAATCAAGATTTTCAAGAAACTTGGACTTTGCGAGGCCCGCCAGAAAGGCAGCCATGGTGTCTTGCTCCGGAGGAATCAAGGATGTGTGATTCCCAGACACAAAGAGCTTGCTCTCGGCACACTCAGAAGTGCTATCAAATAGGCGGGTATCACAGCGGATGAATGTATTGCTGCTTGCAAAAAGCAAAACCCACCCGGCAGTACGCGCGGGTAACAGCAGCTGGATTTGGACAAGTGGTTTAGCCTGGAAATAAAGACTGGGCCGGGAAAGCAGCTCCGTTACAGCACTATAGAAAAGAAGAAACATGCCAATTAGCCTTTACACCGGTTTCCGCTGCGATCCGCCGGTGAACTCTTGATTATGTGTAAGAAGGAGAAAACCATGAAACGACTTTTAGCAGTATTGATCTTCGCTGTTCTTGTAAGTACGGCTCACGCCGAAATTCTCGTTGATATAACGAAAATCGCAGGAAAATCTGAAAACGAAGTCTCGGCCTATCTTGGTCAACCATCATCTTGCGGCAGTAGCAAATATGGAAAGAAATGCCAGTATCAAAAAGGTGAAACAGAAATAGTTTTCATCAATGGCAAGGCGGACTGGATTACAGTTGAGGGTATTGATCATATTCCATTCTCCAAATCAGCATTGAATGCTATAGGTCTAAATGAGGCCAGTCCATCATTCAGTAATAACTTAACGCTCAGATGGGACTCAACCCAAGGTTTGATGGAAGTGTCAATTTTCAAAGGCGCATTGATGTCTGACTATGCTTACATCAAGGTCATAACAAAATAGGCACATAACCCTACGTTTGAGAGCGTCTGCGCAAAAGCGCACAGTCCCTCAACTCCACATTAAAATCAGAACTAATTTAGGGAGTATTATGGTTATCGATAAAGCAAAAGAAAAGATTGAAGAATCAAAGTATTTTCTTAAAAAGATGATTGAGATTGAATCCTCTTGTGATAGTTCTGGTGGCGCCAAAGATCGTGAAAAAGAATTTTCTCATATTTTAAGCGCATTTCTGAACTCATGCTACAGCGTTGGAGAAATACTGAAGCAAGAAGCAAAGTATTTTGATTTGCATAGAAATCTTCGATTGAAAAGAAGAGATATTTATAAAAATGGTGAAGAAGGAGGATGGAGAACGATTGCTGTCCATTACGAGCCAGTTAACCTAAATTCCCGAACTATTGTAACGAGGCGGGAGGTTCGACACCCAGTTTGGTGTAAAGTTCCATCTGACGCTTGGTGGTTTCGCCAACCTGAAGACGTCGACCAGGCACTTCAAAGCATTCAATAACATCCAACTCATCGAGA
>JANNQF010000035.1:0-157020 GCA_031441605.1 Deltaproteobacteria bacterium
GGGCTGACGCCCGCAACCCAAAGGCTATAATCCCCTCCCACAACAGAGGGACTCTTTTTAGTACCCCCTTGAGGGGTATAAGTACCTTGAGACAGATTGATTTCTTGTAAAAAAACAAGAAACCAATCTGTAAGGTACTAAAAATCCGACGCAACCAAGCAAATAAGGGGGAAATGTTTTGCAAATCATTATCCTTTTATGTAATGATAACGTCTTTCTCCCCTGAATACTGAAGACGCAGGCTGAAATGGGGGAAGTAACTGATGGGGATTATCCCCGCTTTGTTTAGAGGTGCAGCAAGTGCCGAAGCATTTCAGGTCATTACAGGAATTCACAAAAGTAGAGTTGCTTGGTCTCATCGACCGGGCGATAATACTGAAAAAAGAAAAAAAGGTCGGCAAGATTCATCAACAGTTGATGGGAAAAACCGTCGGTCTGATTTTTGAAAAACCATCGACTAGAACCCGGGTTTCCTTCGAGGCGGCTATGTATGGTCTCGGCGGACAGGTAATCTTTCTGTCCGGCCGCGACACCCAACTGGCCAGGTCGGAACCGCTCAAGGACATGTCCCGGGTCATGTCCCGTTATGTTGATGGCATGGTAGTCCGGACCTTCGGCCAGGAAGTGGTCGAGGAACTGGCAGCCTACGCCACCGTTCCGGTAATCAACGCCCTGACCGACTTGCATCATCCCTGCCAGGTGTTGAGCGATATCATGACGGTCATTGAGAAAAAGGGGGGGATGGAAGCCCTGCGTATCGCCTGGGTGGGGGATGGCAACAACATGGCCAATTCCTGGATACAAGCTGCCGGGATAATCGGTTTCGAACTGACCCTGGCCTGTCCGCAAGGCTATGAACCGGACAGCGGAATTCTTGCGGCAAGTCGGAAGATTGCCAGTAAACCGATCACCCTTATACAAGATCCTGTGGTGGCGGTTCGCGGTGCCGATGTTATCAACGTCGACGTCTGGGCCTCTATGGGTAAAGAGGATGAGCAGGAAGAAAGACTGCGCGTTTTCAGCCATTTCCAGCTCAACCGTGAATTGTTGGCGAAGGCCCCTGCCGACTGTGTGGTATTGCATTGTCTGCCCGCGCATCGCGGTGAGGAGATAACCGATGATGTTCTCGAATCGGCGCAATGCATAGCCTTTGATCAGGCGGAAAATAAGATGCATATCCACAAGGCGATACTTGAAAGCCTGATAGGTTAAAACTGTGCATCTGATTGAAATATAAAAATTATTATTGTTTGAGGTTGATGCATGAGTGTTAACAAAATTGTCCTTGCCTATTCCGGTGGTCTCGATACCTCGGTTATTTTGAAATGGCTGGCCGAGGAGTATAAATGTTCGGTCATTGCCTATTGCGCAGATATCGGGCAGGAAGAAGATTGGGATGCGGTCAAGAGAAAAGGTCTTGCCACCGGTGCTGAAAAGGTCATCGTTTCCGATCTGCAGAAGGTTTTTGTCGAAGAGTACATTTTCCCGGCCTTCCGGGCCAATGCCATCTATGAAGGCTCATATCTGCTCGGCACCTCGCTGGCCAGACCTTTGATTGCCAAAGAGCAGGTGCGTATTGCCTTGGCCGAGGGTGCAGACGCGGTGAGCCACGGAGCAACCGGCAAAGGCAATGACCAGGTGCGCTTTGAGCTCGGTTACATCGCCCTTGCCCCGAGCCTTGCGATAATCGCCCCGTGGCGCATCTGGAGCCTCAATTCGCGGCAGAAGCTGGTGGAGTTCGCCAAAGACCGCAATATCCCGGTTCCGGTCACCAAAGAAAAACCCTACAGTTCCGATGAGAACCTGCTGCATATCAGCTTTGAAGGTGGAATTCTTGAAGATCCTTGGAACGAACCGGATGAAGCGATGTTTAAACTGACGGTTGCCCCGGAAAAGGCACCCGATAAAGCGACCTATCTGGAGATGACCTTTGCCGGCGGCAACCCGGTCGCCCTCAATGGGGTCGCCATGGAACCCCTGGCCCTGTTCACCGAACTCAACAGACTAGGCGGCGCCAACGGCATCGGCCGACTCGATCTGGTGGAAAACCGCTTTGTCGGCATGAAGTCGCACGGTGTGTACGAGACCCCGGGCGGCACCATCCTGCGTATTGCCCATCGCGATCTGGAGACCATCACCCTTGATCGGGAAGTATTGCGCATCCGCGACTCACTGACGCCGCGTTATGCCGAACTGATTTACAACGGTTTCTGGTTCTCGCCGGAGCGCGAGCTGTTGCAGAAGACCATGGATGAGACCCAAAAAACAGTGAACGGCGTGGTTCGCTTGAAACTCTATAAGGGCAATTGCACCCCGGTCGGCCGCAAGTCCGATCAATCCCTTTACCAAGTAAATTTTGCCACCTTTGAAGAAGACAATGTCTACGACCAGGGTGATGCCACCGGATTCATCCGACTTCATGGCCTGCGTTTGAAAATCAATGCTCTGCAGGGCCGGTGCAGTAAATAGGACCACATATGACTGAGCAGAAGAAAAGCGGATCAGAAAAGATGTGGGGTGGGCGGTTCGGCGAAGGCACCGCCGCCTCGGTTGAAGCCTTTACCGCCTCCATTCACTATGATAGGCGGTTGTATAAATATGACATTGCCGGCAGCAAGGCCCATGCCGTCATGCTCGCCGATAACGGTATACTTTCGAAAGAAGAGCTGATAGCAATAACCGATGGTCTGAATGCAATTGAATTGGAGATAGCCAAAGGAACATTTCAATTCAGGCGAGAGCTGGAAGATATTCATATGAATATCGAAAAGGCCTTGGTTGAGCGCATAGGTCCGGCCGGGGCCAAGTTACACAGTGCCAGGAGCAGAAACGATCAGGTGGCCCTCGATTTCAAGCTGTATCTGCGTGATCAGTGCGACGAGGTGATGATCCTTCTGGACGGAATTCGCCGGGCCTTCGTTGTGCTCGCCAGGAAATATCTCGGCCGGATTATGCCCGGTTATACGCATCTGCAGCGAGCACAGCCGGTGCAGATTGCCCATCATATGCTGGCCTACTATGAGATGTTTGGAAGGGACTTGAGTCGGATGGTTGATTGTCGTAAGCGCCTCAATCTCTCACCTCTCGGCTGTGCCGCCCTGGCAGGTACCGGGCTGCCGATCGATCGGCAGCAGGTCGCCGGAATCCTCGGCTTTGCCGGAGTTACGGCAAATTCCATGGATACCTCGGGCGACCGGGATTTTGCCATTGAGTTCACCAGCAACTGCACGATGATCCAGCTGCACCTCTCCAGATTGTCCGAGGAACTTGTCCTCTGGTCCAGCCAGGAATTTGATTTTGTCAATATTTCCGACAAATTCTGTACCGGTTCGTCGATCATGCCGCAGAAGAAAAATCCGGACATCCCAGAGTTGATTCGAGGCAAGAGCGGCCGCGTCGTCGGCAGTCTAATGACCCTTATCACCCTGATGAAGGGATTGCCGCTTACCTATAACCGCGATCTCCAGGAGGACAAGGAACCGGTATTTGATGCCGTCGATACGGTCAGCGCCTCCCTTGCCATTATGGCCGAACTCCTGGAAAACCTCAGCTTCAAGACTGACAGGATGGCGGCCGCGACCGGGAAGGGTTGCATGACCGCAACCGACCTTGCCGACTACCTGGTACTGAAAAATGTACCCTTCCGTGATGCCCATGGTATTGTTGGCAGAGCAGTTGCCTTTTGTCTCGACAAGGGCTGCGAACTGCCGGATCTGAGTATCGCAGAATTGCGACAGTTTTCCGAGGTTATAGGAAAGGATGTTTATGAAGTGTTAAGTATCGAAGGATCGGTCAACAGCCGGATTTCCGTAGGAGGAACCGGTATACAGAGAGTGGAAGAAGCACTGCTGGCAGCGGAAAAACAACTGGGGATTGGACGATGAAAAACAGATGCTTGGTGCGGGTGATGGGCGCTTTCTTTTTTGGTGCATTGTTTCTTTCGGCGGCTGGATGCGGGTTTAAAAACAAGCCGCTGCCCCCTGAAAGCGTTGTCCCGCAGGCAATTGACGATCTGCGTTATACGGTGAACGACAAAGGGATACAACTCACCTGGTCATATCCGGTAAAGACCATTAAGGGCTCGGTCCTCGAAGATATCTCTTCTTTTCAACTATTTCGGGCGGAAATACCCTTGGAAGATTATTGCGGCAGCTGTCCCATACCGTTTACAGAGCCAGTTACAGTAGGTGGCGGTTCACCCCTGGACGGCCAGACGAGAAGAAAGGTCAGCTACGATTCCAACCTGTTACGTTCAGGCCATAAGTATTTCTTTAAGGTTCGTTCCCGTACCAGTTGGTTTGCCGACAGTGCCGACTCCAATGTCATTACTTTGGTGTGGTTCGATCCCGCGGCGGCAACCGGGAAAGTGACAGCGATCCCCGGAGATCGCCAGGTTTCGCTAGCTTGGCAACCGGTAACCTTGAAGACTGCCGGTAAGGATTTGCTGGTAAAATACCAAGTGCTTCGTAGCTTGGACGGAAAGGATTTCACCAAGACCGGCGATCCGCTGGTCGCTACCAGCTATCTTGACCGTCAGGTCAGTAACGGCCAAAAGTATTTCTATTCTGTCCAGACTATGACGGAATACAAGAATGAATTGGCACAAGGTGGGGTGAGCAAAGAAGTGGCGACCACCCCGATTGACCTGACTCCGCCGGTACCGCCGGCCGGGGTCAGCGCAGTGCGGACTGAAGTCGGCATCAAGGTCTTCTGGGATCGAAACGATGACGCAGATCTCGCGGGCTACCGGGTCTATCGTCGAGTGGCGGATCAGGACGAGTATCAGATGCTTGGCAATGTGGATCCAACCCACACCCTCTTTGTTGACACCAAGGCGAGTGAGAGCGTACGGTACTATTATGCGGTTACAGCCCTTGACGGGGCAACGCCGGCCAACGAGAGCAGCAAGTCGAAAGAAGCCACAGTCAGGAATTAGCGCCCTGTTGTCAATAAAAAGACGTAGCCGGGGAAATACCCGGAGCGGCTCCTAAGGCGCAGGAACAAAACCCTTGTGGTGCCTCAAGTAGACGCCCTCCCGCCGCAAATAATGCGGCAGGGGGGCTCTGCTGTCTTGATGGCTTATGAAAAAGCTGTGTTGTTAGTCAGTCCTTTACGCTAAAAATGTTCATGGCCCATGTACAATGAAAAACAAAAGGAACGAAAGAAATGGTAAATTTCCCCATTCTTTTTGAGAAAATGAGCGGAACGGGCAATGATTTCGTCATCATTGACAACCGCAGTTTAGGTATTCCGCATGCGGAACAAGCCGAATTGGCAAGAAAAATTTGTCGGCGGATGTTCTCCATCGGCGCTGACGGCCTGATTTTTATCGAAAAATCAACGGTCGCCGATTTTGCTTGGAATTTTTATAACTCCGATGGCTCGCTTGCCGAGATGTGCGGTAACGGTTCACGATGCGCGGCACGGTTTGCCTATCGGCACGGGATTGCCGGCAAGAAGATGAAATTTGCGACGCTTGCCGGAATCATCGAGGCAGAGATTGGCGAGGAAGAGGCTGGGGTGAGGGTACGGATGACGACTCCGCACGACTTTCGACTCGGGCTTTCGCTGTCTGTCGGAGATGGGGAAAGAGCGGTCGGATATGTCGATACCGGCGTTCCCCATGTGGTGATCTTTGTTGATAATGATGACGTTCCCGTCCAAACCTGGGGACGGCTGGTGCGATTTCATGAACTCTTTGCGCCGAAGGGGGCCAACGTCAACTTCGTCAGGGCCTTGCCCGACGGTCGACTGAAGGTTCGTACCTACGAACGCGGAGTCGAGGCGGAGACCATGGCCTGCGGCACCGGCGCGGTCGCCTCGGCGCTCTTTGCGGCGCTGCAAAAGGGACTGAACTCACCGGTCGAGGTCATCACCTCCGGTGGGGAAATACTGACGATAGTGTTTGATTTATTCGATGGACCGGTGGCGGATAACGTTTTCCTGCAGGGACCAACCAGACTGGTTTGTACCGGGAACTTGACCGCTGAAGCGCTGCTCTGATGGATTGTAGAGATAAATAGGTGCAAATTTAGGATCGGAAGGAGGAATTATGGAAAAATTTCACGGAGCACTTGTTGCACTTGTAACCCCGTTTATAGACGGTCGCTTGGATGAACAGGGGTTGATTGACCTTATAGAGTTTCAAATTGCCGGCGGTACCCACGGAATTGTGCCCTGCGGCACCACCGGTGAATCGGCAACGATCGGATTCGACGAGCATAAACGGGTCATTGATCTGACCGTCAAGACAGTTCGCGGCCGGGTGCCGGTGGTTGCGGGCACCGGGGCAAACAATACATTAGAGGCTATCGAACTTACCGAGAGCGCTAAGCAAAGCGGTGCCGATGCGGTGCTGTCGGTGGTGCCCTACTACAACAAGCCGAGTCAGGAGGGCATGTATCTGCATTTTCGGGAGATTGCTGAAAATGTCGATATTCCGATGTTGCTCTATAACGTGCCGGGTCGTACGGTGGTCAACATGCAGCCGGAGACTGTCGCCCGCCTGGCGGAAATCGACAATATCATCGGCATCAAGGAGGCCTCCGGCAGTCTGGAGCAGATTTCCGATGTCATTCTCCGCTGTCCCAAGGATTTTATCGTCCTGTCCGGTGACGACTTCACTGCGATGCCAACCATTTTCATCGGCGGCAAAGGGGTCATCTCTGTGATATCAAACGTTTATCCGCAAGGCATGGCGGCGATGATAGAAGCGGCGCTGGCAGGGAATATCAAGAAGGCGGGCGAGTTGCATTACAAGATGTTTGAACTGATGAAACTTATGTTCATCGATCCCAATCCGGTTCCGGCCAAGAAAGGTCTGGAAATCATGGGCCGGATTGGTAGCGGTCTGCCGCGATTGCCCCTGGCCCCGATGGGTGGTGCAAATCTGGAAAAACTCCAGGCGGCGATGCGGAACATCGGCCTTCTTTAATGCCTCATACTTTCAAGTTGCGGTATAAGCGGCGTTTCAGATGAAAGGAGAACAGTGATGATAAAGGTTATAATTGCCGGCGCGGCTGGTAGAATGGGGCAGCGGGTTGCCGACATGGTCAACCGCCATCCGCAGTTGCAATATGTTGCAGGCTTTGAGGCGCAGGGTCATCCTGCCATCGGCAAAGATGCAGGTCTCCTCGCAGGAGGTGAACCTAACAGGGTTATAATCGCTGAAGGCATAGAATCGGTTATCGATAAGGGCGATGTTATCATTGATTTCACCTTTCATAAAGCCACCATGGAGTTTGCCAGGGTTGCGGCCAGACATGGTCGGGCAATGGTTATCGGCACCACGGGACTCACCCCCGACAACCTTGTGGAACTGCAGGAACTGGCAAAGAGCTTTCCCTGTGTGCAGGCTCCGAATATGTCGGTCTGCGTTAATGTACTGTTTAAGCTGGTAAAAAAGACTGCGGCAATTCTCGGTGATGACTACGACATTGAAATCATTGAGGCCCATCACAACAAAAAAAAGGATGCACCCAGCGGCACGGCTTTGAAGCTTGCCGAGATGGCGGCTGAAGGGGTGGGTAGAGACCTCGGTGAGGTGGCAGTACTTGAACGCAACGGCATTATCGGTGAGAGAGGAGCAAAAGAGATCGGCATTCAAACTATCCGGGCCGCCGATATTGTCGGCGAGCATACTGTCTTTTTTGCCGGTGCCGGCGAGCGTCTCGAACTGGTGCATCGGGCCCACAGTCGCGATCATTTCGCCCGCGGTGCAGTCACGGCCGCCGTCTGGATTGTCGGCAGAGAATGCGGAATTTACTCAATGTTCGATGTCCTGGGCTTGCAGGATTTTTAATTCCGGAGAACAACTACGGCGTAATGATTGAAGAAGTGAAAGCAATTATTGGGCTGGGATCGAATCTTGGCAATGGCCGAGCGATTCTGCGTGAGGCATGGGATACTCTCGGTACGGTTCCAGGGATTGTTCTCGATGGCCTGTCGAGTCCGTACATGACAGCGCCTGTTGGCATGACCAGCCGCCATTGGTTCACCAATGCTGTAGGGCGGTTGCGGGTTTCTTTGCCGCCTCTCGATTTGCTTTATGCTCTGTTTGCGGTAGAAAAAAGATTCGGCCGGACGAGAGACAGCAAAAGCTTTGGTTATCAGGACCGTAGTCTAGACCTTGATTTGTTGTTTTATGGCACACAAGTGATGGATTCGCCCGAGCTGACTTTGCCGCATCCACGCATTGGCGACCGTCTTTTTGTCCTCGCCCCTTTTGCCGAACTTGAACCGGATTTCAGGGATTGTAACAGCGGGATGGCTATTTCCGAGCTGGAGCAGCTGCTGGTACAGAGAATCAAGGCTGGAGAATCGAAAAATCAGGAAATAATTTCCGGGCGCTGGGATGAATAAGCGGAGAATTCTCGTCATCCCGTCGGCAAAGGCAGCGGTCCCCCGCCCGGGAAGTTGGGCTCGGAAAATTGCAAAAGTGAGGACAACTTGAGTCCACTGCGGATAATTATCCTTGTCATTCTGGTCTATATTGGCTACCGGTTAATTTTCGGTGGTCGAAAACCCTCTGAGGCGGCAAAGCAAAAAGGCCGGTCGCAGGCACCGGATAGGGGATTAAGCGATACTCTGGAGGAAGATCCGGTCTGCAAGAAACTCGTACCCAGTCGCCAGGCCGTTCAACTTGAATGGCGGGGCAAAAAATTGTATTTTTGCAGCCGGGAGTGTTGCAATACCTTCAGAACCAACCAAGGAGAACAATAATGAAATTTTTCATCGATACCGCCAATTTGCAAGAAATCAAAAAAGGCGTGGAAATGGGTATGGTAGACGGGGTCACTACCAATCCGTCATTGATAGCCAGAGAAAATAAACCCTTTGAAGAGATTATCGCCGAAATCTGCAAGGTAGTCGACGGTCCGGTAAGCGCCGAGGTGGTGAGCCTTGAGGCTGAGGGGATGTTGGATGAAGCACGCAAACTGGCAAAGCTTGCCGAGAATATCGTGATCAAGATCCCGATGATTGTCGAAGGGCTTAAGGCTGTGAAGAAGCTGACTGCGGAAGGAATTAAGACCAATGTCACCCTGGTTTTTTCAGCCGCACAGGCGCTGCTGGCAGCGAAAGCCGGAGCCACCTACGTCAGCCCTTTTGTCGGCCGTCTCGATGATATCGGCAACCCGGGTATGGACCTGATCAGCGACATCGTCACCATCTATGACAACTATGGCTATCAGAGTGAGATTATCGTCGCGAGTATTAGAAGTCCACAGCACGTGGTGGATGCGGCCCTTGTCGGCGCGGATATTGCTACCATCCCTTTCAAGGTTATTGCCCAACTTGCCAAGCATCCGCTGACCGACATCGGTATTGAGCAGTTTCTTGCAGACTGGGAAAAACGAAAAAAATAGATGACTGGCTATCGAACCTCGCAGCTTCATTCCCGATTACTTCCTTTCCTTCATGGCGTGGTAAGGCTCGTTGTGCTTATCACCGCTACCTGGCTGGTGTTCACCTCGGTGGCGTGGAGCGGGTCAATGTACATCTGCCGCGAAAAATCGGGGACGATGAGTTTCACCAATGCTCCGGTCGGCGCCAATTGCCGGCCCTATTCTCTGAGTCAGAGCGGCGGATTTCAAGCAGCAATGGTTGGAAAATCGACCGATTCCACAACCTACGACCAGGATATCCGCCGCATAGGTCGCCAGTACCAGGTGGACCCGCCGCTGATCAAGGCGATCATTCAGGCGGAATCCGACTTTAATCACCGGGCAGTATCGCGACGGGGCGCCTTGGGGCTCATGCAATTGATGCCGGATACCGCTCGCGAGCTGCATGTCGTCAACCCCTTTAATCCACGCGAAAACATTGATGGTGGTACGCGCTATCTCCGCCAGATACTTGACAGTTTTAATGGCAATCTGACGCTCTCCCTGGCAGCCTATAACGCAGGGCCGGGGTTAGTGACAAGGACTGGAGCAGTTCCGGAAATTCCTGAAACCCAGCAATACGTCACCAAGGTTCTTCGACAGTATAAGGAATACAAGCGGCAAAATGGCAGCGCGTTTTTTTTAGCGCGGGAGTGAAACGCGATTGGCGGTTTTTAACCGCAAGAGAGGGGCAAAAGAGCTTAGGAGCCGTTACAAAATATGGGCCATTTCAACCCATTTTGTTACGGCTCCTTATGCCGTTCCGGACATTCCTTTGGCCATGTTATTTTTTGACAACGGCTTTGTAAAACTTCCTCTATTTTTCTTTCTAAATTTCACAGCCATAGTAACGCCAACATCTTTTGCCCTTGACGGTAAACCGCCAAGTAAGGTATAAAAACGATTCCATCGCCGGAGTGGTGAAACTGGTAGACGCACTGGACTCAAAATCCAGCGCTCGCAAGGGCATGTCGGTTCGATTCCGACCTCCGGCACCATTTTATAGTCCAAAGATGTCCGATAACATCTTCAAAACCCGCATCCAGCAATGGATTGCGGGTTTTTTCTTGTCTTTTTGATCTAAAGCCGTCCGAAGTTGTCCAGTAAAATCCATTGATCAAAGGGTGTATTCTGGGGTATATTTTATTTCATGATCGAACTGACCATGAAAAATACACCCTGTGGAGCCCACAATGCCTACTCTGACTGTACTTGACATTCGCAATGCTAAAACCCCGTGTCGTCTAGCGGATGGTGGCGGTTTGTTCTTTGAAATCACCCTAACCGGGGTGAAACGTTGGCTTTATAGATTTAAGATAGACGGCGTAAACGGCATGTACATTGTTGGCCGGTATCCTGAAATCTCCCTGAAAGAAGCGAGGGAAAGTCACTTCAAGGCAAAGACCCTTGTCAGACAAGGTATAAATCCTGCTCAGGCAAGAAGAGGAATAAAAAGAGAGAACATCGAGAAAGACAACAAACGCAAAGATCTACGAACTAAGTCTTTTGAAAATATCGCACTTGAGTGGATCGAACAGCAACGTCAAGGCTGGAGTATGGACCATGCAAGAGCAATACTTGAAACGTTAAAGAGAGATGTATTTGGCAGAATTGGCGATCAGCCGATTGATACAATTACACCACCTGAAGTGCTTAAAATCTTAAGGAAGATTGAAACACGTGGTTCACTGGAAATCGCCCGGAAGGTCTTGCAAAGGATGAGTGCTGTTTTCCGATATGCAATTCAAACCGGCCGAGCCACGTACAATCCTGCGGCGGATATGCAAGGTGTATTAAAGGCAAAAGCAGTTGAACATATGCCGGCAGTTTATGACAAAGAGCTATCAGAGTTGCTGAAGGCAATAAATTCCAACACCAAAATTCATATCACCACCAAACTCGCACTGCAATTCACGGCGGCAACAGCGTGCAGATCAGGTGAAGTCAGAAATGGCCGCTGGTCTGAAATACTCCTGGAAGTAAAGGAATGGCACATTCCTGCCGAGCGAATGAAAATGCGAAGACCGCATATCGTTCCCTTGTCAAAGCAAGCGCTAGCCATCTTAACCAGGGCAGCAGCTCTTTTTGGGACTGAAGGATTGATCTTCCCTAGTGTCCGTGACGCTAAAGAGCCTATGTCCGACAACGCCATGTCAAAAGCTCTTCGTGATATGGGATACCGGGGAAAGGCGACACCTCATGGCTTTCGCTCTTCTTTTTCTTCAATGGCTCACGAGCGATCTGGATTTCCCAGCGAAGTAATTGAGAAGGCACTTGCTCACGAAGAACGGAACAAGATTAAAGGAGCGTATAACCGAGCCGAATACCTTGAGCAGCGGCGGCAACTGATGGAGTGGTGGGGAAATAAATTGCAGACTCTTGAGTTCGGTGCTGAAATTATACCATTCCCGAAAGCATCAACCCGCTCTGCTTAAAATAAATGCAAAACCACTACACCCCAGCCCTTCAACCGACTCAAGACCGATGAGTGACAGTGCCATTTTGTCGGTACTACTGCGTATGGGGTACTCGGTTTCTGCTTTTGCTAATAGCTCTTCAGAAGAAAACTATCAGGAAACATATCAATTTGACTTGTCAGACATTCACCTTACATTACCAATAAATAACAACATTGTGGCGCACTATAAAGACCGATCCTGCCATGGAGGCGGGTACTATTTGCGTAATCAATTTTTAAATTTTTTCGCGAAAAGGATACGTGTGCTGGCTTGGTTTTTGTTTTTATCGATAATATTTACCAATAGGCACTTTAGGTAGATGGTTTCCGTCCAGCTGTGTTGGTTAGGCCCTGGAAGTACAGAGAGGAGAGCGCGATGAGCAACGAACAGGTAGCACCTGAGACGAAAGGTGTTACGGTGAAGTTACTTTCAACGGTTGACCTTGGCCTTGAGATCGAGGGAATGGTAGGGCGCCAACTCCGAATGCGTATGGTGACCATCGAGCCTGGCGGTGTCTTCGGTCCGATTCACGACCATAAAGATAGGCCAGGCACCGTCTACATACTGCAAGGAGCAATCACTGATCATCGAAATGGAGTCGCTACGGACTATGGGCCAGGAGTGGGCTGGTCCGAGGATAGGAACACCACACACTGGCTTGAGAACAGAGGAACGATACCGGCGGTGGAGATCTCGGTCGATATAGTCAGGCAAGAGTAATCTCAGGCTCGACATCCAGCACGGTCAAGCCTAACGCCCGGCTCACCACAGGAGAGTTTTCATGAGAAGGCTCATCGTATCTACGTTTGCGTCGCTTGACGGCATCATGCAGGCACCCGGCGGACCGAGAGAAGACCCGACTGGCGGTTTTACTTTTGGCGGTTGGATGTTCAACTTCTGGGACGAAGCGATAGACATCTCGGCATCGGGTTTCGACGGTAAGGATCGAGAACTGGTGCTCGGTCGTAGGACCTATGAGATATTCGAAGCGTACTGGCCATACCAACCCGATGACCTTCCGATTGCAAGGACGCTCAATGCAGCGAAAAATATGTTGCTTCGCGCACATTGACGATACTCCACTGGCACAACTCGACCCTGCTCCACGGCGATGTAGTCTCGGCAGTCATCGCTCTCAAGGCCCAACCGGACCCTGACTTGCAGATTGTCGGCAGTGGCAATTTGATTCAAACGCTCCAGGGCGCATCTCTGATCGACGAGTACAACGTGTGGACTTTTCCAGTGGTGCTTGGACGGGGCAAGCGCCTCTTTGGCGAGAACGCCAAGCCTCCGCGCTACGGCTCGTTCGCTCGCAGGCTTCGACCACCGGCGTTGTAATGAGTACCTATGTACCGGTTGGCGATATCCGGCCCGGTTCGTTCGCGAGTGTCGAGCCGAGTGAGAAGGAGTTGGCTCGACGCAAAAAGAAGGAGGAGTAACATGGTTAAGCAAGCAAAGAACACGATTTGCCTTTGGTACGATGGCGACGCCGAGGACGCGGCGCGGTTTTACGCCGAGACCTTTCCCGATTCGTTCGTCGACGCGGTGCACCTCGCACCTGGAGACTATCCGTCGGGAAAGGAAGGGGACGTGTTAACCGTCGAGTTTACCGTGATGGGTATCCCATGCCTCGGGCTTAACGGCGGACCTACGTTCAAGCACAACGAAGCGTTCTCATTTCAGGTCGCAACCGTCGACCAAGCCGAAACGGATCGCTACTGGAACGCAATCGTCGGCAACGGCGGCCAGGAAAGTGCATGCGGCTGGTGTAAGGACAAATGGGGATTGTCCTGGCAAATTACGCCGATCGCCCTGACGAAAGCAGTCACCAATCCCGATCCCGCTGTCGCCAAGCGCGCATTCGATGCGATGATGGAGATGACAAAGATCGACATCGCTGCAATCGAGATGGCGGTCCGCGGTTGAGAACGCAATCTTCGAAATGCGAATCCCGTGCAAGGCGTGAACAATGAATGATACGTGAGATAAGCGGTCAGAGACAGTTCGACATCTTTTTAACCTCATGCCGCTGCTCATTCTGACCATTACCAGAGGAGAGGCACTTTATGAGAGCGATAAGACTTGAAGGATCCGGCGGGCTTGAGCGCCTGACGGTGGTTGAGATGGAGGAGCCGGGTGCGCCGCAGGAGGGTGAAATACTGGTGCGGCTGCACGCCAGTTCGCTGAACTATCATGATTATCTGGTCGCACTGGGGACGATTTCCACCGCGGACGGACTCATTCCGTTGAGCGATGGAGCCGGAATCGTCGAAAGAATCGGGGAAGGCGTCAGCGAGTTTGCCGTGGGCGATCACGTCGTTTCCTGTTTTTTCCCCGAGTGGCAAAACGGCGAAGCCACATCATCCGGGTTCGCCAAGACGCCCGGCGATGGCGTGGATGGGTATGCGCGGGAGAGGGTGGTGCGGCCGGCGAATTGGTTCACTCGTGCGCCTAAAAATTACAGCCATGCCGAAGCGGCGACTTTGACCACCGCCGGTCTTACGGCGTGGCGTGCACTGGTCATTGATGGTCCGTTGAAGGCCGGCGAGACGGTATTGATTTTGGGTACGGGTGGTGTGTCGATGTTCGCCCTGCAGTTCGCAAAAATGATGGGCGCATTGACGATCGTCACCTCGTCATCGGATGAAAAACTGGCTCGCGCACGGACTCTGGGCGCCGACCATACCATTAACTACAAGCAGTATCCAAACTGGGCGGATGAGGTTTTAGACCTGACTGACGGACGTGGTGTTGATCACGTCATCGAAGTAGGCGGACCGGGTACTCTGCCGCAGTCGATCAGCGCCTGCCGCATCGGCGGGCATATCGAGCTCATCGGCGTCTTGACGGGTTTCTCCGGTCCGATTCCGACTGTAGCGCTAGTGACCCGACAAGTGCGGCTTCAGGGCTTGGTTGTCGGCAGCCGCCAGCAGCAGATCGAGATGATCCGCGCTCTGGATGACAATGACATGAAGCCGGTCATCGATAAGACCTTTCCTTTACAAGATCTTATCAAGGCGTTTCGTTACGAGGCAAGCGGTGCACATTTCGGAAAAATCTGCATCGAAGTGTAAATCGATACGCCCATCCCCGAGACAATCTCGTGCGATGTGCTGTCGCTATTTTTTTACGAATTCCAAAGAAAAAGGAGACCAACGCCATGACAGGAACTGTTCGTCTTCACCGAATCATGAAAGCACCACCAGAGCGCGTATATCGAGCATTCACTACGCCAGCGGCTATGGCCAAATGGATTCCTCCTTATGGTTTTACCTGCACGGTTCACCACATGGATCCGAAGGTTGGCGGGACATTCAAAATGTCATTCACAAACTTCACAACGCAACAAAGTCACTCGTTTGGAGGTGAATACCTCGAACTCATTCCAAACGAATTCCTTCGATATACGGACAAGTTTGATGACCCCAATTTACCTGGAGTCCTGCAGGTCACCGTTACCCTTAAGCCGGTTTCCTGTGGTACAGACCTAAGCGTTGTGCAGGAAGGCATTCCGGAGGTGATTCCTGTAGAAATGTGCTATCTCGGTTGGCAGGAATCGCTTGCGCAGTTGGCAAAGCTTGTTGAGCCTGAAATTCAGCAGTAGGTGGCGCGTCGATGCCCAGCAAGGGGCGCTCCAGCTGATGCCAAAAGAAGTGCGGCGGAGATTGGACGTTAAAGCAAACGTATGTCCAAAAGAGAAATCACCACTGGTCTGGTACATGGTTTCCCAGATGATTTGCGAAAAACCCTTACTGCTGACAGAGCTGCATTGGCACTATGGGAGGACATTACGGCGCTCGCGCGTAATGAGTGGATTTGCTGGGTTGTGGACGCCAAGAAACCCGACACAAGGCGCAACCGGATAGAGAGAGTGCGCACGGAACTTAGAGAGGGAAAGCGCCGGCCTTGTTGTTGGGCTGGTTGCCCCCACCGAGGTAAAAAAGACGAGCGCGCTTGATCCGTCAAATCGACTGTCCACATACAAGCAAGCGGCGGAGCGGGTCATGATAACCGGGACTTTAAAGGTCCATATCTCTCCTGCAGATCGCAACTTTCCGAATTCCTTAGAAGATACTCTGACCATACCCCGCCAGAGATGGTCAGGAAGAATGTTAATTTGCAGGTTTTCTTAAATGGTTAAGCTTGGCAAGAGGCATCTCTTCCCCTGGATAATGTGGATTGATTGATTGAAGATATAGGGAGGGGCAAGAATAGTTCATCGGTAAGAAAAATGTCAGTGCTGCCAGTTACATTGTAGCCTTTGTCAACAGCACAAAGGGACTGCAATGGATTGGAGCGACAAAGCGGAAGTATATCGGTGCAGAACACCTCGGGAGTCGGCGAGAATGAGTCCTGCTTCCTGATCGATATCCTGCTGGATGTCAATGGTCGTCGGTATTGAGGATCGAATCATCTTTAACGCTTCCTTTATGATTATCCCAGGCTGCAAAGGAATCTGGTCGGTCTTGTCTTGGCGGCTGATATCGTGAAGATATGAATGGAGAAATGAATTGTCTTTTGGATTTTGCATGGTTACCATTTCATCATTAAAGAGCTCACACACCTTTTGTTACCACTGGTACTGATTATTGCTTATAGGATCTCCAATACCCTGAGAGAATAACTATGCGTTGGCGTGAAAATCGTAAGAGTAGCAATGTGGAAGACCAACGTAATATGAGCGCCTCCGGACAAGGGGACTCAGGCGGTGGCAACAGTAGCATATTGCGCTTGCTTCCCATTTTATTCAGGTTTCTAGGCTTCAAAGGCACCATAATATTGGTAGTGTGCGTTGGTGCTTACGGTTACTTCACCGGGAACATGGATAATATGTTGGGTGGACTTGGTTTTCACCAGAGGGCTGCAACTAGAATGTCCTCAGCACCACTTCAGGAGACTGTAGCAGAAAAAGAATTGGCCGAGTTTGTTTCTGTCATCTTGGCTGATACTGAAGATACCTGGACTACCTTGTTCCAAAAAAAAGGAAGAACCTATCAAGAACCACATCTTGTACTGTTTCGAGGCTCAGTAAAATCAGCATGCGGAATGGCTCAAGCAGCCATTGGTCCCTTCTATTGTCCAAGTGATCAAAAAGTCTACATCGACTTGGGCTTTTATGAACAGCTCAAGAATCGTTTTAAAGCACCGGGAGATTTCGCCCAAGCCTATGTCATTGCCCACGAAGTTGGTCACCATGTCCAGAACCTGATGGGCATTTCCCAGAAAGTTCAAGACGCCCAAAACAAACTAAGTAAGGAAGATAGCAACAATCTCTCCGTCCGCCAGGAACTTCAGGCTGACTGCTTTGCAGGCGTCTGGGCCAATCATGCCAACAGAACCCGGAAACTACTAGAGGAAGGTGATCTGGAAGAAGGTCTGACTGCTGCTAGCGCTATTGGTGATGACACCTTGCAGAAACAGGCAAAAGGATATGTAAACCCGGACTCATTTACCCATGGCAGTTCAGCACAGAGGGTAAAATGGTTCAAAACTGGTTTTGGAACCGGTGAGATGGATAATTGCAATGCATTCAAAAATTAGGTGATAATAATTTATCTTTCTTAATTAAACTTGCATGCTGAGACTGCATTTGCCAGGTGACGAATAAATTTTTGCTTCTGATTGATTTTACTAAGGGACTCAGAAATTACAGTTATACCACTTTTGGATAAATTGCTATATCCCACCAATGCAGATCAAGGGAGCGCAGCAGGCGACTTTCAAGATCATTTTTCTCTTTGCCGCAGAGCTTGACTCCTTTTTCATACACAACATCCAAAAGACTTGCGGTGGCCTGCATTCCTCGCCAGACAAAATTTCCTGCACGATTTAATACTGTTTCAACGCTATCAAGTAAATATCCATTCCATGACTTCTCCAACCCGGCCCAATATCGTTCAATTGCGTTGTATTTACTGTGATAGGGCGGATAATAGATCAACCTAATTACCAGTCCGGTCGAGTCGGCAAACCCAGCTATCCGATACAGAAATTGACTCCGGTGACCATTGCACTCAGGGCCATTATCCAGGTTGATGACCAGTTGCTTCACATGAAAAAGATCCTGTTTTCTTGCTTCCCACCAAAGCAGGAGGCCATCGACCAGAAAATCGCTGGTCTTGTTGCTGTTGCCGAAAAAAAGAAATGACCTTCCGGAGACCGGTTCAAATATCCCGCCAGGTACCAGCTTTTCTTTGGGGTACATGTCATGATCCAAAGCCTCAACAGCAGACCGACCACGTGATTGACCTCTTCTTGAATATTCGCCAACATGCACGGTAGCCTTGGTGTCGATGCTGATTCTTAATGTGGCATGGTCAGTGTCCGCCCATGCATTCATTTGCCAAACATTTTCAAAGATGCTGTCGGTTTCTGCCGTTTTTTTTGCACCTTGGTTTTTTCTACTGTGCGCAATCGATATTCATGCCGGTTCAAAATATTGGAAATGGTGCGTACAGTCGGCAACGATTCCGGTGACCATCCTCCGGCAACAAGTGCATCGTGGACTGATTGTGCCGTCATATTCGTATAGAGCAACGTCGTTCGTAATCGGGGTTCAGCTTGACTGGATGGCTCCATGATCTTTCGGATATCATCCAACAGCTTGGGATTTTTTTCTTCCGATTTCGGTTTGTGCCGTTCAGATAGATCGTTAACACAGATTATACCACAGCGGAACTCGTTAATGCCGAGAGCCACAGCCGATCTGCTCCAGCCAAATTCGTCTTCGGCAACACGAGGCTTGCCATTTAAAATGGTGACCGTCACGTCTCCCATAGCTTGGCGACGAACAGGCCATGGTATCAGCGCCACCAGTCGTGAAATCATGTCAGCCAATTCGGATGACACACCATTTCGATCTAAGATCGATGTCTTCATATGCAGATCCTCCTTCTTTGCAATATGAAAACATTATAAACGGTATTTTAGTAATTTCCTAGTCCCTAACGGTGTTGAGTGCCGCTCAGCGGATAATCAGAAAAAATTGTGATTAATAAAGACCAAAATTGATCAAAGGCTTAGCCTTCGCCTATCTCTGTGAATGGCTACAGCAATATCCCTTTTTAACTGATTTACGCGTCGAAGGGGTGATGGATGTTGAGAATAGCTCTAGATCGAGCGACATTAATGGAGACCGCTAGATTGCCAATAAGTCCATATATTGGGGTTATGCGGTGAGAAAAGGCTGACGCTGTTAAATTTCTCTGAATTCTTTTGTGTGTTTTCCGTTCGGTATTTTTTCCACAGTACACCTCTCGTCATGTACCTTTTTGCACAATAGCTTGGTATCGACTCTTTTTTACCCTACCTCACATTGCCATGAGTGTTTGTTACTGCTTATCGTTTAACCTATGGCGTAAGAACGTTACTTTGCAGCGCCTTTATCGGCATTATTGAGCGTAATTTATTGAAACCATTTGTGATTTCAGATGCTGGACAGTAGTTACCTACCGTTTTGAAGTTTTGATAATGACGATAGGTTCAGTGTGGCAATATCAACTCTCTACTCCATCAGTTACCAAAGCTACCTGTCAGCCTTCCAGTGCCTCGCGCAGCTTTGCCCCCAGGTCTTTCTTTGAAAATGGTTTCTGGATGAAGTGCACGCCTTCGTCCAGCACGCCGTGGGGGGAGATGCAGGAGGTCGCCAATCTCACTCTCGATGTTATTGACTACAGACGTAGTCAGATTTTAATCAGAGCAGGCAAAGGTGCTAAAGATCGCATGGTATTTATCAGTAATGATGCCGCAGTAGCCTTGGCCAGGTACTTGCGGGAAAGACCGGCAACCGACAAGAAGCAGATTTTTTTAGCAGAGAAAGGTCGTTGCAAAGGCAAGCCGATCTCTGTTCGTGCCATTCAAAAACGGGTGGAGCATTATGCAAAAATCAGCAGTGTTCTCGTTACCTGCCATAGACTGCGCCATACAATGGCAACACAGCTGCTCAACGCCAATGCAGATCTGGTAAGTATCCAGGAAATACTTGGCCATACAAAGATAAAGACAACGCAGCGTTATAGCAAATTGTCTAATCTCAAAGCGCAGCGGGATTACTTTCAGGCAATGGAGAAGGTGATGGACAAAACCTCCGTCAATCAACTTGAATGAGATAGGATCATTATACCCGCTCCGCCAAGGACCGGTTCTTCCGACGAGCATTTTTGAAGGGCCCATTCTCAGAACCGGTCCTTGACGGAGCTAATCTCAGTGCAAATACTTGACATCAGAAGGGCTTATGACTAAAAATCATCTAAAGGTAATACTCTAATATTAAAGAGAAAACAGGATTTATTACGTATATAGACTGTAAGGTTTAATCACATCAAATGTATACGCAAAGTTATGGGGGCAATCAAGCAGATTAGCTTTTTGAAGACCTATCTTAATCATAGTGGGTGTATTTGTGGGTGTATAATGGTTTTCGAACTATTTAACCCATATATAACTAACTGTTATTGATCGACAAAACAATGCAGTTTGATTCCGACCTCGCCTTTATGCAATTGGTTTGGGGTGTAATTCAGCTCAGCAATTGCGCAAGAGACTTCCTTGCCGATAAGCAGTTACGGACCCATCGGCCAATGGTAAAAAAGGAGAAAATTTGTCCCGAGCTTGAATGTTTGGCCAAATGTCAGGTATAGTATTGATGATTGACTTGGCCGTGCTCAAAAGAACTTTAAGATTTCCCCGAATCGGGTGCAGGGAGAAGGTGCCGAAAAAATGGATGTTTTTGTCGCGCGACAACCGATATTTCTAGAAAACAAAAAATTATTCGCCTATGAATTGCTTTTCCGCACCGGTATGTCGAACGCTTTTCCCGGCATTGACGGAGGCACAGCCACTTCCAGCCTCCTGTCTTCATCTTTTTTTACGGTGGGGATAGAGCGTATCTCCGGTGGGAAACTGGTTTTTATCAATTTTACCGAAGAACTACTCATCCGTGGTACACCGACGATGTTTCCGCAAAGTCAGATTGTTGTCGAAATACTTGAAGATGTGCAACCGACGGGTGAGGTAATTGCCGCCTGCCAAGCCTTGCACAAAAAAGGTTATACCCTGGCCTTGGATGATTTTGTCTTCCGCGACAACCTGCAGCCTCTGATTGAAATTGCTAAAATCATAAAAATCGACTTCCGTCTTACTCCACTGACGGAAATATCCACCATTCTTTCTCAATTGAAGGGTGACAAATGTGAATTGTTGGCAGAAAAAATAGAAACCCATGCGGAATTCATGGAAGCCAAGGCTTTGGGTTTTAAGTATTTCCAAGGCTATTTTTTTGCCAAGCCGGAAATTCTCAGAAACAAGGATATTTCCCCTTCGCAGTTGACGATTATGCAGTTGATCTGCGAGGTTAACCGGACGGAATGCGATCTCAAGAAACTTGAGGCATTGATCAATCAGGATGTGTCCATATCCTACAAGCTGATTAATTATCTCAATTCCGCGTACTTCGCGAGACTTCAGCCGATTTCTTCGATCAAGCAGGCCATCGCCTACCTTGGTGAGAGGGGCATCCGCATGTTCATCTCGCTCATCGCTGCCAGTCGGTTGGTTGGCAATAAGCCTGACGAATTACTGCGGGCATCAGCTATCCGGGCAAAATTTCTTGAGCAAATTGCCATTGAAATGGATATCGACAGCGGCGAGCTCTTTATGCTCGGGCTCTTTTCAATGCTTGACGCCATGCTCGACAATTCCATGGAATTTCTTGTCGGCCAACTGCCGTTGACGGCACAAGTGCGCGATGCCTTGGTGAAGAGAAGCGGCGCACTTTCACCGTATCTGCGACTGGCTGAAACATTTGAGGCAGGTCATTGGTCGGCGCTTGATAGCCAATTGGCTGTTTTGAAGATTTCACCGTCCAAGCTTCAAGATTTTTATTTGAACGCGGTGAGGTTGGCTGATCTTTTCTAGCCGCCTGCTGATCCCCCAGGTTCCCGTTCTATCTGTCTTTGCAATTCTTGCGCAGAAGCGTTAATTAAGCCATCGTCCTCCATGATTCTCCGAGGTGTTTCTAACAAAGCTTAGCGGAGCCGCTGGGCAAAGTACTGCTGCGCCGCCAGCGGTTCCTCGTTTTCAGCAGGCCGGCGTCGTATGTAGCTGCCGTCCGGTTGCATGTCCCAGGAAAAGGTGTTGTCTCTTTCGTAAACAGCAAGAATTTCCTCCAGTTCCGCTTTTATCTCGGGGTTATCAACAGGCATGATGGTTTCCATCCGTGATTCGAGATTGCGTTTCATCCAGTCGGCCGAGCCAATCAGGAAGATCGGCTCGCCGCCGTTTTCAAAGCGATAGATCCGGCTGTGTTCGAGAAACCGACCGACGATGCTGTACACGCGAATTGTCTCCGATAGGCCCGGCGCGCCGGCGCGTAGGCTGCACAGGCCGCGGATATTCAAGGAAATCGGCACCCCAGCTTGACTGGCGAGATACAGTTCCCGGATTATTTCCCGGTCCTGTAGCTGGTTCATCTTGGTTTTGATCCCAGAGGGTTTGCCGGCCCGATGATTGACGACCTCCTGGCGGATGAGGGCGATAAACCGTTGGCGCATATTGTGGGGGGCGACGAGCAGCATGTTGTATTCCTGGGCGGCAATGGCACCGGTGAGTTCGTTGAACAGCCGACTGACGTCCCAGCCCAGTTTGTCATGGCAACTGATGATCCCCAGATCGCCGTACAGCCGCGCCGTACCGGTGTGGTAATTGCCGGTGCCGATATGGACGTAGCGTTTGATGCCGTCATTTTCCTCGCGGACGACCATTGCCAGCTTGACGTGGGTTTTTAAGCCCTCCACCCCGTAGACCACATGGGCGCCGGCCTGCTCGAGGATTTTTCCCCAGGCGATGTTCGGGGCTTCGTCGAAACGGGCGGTGATCTCGACCAGGACGGCGACCTGTTTACCGCGCTGGGCCGCCTCCATCAAGGCCTTGACGATGGGCGATTGGGTCGCGGTTCGGTAGATGGTCAGCTTGATCGCCAGAACCTTCGGGTCGGTGGCGGCATGCTGCAGTAAACGGAGGATGGAGGTGTCAAAGTCATGGTAAGGCAGATGGATGAGGATATCCTTCTTCTTAATTTCGTCGAAAAAAGCGTTGCAGTCGTCGGGGTGGATGTTTTTCAATACCCGATGGGTTTTGGGAATATGCGGCACATAGCGAAGGTCATTTCGACCGTCGATCTTCAGTTCGAGCAGATCGCCGTAACCGAGCATGTCGCTGGCGGGCATGGTCTGGGAGGGATCGATATCCAGTTGCTCAACCAGCCAGGTGCGGAGCTCGGCCGGGGTGTCTTCACTTACTTCAAGCCTTACGATGCCGGCAAATTTGCGGAAATTCAGTTCGGCGGTCACCATACCGATGATACTGCCCGGTTCCATGTCCTCGGTGTTCAGGTCATCAAGACGGGCGCGATCCCAGGGGTTGTCCTTGGCAGCTCGGGTGACGCGAAAGAAATAGGTGGCAAACGAGGCTGCTCCAGGGAAGAGCAGGCGAAGGTTTTGGGCGATAATCTCTTCAAGACGGACAAAGCCAAGATTGTCGGGCAGGGCCACCCAGCGTTTGCGATTGGCCGGTACCTTCAGGCGGACGAAGCGGCTTCGACCGTCTTCCTGGTTGATAACTATGGCGATATTAAGACTGAGATTGCTAATAAATGGGAACGGGTGGGCGGCATCGACTGCCAGGGGGGTGAGGATCGGCAAAACTGAATCCTCGAAGTGTCTGGCGAGAAAAGCCTTTTCTTCATCCTCCAGTGTATCATAGGATTTGAAGTGTATCCCCTGCGCATCGAGTGCCGGTCGCAGGACATTTGCAAACAGGTCGCTGAGTATTCGCATCTGGTGCTGCAATTCCTCCCAACAGAGCGCCAGTTCTTCACAGGGGGTGAGGCCGTCATAACTCAGTTTTTGCGGTTTGTTCTTTCTTTTCTGGTGTAAGCCGCCCATCCTTTTCATGACAAATTCGTCGAGAATCATACCCATGATCCCAGAAAATTTGAGCCTTTCGAGAAGTGGCTGGGTGGGATCTTCGGCGATTTCCAGAACCCTCCGAGCAAAGGCGAGCCAGCTGAGTTCCCGATTTATATAGGCATCGTGGGCATCGACATCGTGAAAGGTAATCTCGTTCATGGCGGTTGTATGGTTGACTGAAATGGAGAGTGCGCAGTGCTTGGCTTCGATTTTAAGATTCGCCAAACAGGCGCCAAAAATCTAGATTTATGGTACTTTAGATACAAGCCATTCTGCAAGTAATAGCCGGTGATTGACTGAAAAGAAAATCCTTGCGAAAAGCGGTGTGGCACGCTAGTTTTTTGCCGCAAGGGTTGGGAGCGTTATGCAAAATTGCCTTGCTGCCGAACAAACGAATTCTAATATCAGTCATTTGACAACCGAAATGTCTCCTTTCGCACCTTCATCAAGTAGTCCTGTCACGTTTCTACGAAGTATAGCCTGGATGATCTCCCTGGCAATCAGTGTGGCGGCTTTTCTTGCTCCTGCTCTGTGGAATGGATTTGCCCTGGTTTTTTTCGACACCGGGGGATACGTACGCCGGGTGCTGGAAATGGAACTCACGCCTGGTCGCTCGCTGTTCTATGGCCTGTTTCTGTGGGCATCATCCTTTGGTTGGTGGTCTTTTTATGGACCGATACTTGGGCAGGCTCTCGGCTGTGTATGGTTGATTCACCTTATGCTGCGCTGTCATGACTTGCCCGCGGGTCCGCGAGCTACCGCATTTTTCTGTGTCGGTTTGAGTATCGTGACCGGTATTTCCTGGTATGCCGGCCAATTGATGCCCGATGCCTTGGTGCCCTTGGCGGTGCTGGCGCTCTGGCTCTTGGGGTTTCGCCTGCAAAAGCTGGGGAAGTTCGAGTGCGCCGGACTCGTTGCCATAGCACTCTTGGGACTGCTGTCACATATGTCCGGTATGGCTCTGGCCATTGGCCTGGCGCTGGTCACTCTGGCGGCGCGGTTTTTCGTGAGGAAATGCAACTGGGCTCTGCCGGTCAACTGGTTGCCGCCGGTAGTGGTGGTTGCCGCAAGCCTTGTCCTTATGCCGCTGCTCCATCTGGCCTTGGTGGGCAAGGCCACCTATACTCCGGGAGGCCCTGTTTATATTTTTGGCCGCTTGGTCCAGGCCGGAGTTGCCCAACGCTGGCTGATCGAGCACTGTCCAGTCCCCGGTATCAAACTGTGCAACCTGCAGGACCGGATTCCCAATACCGGAGATGAATTCCTCTGGGGCGGGTCATCACCGTTCAAGGATCTTGGTGAATGGAGCGGGGCCGCCGACGCCGAATTGGGTTTTCTGGTGAAAGCGTGTCTCAAGGCCTATCCGGGTATGGTTACCTGGACAGCCTTGCAAGCCACCTTCCATCAGATGGCCATGGTTAAATCCGGCGATCAGTTGGCAGAAAATCATAATGATACGAGAAATGTTTTCACAAATCTCCTGCCATCCCACGCCGCCAAGGCATTTAATGCAGCGCGCCAACAGCAAGGGGGACTCACTCAGCCATTAATTGAAACCGTCAACCAGGTACATGTCCCGGTTGCCCACCTGTCTCTTCTCAGTCTCTTGCTGGTGATCGGTTGGGGCCTGCGTTCCGGGCGGCATGATCTGGCGGCGGCGGCGCTTTACGTGTTTCTCGCCCTTCTTGGCAATGCCTTTATCTGCGGGGCACTTTCCAATCCCCACGACCGTTATCAAGGCCGTCTGGCCTGGCTTGCACCACTGGTGGTCGGTATGGCGAGCGTTTGCTGGTGGCAGCTGCGGGCGAGAAAACCACATAATTAAGAGTTCTCCTTCACCTAGTTTCTTCTTGACAATAACCCTTGGTTGTTTTACCAAATAAGATAACGTGAGGTGATGATGACTGCAAAGGAAAAGGCCTTGATTGAGGCCAAAGCAAATATCCTGAAGGCCCTTGGCCATCCGACGCGCTTGTGGATGGCTGAGCAATTGGCCGGTGGCGAGAAATGCGTATGTGAGCTGGTCGAGGATATCGATGCCGATTTCTCAACGGTTTCGAAACATCTCACCGTCCTTAAACAAGCCGGGGTGGTGATAGATGAAAAGCGTGGTAAGCAGGTGTATTATCGATTGAAGGTGCCCTGTATTCTGCAATTCATGCCATGTATTGAAGCGGTTCTTCAGGCCACAGCGCAAAGGCATATCGACCTCGTGAAGTAAATAAAAGGATTAAAAAATTTTACTCAAATGTTTGGTTAAATTGCCAAATTAGCAAGGGTAATAATCCACACACTGGAAAATGCATGAAAGATTCTGCTTCTGTTCAATCCCTGATACGACGCTGTTAACACAAGGAATACTGACAATGGAACCGATTCAACCACCCTGCTGTGACTGCACCAGAACGGTAACCGGCCAACCTGCCGAACAAAAAAACATGTATTGGGGTAAAACCGGCACCATCGGCCTCATCGGGCTGGCGGTCTGGTTTGTCATCTATAAAAATCTCGAGTCATTTGCCTCCTATCTCACCTACTCCGTATTCGGTCTTGCAAGGGGAAGTCATCTCGGTGGAGCTGTACAGTTTTTCTTGTACGACACGCCCAAGGTCATGATGCTCTTGACCCTTATTGTCTTTGTCGTCGGCATGATCCGCTCCTTTTTTACCCAGGCCCGTACCCGCAAATACCTGGCCGGCAAACGAGAAGCAAGCGGCAACGTGATGGCGGCAACCCTAGGTACAGTCACGCCGTTTTGTTCCTGTTCGGCGGTGCCTCTTTTTCTTGGCTTTGTGCAGGCAGGAGTGCCACTGGGTGTGACTTTCTCTTTTCTCATCGCCGCGCCGATGGTCAACGAGATCGCCGTGGTGCTGCTCTATGGGCTGCTCGGTTGGAAGGTTGCAGCCATCTACCTTGTCAGTGGGTTGGCCATAGCCATAGTCGCCGGGTGGATAATCGGCCGTTTGAAGCTTGAAGGTTGGATTGAGGATTGGGTGCGGGATTTGCGGGCAGGTGAAATGGTAGTCTTCGAGGAAAATCTCACTTGGGCGGATAGGATACAGCACGGTAAACAAGCCGTTCGCGATATCGTCGGCAAGGTATGGATGTATGTGGTTGCGGGTATCGGTGTCGGAGCGCTCATTCATGGCTTTGTGCCCGAGGATTTCATGGCCGAGGTAATGGGCAAGGATGCTTGGTGGTCGGTGCCTGCAGCTGTTGTGATCGGTATTCCCATGTATTCCAATGCCGCAGGTATTGTGCCGGTGGTTGAGGCTCTGCTTGGCAAAGGGGCTGCTCTTGGGACTGTGCTGGCTTTTATGATGAGCGTGATCGCTTTGTCTTTGCCTGAGATGATCATCCTTCGCAAGATTCTCAAACCGCCGCTCATCGCGGTTTTTGTGCTCGTGGTCGGGAGTGGGATCATTTTCACCGGATATCTTTTTAATTTTATCATCTAAATTATCAGAGGGAATGTATGGAAATCAAGGTATGTGGGCCGGGGTGTGCCTCCTGTGAAAAGGTGCAGAAAACTGTCGAGGCGGCGGTTGCCGCCAAAGGCCTGAAGGTCGCTGTTATCAAAGTGACGGATTTTCAAGAGATCGCCAAGTTGGGTATTTTTTCTACCCCGGCTGTGGTCATTGACGGAAAAGTCAAATCTGTCGGCCGCGTCCCGAAGCAAAGTGAAATTGAAGCATGGATTAGTTGAGTTGAGCAGCTTGTCTGCTCAAACGAAACTTATGCCCTTGCGGAGTAAGTTGATTTTTAGTGTCTCGCGCGAGTGGCGGACAGTCGTAATGTGAAGATTCCAAAAGAAAAAACATTTTCAATTGAAGGAGTACACCATGCTACCGACACAAACCTCATGCAGTTGCAACTGCGGCAGTGCCAGTAAAGGTCCACGCCTCATATTTTCCTGTTCCGGCGCCGCCGATGTCGGAGAACTGGCCGACCGAGCGGCACGAAACCTGACCCGTGACGGCCATGGCAAGATGTTCTGTCTCGCCGGAATTGGCGGCAGGGTCAGCACCATTATGAAAACCACCGAAACGGCGGTCTCCATCCTGGCAATCGATGGCTGTCCTCTCGACTGCGCCAAGAAATCGCTGGAGGAAGTCGGTTTTAAGAAAGTCAATCACCTGCGTTTGTCCGATCTCGGCTTTGAAAAAGGTGAAACGTTCATCACTGAAACGAATATCGCCAAGGTCATGGACAAAGCCGAGAGATATCTTTAATGAGGGACGGAAAAAGTATGCAAGCAACTCGCAAAGTACCAGTCAGCACGATCCTGAGCACTCTCTGTCTTCTCTTGATATTGACCCTTTTCGTTCCCGCCGCAAGGACCGAAGAACCATCCAAGGTTCCGGTCCCCGGTAAAGTGACCATGGTCGATATCGGCGCCAAAAAATGTATACCTTGCAAAATGATGGCGCCGATCATGGAGGAACTGGAAAAGGAATACAAAGACAGGGCGGCCATCATCTTTATCGATGTTTGGGAAAACCCGGCAGCCGGTAAGCAATTCCGCATCCAGCTTATTCCTACGCAGATTTTCTACACCGCCGAAGGCAAAGAAGTGCTGAGACATGAAGGATTCATGGACAAAATGGCCATCGTTGCCGAACTGGAAAAGCTAGGAGTGAAATAACGTATGCATCAATTTTTTCTTACCATTAACTCCTGGATGAGTCAGGGCCTCCTGTTGGGGGCTTTGGGTTGCTTTTTGTGGGGCATGGTCAGCGTCCTTTTCAGCCCCTGCCATCTCGCCTCAATTCCGCTGATCATCGGCTATGTCGGCGGCCAGAACCACCTGGTTGAGGGACGCAAGGCCACACTTTATGCGGTTGTCTTTACGGCTGGGTTGTTCATTACCATCGCCGCCATCGGGCTTGTTTGCACCTTGCTTGGCCGCATGCTTGGCGATGTCGGGCCGTACTGGACTATCGCCGTCGGGTTCTTGCTGCTATGGGTTGCTCTCGACATGTTGGGCGTAGCGAAATGTTCCTTGGCGGGTGGCGGGTACATGGCAAAACTGACCATAAAAGGGCTGTCCGGTGCTTTCATCCTTGGCCTGGCTTATGGAATTTTATCCGGTTCCTGCACCTTCGGGTTCATCGCCCCGATTCTGGCCATCATTTCGGTTCAGGACAAATTCCTCACCGGCATTATCTTTATTCTTGTTTTTGCCATCGGCCATTGCCTTCCCATTGTCGTTGCCGGCAGTTCAACCGCCATGGTCAAAGGACTGCTTGCCAACAGTACTTGGCAGCAGGGAGGGAGGTTTTTTCGACGATTGGCTGGAATGCTGATTGGACTGCTCGGGGTGTATTTTATTGTTCAGCCGTTTGTTTAAGAGCCGTTATGAAAAATGGGCCATTTCAACCCATTTCGTTACGACTCCTTATCCCGTTTATAGGGGTTAAGCACATGTGCTTCTGTCAGGAGGAGATATGGTGCAAAGCCAATCATGGAAAGTACTTTTTTTGTGTACAGGCAATTCCTGCCGCAGCCAGATGGCGGAAGGTTGGACACGAGCACTGAAAGGCGATGCCGTCGAGGTATATTCAGCCGGTATTGAGACGCATGGTCTCAATCAGACAGCGGTTACGGTAATGGCCGAGGCCGGAGTGGATATTTCCACGCACACCTCAAAGCATATTGATAACCTCAGATATATCGACTTCGATGCGGTCATCACCGTTTGCGATAACGCCCGTGAAACCTGCCCCTTTTTCCCTGGAGCAAAAAGGATGATCCACGTCGGTTTTGCCGATCCGCCGGCCCTGGCAAAGACATTGGCTGCCCAAGGAGCCGATGAAGAAGAGCAGCGTAACTGCTATCGCCGTATTCGCGATGAGATCCGGGCCTTTGTCGAGACCCTGCCTGACGCTCTCGACCTGCAGGAGAACACCAAGTAATTTCATTTTGCGATACCTTTTATAACAGCGTATTCCTAATAAATACAAAGCCGACCTGCCCTGAATTGGTGAGAAACGGAAAACATCCGTCTATTGCTTTATTTGAGAGGTGGCATGTGGCCGTGAGAAAGAATGACATGAATATCAAAGGGTCCTTTCTTCACAAGGCGTCAATGGCATATTTCAGGGCTGTAAAAACGATGATACTCGCAAGCATCCATTTAATGGCTTTTGCTGGGACATGCTTCTGGCACCTGGCTCCTAGATACATACCGACCATTCCGCCCAAACCAAAAAGAACTCCGAGCAACCAGTCAGGGGCAATTGACAGACTTGGATAAAGTGGAGCTATCGCCTGATAAAAGGCAACTCCTGCGACCGAGGTAACAAAAGTTCCCATGAGTGCAGCTCCGGCAACTGTATAGACAGGGAGGCGGAAAAACGTCACGAAAAATGGGGCGATTATTGCACCACCACCGATACCGTAAATTCCTCCGACAACTCCAACTATCAAACTGAGCAGAAAGATTCCCCAGGTTGAGACATCAAATTTTTCGTCATAAAAGGTGTAACCGAATCGTCGAAGATTGAAGTGGGTGAGTCTGACTGCAGACTGCGCGGCAGGATCGGTCATCCCGGCAACGTTTCCTCCTTGTCGGTACCGTTTCACAAGGTCCTGAAATCGCTTTTCGCTCTGTGCCTTAGTTTCTGTGCCAGTATTTTTTCCAATGAGATCACGAATCATGCGAATCCCAATATAGAGCAGGACTGCTGCAGCAAATATCTTGAATTGTTTAGGGTCAGGCAGATATTTAACACGCACGATAGCGCCAAAGAGCACGCCTGGCAAAGTGCCCGCCACCACTATCCAGGTAAGAGGCCAGACCATTCTGCCTTCTTTCCAATAGCGATAAACCCCGCTGGGAATTGCCACAACATTGAATAACTGATTGGTGGCACTGACGGATGGTGTGGTATAGCCGAGAAACGACATCTGAAATGGGAGCAGGAGAAAAGCTCCCGACACTCCGCCCATGGAGGTAAAGAACGAGATAGTAAATGCAACAAGAGGTGGGATCCAAGGTTGGACTTCTATTCCAGCAGTTTGAAAAAACATGGCGACCTCCTGAGGAAAAAGGATTATATCAAAACACGAATATAATTATATTCATGTCAGATTAGCCATGCTTCCTTTCAATTGTCAAGACGTTTATTTACCTTTTGCGTATCTAAAAGAATGTGTTAGAGATGAAGATATGCGTTTCTTGGACATGTCCTCCGTAGGGAGGACACGCGTTGAGAATGATCAATTCTTACTTATAGACAGCAAAGAGAACCTCAGGGCGATAAATTATGACACCTCAGGACAGTATCCATGCGGAATTCGAAGGCAATCAGACATTCGATTCCATCCAACTTAAGCAGCTCGAACAGTCCTTTCAGCAGTGGTTTGAAGATGCTGTATCCCGCAAAGATATCCGTTTATCCAGACAACGAATTTATGTCATCTTTCTCATTATTCGATATACAGGGGCAAAACTCAATGAGGTATTAAAACTCAACCCATTCGAGGACATCGACACGGATCGCCATTGCATTATTTTTCGTATGTATAAACATGACAACAAGGGTACTCGCGAGGTGCAGATCCCCGAATTCGTTTCCAAGTTACTGCATTGTCTCCTGGCCGAGCCGCAGTTCCATGAACCAGCATGGAAACTGTTTGATGTCGATCCCGGATTCGTACGGCGCAAGTTTTATGAGCGGAGCAGTTCCTGTGGTTTTCCCAGCCGTCTCGGGGGGCCGGAAATGATCCGCAAGGCCAGGGCAGTGGAACTCCTTCGTGACAAAATGCCCCTGCTCGCGGTTCAAAAACTTCTTGGACATTCAACCCCAAACCTCACCAGCGCCTATGTTACCTTTTCAGATGAGGAATTGCGTCAGGCGACAAAATTTCACATTGATCGGGAATTTTCGCGTAAGACGAGTGCCTGTAATTCCTTCTTCGGCAAGATACAGGCTATTCATATGGGCGATATTCAGGCTCGTATCGAACTGGTTACCATCGGCGGGGCGGTTGTTCAATCGATTATCACCCATGGCAGTCTCGATAGACTGGGGCTGCAAGTGGGAAGACTCGTTACAGCAGAAATAAAAGCTCCATGGGTGATTCTCGTAGACCAAAAAGATGACCCAAGATGCAGTGCCGAAAACAGATTTAACGGCATCATTGAGAAGATTGCTAAGGGAAAAATTAACACTGAGTACAGTATTCGACTGCCGGATGGGACGCAAATCTCCTCCATCACCGGCACTCATAACAACCGACATTACTCTCTGCAAAAGGGTGATCGAGTATGGGTATTATTCAACTGCTATGCCGTTATCTTACATGTCGACTGACTATTGAGAAGCACTCGGTTCTTGCACGGTAAGAACCATTTTGACCGTCAGGAATACAATCACAACTAATGATGATAGCCATAAACGTTTCATTTCGTTTCGAAAGACACCCCCCCCTGTCTTTTTTACCCTTATTTTATCAAGTTTTCTCCTGAGATGAATCTTTGTGGAACGATGCGGCGAAGGATTATGCCTATAATGGGATTCACAGGAACTCAAGATGTTCTTTCCTGTCGTGCGGCATACGTTGTTGGAAACCAGTGCCGCGTGCGGTTGCAGACGGAACAGACGGTCAGCATCACCGGTACCTCCACTAGAACCCCCAGCACACAGACCAGGGCAGAGCCGGGTTCGGGACCGAATAGAGTAATGGCCACCGCAACCGCCAATTCAAAGAAATTACTGGCTCCTATCAAGGCACCGGGAGCGGCAATGTTGTAAGGCAGTTTCAGCCATTTCATGAGACCATAGGCAAGTGATGAATTGAAATACACCTGGATAGTGATCGGGATGGCGATGAGCAGCACATGGAAAAGACGACCGGTGTCACCTCATGGTCTTTTGGTAAAATCGCATTTTTCAGAACTTTTTGCTTTTTTCTGCTTGTATCGTTTGCAGAGATCGGCGGTATCGCAGGCAAGAATCTCGGCAAGTTTTTGCCGGTCAACCTTGATTTCCAGTGAGTCGCGAACCGCTTCCTTGAGCCAGTCGCAAATCAGGGCAGGGAACGCTAAGGCCAGGCGATAGAAAACCCAGCGCCCTTCTTTGCGGCTTTGCACCAGGCGAGCCTTGTGCAGGATGCTCATATGCCGGGAAACGGTTGCCATTGTGATACTCAGCAATTCGGTAATCTGACATACGCAGAGTTCGTCATGTTCGAGCAAGGCAACGACGACACGCATGCGGTTGCCGTCGGCCAATGCCTTTGCTGTGTCGAGTGCAGTTTGCATGGTGCGTTACCCAATTACTTATTTATCTAAATGACGAATAATGGTAGCGAGCAGCCTTGTTCTTGTCAAAGGCTGTTTTTTTGGATTATGGGAGGACAGCAAGGCATTTTGCGACCCTTAAGCCACAATTGAAAGAGGGCAAGAGGGTGAGACTTCAAGAAGGAAGAGCCGCAAGAAGAAAGTAAATCTCATCGAATCCGGCGTGCAGAGCACTGTCTTGGAACCGGATGGCTTAGCAGTTAAAAGTCCCAGCGAATTCCAAAGGTAAGCAGGTATCCATATTTATCTTCAGCGATGCCAGGGAGCTCTTTGTCCGCCATGCTGTATTCCCCCTCAAATTCAAGGCGCCATTGTTTATTCAAGAAATATTCAGCGCGCAGAGCGGGACGGAAACGCCACTGCTCTCCATCCTGTAACTTATTTTCACGGTAATCCAACCTCATTCGGGGGGTGAGTCTCCATTTGTCATTAATTGGCTGACGAGTATTCATCGTCAGGCTGTAGGTGTCGCGCTGTTTGGTGTCGGCATAGCGCAAACCGAGCGTTGAAATATCACCATCGCGAAAGAAATTGTTGCTTATTACCTGGGTGGAATAATAAAATTCGTCACCGGTCGAGGCCATGGCTTCGACCCCTCCCGACGCTGGGGCACCACTGAGTTTTGACCACGAAATATCGCCGGCAATTTGGAGATCTTCCTTCACAGTGTGGGATATTCCCAAGGTTACAAAGCTGCTGTCCAAGGTCCTATCCTGGGCGAGTTTCTGCAGGCCGCTTTTGCCAATGGACGTCTCAAGTTCTTCCAGAGACGGCGAAATCTGGCCGATTAATGCATTACTTGTGCTGATGATCGGATTACTGCGAAAATCGGCAGAAATATTCAAACGCGTACTGTCATTCGGCAGCAGCCAATTCCCGGCAAAAATGAACATACTCATTTCGTTATAGAGAATATCGTAATCCGCCAGAGTAAAAAAGCCGCCTCGTTTTCCTACATAGCGGAGTTCGGTGCCGACTGCACGACGATCAGCAATTCCATCTGCAGTCTGATCAATGAAATAGCCATTAACATCCCAATGTTCGGCAAAACGACCAAGATCAAAATTGAAGCCGTAGAATTGTTTATCGGTTTCCAAGCCGTCCGAGGACTTATTGACCGGATATCCGGCGACGAGGTTGAGGCGTACTTTATCTGTCAGGAGATAGCTGAATCGTCCACCGTCAAAACGCCCAAGGACACCTCCACTATTACCTGATTGACGCCCCCATCGAGTAGTGAATGTTCGATCGGTTTCCCTGAAGTCAAGATAGAGAGCGCTGCTTCTCGTTTTATTGTCACGGTCTCCTGACAGGTCACCTTCAAAACTCCCAACAGCTACCGCTTCCAATTGAAATTTGTCACTACGAAGGCGCCAGGTTGCGTCAATTCCTGTCGTCAAGGATGAAACATTAACCAATTCCTGTTCATTGTCTTCAGTCTTTTCATCTTTGACAAAGCTTGCATCTCGGTAATAAAATTCTGAAATGCTACCGAAAAATTCACTTTTCCAGAGACTCGCCGTATCTTCGGACTCGCCCTCCTTTGCTGGTCTGGCAGTCAGCAGGGCCTTGTATCGATCATGCACCTGATTGAAATTTGAACCTTTTGGATACGTTTTCATATAATTTTTATATTCAGCTTTGGCGTGGGCCAGATGACCTGCATATTCCTGGGCCAATGCGAGTTGAAACTGCACTGATTCCTGAATTTCCGGATCCGTTGATTCCTGTAATTTTGTGTAGATCTGAACGGCACGCATATAGTTCTTCTGCGCCATTGCCTCGATGCCTTCCTTAAGGAGACTTTCCTGTCGTTCCGGTGTCAGTAATACAAGCTTCGGTGGTGAATGGCCTTTTTCAGAAAGAGCAGTTTCTTTATTCGTCTGCTTTTCCTGCGCCAAATCGTCAGCCTCTGGCTTTTCGTCAGCCTCTTTGCTTTTTTCTGTAGGCACTCGGATAATCAGGCTGCGGTAATCTTCACCCTGCTTGGCTTCAAATTGCCTCGCCTTATCAAAGAATATTGTGAGGGTTGGTTCACTCTGGTCGCGACCTTCATATTCAACTCGAACTACTCCGGCAGGATTTTTGGCTGGCGGAGAGAGCGATTCGCTTTTATTCAGTCCTTCCAACTCATCTCGACTCGCCAAAATTGGTCGCAGGCGGATACGCACCTCTTTTCCATAATTGGGGGGAATATGACGGAGATACTGAACCGGAAAATCAAAGGTTACTTTAATCTCCGCATAGTCTTCTCCACTGTTGAAACTTAACTCACTGAGAATCCGGTCACGAGTTGACAGTGCCATGGCCTCTGAACACCACAGTCCAAAAAGCAGAGTAACAATACAAAGAATGCGAAGATGTTTTCTATTTATCATTTGCGACCACAGCTCCTGTGTGTATGCAGTGAATTGCCTGTGCTATTTGTCAAAGGTTCTGGTTGTATGGCAAGTTTCACAAGAATTACTGGCGGTTGGATGGTCATTCGGCTTGCCTTTGGCAATAGCACCGTTATGGCAAACAAAACATGATCCAGTCACAACATTGTGATCCATGCGGGCATTTTTCCATGACGAGGTGTTTTGATGGCAACTGTCACAGGTATTGGCACTTTGGATATGGTTGGCTGGTTTACCCGGGGCAGTGCTGCCGTTATGGCAGGTGAAACATGAAGACGAGACACCGGTATGGTCCATGACCGCCGGTGTCCAGCCACGTGTCGTATGACAACTCTCGCAGTTGCTAGGCGAGGTAATGTGGTTGGCTGGTTTACCCGGGGCAGTACTGCCGTTATGACAGGTTGAACATGAGGTGCTGACCAAACTGTGATCCATTTTTGCCGGAGTCCAGCGAGTGGAGGTATGGCAACTTTCGCAGGTATTGGGTGCAACTATATGTTTAGCCGGTTTTCCAGGTGCAGTGCTGCCGTTATGGCAGGTAAAGCATGAACTGCTGATGAGGCTGTGATCCATTTTTGCCGGGGTCCATTTGGTGGAAGTATGACAACTTTCGCAGGTATTGGGTGCAGCTATATGGTTTGCCGGTTTACCGGGAGCAGTAGTGCCGTTATGGCAGGTGAAACAGGAGCCGCTGATGAGGGCGTGATCCATTTTTGCCGGAGTCCACTTGGTGGTAACATGGCAACTTTCGCAGGTATTGGGTGCAGCTATATGTTTAGCAGGTTGTCCAGGAGCGGTAGTATCGTTATGACAGCTCACACATTTTGCAGCAACTCCACTATGGTTCATGGTAACCGAACTCCACGCATCTCCAGGTGCATTGTGACAGGAACCACAATTGGCAGATGTAGGTAAGTGGTCGGTAGGTTTGCCTGGAGCGATGTTATCGTCATGACAATTGGAGCACTGGGCGAGGGAGGACTCCATATGGACGAACTCGAAGTTTGAGTTTTGCGGATCAAGGTGGCATTTATCGCACGACAATGATGTTGGCATATGCCCATCTGGTTTTCCCATATCTAAGACAGCTGAACCTGCAGGCTTTGCCACCCCAATGGTTACGACAAATGTTATAGCCAGAATATAAGCGAATACATTAGCAACCGGGATTCTCACACCCTCAAAGTCACGGCTATTCGGGAAAATTTTCATCAGAACATGTCCTTGACCTTTGGCTTTGCAGAGAAACATTCTCAACCCCTTTCCAGGCAAAATTATGAATGCAATTGAACGATGTGCTACAATGTGGTGCAAGCATTATGCCACATTGTAGGACTTTGCTTTTTGACCCGGACTGGGTCCCTTCGATATTGACTGCAATAATTTGAGCAATTGCTGTTGGCTGGAAAACCAGAGTAATCTCTTGGAAATTCTTTAATATCGAAATATTGGACACAAGTTTCATAACGTACGTCAATCCTTCTTGGGGGCAGGAAAGGGCGGTATATTGAAAGCCATGAAGTGATTTATGCAAATGGGGACTCGATTCCATTTGCTCAATCGAATTTTCATGCAACATCGTTGATTTTGAAGAGAAAACTGCAACCCGAGACAGGAAATTTCAAGAAAAACATTTCAGCTTCCTTTCGAAGACGAAAGGATCCTTGCAGCGTTCCTCCGGGATGGCAATATTTGCGCACAAGCGTCCGCCAGGGGGAAATAATTGGTGACCGTAACTGCAATCCCCAAATAGTAATTACAATTACTAAATTGTAATTACCTGGCGGACTTGTCAATTTTTTGCCCGATTTTGGCCTTCGAGAAAAGAGTAGGTCCATTGCTGGGACGTTCATTGCCTGGTAATCCGCGGCAGCGATGCCGCCTTTACCATGGGCATGACACGGTGGATCCTCGATTCCGAATGTCGACTGGAGGGTGGGATGAAAATCGTCAAGGTCTTTGGCGAAGAGCAGCTGATCAGTTATGAAACCTTCTGGCTGGTCCTTGCGGAAATTGAGTTGTTCAAGGCATCGAGACGCCATCTGCCGAAAAATGTCTGCGACATTGAAGGCTGGCAGGCGATCAGCGGTCCAGCCTGGCCGAAGGAAACCGATGGTCGGCAAGGTGTCGTTTCAGGACACTATGGTGCAGTTGATTAAGGTGTGATGTATACGGATACAGAGAGGCGCTAGAGTAATTACTCCCTACGATAACTTTTTTCTGGGCTTTCTGAAAATACTAAGTGATTGTCGAAGAGAAATGAACAAAGTAGGATGGGTAGAGTATTGGAATGAATGCTGGAGGTGGAATTCCTCGGCAAAAAACCGCCCATTCCTTCCATTGGGCAGTCTAGGGATTATTTATGGGCATTGCCGCCGACATTATTATCCTCATCGTTACCGCCTTTTTTTGCGGCCTCTTGATGCAGCGTTTTCGCCAGCCGCTGATTCTCGGTTATCTCCTGACCGGTGTTATTCTCGGGCCGTATACCGGCGGACTGACGGTCACCGAAATCCATGATATAGAACTCCTCGCTGAGATTGGCGTGGCCCTTCTCCTTTTTGCCCTTGGGCTGGAGTTTTCACTCAAGGATTTGAGGCCGGTTAAACATATCGCCCTGATCGGCACCCCGATCCAAATTTTGCTCACCATTGGACTGGGTTTGGCAATCGGTCGGCTGTTGGGCTGGGATTGGCGGACCTCTATATGGTTTGGGGCCTTGATCAGTCTCTCCTCGACCATGGTCATCCTCAAAACCCTGATGAATCAGGGCTGGCTCGGTACCCTGTCGAGCAAGGTGATGATCGGCATGCTGATCGTCCAGGACCTGGTGGTGGTACCGATGATGATCATCCTGCCGCAGCTTAACGATCCGGCTGCAGGGTTGGGGACGCTGGGGCTTGCTGTGAGCAAGGCGGCACTGTTTCTGGTGACCATGCTCCTTTTCGGCAACAAATTGCTGCCGATACTGTTGCGGCACATCGCTAAGCTTGGCTCGCGGGAATTGTTTCTCCTTGCCGTAACCGCTATTGCTCTCGGGGTTGGCTATGCCACCTACCTGGCGGGACTGAGTTTTGCCTTCGGAGCCTTTATCGCCGGTATGGTCCTCAACGAATCCGACTACGGCCACCAGGCCTTAAGCGATATCATTCCCCTGCGCGATCTGTTCGGACTGCTGTTTTTTGCCTCGGTGGGCATGCTCCTCGATCCCCGGTTTCTTCTTGACAAATTGGGTCAGGTGCTCCTCCTGGTAGTGCTGGTTAGTGTCGGCAAGGGGCTTATTTTTGCAGTCCTTGCAAAAATCTTTCGTTATGGCAATGTTGTGCCCCTGGCGGTCGGTCTCGGCTTGTTTCAGATCGGTGAATTTTCTTTTGTTCTCGCAAGGGTCGGGGTGGGAACCGAGTCGATAAGCCGAGAGTTCTACAATTTGATATTGACTGCAGCGGTGCTGACCATGGTTTTAACCCCCATTGTTTCCGCGCAAACCGGTCGTCTTTATGCCCTGAAAAAGCGGTGGTTTCGCCATGAACCTCTGGAGTCGATCAACTTTCCGGAAGAGACCCTGCACGACCACGTGGTTATCGCCGGTGGCGGGCGAGTGGGCTTCCAGGTCGCATTGGCACTCGATCGTCTCGGCACTTCGTTCGTTATCGTAGAGCTCGATCAGAATCGGGTCGAGGAGGCCAGGGCAGCCGGCTATCCGGTCGTATACGGCGACGGCAGCCATGAGGTGGTGCAGGAAGCCCTGGCTATGGACAACGCCTCGTTGCTGGTGGTCACCACGCCGGGAATTGTTGTCGCCCAGGCGATTATTCGTAATGCTCGCAAGGTGAACTGCCGAGTCAGGGTAGTAGCGCGGTTGGCCGACCCGGCATTTCTCGATATTTTCAAAGAGTTAGGGGTGAGCGATCTTGTTTATCCGGAGTTTGAAGCGGGTTTGGAGATAACCAGGCAGGCACTTCTCCATCTGCACATTCCCGCTCCGGAGATTGAGCGACAAACTGTAGCCATGCGCCAACAACTGCTGACACCCAGAGTGGCGGAAAGTGGCGAGTATCGAACCCTTGGGCAGATGCGGGCGGCGGAACCGTATTTTGATCTGCAGTGGTTCCATGTCGGAGCAGGTACCAGCCTGGTCGACAAAAGCATCGGTGAAGCGGAGATACGCAAAACAACCGGAGCTTCGGTGGTTGGAATTATTCGTGCCGAGAAACTGGTGCCGAACCCCGACGCCGGGTTCCGATTTCGGGACGGCGATCTGGTTGCTATCATCGGATCCGTTGAAGCCCGTGAAGGTTTTCATCGCTTTGTCGAACGTCGTGAACAAGACGGCCCTGAGGTAGCGGTTTCCGCCTGAGTCGGCAGGTGGCTATTCCGGCTTTCTTATAAATAACTAAGCGTTAGGAGAGCTTTTGTCCGAAGAAGACATTGCTGTGGGTTTCTGCTCCTTACGCGTTGAAGAACATGTAATCGTAGTGTTTTCCTCTGGAAATAAGGGTTTAGCGTCACTATCGTTTGCTCTTTATGAGCTCGGTGATTTCCTTAGCGATTTCCTCAACCGAATGCGTTGCTGTGTTCCGAGCTACTTTGTCGGCCAGCGACGGGCTGTACGCAACTACCTCCTGCTTGGATATGTTGTGCCAAATCGGGAGCAACACCTGTTCCCCTGAAACCGACCACGAACCACAGAGTTGACCCCTGGCGGCTCGTCTCTTTGCACCAAGCTCGGCACGCTTGCAAGAGGAAGAGATCGCGCAGCAGGAAGGACTCCTGGAAGCACGCGGGCAGAGGAGCGAACCGTTCCTCGAAGGCCGTTCATATCGATTCTCGCCTTGATTTCGGTTACTATTTGTGTTCCTATTTTTCAGGACGGAAACAAGGATTACCTGCGGGGGATTACGCTCACGTCGATATCCTGGTATCGAATGGAAAGACAAAAGGAGGGCCATAACATGTTCATTGATCTTGGGGACCTATCGAAGGGAATGGGAATGATTTTCATGCGAGAATTCATGGAAACGGCCGAAAAAATGTCCTGCGGTGAAGGCCAGCTTCTTTTTCGCAAAGGGGATACCACACATTATTTTTTCACCTTGATACAGGGCGAAATCCGATTAGCCATCGGGGGCGATAAGAAACACGTTTATACGGTGCGCCATGCAGGGGATATTTTCGGTTGGTCCAGCCTTGTCGGCGGAAAAGTCTACAGCGCAACGGCAATCTGTACCAAACCCTCCGAGATACTCAGGTTCAATCGTGATAAGCTCTTGGACCTGCTGGACAGGCACCCTGATAACGGTTTTCTCTTCTTTAAGAAACTTTCCGAGATGCTTGGCCGGCGCCTTCTGGGAGCTTATCGGATTATTGAGGGTGAGGGTACTTGAGAGGGCGAAAAAACATTACCGTGATTGCCTTAGCCCCTAAAGAGGCAGGCATCAATTCTTCCCGGCGCGATAGACGATGAATCTTCACAAGGAGGATTGCTCATATCGCACTTTTTGCGATCTGCTGACCGGATATCGCTTGTCCTCGGTTCTGCTGCTGGCCCATGATGCCGGCGTCTTCGATGCCATAAATCAGGAGGGGAATGAAGGCTCTGAACTCTGCCTGAGGTTCGACTGGGACTCGGACTATGGTGACCGGTTCCTCCGTTGCCTCTGCGGCGTAGGACTCCTTCGGCAACAGGACAACCGTTATTTCCTTTCCTGCTTCGCCGCCACCTATTTGTGCTCAGAATCGGCGCAGTATCAAGGAAAGACCCTGACCTTTGAAAAGCAGCTGTACCATTCCTGGGGACAACTGGCCCCAACTCTCGGGGCAGGGAAACGGGTTTTTGCCACCAAAGATAAAGATCCGGGGAAGTTGGAGCAGGCCTTCACCACCTATCTCGGCAGCATGGACGAGGCGGCCCGCATCCGTGCCAAGGAACTTTGGGACGGGTTGCCGCTTCCCGCATCCACTGGTACCATCCTGGATATCGGTTCCGGTTCCGGGGCATTTCTCTATGATTTTTTGATAAGATATTCCGCCTGGCACGGTATTTTTTGCGATTTGCCGGAGGTGGTCGCCAGCAAAGACTTGCATCAACGGATTGCGGAGCTTGACCATCGCCTGAGCTGGTGCAGCTGCAACCTCCTGGTAGATTGTCCTTCGGATTTCGACCTCATCGGTGAACAGTCCTGCGATATCGTCTTGCTTTCCAATATAATTCATTGTCAGGGCACTGCGGAAACGAACAGCTTGCTGCGCAAGGCCGTAGCAAAAACGGGAGAGCAAGGGATGATCATCATCCATGACTTTTTCAGCGATACCGGCTGGCGTGGATCTTTGTATGATATCCATATGATGCTCAACACTTTCAACGGTAAAGCCCATTCGTTGCAGGAAATTGTCGAGATGGCCTTGCACTATGGTTTTCGCCACAATTGTTCTCATCAGCTTCGCTCGGGCTCGACCGTGCTTTTCCTCGCAAGGAATCGGGAAGCACTCTCTTCTTTTCCGCTTGATCAGCAGAAGAGTGACTAGCCATGACATTGTATCCGAGCGTGATGCTCGGTTATTTTCAAAGGAGATATGAACTGTGAGTTCACTGCTGCTGAGCGTTGACCTTGAAGATGTTCGCGACTGGGTCAAAGATGGTTCGAGTTACCGCGAGGGCGTGCCCGAAAATACCAGGAACTACCTGGACCACTTTAAACGGTGGGGGGTCAAGGCGACTTTTTTTGTGGTCGGCGAGGTGGCGCGGCGCTATCCGTCGCTCATCGGGGAAATTGTCGATGCAGGGCACGAGCTGGCCTGCCATGGCGATGTCCATCTGCAGCTTGATAAGCTGACGCCGCAGGAGTTTCGCGCCGATATGCAGCGCAACCTGACGGCCCTTGAGAATGCCGGAGGTAAGGGGATTGCCGGGTTCAGAGCCCCGACATTTTCTCTGACGGCGCGAACTGCCTGGGCCCATGAGATCTTGGCAGAGCTCGGTTTTACCTATTCGAGTTCGGTCCTGCCGGCCGCTAATCCGCTCTATGGCTGGCCTGAATTCGGCAAGGGCGCCAGAAAGATGGCCGGTGGGCTCTGGGAGTTACCGGTTACCCTGCACAGAATTCCGGGCTTAACTGTGCCGATGGCCGGCGGGGTGTATTTTCGGGTACTGCCGTTTTTCCTCACAGAGTGGGCAATTAGCAAAAGCATTGCCAACGGCCAATCGGTGGTCACCTATTTTCATCCCTATGATATCGACACCAAGCAGGAAAGATTCATGCACCCGGATCTTGGGGACAAGAAACATTTGAATATGCTCATGTATATCGGTCGAGCGAAGGTTCTCAAGCGGCTGGATATTCTCCATCGGTCGTTACCGTTTCAGGCATATGGCGAGCATGTCAATCATCTCCGGACTGTTTCTTGAAGATCACCTGATAGAGATTTTTTCTTATTAGGGCCAGCTGTTCGGCTAGGAGTCCGAGGAAGAAGAAGATCAGGCCGGTGACAAAGAGAAACAGCGTGCCGACCGATACGCCTTCGCCGCGCAGTAATATCGGAATGCCCCACACCGCGCTGAACAACAGGAAAAAGAGTGCCGGTGGGAAAAACAGGCGCATCGGGTCAAACATCGTCGCGACATGAATTATCTCGAACACGGTATCAAAAGCCGTTTTGATACTGATGGTCGACGTTCCGGTTGTGCGGGGGATGACGGTGATGGGGTGTTCGAGCACCAGGTGGCGCTGGTTGATAAAAATAAGGGTGATAATGTCGCTGAGCGCCATGTTGTCCGGGCAGAGGTGCATATAGTGCTTGACCAGATCGGTAACATAGATCTTCATACCGGAGTTGAGGTCATAGATGGGGATGTGCATGAGCAGGCCGGCGATAAATCGGATCAGTGCCTTGCCGGTTTTTCTGTAAAGACTTTCTTTATGTTTTTGCCGGTTGCCGATGACCATGTCGGCATCGTTTTTTCGTAGGACGTCATAGAGGGCGGTAACGTCCTCAAGTCGGTGTTGGCCGTCGGCGTCAATGGTGATTACCAAAGGGGTTTTTGTCGCATTGATGCCGGACTTAATGGCCCCGCCGTAACCGCGATTCACCTTGTGGTGGATGGGGTTGAAGAAAGCCGGTTCGGCATAGCGGTTCAGCAGTTCTTTGGTGCCGTCTCTTGAACCGTCGTTGACAATGATCAATTGACAGCCGGTTTTTCGACAGTAATCTACAAGCTCCGGGAGGAAAGACGATAAAGCCTGCTCTTCATTATAGGCGGGGATGACAATAGTAAGGTCTTTCATACGGGCTTGGGGGAAGTATTTTGGTTGATTGTTGTTGATGATAATGGAGAAAACCGGGATTACCTGCCAAGGCAATGTAAGTATCTAAGCTTGCCTGCTTGGCTTGCGGGAGGTCACCCGCTGGTTGTCTCACCGATGATTGCGAGTATATAAAGATGGTTGCTTGTGTCAAGTCAAAAACAGGGTGCTAAGCCCACGAGACCACTTCGACCAGGGCGCTCTGCAACTTGAGGTACGGCGGAACAGGAAGAAGATTGTTGCTCACCTCCCGCTTTCTCATTTGATTCTCCTGTGAAGGATCTCCACCAGTTCCTCAGTTGCCAGTTTAACCGGATTGTTTTTATTGCCCGTTTTTGCGGTGATTCTCTCTACGTCATTCGGAGTTACACCATAGTCGCTGAGATACGGCAGTGCTAGATGCGCCGAAAGCTCTTCCAGTTCGTCGATAAAATGGTCCTGATACCAGGGATCGTTACGGTCGGTTTGATCGCTGAAGATCTGTCCGAGAATCGCATATTTGCCGAGGGCAGGATGGTTGGGGGCAGTGCTGCGCAGATTTTTTAGAGTCAACCGGTTGGCTGGAGCCATCAGGCTGCCGCAGATGATCCCGTGGGGAATTGCGAACAAGCCGCCGATCGCCGAAGCAAAGCCATGCACGACCCCCAGGCCGGCGTTGGCCAGGACGATGCCGGAGAGCAGGGCACCGTAAGACAGGTTGCTGCGTGCTGCAAGATCGTCGCCGTTACCGGCAAGCGTTCTCAATGACCCGCTTACCGCGCGGATGCCTTCCAGGGCCAGGGCATCGGTGAGTGGTGAGCCTCCATTTGAGAGGTAACCTTCAACGAGTTGGGTAAAACAATCCATGCCGCAGGCAATGGTCAGCTTTTTCGGACAGGACAGGGTCAGGAGTGGATCGATCAAAGCGAGGTTGGGAAAATAGTTGTTGTGTCGCAGGGATCTCTTAAAGCCTCCGCTGCCGACGGAACTGAGGACGGCGTTGCTGGTAGCTTCGCTGCCGGTGCCCGATGTTGTTGGAATGGCGATAAACGGCAGTTTTTTTCCGCTTGGTGTTTTTGTGCCGACACCTTCGAGAAACCGCTTCACGCTACCACCTTCAACCAGCATGGCTGCGATGGCTTTTCCGGCATCAAGGGTGCTGCCGCCACCGATGCTTATGACCATGTCGATAGCCGCGTATCGCCGGTCGGCCACGACAGTGTCGATCATTTCCGGCGAAGGTTCGCTTGCGACATGGATGGTTTTCGCCGCGATGGCGAGTTTGTCAAAGATTTCGTGCAGAGCGGCGAAGCCCTTGGTTTTGGTGAAAGAGGTCCTCCCAAGTACAAGCAAGGGTCGGGAGCCGAAGGACAGGAGAGCATCTTCAAGTTTTGCCAGGTTACCCGAGCCGAAAACAATGCGCGATGGGGCGCCGAGGGAAAAAGAGGGAATCATCTGTTTACCGGATTGAGATTTATGTAGAAGGAATAGATAGAAACCGATTTGCTCGGTTTTTCCGGCGGGTGAAGATGAAGATACTTTCTGAGATTGAGCGTAGGAGAAAGTATCTTTATCTTATGAGGGCAGGGGATAAGGCACTGCCAGTAACTTTTAACGCGGATACTTGTCGGCGATATAATCCTTGAGATACCGATTTTCCACGTCCTTTTCCTTGAGCAGAGCTTTGACCACATCACCGATCGAGACCATCCCCTTGAGTTCCTTGCCGTTCATAATGGGAATGTGGCGTATTCTGTTCTCCGTCATGACCGCCAGGATATAGTCAACATGGTCGTCTTCGGTGCCGACTATCAGATTGGTAGTCATAATCTCCTCAACGGTCATTGTCTTGATTTTTTCAAGATGATTGACCACCGCCATCAAGACATCGCGAGCTCCGATGATGCCGAGGATAGTGTTGTCTTTATCAACTATCAGCAGGGAGCCGATGCGATTTGCCGAAAAAATCAACATGGCGTCAATAACGCTGGTACTTTTCTCAATGGTGACAACCCGATTTCCTTTTGCTGCGAGAATATCTTTAACTTTCATTTGGTGGGCTCCCGATTTGGAATCTGTGAGCAGGAAAACAGTTGCTCAGTGCCGAATGTTACCGTTTCAATTTAAATGACGATAGGATAAATGCCAATGGCGAACACACAGAACACCAGAATGAAGGTACAGGCAGTCGCAAAAACCGATCCCTTTGTCTCAAAATTGTCCTGGGCTTCGTGGAAATACATATTAATGATCAGCCGCAGGTAGTACCACATCGACAGGATACTGCTGACGATTCCAAGTACCGCAAGGGCCATCTGATTTGCCGATATGGCACTGGTGATTACATAGAATTTTCCCATAAAACCGGCAGTCGGAGGAATGCCGGCCATGGAGAGGAGAAAAACGGTGATTGCCGCCGCCGAGTAAGGCCGAACCTTGGCAAGGCCTTTGAAGTCATCAAAGGTGCAGCGTTTCTCACCTTCACCGCCAAGGTAAGATAGGGCGGCGAACATTCCAAGAGTTCCGGCGGCATAAGCAGCCAGGTAATAGGCGATGACGCTGCCGGTGAAATGCTCGCTGCTGATGGCAACCAGGGCAATGAGCAGATAGCCGGAATGGACGATACCGGAGGCGGCCAGCATCCTTTTCAAATTGCTTTGGCCAATGGCTATCAGGTTGCCGCCGAACATGGTAAGGACGGAAATATAAAAGAGAAATGTTACCCAACTGCCGTGTAATCCGCTGTTTTGTGCGAGAAAGTTGGCAAAGACGGTGAAAATCGCGGTTTTCAGGGCGGTTGCCATAAAACCGGTAACCGGGGTCGAGGCCCCATCGTAGACATCAATAACCCAGGCATGGAAGGGGAAAGCAGCGGCCTTGAAGAGAAGTGCTACGAAAATGAAAAAAGTACCTCCGATGATGAGCGGTGCAGTCGCCGAATTGGCCGCACAAAAAGCACCGATTTCGATAAACTTGGTACTCTTTACCCCGCCATAGATAAGTGCTGTGCCCATGGTGAAAAAGGCTCCGGCAAAGGCCCCGAGCATGAGATATTTTAAAACGGCTTCCGCGGCCTTAATATTTGATCGATCGTAGCCGACGAGGACGTAAATGGCCAGTGACATTATCTCCAGGGCGATAAAGCTGGTGATAAGCTCTTGGGACAAGGTGAGGAGGAGCATGCCGCAGGCGCCAAACATCATGATTGCATAAAATTCCAAAGTGCAAAATGGATTGACCTTGAAGTAGCTATGGGTGGTCATGGCGGTAAAAAACCCGCAGGCGAGGATAATCAAACCAGCCGCCTGCGTGAAGGTGCTCGCAACCAGCATACCGTTGAAGACACCAGCAAAGACAGCCGTTGCTGGACCGCAGCCGACCAGGAGTTGCACAAAAAAAGCCACGGCGAAAAATCCCATACTCATGTAGGCCGCTGTCTCCAAGCGGCTTTTTTCAAAAGCGGCGAGAAGCATCAAGAGGATGGCCCCAGAGCTTACGATGAGAAGAGGGAGCAATGACAAAAAATCGTTCATAATGGGTACCCTGCCTTAATTCTTTTGATGAGTGTCTGATGCAATCGGAAGTGTTGTGCCAGCAAGCTGATTTTTGGCTATAATGATTGAGGTTTCTGCAATATGCAACTGGGCGGTGGGTGCAATCTTTTTGATGAAAGGCTGGGGGAAAATCCCCATGGCCAGAATGAGCAGGATGACCGGGAGAAAGGTCAGTGCCTCGGAGATTGAAAGATCTTTAAAGTTCTCAGTACGTTCATTTGGTTTTTCGAAGAAAACCCGTTGGAACATCCACAGCATATAACAGACCCCGATGATCAGCGAGGTGCCGGCAAGAAAACCGATAAAGCCGCTGAATTTGATGGCGCCGAGGATGATGAGAAACTCACCGATGAAACCACTGGTTCCCGGCAAACCGACCGAGGCGAGCATGGCGATGGCAAAAAAAGTTGCAAAGATCGGCGCTCGATAAGCAATACCACCAAAATCGGCAATATTTCGAGTCTGCATCCGCTCTTCCATCAGGCCGACAAAGAGAAAGAGTACGCCGGTGCTGGTGGCGTGGGCGGCGATTTGAAACAGACAGCCGGTCAAGGCCTGCACATTCATGCAGAAGACCCCAAGGGCAATGATGCCCATATGCGAGGCGGAGGAAAAGGCCAGCATGCGCTTCATGTCCTTTTGGGCAATTGCCGCAAGTCCGCAGTACATCATGCCGACTACTCCGGAAAGTGACAGGAGTATCGCAAAACGTGCCAATTCAATTTCAAAAACCGGCACAACAAAACGAATAACTCCATAGACCCCGATCTTGGCCATAATCGCCGAGAGGACAAAGGTGGTTGAATTCGGTGCCTCGGTATAGGCGTCCGGTAGCCAGGTATGAAAGGGGAAAAGGGGGATCTTGATGGCAAAGGCGATCATAAACAAAAAGAAGGCCAGGACGGCGAAGCCGCCACCCAACTGAAGTTTGCTGAGTTCGACGATGTCAAAAGTCCACCCGCCGAATTGGTTATGGTAGGCAACACCTACATACACGATACCGGCAAGCATAAGCAGCGAACCGGAGATGGTGTAGAGGGTGATTTTCAGGGTTGCCGGCAAACGATTCGGTCCCCCATAGATGCCGATCATGAAGAAAATCGGGAGCAGCATGATCTCCCAGAAGATGTAGAAAAGCACCATGTCGGTTGCGCAGATTGCGCCAATCATTGCACCCTGAGTAATAAGAAGATTGGCATAGAAGCCTTTGGTTCGTGTCGAAAAAACGGTGAAGACCATGGGAAAAAGGATTGCTCCTGCCATAAGGACGAGAAGGCTTATGCCGTCAACGCCCAGGCTGTAGCGAATGCCCAGAGACTCGATCCAGGCCCTGCTCTCGGCGTACTCCATTGCCCCTGTACTGCCGCTAAACCCGAGAAAGAGTTCGACGCCGAGGAACAGAATAATGATGGAAACGATAAAGCCGGTAATTCGCGAGGCACCGCCGCTGAAAGGGAAGAGAAAAAGAGCCAATCCCGCAAGGATTGGCAGAAAGATCATGACTGAAAGGGCATATTCAAACATTCTTACACCTTACCTATTTGATCGTTTGAGATAAGAAAAGGCTCATAAGACTCAGCCCGATGACCATATAGATCGCGTAGATCCGCACATACCCAACCTGAAAGACCTTGAAGGCGGTTCCGGCCTTCTGGTATAGCCAAGCACAGAGCTTGATATGGATATCGGTGACATTCGGTTCGAGGAATTTTGAGATGATTGATCCGAATGCCTTGTAGGGCTGGACAAAAACAGCATTATAGATCTCGTCAACATAGAATTTGCGATAAGCGATTTTTGCAAAGCCGATAAATTCCGGCTCTGTTGCCCCCTGTCCGAATTTTTTGAAAGCAAAGGTTATACCGATAGCAAACGCAGCGACACTGGTAGTAATGGCAAGCAGTTCAATCCAGACACTGACGTGTGGATGCAGTTCGCTAAGACTTGGTGCCAGCCAATGGGAAACATTCAGATTGCCGCCGAAGATACCGGGCAGATTGAGAAATCCGGTAAACAAGGCGCCGACAGCGAGAATGATCAACGGAACGGTCATAACAGCTGGCGGTTCGTGGGCATGGTCAAATGACTCTTGTACTCGTGGCGTGCCGTGAAACACCAGGAAGATCATGCGGAAAGTATAGTAGGCGGTCATTCCGGCTACCAATACTCCGATCAACCAGATCCCGGTATGGCCTGTTGCCAGCGCTGAAAAAAGTATCTCGTCTTTACTGAAAAACCCGGAAAATGGTGGACAACCGGAAAGAGCGAAGGCACCGACCAGCATTGTCCAGTAGGTTCTGGGCAGTTTATCCTTTAATCCGCCCATCTTCCAGATATCCTGCTCATGGTGCAGAGCGTAGATAACCGAACCGGCGCCAAGAAAGAGCAGGGCTTTAAAGAAGGCGTGGGTGAAGACATGGAAAATACCTGCCGAATAAGCAGCTACACCAACCCCGGCAAACATGTAGCCGAGCTGGCTGACGGTCGAATAGGCAAGGATTTTTTTGATGTCCTTTTGAAACATGCCAAAGATCGCGGCCAAGAGGGCGGTCAGGATGCCGACCCAGGCTACCACCGAGCCGGCCACCGGATAATGGGCGTAGAGAAAACTAAACCTGGCCACCATATACACACCGGCGGTTACCATGGTCGCCGCATGGATGAGGGCGGAAACAGGCGTCGGGCCGGCCATGGCATCGGGTAGCCAGACATATAGCGGAATCTGTGCCGATTTGCCGCAGGCACCGATAAAGAGCAAGAGACAGACGGCCAAGCCAACACCTGGCGGAATGCTTGCGACATTGGCTTTCAAGGAAAGATAATCAAAACCTGAAGCACCGATGGCCCAGAAGAGAAAGGACATGCCGAGAACAAAGCCGAGGTCGCCGATGCGGTTGACGATAAATGCCTTGTTGCCGGCCAGGACATTGTCGGTTTCCTTGCTATAAAAGCTGATAAGCAGATAGGAGCAGAGACCAACTCCCTCCCAGCCGACGAACATAACCACCGGGCCGCTGCCGAGAACGAGTATGAGCATCGACCCAAGAAAGAGGTTGAGGTAGGAGAAGAATTTACCGAAATTCTCGTCACCCGCCATATAACCGATCGAATAGATGTGGATCAGTGAACCGATAAAGGTAACGAAGAGGAGCATCAGCGAGCTGAGCGGATCGGCGAGAAATCCCATGTCGACATGGAGATCGCCGACGGCAAACCAGGTAAAGACGTTATGGGTGAGAAAGCGCTCTTCGGCAGGCAGCCCTTTTAATTGGAAAAAAACCACCAGAGCCAGGAAGAAGGACAAGACCGGACCGACGCAGGCCAAGGCGCCATAAAATATTTCCGGCAGTGGGGTTCTCTTGCACGTGAACATGTGCAGAAGACCAATGACCACCGCTCCGATCAGCGGCAAGAGGGGTATAAAACCTAGATATGTGACTGTATGTTCCATGAAATCACCCTTTTAACAGGCTGAATATGTTAGTGTCCAGCTTACTCTTGTGCTTGTGCAGGAGAATGACGACGGCAAGAGCCAGTGCCGCTTCAGCAGCCGCTACGGCCATCACCATCATTGCTAGAACATGGCCATCCATGCTCTCATGCAGTCGTGAAAAGGCTATGAAAGCAAGATTTGCCGCATTAAGCATGAGCTCTATGGACATGAAAACCGAGAATACATTCCGCCTGGTGATAACCCCGAGAATTCCCAGACAAAAGAGAATGACACTAAGTATGAGATAATCCTGAATCACTTTCCCATCCTCCTCTTACCTGCCAACACCACCGCTCCGACGAGCGCTACCAGCAGGAGAATTGATACTATTTCAAAGGGCAGCAACCAGTCCTGAAAAAGCACCAGTCCCACCTCTTTTACCCCGCCAAAACCACTGCCGACGATTGTCGCTTGGCTGCCGGGAATACTTTTGACAATTTTAATAAGAAAAGAGGCAATGGGGATGATGACGATTATCCCCCCCAGCTGATACAGCCATCGGCCTTTCTCCGCCGGCAGATCACTTTCTTGAATGTTGAGAAACATGATAATGAAGAGGACCAGAGACATGATAGCCCCGGCGTAGACAATAAGCTGCAGAGCAAAGATCAGCTTGGCGGATAGGAGGGCATACAGCCCGGCCAAGGAGATCATGGTCACCACAAGACTCATCGCCCCGTTCATCGGATGGCGAAAGAGCAACAGCCCAATAGCGCCTAGAACCGACAGCACAGCAAACCCGAAAAATAAAGCCTCGGCAAACATGATATCAAGCGCCCCCTTTTTTGTAATCTTCTTCGGAATAGGCTCCCGGGGTTTCCAACAACTCCGGAAGGCCCAAGACGAAGGATTCCCTGTTGTTGCCGGTAACCGAGAAAATTCCGGTATCCATGCGGATTGCGTCCAAGGGACAAGCTTCGACACAGTAGCCGCAGTATATGCATTCCAGCAGATCGATCGTGAATTTCACCGGCATTTTCTCGGTCTTGCCATCCAGTCGCTCGCCGGCTTCAATGATGATGCAGTTTGCCGGACAATTGGTTTGGCACATAAAGCAGGCGACACATTTAACTGTTCCGTCGGCATGGGCTGTAAGACGATGCCGGCCACGCCAGCCCGCCGGAATTTCCGGCTGCACTTCAGGGTAGTGGCGGACGTAAAGTTTTCTGTTATCGAGAAGGTTTCTAAAGAAATGGCCGAAGGTAGTGGCCATCCCTTTGAAAATCTCAATCAGATAGAGGCGTTCCTGAAAACTCGCGCCCTTCCGGTCCATTGTTTTTACTTTGGCACCCATGTCATCCTCTCCTTTAGCACCTGAGAAATTCATTTCATGGTTTTTAAAATGCATTTCGTGAAGGTACGTATCCCGCTTAAAGGGGTTAGCTCAACGCCACGACAAAGGCGCTTGTAATGAAAATATTCAGAAGTGCCAATGGTAGGAGCATCTGCCATCCCAATTTCTGTAGCTGGTCATAGCGAAAACGGGGCAAGGTCCAGCGTACCCATATATAAACGAAAATCATCATGGTGATTTTTAGAAGGAATGTGCAAACCTGTAATAACACAACGAAAATATGCGCAGTCGCACCGCCCGAGGCAGAAAAAAGAATGGCCAGCAGCAGCACCTCCAGGATGATAACCAGACCCCAAAAACATTTGATGTAGACAGTAGCCTCGAACACCCGCGGATCGTTTTCCCGAGGATAGTGGCTGACGTTACTCCTTCTGATCCACCCGGTGAAATAGTACATGACGACCGGGATAATGACCATCAGCAGGAAGGCAACCGGCTTGGCCTGGCTGACAAGAGTGGCGGTGGAGAGAAACGGAACCTGGTAACCTCCGAAAAAGAGAGTGACGATCATGGCACTCGACGCGAACATGGCAACGTATTCACCCATGAAAAAGATCGCAAACTTCATGGCGCTGTATTCGACATGGAAGCCGGCGACCAGCTCGCTTTCACCCTCGGCGAGATCAAAAGGGGTCCGGTTGGTCTCGGCGAAGGCGGCAATAATGAAGATGACCATTCCTATAGGCTGCAGCACAGCACCCCACATGGGGATGAATCCGAAAAGGAGCTTTCCTTGGAATTGAGCAATTTCGTTGAGATTTACCGTGCCGTAGACGACGAGCAGGCTGACGATCGCCATCCCCATGGGTATCTCGTAGCTGATAACCTGTGCCGCCGAGCGAAGGGCGCCGAGGACACCGAATTTATTAGTTGACGACCAACCGGCGAGAATAATGCCGTAAACACCGAATCCGACAAAGGACAAAAACCAGAGAATACCAAGGTCAAGAGGGATACCTTGCATGATATAACTCTTTCCGCCGAGCACCAGGGTATCGGCAAAGGGCACCACGGCAAAGGATACCAGGGCGGTGAAGAAAACAATCACTGGAGCCAGAACAAAATAGAACTTGTGTTTGATATGGCCGGAAATAACATCTTCCTTGAAGAAAAGCTTGGCTGCATCGGCGAGGTTTTGCACCAATCCGGCAGCCCGAAAGCCAAAAATATTGGCGCGGTTTGGGCCGGATCGATCCTGAAAATAGCCGGCCCCCCTCCGCTCCATCCACACGCAGACGGCAATGAAGCAGAGCGGGACAAAGGCGGCGAAGGCAACTCTTGCGACAGTCATAAAAATATCAAGCGGTGACATTGGCAGCCTCATTCTCATTTAATTTCAATCCCTCGGCTGGGACCGTATCAGCTTCAAAGTCTTTGAGGACACTGAGGTATTTCCTGAGTTCTGCAAATTGTTCTGCACGGCTTTGTAGGGGGCTGCCAAGTTTTAAGGCAATTTCCCCTATGTCGGCAGGTTTATGGTTCCTCGCTACCGCCCCGGCAAATGTTTGCAGGATGCCGTTACAATTTATGACGCTTCCGGCGTATTCACTGGAAGTAGCCACCGGTATGGCGATATCGGCCATTGTCGAAAGACGGTCATCGTGGGTGGCAGCGATGATGACCTTGGTTTCTTTGAGGAGTTTTTTTAATTGAGCATCGCTATAGCTGCGGGTGAGGTCGCTATTGAAATTGATCAGAAGCTGTGCGTCCCGCACGGCCTTTTCAAAGTAATCCTTGCTGCAATCGATGCCAAGCAGGGTAAGCCCTGTTCGATTTGCCGACTTGTCATCTTCTATAAGAAAACCGTCTCCGTCGCCTTCTTTAATATAACCGGCACTGAAGCCGGAGAGTGAGGCCTGAAGTTTTGTGGCCAGGGCCTTGACCGCAACCATTTGTTCCAGCGAGCAATTGGGGGAGAGAAGAATAGCAATTTTTCCAGCCTGTTCAATCTCCCTGGTGCAGGCGGCAAGCACAACCTCTAGAGAGCGAATCTGGCTGCTCAGTCGTGCTTCAAGCAAGCGCCCTTCATTTTCCTGCCGGTAACTGAGGCGTCCGTCGTCGCACATGAAATAGCCGTTGACCTGCAGGTTTAGGCGTGGCCGGAAGCGATAGATGATGTCATCCTGGTATTTTTCCCGGTTATGCTCAATGGTGATGTTGCAACCCTTGGCACAACCGTGACAGATACCCGGGGCCTTTTTCAGGAACCAGACCCGCTGCTTAAAGCGGAAATCCTGGCTGGTCATGGCACCGACCGGACAAAGATCGACGACATTCAGGGCATAACGGTTATTAATCGGCCGACCGGGAAAGATGTTTACCCGGGCATCATCGGTTCGATTGATAATGCCGAGTTCCCCGGTTTTGGTGATCTCCCGACAGAAGCGGACGCACCTGCCGCAGGTCACACAGCGTTCCTGATCGTGGACGACGCCGCAGCCAAAATCGAGTTTTTTGCTTTTCTGCACCTGCGGCACGGTCATCCGACTCTCCGGCCGGCCGTAGGTCATATAATAATCCTGCAGTTTGCATTCTCCGGCCTGATCGCAGATCGGGCAGTCGGTGGGATGATTAATCAGCTCGAGTTCCATGACATCGCGCTGGATTTTTTTGATATGCGCGGCGTCAAGCAACACCTTCATTCCCTCTTGGGCCGGGGTCTTGCAGGCCGGAACCAGCGGCGGCCTGCCGTCTTCTATACCGACCAGACACATACGGCAGTTGCCGTCGGCGCCAAGTGCCGGGTGGTAGCAGAGGTGCGGAATCTCGATGCCGACGGCACCGATGGCGTCGATGAGGTTTTTCCCCGCTTCGACCTCGACCTCAACTCCGTTCACAAAAAGCTTAATCGTATCAGCCATGGGGTGCCCTATTCCTGTTTCACTTGTGCCAAAGAAGCGCCTTGAACATACGCCTCAAACTCGTGCCTGAACTTATCCAGATAGCTGCGCACCGGCATGGTACATGCAGCAGAGAGTACGCAGACTGTTTTCATCTCGATGTTGTCGCAGAGCTCGCGCAGCAGGAGCACATCGTCCATGCTGCCTTCACGCCGGAGTATTTTTTTGATAATCTTCAGCATCCAGCCAAGGCCTTCGCGGCAGGGGGTGCATTGGCCGCAGGATTCGTGATGATAAAAGTCGATGAGATTTTTCACCAATGCCACAATATCAACCGTTTCGTCGAGGACGACGATGCCGCCAGACCCGAACATGGTCTTGTGGGTGGCCATCGATTCGTAATCAAGTGTTACATCTTTGGCCTCGTCAGGCAGAAGAACCGGGGTCGAACTCCCGCCGGGGATGATGCCCTTCAATTTTCTGCCCTTCCACACTCCACCCGCCACCTTATCAATGACCTCAAGGATCGGCAAGCCAAGAGGCAGTTCGTACATGCCTGGTTTTTCGACATGGCCGGAGATGCCAAACAGGTGGGTGCCGGGGCTTTTCTCCGTGCCGTAAGCCTTGTAAGCATCAGCGCCGTTGGAAAGGATAAAAGGAAGCGAAGCAATGGTCTGGACATTGTTGATGATCGTCGGGCAGCCATAAAGACCGGCAACGGCTGGAAACGGCGGCTTGCTGCGCGGCTGACCCTTTTTTCCTTCGATGGATTCGAGAAGTGCCGTCTCTTCGCCGCAGACATAGGCGCCGGCGCCACGATGGACGGTGACATTCAGTTTGAAATCATGGCCGGCGACACTGTCGCCGAGGAACCCTTCTGCATAGGCCTCATCGATTGCCGCCTGCAGCACCTTCACCTGGGTGGTATATTCGCCGCGAATGTAGATATAGGCGTCATGGCAGCCGATGGCATAACTGCAGATAATTATGCCTTCGATGAGCATGTGCGGATCTTTGACGAGGATATAGCGATCCTTGAAAGTGGCAGGTTCCGATTCGTCGGAGTTTACCGCCAGATATATGGGTTTGCCGGTATTCTTGGGGAGAAAACCCCACTTTACCCCGGCCGGAAAGCCGGCTCCACCTCTGCCGCGTAGCCCGCTTTTTTTCACCTCGTCGATGACCTCTTCGGGTTTTGTGGCAAAGAGCTTGCTAAGAGTTGCATAGGCGCCGAGGGATTTGGCTACGGCAATTTTGTTGGCGTCCTTGATATCAAACTTGGCACTGAGAATTTTGACTTCCATCGGTCCGCCTCCTTATTTCAATGTGGCCAACAGCGCTTTCAGCTTGTCCACGTTCATGTCCTCGTGGAATTCGCCATTGACCTGGACAACCGGGGCGGTACCGCAGTGACCCAAGCATTCAACCTCTTCCAGACTGAAACGGCCATCCTCGCTGATTTGCCCGGGGGTGATGCCGATGTCGTTTTTCAGGTAATCAATGATTTCCTGTTTGCCGCGCAGCCAGCAGGACAGGGTGCGGCAGACACAGAGGTGGTTTCTGCCCATAGGGTGCAGCTGGTACATGGTGTAGAAGGTTACCGCTTCATATACCTTGCTGGCGAAGGTGCCGATCCGGTCAGCAACGTAGGCTATCGCTTCCTGACTTATCCACCCTTCCTGTTCCTGAATCAGCCAGAGGGAGGGAAGAATCATCGACTCTCGGGTGGGGTAGCGTTTGATGAGCCTCTCGAATTCAGCATCCCTTTCCTGGTCATACTGGAAGGGTTTTCCTGTTGATATCAGTTGTGAACGGTCGCTCATCTGTCCAACTCCCCGCCTATTATATTGATACAACTGAGGTTGATGACGGCGTCTGCTATCATATTACCTTCAACCATTTTATGAAAACCTCCCATGGTATAGAAACACGGCGGTCGCACTTTGAGTTTGTAGGGTTGTCCTGATCCGTCGGAGACAAAATGGAAGCCCAGTTCGCCGTTTGCGGCCTCAAAGGAGTCATACCATTCACCAGCCGACACCTTCACTCCCTCAAAAATCAGTTTGAAGTGGTTGGCCAACCCTTCGATGTTGTTATAGACTTGAGTTTTTGGCGGCAGACAGACATGGGAATCTTTGACGTTGACTGGCCCTCCCGGGATATGTTTCATGGCTTGACGAATGATGCGGATCGATTGAGCCATTTCAAAAAAGCGAATCATAAAGCGGTCGTAGATATCGCCATTAGTGCCGACGGGAACCTCGAAGTCGAAGGATTGGTAATTGTAGTAAGGGGCGTCTTTGCGCATGTCAAAGGGGACACCGCTTGCTCTCAGGACCGGGCCGGTAAAGCCATAGCTGAGAGCGGTTTCCGCCGAGACAACACAGACGCCCTGTGTCCGGTCATGGACGATGCGGTTGGTTTCGACCAGTTTCAGTGCGTCGTCGATACCCTTTTCTATGCCTCGAAGCTGCAGTTCCAGATCTTTCTCCCAGCCCTCATAAAAATCACGATACATGCCGCCAATCCTGGTAAAAGAACTGGTGAGACGGGCACCGGTGAGGCGGCTGATAAGGTCGTAGGCAGCCTCTTTCTCGTTATAGAGGTACCAGTAGTTGGTCAAACCACCCATGTCGACCAGGGCGGCAGCAAGACAGACCAGATGGTCGAGAACCCGGTAGAATTCGGTGAGCACCACCCGCATGAATTGGGCCCGTTCGGTGATCGTCACCCCAAGCCAGGCTTCAACGGCTTTGGCGTAGGCGATATTGTTGATCATCGAAGAACAGTAATTGAGCCGGTCGGTCAGCGGAATGATCTGGTTATAGGTCCTGTTTTCCGCCGTTTTCTCAAAGCCGCGGTGCAGGTAGCCGATCTCGTTGACGTTCGCCAGGATGGTTTCGCCGTCAAGCGCGGTGAGGATCCTGATAGCCCCGTGTGTGGCAGGATGGGAAGGGCCGAGGTTCAGGAACATAATCTCGGTATTGATGTCCTTCATGGTGGTTTCATCAATACCGTTTTCAAAGAGGCGAGCCCTGATCTCGTTTTCAAGACGGTCTGTCTCGTAGCAGATCTGACCCTTTTCGATAGGGTAGTCCTTGCGTAGCGGATGGCCCACAAACTGCCAATGATTGAGTATTCTTCTCAAATCGGGGTGGCCATCGAACCGTATGCCGTATTGATCGAAGACCTCTCTCTCCCCCCAGTTCGCCGAACCCCATAAATGGGTGGCGGTAGCGATGCCTGCCTGTGGATCGGGCACCCCGGTGCGCACCTGGACGAGAAGGTTGTCTCGCCAATTTCGCAGGGTATACACCACATGGAACCTGAATTTCTGAGGAGTCGGGTAATCCAGGTAATCGATGCCGGTGACATCAAGCAGCAGGCCACAGTTGAAGGCCGGATCATTTTTTAACCGAGAAAGCGTGCTCTCCAGGTTTTCGGGCTGAACTTCAACAACCACTGAATCCAGAACCGTCGTGCAGATGGTGTCTGGAAACGCGGCCTTAATTTTTTCTAGAGCCGTCGCATTCATATCAGTCGAGAATCCCTTTAAAGTCATTGTGGCGGTCTATCAGTAAGCTTTCGCCGCGAATTTGTTCCTGGATTTTTATCAGTGCATCCAGAACCGCTTCCGGCCTTGGCGGACAGCCCGAGATATAAAGGTCAACAGGAATAATGGTGTCTATGCCCTGCACCGTACAATAGTTATCATATATCCCGCCGGAACTTGCACAGGCCCCCATGGCGACAACCCACTTGGGCAATGGCATCTGTTCGTAGATGCGCTTCAGGATCGGCGCCTGTTTGTAACTAATGGTGCCGCAGACCAAGAGAAGATCAGCCTGGCGGGGCGAAAACCGGACGACCTCTGCGCCAAAACGAGAGATGTCATGCTGGCTTGCCGCCGCACTCATGAATTCGATGGCGCAGCAGGCAGTTCCAAAAATGAATGGCCACAGAGAATATTGCCTACCCCAGTTGATAACCGCATCAAGCTTGGTGGTGATAACCGTATTGCCGAGACTAGCTTCCAATCCTAACGCCAATTGAGCACCCCCTTCTTGAGAATGTATACGAGTCCAGTGAGAAGGAGCAGCATAAAAACTACCATCTCGGTAAAGCCGAACCAACCCAGTTCACGGACGCAGACCGCCCATGGGTACATAAAAACCGCCTCAATGTCGAAAATCAAAAAGAGAATTGCCAAGAGATAAAACTTGACACTGAACTTCTGATCAACGGTCCCGATAACAGGGCCTACGCCACTCTCATATGCTTCATTTTTGATCTTTCCCTTGGACCGGGGGCCTAAAACCGCTGTCATGACCATCAAACAGGGAACAAGCGCGGCAATGCCGATTAAAGCCGCCGCCGAGAGAATCAGTTCCGTTGACATCTTTTCCCCTTTTTCGCTGCATTTATTCATCCCGGTGTGATCACCAAAGCGCTCACACCAGACCGGAGACAATTATGAACAACCATTCATTAACAGTCGGCTCTGATTTCTGTCAAGAAAATATTTTTCCTTATCAAACAACAACTTACGCGAAGGATTGACAGCAAATTTGTGCAAAAAAACTACAACAATGTGCGCGTTGTGCTTTGTGTCTCGACCCAAGGGTAGGTTGGCTCATTGTGCGTTAACCACTGCACAATGGACAGAACACCGGCGAATTCGGTATATATTAACAATAGTAGCTAGATACGACGCTGTAGGCTCTCTTGAGATGTAGTATTGGACAATAAATAAACATTGTTATCGTACAGTAAGCACAAAAGGCACATTTAAATTACGTGCAAGGACAATGGAGCTGTACCCCATGAAATCTTTGTTGGCCCAAAACAGTTTTTTCAACCTATTGATTATGATCCGATAAGAAACCCCTTGTCGGCACTCTCCGGCCGACAAGGGGTTCAAGGAAAAACAGATGAAAAAACGAGATTTCTCTACCAACCGAGGGTCAGATAGTCATGGATGGAGTTCGCTGCCGCTCGTCCGGCGCCCATGGCGAGAATGACGGTTGCCGCTCCGGTTACTATATCGCCGCCGGCCCAAACCCCTGGCTTGGTGGTTTTGCCGTTTTTCTCGTCGGCCTGGACGTTGCCCCATTTGTTGAGCTTCATGTCTGGGGTTTCACTGGTAAGCAGCGGGTTAGCGCCGGAACCTACGGCAACAATACACAGATCGCAGGCGATTTCGAACTCCGAACCCTTAATGGCAACCGGACGTCGTCTGCCTGAGGCATCAGGCTCGCCAAGTTCCATGCGTAAACATTCCATGCCGGTGAGCCTGCCGTTTTCATTGCCTAGATAACGGGTCGGGTTGGTGAGCAGGAAGAGTTCAATGCCCTCTTCTTCGGCATGATGGATTTCGGCGGAACGTGCCGGCATTTCATCGCGGGAGCGTCGATAAACGACCTTGACGCTGTCTGCACCGAGGCGCATTGCCGTGCGGGCCGAGTCCATTGCTACGTTTCCGGCTCCGAGAACGACAACATTTTTGCCGAGGGGAATGGGGGTGTCGACTTCCGGATATTTGTATGCCTTCATGAGATTAGCACGGGTGAGGTATTCGTTGGCTGAGAGGATGCCGACAAAGTTTTCGCCAGGAATATTCATGAATTTTGGTAATCCGGCACCGACTCCGACATAGATCGCATCATACCCCTCTGCGAAGAGCTCATCGAGGGAAACCGTTCTGCCGACAACAGCGTTGCATTGTACATTGACTCCCAATCTTTCAAGAAAATTAACTTCTTGGGCGACAATGGCTTTCGGCAGGCGAAATTCAGGGATACCGTATACGAGAACGCCTCCCGGTTTATGAAAGGCCTCAAAGATTGTAACATCGTGGCCTTTGATGATGAGATCGCCGGCAACGGTGAGACCGGATGGTCCAGAGCCGACAACGGCCACTCTTTTTCCGGTAGTAACAGCCCTTGGCGGCAATTCACCGGTGCCGTGTTCACGCTCGTAGTCAGCGCAAAATCGTTCGAGGTTGCCAATGGCTACGGGCTCACCTTTTTTGCCGACAATACATTTTCCTTCACATTGAACCTCCTGGGGGCAGACTCGGCCGCAAACGGCGGGTAGGGCATTTTTGCCCCAGAGGTTGCGGATGGCACCGGTCATGTCTCCGTGAGAGATAAGGTCGATGAAGCCGGGGATATCGACGCCAACTGGGCAACCATCAACGCAGCCGGGTTTTTTGCATTGCAGGCATCTTGATGCCTCTTCCTGGGCCATTTTGACGGTGTAACCGGTAGGTACTTCAAGGAAGTTGCGGGCCCTGATTTTCGCATCCTGCTCGGGCATAGCAACTCTTCCGATTTGCGCTTTTTTACCTGCTGCTTCTGACATGTTTTCCTCCGAATAAAATCGATTCCACGAGAGTAAATATCACTCAATTAACAAGGTTGGCGAGATACAAGAGGCCCGACGGCTATTTTGCGTCGCGGATGGTGCAGTAGTCATTATGACATTTTCGTTCCTCTTCCTGATATGCTCGGAGGCGGAGTATGAGTTCGTCGTAATCGACTTGGTGCCCATCAAATTCGGGTCCGTCAACGCAGGCGAATTTTGTTTGTCCGCCAACGGTGACCCGGCAGCCGCCGCACATTCCGGTTCCGTCGACCATAATCGGATTGAGACTCACCATGGTTTCAACGTTAAACTCTTTGGTTATGTTGCTGACTGCCTTCATCATAGGAACCGGGCCGATTGCCACAACCAATTTGATGTCGCCTCCTTTAAGCACATCTTTCAGGACCTCGGTGACAAAGCCATGGTGGCCGTAGGAACCGTCATCGGTACAAATCCGCAAATCATGGGAGGCGGCTTTCATGTGCTCTTCCATGATCAGCAAACCTTTGTTGCGGGCACCGATAATACAGGTTACGTCGTTGCCAACCTCTTTTAAGCCGCGGGTGATAGGATGGAGGACCGCGACTCCCGTGCCGCCGCCAACGCAAACTACCTTGCCGACTTTTTCAAGATGGGTGGCCTTGCCCAAGGGTCCTATGACGTCCTGGTAACCTTCACCGACCTTCAGATCTCGGAATAGGGCAGTTGATTTTCCGACAACCATATAAATTATGGTGATTGTGCCCTTGGTCGGATTGGTCTCAGCCATGGTGAGAGGGATTCGCTCACCCGTTTCATTGGCCTTTAGAATGACAAATTGTCCGGGCTTAGCTTTTTTGGCAATCAAAGGCGCCTCAATTTCATTGAGGATAACGGTACCTTGTGACATTTCTTCACGTTTTACGATCTTAAACATTTTTCCCTCCGAGTGTAAAAACCATTGATTTTAAAAGGCAAAAAATATTTTATTGCTAGCGATTTTTTACGTTTAAATAATCATAAAGCAGCCATTAAATCAACCTCAATTGTTGTTGAAGTGCAATTGGAAGGTGCGACAAGCGTCTGCTTTTCCGGTAACATTTCGAAAATGATTGTGCAATATGGACAAAACTGGCAAGTGACATCCTCATCTTTAAGTTGACATAAGGCTGGTTTTCTAGAAATGGCTTCGGCTGGGAAACCTGTGCATGTGTACGATGTTCAGTATTTTCATGAAAATTTCATGGGTTTCAGAGAAAACCTGAGTTGCCGGCAAGCAAAAATAGCGATGACCATGCATAGATTATTGTACCGCATGGGCACTCTCTGTTTTGTTTGGTCAAGACTAGTTTGCACAATTTAATTGCCAACAACAATACACCTCTTTTGCCGAACAAAGTATTTTTCTTGGCGGCACGCAAAGCTTCAATTGAAAATCGCATGGACTAAAAGTGTACACACTTAATCACATTGGTTCGCTTGGCATACCAATAACGGTAGGATGAGGAGGGAGCTGTCCAGATCGCTTGCAGTAATTAGCCACGGACCGGTGCGATGGCTCCCTGATAATTAAAAGCGGTTGATTGCCTAGAATTTGAAAAGTTTTTGATGAGGCATTTTTTTGTTTGAAATATATTTATAAATACGAGTATATAAGGATATTCGGGTGACTTTTTGTTTGGTCCACAAAAAGTCGAAATTTGATTTTGCCAGAAAGGAGTCGTGCCATGCCGGAAGGGACAGTGAAATGGTTTAATAATTCTAAGGGGTTCGGTTTCATTCAGCAGGATGGAGGCAAGGATGTTTTCGTCCATCACTCGGCTATCAAGGGAGAAGGTTTCAGATCCCTTGAAGAAGGACAGCGAGTGAAATTTGATATCGTCGAGGGGCAAAAAGGTCCAGCCGCAGAAAACGTTGTGAAACTCTGATTTCCTGACTTTTCACACCACATCCGTTTCTGTTACAACCTCAGCAGCGTCATGGAACAATGACTTTCCATGACGCTGTTTTTATTTATATCTGGATTCATCAATGGCGTTGCGCTTGAAAGATGCCCTGTCGGGGGTGTTGACCGCAGAAGAACTGCAAGAACTCGTGAGCTCGTATGATGTGGTGGGCGACATTGCTATCATCATTGTCCCGGAAACACTTGAGGCTTACGAAAAATTGATCGCCAATGCAATATTGGCCAACAACCGGAGTATAAAGGTGGTTGCCAAACGAGCCGGACTGTATGGCGGTGAGTACAGAACCATTCCCCTCTGCATTCTTGCCGGAGAAAATAGAAAAGAGACTGAGGTGAGGGAGTTTGGGGTTCGCCTGCGTCTTAATCCGGAACGCGTCTATTATTCTGTTAGAAGCGGTAATGAAAGACGAAGGATTGCCGCCCTTGTTACCCCAGGAGAATCGGTTCTTGTGCTTTTTTCCGGGGTGGCGCCTTACCCTCTGGTTATCTCGCGGTTCAGCCGCGCAAGGGGTATTGTCGGGATTGAAAAGAATCCGGAGGCCCATATGTATGCTCTGCAGAATCTGCAACTCAACAAAAAATTATGTAATATTAGTCTGCAGCTAGGTGACGCAAGTGTGGTCATGCCTTCCTTTCGCGAACCCTTTGATCGTGTGGTAATGCCTCTGCCGACCATGGCGGGGACTTTTCTCCCGGATGCACTCCGGGTATTGAAGCCCGGTGGATATCTGCATTTTTACGATCTGCAAAGAGCGGATTGCTTTCCCGACTCCCTCGCAAAAATTTCCGCTTCGTGCAGTGCCGTAAATCGTCAAATAGCCTGTTCCTCCATCGTCAGGTGTGGCCATTGCGGTCCTCGCACCTACAGAGTTTGTGTTGATGCACTCATTTTGTGATTTCCAACTGTTACAAAAGAAAAGGAATTGCAGTTGAGTTTTGGCTGGTCGTTTGTTAAGTACTAGGGCAAATCGGTGTGCCGTCGACGGGTGCGGCGGCACCATAAGGAAAGACCCGGGCAAGGAGCAAGTATGCATGTTTCATTTTTCGGTGCAACGCGAGAGGTTACAGGTTCGTTTCATATCCTGACAACCGACAACGATACAATTCTTCTCGATTGCGGCCTCTTCCAGGGCAAGCGCAAGGAAACGGAGGCAAAGAACCGGGTACTCCCCGTTGATCCGAAAATCTTGACCAACATGATCCTTTCCCATGCGCATATTGACCATTCAGGGCGTATACCTATGGTCACCAGCAATGGCTTCCAAGGGCAGATATTCTGCTCAAGGGCGACCGCCGCTGCCAGCGAGTATTTGCTTCGCGATTCTGCCAAGATCCAGGAAGGTGACGCCTCCTATCTCAATTATAAAACCGCCAAAGTTTTTCTGGCAAAGGTAAAAACCGGTGATGGAAAGATCGCCATCTCCGGAGAAGATCTCCAGGAAATCAAGTCCCTGCTCAAATCAGGAGACCACGACCTACGCACGGAAACGATCGAGAAACTCTTGGCAGAGCACCATCTCGAGATTGTAACTCCCCTGTATACAATGTCCGAGGTCGAGGAGGCGCTGGGGTATTTCCAAGGTATTCCCTATGGTGAAACCGTAACCATAGGCAAGGACTTGACCTGCACTTTGTATGAGGCTGGGCATATTCTCGGGTCTGCCATGTCGGTTCTATGTTATGAAGTTGAAGGCCAGACAAAAACAGTGCTCTACTCTGGAGATTTAGGACGTTTCAACAAGCCGATCATCAAAGATCCGACCCTGGTTTTTGCCGAAGAGCATCGCAATATCGATCTGTTGATTATGGAAAGCACCTACGGCAACCGGCTACACGACCCGATGCAAGACATGAAGCCCCTCCTCAAGAAGACCTTAATTGACACCTTTGACCGGGGCGGCTCAGTCATCATTCCAGCTTTCGCCTACGGCCGAACCCAGGAACTGCTCTATTTTCTCCACGAGCTCTATTTGGCCCGGGAAGTTCCGCCTATGCCGGTCTGGGTGGACAGTCCGCTGGCTACCCAGATTACTCATGTCTTCGGCGAACATCCGGAGACATATGACCGGGAAACCCATGAGGCCTTTCTTAACAGAGGTTTGAATCCGTTTGATTTTTCTCAACTGAAATTTATTCAAAGCGTAGAGGAATCGATGGCATTGAACCGCGACAAGCGATCACACATTGTTCTTGCCGGATCAGGGATGTGTGAGGGTGGGCGGGTGTTGCACCACCTTCGGCACAAGATCCACGATGAGCGTAACACGGTTTTGATTGTCGGTTATATGGGCCAGAACACCTTTGGTAGACATTTACAGGAAGTTGGCGAAAAATATAATGCCGACGGTCGGCAGGGTCCGGCGCCCTTGGTTCGCTTTTATAATAAGGAGTATCCACTGAAGGCAAGAGTAGTTACCCTCGGCGGTTTCAGTGCTCACGGGGATCGGTTGGAACTCATGCGGGTATTGAAGGAATCCAATTTGACGGTGAAAAAGATCGCTCTGGTACATGGAGAAGAGGAGCAAACCTTGGCATTTGCCGAGTATCTGCGCGCTGCGGGGTACAATGTCGTGGTCCCTCTCCTTGGTCAAAGTGTTGTTGTTTAGAAACGAGAAAAGTTTTTTTCTGTTGATTATAGGGAAAATACGGATATAAACAAAATTAAGCAGTAAGCAACGGTTGCTGTTACGTCTTGCCTGAGATAAGGGGCTCCTGTCTTCGGTTTTTGCCCTTGGAAGCGGTTAGTACCTTACAGATTGGTTTCTTGTTTTTTTACAAGAAATCAATCTGTCTCAAGGTACTTATCCCCTCTGTTGTGGGAGGGGATTATAGCCTTTGGGTTGCGGGCGTCAGCCCGCTTTAGAAATATTCGAACTATGGGACATATCTTGAAAAATCAAGATATGTCAAAAGTGTTACTTTAAGGAGGTTGCGGATGGCGTTAAAGGTTACATTGGATGACGAGGAGTGTATCGGTTGCCAGAGCTGCATTGAGCTTTGCCCCGATGTATTCGGTTTTGACGATGAGACGGAAAAGGCCTATGTGTATGAGCAATACTCAGAGGATGAGGAGTGTATTGAAGACGCTGCCGCAGCCTGTCCGGTTGATTGCATTGATATTGAGGAAGAATAGAATCGTCAGTGACGGTTGCAATAAAGACACTGGAAGAGTACCGATTCCCTTTCAAGCTGCGAACATTTGCGGCGACGGGGGATTGCCGGGGGTTGACTTTGGGGGGATTGCTGCAGCGACTTCCCGGGGTGCTTTGCATAGAATATCAGCTGGATGGCGACTTACAGACTGTTATTTTGCCCGCCTGCAGCTCGGTTTATCCTCGACGCCATGAATTATGGCGGCAAACTTGTTTTGAGCTTTTTTTCGGTATTCCAGGGGAATCGCAATATTGGGAAGTGAATATTGGTCCGGACGGCTGCTGGAACTTCTATCATTTCACCGGGTATCGGCAGGGAATGCAGGAGGATGCAGCAGTTGAAGAGCTCACTTGCCGTGTGCTCAGGAGGGGGAATACATTTTCTCTGTTTTGTCGGATTGATGTGCTCAAGCTAGTTCCGGATTGTAAAAGCCTTGAGGTCGGGATCGCCGCGGTGGTCTTTGATTCGGCAGGGGCCGCGGCGTATTGGGCTATCGACCATTTCGACACCGTACCCGATTTCCATAGCAGGCAGAGTTTTCTGATGGCGCTGCCGGGAGTGGCAAAAATGTGAAGCGGTCCCTCGAATTGCTGGCCCCGGCCAAAAATCTTTCCTGTGGCATTGCCGCCATCGACCACGGTGCCGATGCCGTCTACATCGGTGGCCCACGGTTTGGTGCCAGAGCCGCTGCCGCTAATAGTCTCGTGGATATTGAAAAACTGGTGACCGTTGCCCATCAGTTCCGGGCGCGGGTCTATGTTGCTCTGAATACCATTTTCGATGATCGTGAGCTTTCCCAAACCGCCCGCCTTGCCTGGCAGCTCCGGGAGATCGGTGTTGACGCCCTGATCATCCAGGATATGGGATTGCTCGAATGCCAATTGCCACCGATCCCCCTGCATGCCTCAACCCAGCTCAACAACCGTACTGTAGAGAAGGTGCAATTTCTTCAAAAAATTGGCTTTAAGCAGATAGTCCTAGCCAGGGAATTAAGCCTTGTACAAATCCGGACAATACGTGCTGCTACCACCGCGACCCTGGAATTTTTCGTCCATGGTGCCCTCTGCGTTTCCTATAGCGGTCAGTGTTATATCAGCGAGGTCATGGCCGGGCGGAGCGCCAACCGGGGCGAGTGTGCCCAATTCTGCCGCCATCAATATACAATTCGTAACGGCCGGGGAGAAATCCTTCTCCGCGACCGCCATTTGCTCAGCCTTAAGGACTTGGACCTGTCTGCCCATCTTACCGAGCTTGTTGCGGCCGGGATCGATTCCTTCAAAATCGAGGGGCGTTTGAAAGATGAAGCGTATGTCAAAAATGTTACGGCCTTCTATCGTCAGGCCTTGGATAAACTCATTGATGCCGATACCGGGCTTTCGCGAGCATCATCCGGCAGATGCAGGTTTTCATTTATTCCCGACACCAGCAAATCATTCAACCGGGGGAAGACCGAATATTTTCTTCTGAATAAAAGAAATAGGCCGGGGGCATTGGAAAGTCCCAAGTCGACAGGCCAGGCACTCGGTCCGGTGATTCATACGGGGAAAGGATATTTCATCTTGGAAACGAAGGAGACCGTCAATAACGGCGACGGCTTGTGTTTCCTCAGTCCCGAAGGAAGGCTTATCGGCTTAAAAGTGAACCGGGTTGAGAACGGTAGAATTCATCCCAAGGATCCCGTGGTGCTGCCACTGGGGACCCTTGTGCATCGCAATGCCGATACCGCTTTCGCCAAGCAGCTCGAACGGAGCGTCCACTGTCGGACTTTGTCGGTATGGATCGCACTTACTGAAACCGCCGATGGGTTATTGATGACGGTGTGTGATGAAGATGGTGTTGTTTCAAAAACTTTCCTCAAAGCCGAGAAAGAGTCGGCCAGACAGACTGGGGCCATTGAAGCGATGGCTGAAAAACAGTTGAAAAAAAGTGGAGGGACCCTGTTCTTGGTTGTGGCGGTGGAGGTCGATCTTCAACCTGGGTCCTTCTATCCGGCTGCAGTCTTCAATGAGCTGCGGCGAAAAGGATTGGCGGAGCACCTGGGAAAGAGGCTGCAAGGGTATATGGTCGAACAGGCTGAACTCATCCTCAACGATCATCCCTGGCCTGCGGACGAGGTGAGCTACCTTGATAATATCGCTAACCGGAAGGCCCTGGCGTTTTACATGAGGCACGGAGTGAAGAGAGGGCAACAGTCCGGTCTGAAAGCGAAAGATGTCGCCGACTGTGCCTTGATGACCTGCAAATACTGTATTCGGGCGCAACTGAGAATGTGTCCGAAGATGGTCGGCGGCAAGGTTACAGAAATCGTCGAACCCCTGGTCCTATTCGACAATACCGGGGAATACCAGCTGGGATTCGACTGCGTTGGTTGTGAAATGACTATTCGGAAACGACAAGGCTAAAGAATTCGGTCAAAGGTGCGTCAGCGAAGGTATCACCTCAGCCTGACCTGTGATCGCTTCGCTTTTGGGGAGTTCTGCAAGAGGGAAGAAGAGGACGACGAGGGCGACCGTTTCGGAACGGGCAAAAAGGTAGGGATGTTCCAGGTAGTAAATCGGATAATCGGCGACCTGAATATTATAGGTTTTCTCAAGAAAAATCCGGAGATCGGCTGGTATGGCCAGCGATTGAGCAGCTTGCCATACCACTGCGGCTTGGGAGTAACGGGTCCGGTCGATCAACCTCTCAAAACGGTATTCAGGAATCAAGGCAGCACTCCCCGGGAATTGGATATGGAGGTTGCCGGCGATAAAGCGATTATCACTGATAATAAGGCCATTGGCAAAACCCAGGCGACGCATCTCCTCGGCAAAGGTGTTAAAGGGAAAATTCAACCGGCTAAAGCTCCCGGTATAGGGGGCTGCGACGACACGGGTGTTCAAGGCAAATTCTATATCCAGTTTCAGCCGGTAAAAGCTCTCTGCATAGGAGGCGCCAACGACTCGGATTGTAAAGGCCAGGTATATAGCCAGTGCCGCAACAGCAACTATCCGAAGAAAGAGTTTGTAACGCGTCGGTGTGATGGCGATGGGAGAAAGTCTTGCAAAGAAAAAGATTGGGGCGACGAACAATAATGGCTGAAGCCACCGGTCCTTTACGAAAGTCACTTTGCCGGCCAGCACCACAACAAAAAGGACGAGGCAGAGAAAGAGCATATATCTAGTGATGAATTGCCGGTGAAAACCATCCTCGTGGTTTTGCTTCAGACTGAAACCCGCCGGGAAAATGCAGAGACAGATAAGCCACAGTGGCGTTAGGAACTGAAAACTCGTGCCGATCAAGCTGGCGATCCCTTTGGTCCAATAGTTGCCTATCTCACGTTCGAATTTGTGGGTGGCGGAAAAAACGATATCCTGATTGCCGGATATCCAGAGAAAATAGGTTCCACCAAAGGCTATTGTAATGAGGAGGCCGGCACAGATTTTTTTTGAAAAAATCACCTTCCGGCCCTCGGAAAAGGAGGACAATGTGAGCAAAAGAACTGCCAAAAACAAGGCAAAATTTGCCTTGGCGAGAATTCCCGTGCCAAGCAGCAGACCAAGTATGCAGTAATTGGTGAGGCTCTGGGTTTTTATCAGGCGCATGACCTGCCAGAGAGTTGCTGCGGCGGCAAAAACCACCAGGGTGGTGTGAGTCATGTCGCGCTGCGATTCCCAACCGATTTGTGGAATTAAAAGCAGGGATAAGGCCGCGAGAATCGCCGAACGGGTGTCGCGGAGGATTTCTTTGGCGGCAAAAAAAACACAGATGTAGGTGAGAAGCAGAAGGCCGTTTTTCAGGAGGCTGACGGCGAATACGTTTTTCCCGAAAAGAGCAAAGAGAAAATATTGAATCCAGGTGTACAGCGGAGGCTGTTCAGTATAGCCCGCAAGTAGCCATTGGCTGAGGAGTGCCTGTTCAGCTTCGTCATAATCAAGAGAGCCGGAAAGTGCCACCCTGAGAGCTATATGCAGAGTGAAATAGCTGCAGAGTGCCAGGAAAAACTTGAGCGTCAGGTCCTTTTGATCCTTTTGATCGGTCGAAATATTCATCTCATATTAAGATATGCACGCTGCCGCCACCAGAGGAGGGTGTTTCTGAAGTAGACGACAAAGCCAAAGAGTTGACCGACAAAAAGAACCGGATCCCTGCGGATGATTGCATAGCTGAGAACCATGATCGAACCGATAATACTAAAAATCCAGAAATCGATAGGCAAAACAGATTGTTTTTCCTTCTCAGAATAAAAACACTGAAGGACAAAACGAAAGGTAAAGACAACCTGGCCGGCCAGTCCCCAGAGCATAAGGGCAAAAGAGATATCCTTGTTGCCGATGATCTTTTGCAAATTATAGGTCTCGCCGTTGATCAGCCAGCAGATGGCGAAGATTGGAAAAGCGATTATGATGATCTGCACAGGATGTGGAATGTTTTTCCAAAAACCATGATAGTAAAGATTGCGAATGTAAATCCCGTAGGTAACCGCCTGACCGAGAATTATGGCTAAATCATGGCGGAGAACCCCATAAAGCACGAGAAGAAAGGAGGCGAGGATACTGAGTTGCCAGAAAAGCAGCGGAGAGAGGACTCGCCCGGCCTTTTCTGAAGATATCCATTGGACAAGGAGCCTTGCCGAAAAAAGAATCTGGGCCAAAAAACCGATGGCAAAGACGAAATATTGATTCATGAATTTTGGTTTGAGAGGCCGTAGCGTATATATCGACTGCGGATCCAGCGAAAGGCCAAGGTGTCGAAAAATGGGCCGATAAGACGGTTCCGAAGGTGGTATTTACTGGTTCCGGCGTAGCGTGGATAATGGGTGACGGGAACCTGTCTGACCTTCCCACCCTGCAACTGCACCAAGGCGGGAAGAAAGCGATGCATGCCGATGAAGAAGGGCATTTGCCGGGCAAAGGAGGCTTTTATTATTTTTAAGGGGCAGCAGGTGTCCAGGATTCCATCATTAATCATCAGCCTTCTGTAAGCGTTGGCGAATTTTGACGAGAGTTTTTTTATCAGATCGTCCTGTCGGTTTTGCCTTATGCCGTTTACCATGTCGTATTCCGGAAAGAAGCCGAGGTAGGTGAGGAAATCGGCAGGCCGAGCTTGAAGATCGGCATCGATATAGCCGATGAGAGAAGTTGTGCAATGATCGATGCCGGCCTTTATTGCAGTACTGAGGCCATAATTGCCATCTAAGGTGAGAACGGAGCAGAAGGCCTGCCGTTCCCGGCATTTTTCGGTCAATATCTTCAGGCTGCTGTCGGTTGATCCGTCGTTAATAAAAAGGGCTCGGGTGACCAGCGGCGCGGTTTCGACAAAGCTGTCAAGTTCCCGAAAAAAAGCAGGTAAGCTCTCTTCCTCGTTAAATACCGGCACTATGATGGTCAATTCGTCTATCATGCGTTGTGTCGAATACGAGAATTGAATTTCTAAGTTACTAAACACGTACGATTAACAGACATCAACACGAAACTCAAGTGATTTCCTGTTCACCAAGGATGCTGAAGATTGTCAATGCAGCCATCAGGTGACTGTGGCCGCAAGTAAAAAACTTAAATTTTTGATATTTTATGACAATCCGTTCCCAAACCAGTGTGGGCAGCTCAGCAATAATGGATTGACAAGTTGATCCTCCACAGGTAATTTCTCCAATTAATGTCAGGCTCTGCATTTCGGGGCTGGAACTGTTTCAGGTGGGTGGAGATTGACTTTTATGACCAGAAGAGCCTTTCTTAAAATGACGGCCATGGCCATATTGTTGGCTCCAGCGTACTCCGGCGGTGCGGAAGAACTGGCGCCGGCCGACCCTTCAAAAGCAACCACTTCTCAAGCACGAGATCAGCAGGTGTATCCGGTGCCGGATGATCAGTTGAAGGATTATCTCAACAAGGTCCGCAATCCCGATACACCACATCCCAACGATATAATTCTTGATGAGGCGGAGCAACAGCTTTTAGGCATGGTGGTGGATAAGCTTGCTCGCCTTTGCTTGAATATCGGTAACGGCAATTTTTCCATCCTTGGGTTTGATGAGGCCTTGGTTATTGCCGGGCGGCAAGCCAATATCGGCGGTTTTACCAATGCCGAATTGGCGTTTTTCGAAATGATTTATAATCGGGATGCCGGCGATTACGGATTTTTCGGAACCAAGCAGGCTGTGGCTCTTCTTCATGTGATCGCTGCCGATCAGATCATCAAAATACCACAAACAGGCAACTACCTGTTTAAGGGTGAATCATTGGAGAAATATTCCAGGATAAAAAAAGATCTGGGTGACGAGGTCATACTTACTTCGGGCATTCGTGGCATAATTAAACAGTTTCACCTCTTTCTCGGCAAGGCCTGTCGCCACGGGGGTAATCTCTCGCTGGCCTCCCGATCTTTAGCTCCACCCGGTTATTCGTATCATGTCACCGGTGATTTTGATATCGGCCAGAAGGGTCTGGGAGAGGGCAATTTCTCTGAAATATTTATGACCACTCCGGTCTATAAGCGGTTGGCGGAACAGGGGTTTGTCGACTACCGATACCGGCGGGACAACCCGCTCGGGGTGCGCTATGAACCCTGGCATATCAAGCTTTAGAAGCCCATACGACAAGTTTGGTCATTTATTCGGGAATCTAACGATAGGGCAACTCGGCTGATCGTTCATCGCTGATTTTCCAACCTCCTTTTTCCTTTACCATAGTCAAAATCTTGATAACCACGTCCTGGTAGGTATCCGATTGAAAGGTTTGCGTGAAGGTGATGAGCAGGTGGCTGTCCGTTACTAACTCGACTACCGGGTCTTTTATTGTTACATGGATGAATTTCCGGCGGGTAAGGCTGGCAGTCCGTTTCTTTTTCCAAGTCGCGATATCCATATTGTCCGGAGGGGTAAACGTGCTGCTGTAAGCGGCAAAATATCTTGGGATATCTGCTGCCTGCCAGACATTTTTCCAGCTTTCCAAAGCATAATAAGCGGCAAGCTGCGTTGCCAGTTGTTCCTTCTCTTTACCTCTTGGAAGTTGCTGGGTTTCCGCTGTGTCTGCTTTTACGGCAATAGGAGTAGCGGAGCCGGATGGTGGTTCAAGGCTGGTGATCTCGGTATCATTTTTCGTAGAAGTCGCGGCAACGACAGGTGGTTTCTCCTTAGAATCCTTGGGCGAGGCTGATGTGGCGCCGACGGTAGTTCGCCATGCAACCGGATCAAAGGGTATAATTCGTTGCATTATACAATAATCCGCGCCGGTTTTCATGACCACCGGCGGGGAATATGGCTGTCTGTTGCGCAGGGTGTCGGCAACGGAATCCTGCAATTCATTTATGTTCATCACCCCGAAATCGGCCGTGCCGGCTTTCTCTTTCTTCAGTTCAAGTTCGAGGTTTTCAAACAGCATTCCCTTGGAAATTTCGTCGAGGATGGTCATGGCCTCATCTTCCGAGGAGAGTTTGATAAATCTGACTATCATGTTATTTTTGGAAATTTTGCTGAAGTCCTCTGCCGGCTTTTTCGTAAAGAAAGTCAGTTTTTCCTCCAGATGTTTGCCCTGGTGGCCGAGCAGGCGGGCTCTCTGAAAACTCAACCAGGCCATATCATAGTCTTTGTTGCGGAAAAACAATTCTGCCAGATAATAATAACCAAGGGTGAAGCCCGGGTCGAGTTTCAAAAGGGTAATGAGCTGCTCTTCAGCTTTTGAGTATTGTTTGTCGACATAATAGAATTTAGCCAGGTCGTATTTGTACCACTTCGATGAAGGTGCCAGAGAAACAGCTTTCTCTCCCTCGGCAATCGCTTCCGGTATCAGACCAAGGTCGTAATAAAGAATGCCAAGACGCATGTGTAGGGAAGGATGCTTTGCGCCACCAAGCTTGGTGGCCTCTTTCAATGCGTCTCCAGCTTCAAAATGCCGATAGATTTTGATACAATCGTTGGCCTTTTCCAATTGTTCTTTAAAGCTCAAACCTTCATTTGCAGCTGAAAGCGGCGTTGCTAGGGCAAGTGAAAGAGAGAGCATCAAGGTAAAGCTGAAATAATATTTATGCATATAAAATCTCTGGGGAAGTAATTGATTCTATTCAGGGGTGGTCAATTGTGCAAAGAGTTCAGCCTCCGGGTGAGTTTGCCTTGTGAGCTGACGACAAGATCCATTGTTTTGGGGCTTGCTGAGCTCTGCGGGCTTTTGTCGAAAACAATGAAAAATATTCATTTGTTTGATTTTCTGATGAAAACTAAGTACAATTTTCACCATAACTGGTGCTTAATAAAATTGCAATATTGGCATTTTAGTGTTAGGCGAAAGCGTGTGGTGAAAACCCGGGATTGCGACTTCTTGTCAACCGGTTTAAAGGCGTTTCCTTTATAAAGAGTGCATATGTATAAAGCATTTTACAATCTAAAATCCAAACCATTTGAGATAACAACTGATCCAATTTCTCTCTGGCTTGGTGAAAATCATAAGGAAGCGCTTGCTGCATTGCGTTACGGTATTCTTGAAAACAAAGGCTTTCTGTTGATGACGGGTGCAGCCGGAACCGGCAAATCAACCCTGATAAATGCCTTCACCGAGAGTTTAGATGATACTGTAATATGGGCGGTGATCAACGATCCGCCAAGAGAGAGGCTCGATTTCTACAATGCCATCGCCAAAGGTTTCGGTATTGCCAAGAAATTTACTTCAAAAGTCCAATTCCTTATTCAATTCAGCCATTTTTTACATAAAGCCGACGACGAGAAAAAGAAAGTACTGTTGTTGATTGATAATTGCCACCGGTTGAGTCAGGACATGCTGGAGGAGTTGCGACTCTTGTCGAACATTGAAAAGGACGATGCTAAACTCATTAATATCTTTTTTGTAGGGCAGTGCGAATTCAACGATATACTTATCCAGCCTAGCAATAGGGCAATGAGGCAACGCCTGACTATTAAGGTTGATTTGGCAGCTTTGACCGCCGGTGAAACTGAGGAATATATCCGCCATCGATTAAAGGTCGCCGGCACCGAAGAAAAGATCTTTTCGGCCCAAGCCATGCAAATTATTCACAACTATTCCACGGGTATTCAAAGGCGGATCAACATCATTTGTGATCATGCTCTGGTGGCCGGCAGTGTTCAAGGCAATCGCAACCTCGATCATAAACATGTTGAACAGTGCATCCAGAAATTGAACCTCCCACTCAAACCGACTCAGGAAGATTTTCAGGGTTTGGATGATGAAAAAAGTCATCTCGAACATTTCCGGGGAAGATTTACCGTCGGTTCTGCCGAGTCACCGACCACCGTCTCGGGTATCAATCTTGAAAATGATGAAAGCTGGAACTGGCTGAAATATGGTGTGGGGAGCGTGGCGCTGGTTTTATCCGCTGTATATTTCTGGCACCCGGCGGGCCAGATTCCGGAAATTATCGGGAATGGTGCCAGGAAGATGGAACAGCAGGTGGTTGTGAAAGAGGTTCCGCAGGTCAGAGCCTCACCCGCAATTACTGTCCTCGAGCAGAACCGGCATGAGATAAACGAGGAAAAGGCTCCAGAGATGAAACAGGCGATCCTGGAAAAAGCATATGGCAACGGTGAAAATGGACGGCAAATAACCGCGGAACGATCCGGGGCCGAGGATGTGGTACAAACGGTAAGCGGCACAGTTGACCCGGCCTTGGTAAAAGATCGGGGTTTAAAGGATGGAGCTGTGAAGGAAACTGCTCCGGCCACAGCCACTGGTAACGCAGTAAAAGCAATCGAGACCGTGGTCCAAGCTCCAGAGCAGGCGATAGTCAATGCAGGGCCGGTGGCAGCGGCGAAAAATCAGGGAGAAGTTCCGGTTCTGCCGGGGAAAATTGTTCTTCCCTTGGACCCGAACTCCCTAAAATTGACAACCGAGGCGAATAAGGAGTATAAACGGTTTGTTGAAGTACTTAAAGCGTATCCCAAGGCAAAGCTGCTCGTCAAAGGATTCGTTTCCGCCACTACAGATTCCCCTGAAAATATCAAACTCTCTGAAGAACGAGCCATTGTGGTGCAGAAAATGCTTGTCGCCAGCGGCATTGAAAGCACAAGAATGCAGATCAGAGGTATGAGCAATCGGGAACCTATCGCCCCTAATAACACCAATGACGGACGGACGAGAAATCGGCGAGTGGAAATTATTGCAGTCGATAATAATCGATGAGTGCCGCAATGGCACCGGATTCAGGAATTTCGGAAGGCTACGTCGGCAATCTTGCCGAGAAAAACCCTGGTACAGATCATTACGTTTCTCGGGGTATCACCCGCCTGGATCCGTAGCAGTCCTTCCCTGATAATAATTTTCTTCAATAATTCTCGTCCATTTGACTGATTGTAATAAATGTCGGAGTCAAGGATATCTTTAATGTTCTCCGCCTCCACCTTGTCGATGATCAGCTGTATCCCGAGATTCAAAAAGGTGTCCTTTATCTGAGGGAGTTCGTTTTCCAAAGCAAGTATCCCCTGTTTAGTTATCAACTCGGAGAGCTTTTTGAGTTGCAGCACCATGGGGACGAGGGTTTCCTGATCCTCAAGACTGCAGGAGGCCTTAGCGGCAAGGGAGAGATCGCGTATCATAGAATCCTTCTTCTCGGCAGTGAAAGTGAAACCTATTTGTTTTACTGGCTCACATTAAGTGGTCGAGCGCGGTACCGGCGGCTTTGAACGTAGAAAAATCTTACTCTGCCGAAGAACCCAGCAAACAGGCAATGAAAACCATGAAGTTATAACATAGCGCAAGAATGAGTCCGGCGTCAACTCGAACTCTAGACAAACAATCGGATGTTAATCAAAGAAGGCCTTCATACTGCGAATGATTATTATTGCCCTTGACGCCTTTGTGTCTCATTGGGTATGCTGGGCCAGAGAAAATTTCAAACATGCAACTGCCGGGAGTGACGAAAATAGTAGGGTTACGTTGGCGAATCCGCTAATCGTTCACTCTGGTAATATTGGCAACCGGGTGGAGAAAATCTATGACATCATCATTCTTCATGAATTTTTACCGTTTATATCGTGATGGCTTCCAGCAAATGACCCTCGGCCGGACTCTGTGGAAAATTATCTTCATCAAGCTCTTGATTATGTTTGTCGTATTGAAGCTGTTTTTTTTCCCAAATATTTTGCAAACACAATTTTCAACAGATCAACAAAGGGCCGACCATGTTCTCATGCAACTGACTGGTTCGGCAGGAAATAAATAATTACGGAGGGTGTGGTGATGGGTGAAATAGATCTGGGCACGGTGAACTGGGCGCGGGCGCAGTTTACCCTTACGGCAATGTATCATTGGCTGTTTGTCCCGATAACCTTGGGACTGTCGTTTCTATGTGCTTTTTATGAGACGATTTATGTGCGTACCGGTAAGGAGGAATGGAAGAGACTTACCAAGTTCTGGATGACCTTGTTCGGTATCAACTTTGCGATCGGGGTGGCAACCGGTATTATTCTGGAATTTGAATTCGGTACCAACTGGTCCAACTATTCGTGGATGGTTGGCGATATCTTCGGGGCCCCTCTGGCAATTGAAGGAATTTTTGCGTTTTTCATCGAAGCGACATTTTTCGCGGTGATGTTTTTCGGTTGGGAACGCACTTCCAAAAGCTTTCACCTCTTTTCAACCTGGATGGTGGCTATCGGCTCCAATCTCTCCGCCCTGTGGATTCTCATTGCCAATGGCTGGATGCAATATCCCGTGGGAATGGCTTTTAATCCGGACAATGCCCGGTTCGAAATGCAGAATATCTGGGAAGTGTTGTTATCTCCGGTGGCGGTGGCCAAGTTTACCCATACTACCAGTTCCAGTTTTATCGTCGGATCGCTTTTTGTTATTGCGGTATCTTCGTACTATCTACTGAAGCGCCGTCATGTCGAGATGGCCAAAAAATCGATCATCGTGGCCACGGTTTTCGGCCTTTTGTCAAGCCTCTTCACCGCTTTCACCGGAGACGAATCGGCTTACACCAACGCCTCCACCCAACCGATGAAACTGGCAGCTTATGAAGGTTTGTATAAAGGCTCGAAGGGGGCGGATATTGTCGCTCTAGGTGTTTTGAACAGCGGCAAAAGGATCGGTGATGGTCGGGATCCTTTCGCCTTTGAAATTTCGATTCCCAAAGGTTTGTCGCTTATGGCAAAACGTGAACTGAATGCTTTTGTTCCAGGAATAGAGGATCTTGTCTACGGCAACAAGGCCGAGGGGATCATGCCGGTTGCTGAAAAGATGGACAAAGGCAAGGCTGCAATCCTCGATTTGGCCGCTTATAAGGCTGCTGGCAAGACCGGCGACGAACAGGCAAAGGTCGCGGCCCTGCAACGGTTCAAGGTTAACCAGGATTACCTTGGTTTTGGCTATCTGGACAAGCCGGAAGAGGTAGTGCCGCCGGTTGCCTCGACCTATTATTCTTTCCATTTTATGGTTTATGTGGGGAGCTTTGTTATTTTCCTGTTCGCTCTTTTTCTCCGCGCGGCATTTACCAACAAACTGGCCGAGAGTCCCTGGCTGTTGCGTTTTGGCGTGCTCTCATTTTTTCTCGCCTTTCTCGCTTCGGAATTTGGCTGGGTGGTGGCTGAAGTCGGCCGTCAGCCGTGGGCAATTCAGAATATGCTGCCGGTGAAGATGGCGGCGACCAATATTGGTGCAGGTCATGTGCAGGCAACATTTTTAATGTTTTTTGTGCTGTTTGCTGTGCTGTTACTGGCAGAAATAAAAATAATGCTCAAGCAGATCAAAATAGGACCGGAGGGCGCGTGATATGATCGGGAAGCTGGATATTGTGACACTGCAGCAGATTTGGTGGATCCTCTGCTCGGTAGTAGGATCGCTCTTTCTTTTTCTTACCTTTGTCCAGGGTGGGCAGACCCTCCTTTGGCAGGTGGCAAAGAATGAACGGGAAAAATCCCTTATAATTAATTCGCTCGGCAGAAAGTGGGAGTTGACTTTTACCACTCTGGTGCTTTTTGGTGGAGCCTTGTTTGCCGCTTTTCCAAAATTTTATGCCACCAGTTTCGGCGGGGCCTATTGGGTGTGGATGCTCATTCTCTTCACATTTATCGTCCAGGCGGTGAGTTATGAGTATCGCACAAAGCCGAACAACCTGCTGGGAGCGAAGGTCTACGAATTATTTCTCTTTATCAATGGTTCCGTTGGCATCTTGCTGATCGGGGCGGCGGTGGGGACCTTCTTCACCGGTTCAAACTTCACCCTGAACGCCTTCAATCAGGTGACCTGGACCAATCCTTTGCGCGGTTTGGAGGCGGCATTTTCTTTATTTAACCTTTCCCTCGGCCTCTTCCTGGTCTTCAACGCCCGGGTTTTGGGAGCCATGTATCTGGTGAATAATATCGATTTCAATGGGGTGCCGGAATTTGAGGTACGGGTTAGGAAATCCTGTCTCACCAGTTTTCTTCTTGCCTTGCCGTTTCTCCTGTATGTCGTTGTCAGCCTGTTGTTGATTGATGGTTTTACAGTCGACAAGGCTGGTGTGGTCAGCATGGTCGCCTATAAATATCTCCATAACCTGCTGGCCATGCCCGTTGTCCTTGGTCTTTTGCTGGTTGGTCTCTTCCTGGTCATCCTCGGGGTGACGCGTACCGGCCTGGCAAAGGCCACCACAGGCATCTGGTTCGGCGGTTTGGGAACCGTACTGGTTGGCCTCGCGGTCTTTTTCACCGCCGGTTTCAACGGTACGCCTTTTTATCCGTCGAAGGTCGATCTGCAGTCGAGCCTGACTATTTATAACGCGTCATCGAGCCATTACACCCTGACGGCGATGACCTATGTGGCTCTCGCCATCCCCGGAGTTTTGGCCTATGTGGCCTATGTGTGGCGGCAAATGGATTCACGGAAGATTGACAATCAGGACCTCGCCGATAAAAAGGCCTATTAAATTGACACCGATTAAAGCATTGAAAAAGGAGCAAAATATGACCGCAATATTACTGATTGGTTGGGTCGTTTTAATTGTCGTTTCCTATAAGGCAGCGGTTGCGATATTGGCCAAAACAAACAGCTTATAGCAGCCCATCCCAGGAGTTGAGCCCCGGCTGAAGAGGCGTCTCACCTTTTCAGCCGGGGCTTTTTGTTTTTAGAAGAACAGGCCGCCACCCCACCAGAGGAAGTGGAGGGCGAGGAAGGCATACAGTCCGGCCACGACATCATCCATCATAATCCCTATGCCGCCGTGGATTCTTTGATCAAACCAGGAAACCGGAAAGGGCTTACTTATATCGAAGATGCGAAACAGGAGAAAGCCAAGTGCCCAGGCCAGGGGCTGTGGGGGTGCGGCCAGGAGGGTGATAAACATTCCCAAGAATTCGTCGATGACAATGCACCCGGCATCGGGGCTGTCGAGGATTTTTTCAGCTGACCCGGAGACAAAAAAGCCGAGTACAAAAACCACGCCGAGCACAAGCCCATACATCGGCAGCGGCAAATCCTTGATCAACAACCACGGCAGAAATGCGGCAAGCGATCCCCAGGTTCCCGGGGCTTTGCCGATCTTGCCGACATATAGGCCGGTGGCCAGGGCCATAATCAATTGGTTCATCGCGCTTCTATTCCGGTATAGCGCACTTCGTTATACACCTCCGAAAGCGGCACATCATAGCGAAGCGCCACCTTGCGGCACTCTTCATATTCCGGATGGACGACCCAGCCTGCCGGAGTCAGCACCTTTTTGGCGTTGATCTCCCCCCATCGGGTCGTGACGGCAACGATCTGGCGCGGCAGGGTTTGCCGTTCCTCGCGCCTAAAACGCAGACCGATGGCGGTGGTATGGGCAAGAATCGTCTGCTTCAAGGGATGAGCCTTTTCCGGCGGGCTAATAACCTGCAGAGTGAAGCCCGGCCGGCCTTTTTTCATATGCACCGGGGTCAGGGTCACGTCGACCGCCCCTAGGGCAAAAAGAAGTTCAGTAAGATGGGGAAAACCCTCGGGGCTCCAGTCGTCAAGATTTGTCTCAATCACCTCAACAATCTGATTTTCTATTACATCAACAGCATCGCCGATGATGAGCCGCAACAGATTCGGCTGGCCGTTTGTGAGAACGCGGCTGCCTGCACCATAGCCGGTAGCGGCAATGGTCAGCGGCGGCAGAGGGCCGAAGCTGTCGGCCAAAGTGGCGATGAGGGCTGCCCCGGTCGGCGTGACCAATTCCTGGCGGAGCTCGACCCCGTAGGTGGGGATGCCTTGCAGCAGCTCACAGACGGCTGGAGCCGGCAGCGGCAGAAGGCCATGGGCACATTCGACAAAACCATGGCCGGTCGGCAGAGGTGAAGAGACCAGCCGACGGATGCCCATCTGCTGCAGACCAAACACGGTTCCAACTACGTCGACGATGGTGTCAAGGGCGCCTACTTCATGGAAATGCACCTGTTCCACGGCGATGTTGTGGACCTTGGCCTCAGCCTTGGCCAGGGCCCGGAACACCTCGCTTGCCCTGTCGATGGTCTTCGCATCCAGAGCACTGCCTTGCAGCAGCGCCAAAATCGCCGGCAGGGTGCGGAGTTCCTGACGTCGTTCACTGTTTACCTTTACCTGGACGCAGCCGATGGACTGGACGGTTGTTTCGGTAATCTGCATATCCAGGCCGGGAAGACGCAATTTGGCGAGTTCTGCGGTCAGATGCCCGCGGTCAAGGCCGGCATGGATGAGGGCGCCGAGCAGCATATCGCCGCTGATCCCGGAAAAACAATCGGCATAGCCGATGCGCATGGAGGTTGAAGGTGTCACAGAGGTTGTACCGTATACCTACCGAAATCGGTGCCTGGGGGAATTGGGTGGCCGCAGCAGAAGGATTCGACCGTCATACGTTTCTTACCCTCCGGCTGGAGTTCGTGAATCTGCAAGGCGTTCCGGCCGCAGGCGATGAGCATTCCTCGACGGTCGGCATGCAGTACGGTGCCGGGCTGGGCGGTGCTCTCCATGTAGACCACCTCCGGGGTAAAAAGCCGCAGGCGCTGATGCTCTAAAAAACAAAAAGCCGAGGGCCAGGGGTCAAGGCCGCGAATGAGGCATTCAATCTCTTTGGCGCTCCTGCTCCAGTCGATGAAACCGTCATCTTTTTTCAGCATCGGGGCCATGGTCGCCTGGCTGTGATCCTGGGGTACCGGGGTAATGATACCCTCCTTCAGGCCTTTGATGGCCTGCAGCAAAGTATGCCCGCCGAGGGACGCGAGTTTTACCATGAGGCTGCCGGCGGTTTCCTCCGGATCGACAGCGATTTTTGCCTTCAGCAGCATGTCTCCGGTGTCCATGCCCTGATCCATCTGAATAATGGTCACGCCGACCTCGGTTTCACCCTTGATGAGCGCCCATTGAATCGGTGCGGCTCCGCGGTATCTCGGCAGGAGAGAACCATGGACGTTGATGCATCCCATGGGGGCAAGGTCGAGGAGGCTTGGCGGCAGGATGCGGCCGTAGGCGGCAACGACGATCAGGTCGGGCTGGTAGCTGAGGAGACCATTGCGAAATTCCTCGGTTTTAATCTTTGCCGGCTGAAGAACGGGAATGCCGGATGCCTCGGCGAGCACCTTGGTTGGTGGCGGGCTTATCTTCTTGCCGCGGCCTTTTGCCCGGTCCGGTTGACTGACAACCGCCACCACCTGATCCGGCCCGGTCATTAGCGCCGAGAGGTTTGCGGCGGCAAAATCCGGCGTTCCCATGAAGATAATGCGCAGAGGTGCAACCGTCATGAAGGGTCCTCCTCGAGTTGCCACTTTTTAACTTTCTTTTTATACAGGGCCCTTTTCAAGGGACTGAGATGGTCGATGAAGAGGATGCCGTTCAGGTGGTCGATTTCGTGTTGCAGGACCACGGCGAAGCGGTCTTCCGCCGACAATTCCTGCGCCAGCCCCTGGAGATCCTGATAGGACACGGTGACTTTTTTATGCCGTTTAACGCTCGCCGTGAGGTCAAGGACACTCAGGCAGCCCTCTTCATCGATCTGCGTGCCCTCATGGGCGACTATCTCTGGATTAACAAGGGCCATGCACTGCGGTTCGCTTTCCTTGTCTTTGGTGATGTCGACGACGATCAGCTTCACGGATTGCCCGATCTGCGGCGCGGCAAGGCCTACTCCCGGCGCGTTGTACATGGTTTCCGCCATATCTTTCACTAGCTTTGCCAGTTTATCATCAAAGAGGGCAATAGTTGCGGTTTCTTTTCGTAAAACCGGCTCGGGGTATTTGAAAATTTTATGAATACTCATGATAATGTCATCTCGTATCGGTAATATAACGGCTCATTATGGCCGCAGGACTTCGACAATGTACCATAGCAGCTGCATTTCCGCCATGATTAGCAAGGTAAGCATTATGGGTGGTGAATGGCAGTGATTTTCGGCACCCGGAGCAGATCTTTGTCGCCATGTCGACAGGGTTCATGAGAAGATGAACGTCGGGTTGGAAGATGGTGGGGTAAGGCTTTGGCAAGACGCCAGAGGACCTGAACGGAGGGCTTGAAAAATCTTGACATATAAGGCGAATTATTGTGTCATGGAAGGCGTTGCGCGCCGCTATCGCGCAGGGGGCGCGCAATGACAAACGCCTCTCGCAATCTAGCTTGCGGCAGAACCGGGGCAGAGAAGGTTTACTCACATACAACGAGGGTTGGTATATTTATGGACATTCTTTTTCCCTTGGTCGGCTATCTGGTGGGGGCCATTCCCTTTGGCCTGGTTATCGGCAAGATGGTCGGCACCGATGTGCGCATGGAAGGCAGTTGCAATATCGGTGCCACCAACGTCAACCGGGTTCTCGGGAAAAAGCTTGGGTTTCTGACGCTTATCTGCGATTGTTCGAAAGGCCTCCTGCCGATGTGGCTGGCTTGGTATTTTCTTCCCGACACCGCCAACAGGGAGTTATTAATTGCCCTGACCGGCGTGCTCGCCGTTGTCGGCCATATGTTTCCGGTTTATTTGCGCTTTCGTGGCGGCAAAGGCGTGGCAACCGGCTTGGGGGTTTTTTTGTTCCTTTCGCCGTGGGTGATAGCCATAAGCTTGGCGGTTTTCCTGGCGTCGGTTAAGCTTACCGGGTTCGTCTCCGTCGGTTCACTTCTCGCCTCGGCCTTAGCTCCCTTATGGCTCTATCTGCTGGGAGCATCGAAAGTCGCCATTGCTGCGGCGACCCTTATCGCCCTGCTTATCTGGGCTAAGCACCACGAAAATATCAACAGGTTGCTGCACGGCCAGGAAAAACCCTGGAAAAAAACCAGCGCATGATCAGCCAGCAGGTTTTTCGCCGATGAGATTGGCAAGGATTACTTCGGCTTCCTCCATGGATTTTGCGTACATCGGTTTGTAACCGTCTACCTGATCCGTCAGTTTGGCGAGTTGTTGAAAGATAACTTTGCCTTGACCGACGACACGAACCACCGGTCCAACCTGTTTCTCGGTAAGGAAGGCGGTGATCTTTTTGAAGGTGCCGATGGCGCTCAGGTGACCGATTCTCGCTTCAGTAAGATCAGTGATGACCGCAAAACCCGGTTTCAGGTCGGCGACACAGAAGCGAACATCGGTGTAAATTTGTTCTGTGTCCGTTTTCGGAACTTCTCCCCGCAACTTGATAAACAGGCGATTACCTTTGATGTCGGCGGTGACTGTTGACGGACACTTGCGTTTTGCCATTATTGCTCCGGATCGGTGTTATGGTTGGTGCGAAAGAGATGGTTGCCGAGAGAACTGCCTTAACGGGTTGGAGGGTTATCGGTGGCCATACGTGCAAACCAACTGATGGTTCCATGTTGCAAAAAGTTGTTATCCATTTTTGTTTTCCCCGGTCGGAAGCTTTTTCGATTATAGCGTATCTCCGGGCAGCATTTCCAGCTTACCGGCGTTTTTTTCATCACATAATCCGTGACTCCCAATATAGATAAGTGTTATCAGTGTATTGCATGTGAAAATTATGTCAGCGAGCCTGAACAATACAACGCAACAGCCTGACGCTTTTTCGGGAAAAAGGTTGACAGTGCCTGCGTTTCACCGTACAATTTCAGTATTCATATATTGTATACAATATATGAATACTGAAATCAGCGCCGACCGAAACTGCTCACCAGCCCTGCCATGGCATGAGTTTTGTGACACTACACAGCTTCATTGAAGGAGATAGCCGATGTTTTCCCTACTACGCATCAACACCGCCACCGGAGAGACAAATATTGAAAAATACACCAGCAAGGATTTTCTCCTCGGCGGGCGGACGCTTTCGTCCCGTCTGGTCAGCCGAGAGGTGGAGGCAACCTGCGATGCCTTAGGGCAAAAGAACAAATTGTTCTTTTGCACCGGCGCCTTGGCGGGTACGGCAACCTCCAGCGCCAACCGACTCAGTGTCGGCGGTAAAAGCCCTCTCACCGGCGGCATCAAGGAAAGCAACGCCGGCGGTATTGTCGGCAGTCGCATGGCGGAACAGGGATTGCGCTGTATAGCTTTGGAAGATGCCCCTGCCGGTGATAGCGCATGGAAGATCGTGGTGGTGGGTAACGATGGCGTACGGCTTTTGGATGGAACATTTCTCGCGGGAAAAGGTGTGTATGAGAAATCGGCTCTGCTGACCGCCCAATTCGGCAAGGATGCCGGTTGTATCACCGTCGGTCCGGCGGCGGAAAAACTGCTGTTGGCCAGCGGCATCGCCTGTTCCGATCCGCACGGGGTATGTTCACGCTATGCCGGTCGCGGCGGGCTTGGTGCGGTTTTGGCCTCAAAGCGGGTCATTGCCCTGGTTATCCTCGCCGACGGAAAGCACAAACCAGCCTTCAGCAATAAGGAACAGTTCAAAGATGAGAGCAGGCGGATTGTCAAATTATTAAAAGAAAATCCGGTCTCGGCCTTATTCACCAAATACGGCACCGCCGCCATGGTCGATATCTGTCAATCCCTGAGCGTTCTACCGACCCGTAATTTCCGGCACGGGGTCATGGAGGGGGCGGAAAAGATCAACGCCCAAACCATGTATGACACCATCAAGGCCCGCGGCGGCGAGGGCAAAACCCAGCATGCCTGCATGTTGCCCTGCGCCATTCAGTGTTCCAATGTGTATCCCGACGCGGAGGGAAAACTCCTCTGTTCGCCGATTGAGTATGAAACCATGGCCCTGATGGGCTCCAACCTCTGCCTGAAAAATCTCGATACTATTGCCACCATGAACCGTATTGCCAACGACGCGGGGGTTGACACCCTCGATTGCGGCGCGGCCATTGCCGTAGCGATGGAGGCAGGACTGGCCGAATTTGGCGATGACCAGGCTGCCATTCGCATGATGGAAGAGATCCGCAACCTGACTCCGCTCGGTCGCATCCTCGGCTCCGGCTGCAAGGTTGCCGCCAAGGTCCTTGGTGTTCGACACGCCCCACATGTCCTCGGCCAGGCCATTCCCGCCTATGAACCACGCGGCACCAAAGGCATGGCCATGACCTACCTGTCGTCACCGATGGGCGCCGATCATACCTTCGGATTCACTCTTCGTGACGAAGAGAACCCGCTTACCAAGGAAGGCAAGGTCGGTCTGTCGAAGAAATTCCAGGTCATCGGTTCACGCATGGATGCGATGGGCATGTGCAACTTCGTCCGTTATGCTGTTCGCCATGACATGACCCCGCTCCTCAACCTGATCAAGGCCTATTATGATGTCGACATCACCGCCACCGAGTTTGACGATTTTGTCAAAGAAACGCTCAGGATAGAACACCAGTTCAATACCGATGCCGGCATCACCGCGCTGGACTATCGTTTCACTGAGACCTTCTATGACGAGGCTCAACCGGAGACCGGTGAAAAAATGGATATCACCGACGAGGAAAGCGCCCAAGCCCGACAATGGTAAGGGTAACCTTCAAGCTTACGGAAGTTGGCAGGATCGAGATCGACCTGCCTACTCCGCTACTGTTTAAAGAAGTTCTGCAACACTGTGTCGTCAGGACCGGCTATACCCCAGGCGGCTACATCGCCGTCCGCAAAGGCAAAGTTGTAAGTCTTGGGGATATGGTTGAAGAGGGCGACGAAATCGATATATTTCCGGCCCTTTCCGGTGGTTGAAGGAGGGTTATTCCTTGAGAATGGCGGCAATCGAGCACGACAACCTCGATTGCCGTCATGGCAAACTCTCTGAAATGATAAGAAATTAATCAATAACACATTGCTTGGCGTATTTCCCGGCTATCCCGGCATAGCAGGCGCGGATGTCGGCGATGTCCTTTTCTATATCCCCGGTCGGGTAGAAGGTTGACAAAAAGCCACCGACTTTGCGTTGGTAATCAAGAAAGGCAAGACCGATGGGAACGTTGGCACCTAAGGCTATGTAGTAGAAGCCGGTTTTCCATTTGTCAACTTTAGACCGCGTACCTTCGGGCGGGATTGCAACAATCAGGCGCTCGCTTGCCTGAAATGCGGCAATGGTATCGGCAACCACATTATTACGCGATGCTCGATTTATCGGAATTCCACCCAACCAGCGCATGATCGGGCCGCGCCAACCGAAAAACAGGGAGTCCTTGCCCATCCAGTGCATATCAAAACGGTAAACGAAGGCGATTGCCAATGCCAGCGGGAAATCCCAGTTGCTGGTATGGGGGACGGTGATCATGACGTATTTCAAGGCTGCCGGGGGATGGCCTTGGAGTTTCCAGCCGCGAACGGCGAGACAAAATTGACAAATGGCTGAGACGATTGGTCGCAACACCGGGGTGTTGTACATTGTATGGGACACTCGAGAAACCTGGGTTGAGGTGAAAGATATTCATGCCGGTTGTGCATGTCGATTGTATCTAAGGAATAAATGGTGCTCTATCCACTATTTCTTTGACCTACTATTTCGGCATGTCGGCAGAGTTGTGCAGAAGATCGACGACATTTTCCAGTGCCTTTCTGTTGAGGATCTCGGCGCAGTCCGTGGCCCCTTTGCTCGAGCCGACGCCATCCCGCCATTCTGACAAGAGGGCACCCTTCTCGTCGAGCAGTTTATAGTTCAGCGCCAGAGAGGCGGACCCGGCGCCAAAACCAACGAAGGCTATGGCAGCGCGATTGAATGCCTTAAAACGCTGGACACTGACAACCAGGAGTTTGCCCATTGCAGGTTTGTAGTCTTGCATTTCGTCGATAAGAAGAGCATTAAAACCTGAGGAGTTGAGGTTCTGGATAAGGTCGCGGTCCATCCATTCGAGGGTAATTTTCAGTTCTCGAATCTGATCTGCATTTTGATCGGGGAGATTGCCGTCCATGGTCAGCACGGCAATATTTATTGCTTCCGAAGGGTTGAGATTGGCCTTTTTCTTGCTACAACCGCCGGTCAATTCAAGGAGCAAAAGCATTGATATGAGTAAAGTAATTGATTTCATATGTGTTCCGTCAGGTCAAGGGTGTGACTATTTCGCCAGGCCATAGCTGCACTTATTTATTGTAGAGGTCTTTCCACCCCCGCTTCTGGGTGGCGAGATAGAGCTTTTCGACTTTTTTTCGCGCCCAGGGCGTTTTACGTAAAAATGTCAGGCAGGATTTGATCGATGGATCGCTGGTAAAGCAACGGATGTCAATGCGTTTGCCGAGTGCATCCCAGCCATAGTGCTGAAAAAGATTGCTGACGATCTGTTCCAGTGTGACACCATCAAGGGGGATTTTGTTAATTTGTTTATTCATACATAAGACTTTAAACTAAGGGAGGACAGGTAACAATAAAAGAATTCGCCGCCGTCGGGCCGGTAAGCAGCACTAGCTTATAAAACGCCGGCTGGATACAGAAGAGATGAGAAAGGAGCATTATACAAAAATGCTTGGCAAAGTCATTGGGATTTATGAAAAACGGCCTCTGACGCCAGGGAAAATGGTGATTATGGGTGCGCTGAAAGAATCTTTGCATGTTTTCGATAAAGATTTATTTTTAAGGCTTTACACCTTTCAAAATGATTATGGTGTTGTGTTGACGATGCCACAGGAAGACACAGTTTTCAGCAATGCAGTTTCAATCATCTCACAAAGGAGAAATACCATGGCAGCAAAAAAAATCCTTATGCTCGTCGGTGACTATGTAGAAGACTATGAAGTAATGGTGCCGTTTCAGGCTCTTCTCATGCTCGGTTATCAAGTACATGCGGTGTGCCCGGACAAGAAAGCCGGTGATTTCGTCCGCACTGCCATCCATGATTTCGAGGGCGATCAAACCTACAGCGAGAAGCGCGGCCATAATTTCACCCTCAATGCCGATTTTGCCGAAATCAAAGCCATCGATTATGATGCACTGGTGATTCCCGGTGGCCGAGCCCCCGAATATCTCCGCCTCAATGAAGCGGTATTGGCGATTGTTAAACATTTTGCGGCAACCGATAAACCGATCGCCGCCATCTGTCATGGAGCACAACTGCTTTCAGCCGCGGGTGTTTTGCAGGGCCGTGAGTGCTCGGCCTATCCGGCCTGCTCCGTGGAAGTGGGTCTGGCCGGCGGCAAATATATAGCCGTGGCCATGGACAGTGCCCATGTCCAGGGAAACCTGGTGACTGCTCCCGCCTGGCCGGCTCATCCCGCCTGGCTAGCCAAATTTGTTGCCAAGTTAGGGGCGAAGATTGAGTTGTAAGATAATGGTAAACAACGCAATCCCCGGAGGGAATATGTCGGCGAAACGTTTGGCAAGACTTACCCAATATATACAAGAACAGCAATTTTCGGCAGTGGCGGTCAATGCCGGGCCGACTCTGACCTATTTGACCGGGCTGCATTTTCATTTGATGGAGAGGCCGGTGGTCATGGTTTTCAGTCCTGATCATCAGCCGACAATTATTCTGCCGGAGCTGGAGCTTGCCAAGCTCGACCATATGCATTTACCCGTGCGGGTGTATGCCTATGCCGAAAATCCAGCCGGTTGGGGGGCAATTTTTGAAGATGCCCTCAAGGGTTTGCAGCTGTCGGGTCAAAAGGTTGGGGTGGAGCCGCGGCAGCTGCGGCTTTTTGAATATGACTATCTTCGCGGTGCCTGCCATGACACGCATTTTGTTGACGGTTCAGCAATCTTTGTAGCGCTTCGAGTCAAGAAAGACGCCGAAGAAATCAGCTGTATGCGACAAGCGGTAAAGATTGCCGAAGATGCCTTGGCGGCAACGCTTGCCAAGGTGGCGATCGGGAACAACGAAAAGGATATTGCCGGAGAACTTTTCCTCCAGCTGATCACCCATGGCTCCGATGTATCCGTGCCTTTCTCGCCCATCGTCGCTGCCGGTCCGAACGCTGCCAATCCCCATTCTCAACCGTCCGACCGGCCTTTAACGGCCGGTGACCTGCTCATTGTCGATTGGGGGGCAAGTTATGGTGGCTATGTCTCCGACCTCACCCGTACTTTTGCCGTCGGGGAGATACATCCCCTGGCGGAAAAAATCCATAGAACCGTGCAACAGGCCAATAGCGCCGGACGGGCAGCGGGGCGGCCGGGGGTTTCCTGTGCCGAGGTTGATCTGGCTACGCGCCGGGTAATTGAGGAGGCGGGATTCGGGCCAAACTTTACCCACCGCACCGGCCACGGCATCGGCATGCAATGCCATGAAGATCCGTATATCAGGAGCGACAATCAGCAGTTGCTGGAAGTCGGCATGGCCTACACCGTTGAGCCAGGTATCTATCTCGCAGGCATCAACGGCGTGCGCATTGAGGACGATGTGATTGTGACCGCAGATGGCGCCGAATCGCTCAGCACGATGAGCCGGGAGATTCGGATCGTTGGTTGAACATTCGGCAAACCCCGGTAAAAGCGGTTAGATGGTTGTCTCTTTCGCCGGACCCGTTTTCTGCCATGCGTCCTTATTGGCAAACTCGTAGTAGTGCCAGTAATGCACCAGTATCGATATGGCCCTAGAAATCAGGCGCGGATTGATGCGCCACGTTTCTTTAAGCACATTCCAGAACATACGCCGCACCGAAGCCGGGACTTTGAAGTTAAAATGATACAATACCCGTATAATAAGCGGGATCCGGTGCAATGTCTTCCTGCGGGTCGAGTAAAGTGTAGTGAAATACTGGACGCCCGCCAGCCAGCCGATAATTCGCCGCTCAAAATTCACCGGGTTGTAAATGCTCTTAAATAGGTTTTTATGGCCGGTGTACAACTCTTCCATGGTCATATTTTTTGGAATAATATTTGTGGTAAGGTGCCATAATCCCCGAAAATCTTCGATCAGCCGGTTTTCGCTTTGCATGCGCTCGTAGAGGGGTGTGTTCTTCGGTGCGTTGAGTACGGTGATTGAGGTGATAGGACTTGCCGTATCATTGAGAAATTTTTCAACATCGGCAAACACTTCCGGAGTATCATGGTCAAATCCGACAATCATTCCGATAAAAGGCATAATCCCGTAACTCGATAACCGCGGTATCACCTCGTAGGGATCGTATTGAAACATCTGTCCCTTATTCACCTCATCAAGGCATTCTTTTTTGGTTGTCTCAAGGCCGATGAATATAACGCTGAAACGGGCATCGGCAAGGAGTTTCAGGATCTCTTTGTCTGCGCCGATCTTGACCGTTGCCTGGGTGCTGAAGGAAAGGGGACTCGAAAGGGTCCGGTTCCATTTGATGATCTCGGTGAGAAGATCAGTCGTGAATGTATGGTTCACATAAAAATTGTCGTCGGAAAAGAATACCGTCTCGGCGCCTGCTGCCTGGGCATTCTTAACCTCGCGCATGATATGGGCTATCGGTTTGCTCCGGTATTTTCTGCCGATGACCCGCACGACATCGCAGAAATCGCAGTTGTTTGGGCATCCCCGGCTGGTCTGGACGGAAAAATGGAGATAGTTCCGGGCCTTGATATAGGAAAGGTCAGGGGCAGGGCTGTCTGCCATGTCGATAAAGTTCTGTTGCCGATAAACGGGCTCCGCCTTGCCTTCGGTCCATTCGCGAAGAAACCTTGGCCAGGTATATTCGGCTTCGCCGATAAACAGATAATCGACTAATGTTGCAACAGCTTCCGGGTCAATCGTTGCGTATATTCCTCCTGCCGCGACAGCAATGCCCCGTTCCCGGAAGCGTCGGCAGATCTCCTGCATTCTCTCGAACTGCAGGGTGTAGCCGGTAACGCCAACCAGATCACATTCGATATCCCAGTCAATGTGATCAACGTTCTCATCACAATACATATATTCAATGTCAAGCGCAGGCGGAGTCAGGGCGATCAAGGTGAGGAGGGCGGCATTGGGCATAAGAGTCTTATGTTTGCCGGCTATATCAATTGCCCCCTGCATGGCCCAGAAATTTTCCGGACACTTTGGATTAATAAGGTAGATACGCATTTTTCCCATCGGGTAATTTCCTGTCGGATTCAAGCCCGCTGTTCCGTCGCCTTGATAATATGCAGAATTGTTTGGTTTACCGGGGTGGCGACGCCATGCATGATCCCCATTGCGACAACCCTGCCGGCGAAAATTTCCACCTCGGTTTTTCTTCCCGCCTCGATATCCTGGAGCATGGAAGTCTTTCCTTCGGGAGCCAGGGTCGAGAGAACGGCAAGCCATTCATCAACGTCCTTTTGACTCAAGTTAACGGAAACTTTTGCAGCAAGCATGACAACTTCCTGCATCAATAGCTGCATCAGGGCCAGCGCATCGGCTGACGACCCGAAGACACCATAGGGTGCCCGCAATACCGCCGAAGCCTGGTTTATACCAACATTAATCATGAATTTCCACCACATGACCCGCTTGATATCGGCAGGAACTTCATTGGGGATGGCCGCCCGCGTCAAGGCTTCTTGCAGGCGGGGCACCCGGCCAGCCGCGTCTTTCTCCGGCCCTTCCCCAAAAATGATCCTTCCGGGCCTGGCATAGGTGAAATGGTTTTTCTCCCGCACGGCATCAATACCTACCGCAATGGCATACACCATCTTGTCCATCCCGCAGACCGAGCCGATGATCTCTTCGCTTTCAAGGCCGTTCATCACCGACAGAATGATCGTTTCCGTACCAACCACTGCTTTGATATCTTGCACAGCTTCCGGGATGTGGTGGTGTTTCAGGGCAACGAGGACGAGATCGGCCCTTTCTTGAACTTCTTCCGGTTGCAGGACTGCAATGGCATAGGCTCTGCCGTTGACCGTTAAGGGCTCCTTTTTCAGCCTATGGTACCTTTCCCCGGAAGCAAGAAAAAACACCGAGAAACTTCCGGCATCGGTAAACATAGCAGCATAGGCCGCCCCCATGGCCCCTGCACCGACAATGGCGATGGTTTTAATTTTTTTCGTTTGCATAGGGCTTGCCTTCATCACCCTTTTGACTTGGCAACAAGTTCGCGGAGATAATTGAGCCAGGTTTCCATGCCGTCGCCGGTTTTCGATGCGAGGCACATAATTCTCAATTTTGGATTGAGATGCAGAGCATCACCGACCGCTTCCTGGACAGGAAAGTCAAAGTAGGGCAGGAGATCGGTCTTGGTCACCAGAAAGGTGTGCGAGCTGGTGAAGGCCTTTGGGTACTTCGCCGGTTTGTCCGGTCCTTCCGGAACGGAAACCAGTACCACTCTCTCATGTTCCCCGAGATCGAAGGTTGCTGGGCACACCAGATTACCGACGTTTTCGATGAACAGCAGGTCGATGTCGTCGCCGCCCGGTTCCTTCTGCAGGCGATGAAAACCCTTATGGATCATGGCCGCGTCGAGATGGCAGGCGCCGCCGGTGGTGAGCTGGATGACCGGCACCCCTTTGGCCCTGATGCGCAGGGCATCGCGTTCGGTTTCGATATCGCCCTCGATGACGCCGATTTTAATTTCGCCCTTCAGGGCGTCAATGGTCTGTTCCAGCAAAGTGGTTTTACCGGAACCGGGGCTGCTGATCAGATTAAGGGCCACCGCTCCGACCTCGTTGAAATGGTCGCGGTTGGCCTTGGCCAGAGCGTCATTGGCGGCAAAAAGGCTGGTGTGAACGTCAACCGTTTTGCTATGGCTGTGGCCACTCTGGTGTCCGTGGGTATGACCATGGTCGTGATCATGGTTGTGGTCGGAAGGGCTGGGGCAGCCGCAGGTATCACACATGTTGTAACCTCATCAATGTTGATATGGGAGTAGTTATGATGTCATGGGAACGACGCCAATCCTTTTGGGGCTTGTTGCCGGGGATCATTCCATTTCCACCTGAAGGAGAATGAGATCATCGCCACCCTCAGGAAAAATATCCTGTTCCTGACAGCTTGGGCAACCATCGGGCCTCTCGCCGGCGGTGACGAGGACATTGCCGCAAGCGGAACAGGTGTAGCGAACCGTGGGTATGTTGACTTTCAGCTCGGCACCGCGTATCAACTCTTCTTCGGAAGAAATGATATCAAATCCGAAGCGAAAGGAATCGACAACAACGCCGCATAGCGGGCCAATTTCCATGGTGACGCGGATGATTTTTGTTGCCCGGTTCTGGGCGGCAAGCTCCTTGAGCTGTTGCACAAGGCCTTGGACTAAAGAAATTTCATGCATAATCAGACGGTACCTGTCGGAGTTTTCCGGACAACCTCGACGCCGAGATCGGCGAGACGCGCCAGGATCATTTCTGCAACTTCCACCTTACGCCCGGCAACGACCTCGGAGAGTTCCACGGAATCACCGAGATCCTTTGGGATGACTGTGTAGAATTCAACATGTTCCGGGGCGCGGTCACGGAGCTTTGAAACCTCAAGGATCTCAAGAAAACCAAGCTGATGCGGTGACATGCGCATCTGAAAATTGCCGGCCTTGACATCCTTGAGATCAAAATAGTGGAAGGAACCCGGTTCGCCGGCAATATCGACCACGTCGATGACAAAAATCGGATCACATTCCTCAAGAAAGGGGGCCATATAGATGCCGGCGGTGCCGACATCCTGGATTTCCACTTGTTCGGGGAAGAGGTAGTGTTCTTGAAGATAGTGCACAACATGCACGCCGAAACCTTCGTCGCCGACGATATAATTGCCGACCCCGGCAATGCCTATTTTCTTCTGAAGATTGGTCATTATATTCCTTGTTAAGCCGATTAACAGATACGTGGCAGGGGCAGGCCATGCAGGGGGGTAACAACCCTGGCACCGCCGATCGGGGTGTTGATAACCACTCTTCCCGCTTTCCCGGTCGTAAGTTTGCCAATAATTGCCGCTTCCCGGCCCTCCACCGTCGCCTGCATGACGGCCAGGGCTTTTTGCGCCTGGTCACCACTGACGATCACCAGACATTTACCCTCATTGGCGAGATAGAGGGGTTCGAGTCCTAAAAGTTCGCAGGCCGCTCGGACTTGTGGGCGGATCGGCAGGGCCTCGTCGCTCAGTTCTATGGATAGTCCGCTGCTTTCGGCAATTTCGTTGAGGGTGGTGGCGACGCCGCCGCGGGTTGGGTCGCGGAGGGTGTGAACATCTCCGGGGAGTTCCTGGAGGAGTTTGGCAACCAGCGTATGCAGTGGCATGGTGTCGCTGTACAGATCGCCCTGCACGGCAATGCCGGCACGCCTGGTCATGATGGTAATGCCATGATCGCCGATGGTTCCGGAGACAATGACGGCGTCGCCCTCTCTGGCGTTTTTAGAGGAAATGTCAATATGTTCCGGGACAAAACCTATGCCCGAAGTGTTAATAAATATCTTGTCGCCTTTGCCCTTGGGAACGACCTTGGTATCGCCGGTAACCACTGGAACTCCTGCTTCTCGGCAGGCCTCACTGATGGAGATAATGATCCGCTCAAGATCGTCCATGGCAAAGCCTTCCTCTAGGATAAGGCCGAGACTCAGGCAATACGGAACAGCGCCGCGCATTGCCAGGTCATTGATGGTGCCGTGCACCGCCAGCTTGCCGATATCGCCGCCGGGGAAAAAGATCGGGTCAACCACGTAGCTGTCGGTGGTAAAGGCCAGGCGACCGGGTTTGTTGTCGAGGATGGCGCTATCTTCCAGGCTGTGCAAGGTGCGGTTATCGAGATACTTGAGGAACAATTCGCTTATCAGCTGCTGGCTTGCGAGACCGCCGCTGCCGTGATCGAGCAAGATTTTTTTTCCGGACATTCCTAGAGTATCCTTAAGGTGTTGTTCTATTTTATTCATCCTGTCCGTATTTATAATAAGCGGCACAGGTGCCTTCACTTGACACCATGCAGGGGCCGATCGGGTTGGATGGGGTGCAGCGATTGCTGAAGAGGGGGCATTCTCGCGGCGTATTCATACCTTTCAGAATATTGCCGCACAGACAACCTTTTGGTTCCTGCGCTTCGGGCAGAGTGATGTTAAGGCGCACTTCGGCATCAAATGCCGCGTATTTTTCTCTGATTTTCAGGCCGCTGAGAGGAATACGGCCAAGACCGCGCCAATCCATATCGGCGGGTTCAAAGATTTCGGCAACCATGTTCGCGGCGCGCTGGTTGCCCTCCCAGGCAACGGCCCGGGGATAGACGTTTTCCACCTTGATGTCGCCCGTGCCTACCTGTCTTGCGAGGAGGATCAAGCTTTTCAGGAGATCGGCGGTTTCAAAGCCGCCGACGACACAGGCGAGATGGTACTTTTTGGCAAGGGGTTCCCAGGCCCCGGCGCCGATAATCGAGGAAACGTGGCCGGGACATAGCAGGCCATCGATCTGCAGGGCCGGATCGCTGAGCAGGGCTTCCATCGGTGCAGGCATGGTCTTTTGCGTGGAAAAAACCACGAAATTTTTAATATTATTATTCTTTGCCGCAAGGATTGTCGCGGCAATTCCCGGAGTGGTGGTTTCAAAACCGACGCCGAGAAAAACCACCAGTTCATCCGGATTATTGACTGCCAGATCAAGGGCATCCATCGGCGAATAAACGATTTCGACTTTTGCACCGCGGGAGCTGGCCTCGGAAAGCGAGCCATGGCTACCGGGAACCCGGAAAAGATCGCCAAAGATGGCGACCCGAACCCCTGGCCGGTCGGCCATGCCGATAAAAGCGTCCATATGCGAGGCCGAGGTAACACAGACCGGACAGCCGGGACCGGAGACCAGGTCCATGCCGTCCGGGAGGATGAATCGTATGCCGTTACGGAAAATCGCCATGGTATGCGAACCGCATACTTCCATGATCCGCAACGGTTTGGTCACCGCCCGGCGTAATTCTAGGACGAGCGGCTTGGCCAAAGCGCTGTCCCGGTATTCATCGAGATATTTCATGGTCCGCCTTTGTTAGGAGAGCAGTTCTTCAGGGGTATTTTCGGCCAGTTCACGGAGGAGAGCAATATTCTTCAAGGCCTCTTCCTCTATCAGGGAGTGGATGGCAAAACCAGCGTGAATGATGACATAGTCGCCAACGGCCGGCCAGTGGTCGACAATATCGAGGCGAATCTGTCTGCCAATTCCATCGGCATCGACGGTGGCTATCTGGTTTGTGGTAAAATCGTCGGGATCACCCTGAACGTTGATGACCCTCATGGGAATTGCGAGACACATGTCGCAGACCTCCTATTATTGTCTGACCAAAAGAAACCGCGCCGTCGTTAACCGGCAGCATGTTTCCAGTAAAAACCTGAAGATGAATGGATGTAAGAGCATGGAGAAAGCCTTCCAGCAGGAGGCTGTTTTGCATGCACCCGCCGGAAAGAACAACCTGCTTGATGCCGGTCTGCTGAGAAAGTATGCCGAGGAGCATGGTAATACTGCTGATAAGCACACTGTGAAAGCGCCAAGCAATGGTTGCCGGTGCTTCGCCTCTGGATATTCCATCAAGGACCAGTTTAACAAATTCCGGGCAACTAATCTCCCATTTTCCTTCTCTTAGGTTGAGAAAAGCTGGTAAGTTGCTGTGCGAATTAGGCAAAATATCTTCGCGCCAAGTTCGACTTCGGCCTTTTTTTGCCAGCGCTTCCAGTTCCATGGCCGCCTGGCCCTCGTAGCTTATTTTCCGGCGGATACCGAGCAGGGCGGCAACAGCGTCGAACAGTCTGCCGCAGCTGGAGGTAAGCGGACAATTAAACCCGGTTTCCAGCATGGATACGATGGTGGCAACGGTATTGCTATCCAGCTGTGCCAGTGCCGGTGGTATTCGGTCGGAGACAGCATCGCCGCCGAAGGTCTGATACAAGGCGGCAATGGCCATGCGCCAGGGCTCGGCGGCAGCCGCATCGCCACCCGGCAGATGGAGGTGGCTGAGATGGCCAAGGCGGCGGTAGGAGGTGAGTTCGGCAAGAAGAATCTCGCCGCCCCAGATGGTACCGTCATCGCCAAGACCGGTGCCGTCAAGAACCACGGCAAGAACCGGTCCGATCAGATCATGTTCGGCCATGACCGCTACGGCATGGGCGTGGTGATGCTGGACCGGGTATAGCGGTAGATTCCGTCCGGCGGCATAGCGGCTGCTCAGGTAATCGGGGTGCAGATCGCAGGCAATCGCATCGGGTTCAAGTTGCAGAACCCGACACAGGTGGTCAATCGACTCAACATAAAAGTCGTAGGAAGCAAGATTATCAAGGTCGCCGATATGTTGGCTGGGAAAGACGCTGTTTCCCCTGCCAAGACAAAAGGTGTTTTTCAGTCCGGCACCGCAGCCGAGGATTTTCGGGATTTGCAAGGAAATATGCAGCGGCGCGGGGATAAAGCCCCTGGCCCTTCGCAACACCAGCGGCAGATCGCCGACGACTTTCGTGACAGAGTCATCGACCCTGGTAACTATTTCTCGGTTGTGCAGAAGGAAGTAATCGGCGATAGCACCAAGCTTTTGCAATGCATCGTCGTTTCTGGTGCAGATCGGGGCGCCGCTGGCGTTGCCCGAAGTCATAACCAGGGCCTTCGGGCAGTCCGGCATCTGAAAAAGCAGGTGATGCAGTGGGGTATAGGGCAGCATAACACCGATTTCATCAATGCCTTGCGCCAGGTTCTGTGCAAGACTGGTGTCTGCTCGTTTTTGCAGGAGGACGATGGGGTGAGCCGGTGAGGTAAGCAGCGCCTCCTCCTGTGCACCATAAACGCACAACGTGTTGAGCGACGCCAGGTCGCGAACCATAATAGCCAGGGGTTTGTCGGGTCGGCCTTTTCTTTCCCGGAGAAGGGCAACGGCCGAAGCTGAGCAGCCGTTTGCGGCGAGATGAAAACCGCCCATGCCTCGAATAGCGAGAATCTTGTCATTTTGCAACAGAGAGACGGTGTCGGCAAGCGGATTACTGGAGACAATGAGTTCGCCGGTGCGCGAGTGAAGGCTGATGGATGGGCCGCAGACCGGGCAGGCGTTCGGTTGGGCATGAAATCTTCGGTTGGTCGGATCGTGATACTCGTTTTCACAATTGGCACAAAGGGCAAAAACCTGCATTGAGGTCTTTGGTCGGTCATAGGGGATCTGCTGAATGATGGTAAACCTCGGGCCACAGTTGGTGCAGTTAATAAACGGATAATGAAAGCGCCGGTCGTCCGGATCAAGCAGTTCTCGCAGACAGTCATCGCAGAGGGCGACATCCGGCGGGATAGCAGTGTTGGCTGAACCACCGGCTTTACTCGGAAGTATGGAAAATGGTTTGGTCGGCAAAGATCCGGCCAAATCCTCGGTCAGAACCTGAGATATCCTCGCCAGCGGCGGTGCCTCAGCGGTGATGGCGGCAATAAAAAGATGAAGCCTGTCGCTTGGTCCGGCGGCCGTGATGACCACCCCGTCACCGGTGTTGGTCACCGTGCCGGTTATCCCAAAACGACAGGCTAAATTGTAAATGAAGGGTCGAAATCCTACGCCCTGAACCGTACCTTGGACAAGTATTTCGACCCCTTGCTGCTTATGCTTTGTGCTTGAATTTAACACCGGTAAATATAGAGGAAACAAGTCCCTCGGGTGCTTTTAAATCGTTCCATATAACGAGATAGATATGGATGCCCGCAAAGATCATAAACCACCACATGAGGATGTGGTGTATATACCGGGCAAATTGTTGACTACCGAAAATCATCACCCCCCAGCCGGCCCAGAAAGAGGCCTCCGGGAACAGCATGTAGAAACCGCTGACGATCATAAAGATCGCCGCGAAAAAGGTGAAGAGGTAGGTAAGGCCGGCGAGAATATTATGGCCGAGCCGTGAGTCATGTTTGTCGCTGATGTAGCTGTACTGCAACAGGGTCATGAACAGATTGTTGATATTTCTGCCGGTAACCGGCAGGATATCCAGTACTCTTTCTTGGGCGTTGCCAAAGATGTAGAGAAACAGTCTGATCGCCACTGCTGCGGAAAAGGTATACGCGGCAATAAAGTGAATGTAGCGCATGGTTGCCATGGGGAAGCTGGCGCTTCCTTCGATCATGGTATTGGTCCATGGGGTGTTGATGTAAAACCCTGTGACTACCAGAAACACGATAGACAGAGCAAACATCCAGTGAAACAGCCGAAGCAGTATGCTCCAGCAATAATGTTTTTCGTATGTTGCCATTCTAGTACCTCCTGCGGTTTGAGCCGGAAAGAAAAGTTTTTAAGTGTTTGTGAAGCGAGTTTACATTACTTTCACTTTCACTACTTCTTTCCCTTCCGGATCGAGCATATGTACGGCACAGGCTATACAAGGATCGAACGAATGGATGGTACGCAAAACCTCCAGGGGCTTTTCCGGATCGGCGATCGGGTTGCCGACGAGCGATGCCTCGTAGGGGCCGAGCTGACCTTTTTCATCCCGGGGACCAGCATTCCAGGTGGACGGAACAACACACTGGTAGTTTTTAATCTTGCCATTTTCGATAACGATCCAGTGCGATAACAGGCCACGTGGCGCCTCATGGACACCAACTCCGCGCTGCTCACCCTTCGGATAGGACCAGGGCCGGAAGATTTCGTAATCTCCGGAAGCGATATTGTTGACTAAAAGATCCCAGTGCTTGAGACAGAGGTCGGACATCATGCCGGCACGTACGGCACGGGCAGCATGACGGCCGATGGTGCCATGCAGCGCCTCCGGACCAACTTTGGCACCGGCAACAGCACTTACACGACCGAGGAAGTCATTGACACTCTTGACGGTAAGCTCATGACCCTGGGCGTAGCCAACGACCATTTGCGCTAAGGGGCCAACCTGCATCGGTTTGCCTTGGAAACGGGGAGCTTTCAGCCAGGTGTATTTTCCTTCATCCTGGAAGTCGGTGAACTTCGGATCGGTGGAGGATTCCCAAGGATGTTTCGACCAATTGCCGTCATACCAGGCTTTGGCGATGGACTCTTGGACGTTTTCTTTGAAATAGGGGTCTGCAAGGCCGTTGATCGGCTTGATGGTTTTCAGATCGCCACCAAAAACAGTGCCGCCGGGGAGATCAGCCTTGGTGCCCTTTGCGTCGAGGAACATATCCGGTGCTGCCAGGTAGTTGGTAACGCCGGCGCCATAAGGAATCCAAGCGGCATACAGGGCGCCGACGGCAACGACGTCGGTCATGTAGACCATCTTGATGAAGGACTGTACTTCAAGAACGAGTTCCTTGATATGGTTCAGTCGCTCCATGGTGACAGCGGTCTGATTTTCAGGATTCAGGTTGGTGGTAACACCACCGACGGTGAGGTTCTGGATATGCGGGTTTTTGCCGCCGATGATGGCCAGGGCCTGGGTAGCTTTACGTTGATAATCAAGGGCTTCCAGGTAATGGGAAACGGCCATGAGGTTAGCCTCAGGTGGTAGTTTCATGGCCGGATGACCCCAGTAGGCATTGGCGAAGGGGCCGAGTTGACCGCTTGCTACCAGTGTCTTCAACTTGTCTTTCACAGCGGCGAAACGTTTGGGGCTGTTGCCATGCCAATCGGAAAGGCTGTCGGCAAGTTTCGCGGTGGCACCTGGATCGGCACTGATGGCGGAAACTACATCAACCCAGTCAAGGGCGGAAAGGGCGTAAAAATGAACTATATGGTCATGCAGACAATGGATTGACTGCACCATATTGCGGATCAGTTGGGCGTTGTAGGGGATTTCGAGACCGAGTGCGTTTTCAACGGAACGAACGGATGCAAGGGCATGGACTGTCGTGCAAACACCGCAGATGCGCTGAACAAATAACCACGCATCGCGGGGGTCGCGGCCTTTGAGAATGTTCTCAAGACCGCGGTACATCTGGCCGGAGGACCATGCCTTGGTGACCTTGCCTCCGTCAACTTCGATATCTACTCTTAGGTGACCCTCGATCCGGGTTACCGGATCAATGGTGATTCGCTGAGCCATGTGTGAAACCTCCAAATAGTAACTACCAGGTAAAGGAAAATGATTATTTTCCGAGCGCCGGTAAAAGTTTTATCAATCGCTAAGCCGTCGTTCAATATTAAATCATACAATTCAACATCATTTACGGCATAAGGGGCCGTAAATAAATGGATAGAAAGTATAAGTTATTTCTTAACGGCTCCTAATCATTCATGTGGAGTAAGAATTTTCGTCGTTTTTACTCTTCGCTTTTGCCTTTAATCAGTCGTTTGCCAATACCCACTGCGGCATGGATACCGACAGCGGCGGCAGCAACACCGAGCACGGTCTTGCCAACCTGATCAGCACTGTCGATGATTCCGCTGGCGGGGATTTTAACATTTGGTAGTCTTTCGTAAAATGGGGTCATGGTATCCCAGAAATTCGGTTCGGTACAACCGATGCAGCCGTGACCGACGCTTACCGGCCAAACGCCGACGTCATTGAAGCGCACCGCCGGACAGTTGGAGAAGGTTTCGGGGCCTTTGCAGCCGACTTTGTACAGACAGTAGCCGAGTTTATGGGCTTGATCACCAAATTGCTCAACAAAGCGGCCTTCGTCAAAATGGGCCCGACGTTCGCAATGGTCATGGATTCTTCTGCCGTAGGCGAAGAGCGGACGATTCAAATTATCAAGGGCGGGCAATCTTTTGAAGGTCAGATAATGGAGAATGGTGCCAAGGAAAGATACCGGGTTTGGCGGGCAACCGGGGATATTGACGATCGGTTTACCACTTACAAGAGCCTGTACACCAACAGCTCCGGTTGGGTTTGGGGCCGCTGCCTGAACTCCACCGAAAGTCGCACAGGTGCCGATAGCGATAATTGCCGTGGCCTTGGGTGCAACTTTAGCGAGAATTTCCATTGCGGTCTTGCCGGCGATTTTACAATAGATACCGTTGTCCTTAGTGGGGATTGCACCCTCGACGACAAGGATAAAGGGATGTTTGTCAACGGTGTCATGCAGATTCTTTTCGGCCTGATGGCCGGCTGCCGCCATGATTGTCTCGTGATAATCAAGGGAAATTATATCAAGAAGCAGGCGGGCCAGATCCGGGTGTGAGGAGCGCAGAAGACTTTCCGTGCAGCCTGTGCATTCCTGGAAGTGGAGCCAGATAACCCGTGGACGTTCGGCGGTTGCCGCCGCTTCCACAAGTTTCGGGATCATAGCTTCGGACAGCCCTAATGCGGCTGCAGCCATTGTGCATCCCTTGAGGAACCCACGCCGATCAATCTGCGGTTCCAAAGTTTTGTTAACCGTGTCTGCCATATCAACCTCCTATTGCTGTGTTACAACAAATGTGCGCCGATGCGCGGTTGCTCCGACAAGAGCGATGCCGAAGAAGTGAATAAAAAAGAGAAAAAGGTAAAGCCGGCCGGCTTTGGTATTTCTGAACATCGACCCCCGCTGTTACCGTTCCTTGCTGAAAAATGTTGAAACGTTAAACGGAGGGAAATTCTGCGGTTGAAAATAAATAAGTACTGAAATATAAAAGGAAAAATAAAGGAAGATAGTGTTAACTTCAATGGAAGGATTGTACACAACACAGCTTGGCCCTGATTGGTATCTTGGTGTGACCACTGCGCGCTATTATTGTGACGATAAGAGGAGCAAAATGTTCGGCGTAAACAGCGCTTAATTTTTTTTATCACCATTGTGCAAAGAGTGCGGTAATGTTTATAGCAGAAACACAAAAAGTACGTGTGCAAACGGTCTTTATTGGCTGTTGGGTGGCAAAAACTACCACCTTTGTAGTATCAACGCAAGCGCAAATTCGGACTTTTTGAAGCTTTGTGCTGTTTTTGCTATGGCCAACGCTGGTGGCGCACAAGACGCACAAGCATTTTTCCAGAAGAATGAATTTTTTGAGTCTCCTCTACACAATCAAAGGCTAATTTTCGGTTGAATGAGTCCTTTGGGCTTACGACTTTAATATCGATAGATGAAGGGAGGCAGCGATTTTGCTGGGTTGAAACTCAGCCTAAAATGATGCGTGATGCGGTATTTATGAACAGGGAGGGAGATTCTCGGTGCGGCGGTGCAAGAAAAAACCAAAAACTATTTCTTAAACCCGAAAATACCACCCTTTGTTTTTGAAGAAAAGGCTGGTTTGCATTGAGGAGGAGGGAAGTCTTCAGCCTGTGGTGCAATTTGGCGAGGGGTGGTTTGAGACTTTTCAGGGCACTGCGGTGGAGCATCAGCGATGAGGACTTCATCGTCGATGAGCTCCCCGGTCAAAGCTTCCGTGTAGAAATGATAAAAGAGCATTGTTCTTTTAAAATAACTTTTCCGTTTCAGCCATTTGGGCCAACCATTCGACGTTTCGTTGTGAATTACCAGGGAGAGGTTAATCAGGAGGCTCACCATTTCCTGGCGGAGTGAGCGCCTTAGGTTGAGATCAATGCCGATGGTTCGGTCGATCTCGTCACGAATCTCCTTGGCCAATTGAAAGAGAACACTGCTCTTTCGGAATGCGCTATAAAGTTGCCAGCGAGCCTCTACCCAGGGGATAAGGATAAGAGCGAATAAAAAGAAATCGGGTTGACGGTGGTTATTTTGGCCGACTGCCAGGGCATTGGCGCGGTCAATAGTTTGAAAAAGTTTCGCCAGCAGTTCTTTCGGCTTATTACGAGCATCTGTATTGGCTAACAGGATTTTACGGTAAAACGGGAAAAGATGGGCGAAAATTCCCGAATCAGCCGCCAGCAAAAACCATTGATATGCGGCACCATCGTAGAGATCCTTGAGAAATTCGTCGCGCAGTCGGGATGGAGGACAGAGACGGAGCATGTCGCTATGTGTACAGATAGCTTTCCAGGTATCTGTTTCAATAGAAAAGTTGTTTCTTGCGGCGTGGCGGATAGCCCGCATCATACGCACCGGGTCTCGACCTATCCTGCGGGCAGGCTCGCCTCCCATTCTGATTATGCCCCGCTCGAGATCCTCAGTTCCTCCCACATAATCAATAATTGTGCCTGTCTTAATTTCATAAAAGAGTGAATTAATGGTAAGATCGCGGCGCCTGGCATCTTCACTCAAGGTTCCGAATGTATTATTAGGGGCAAGCACCTCTTCCGGTCCATCCAGGTCGAATTCGCTGAGTGATCTCAGCGTGCTGATTTCGATGGTTTTTCCGGCCCTAAAAAAGACCTGCACCAGACGGAAACGTCGGCCGATGGTGTTGCTGTGGGGGAACAGTTTGCGCAGCTGGCCGGGTCGTGCATCGGTACTGATGTCAAAATCCTTTGGAGTTTTTCCAAGATACAGATCACGAACTCCACCGCCGACAAGGTAGCCGGCAAAGCCGGCATCGGCGATTTTTCTCAGGACAAAAAGTGCGTCTTGATCGATCTTCTCGGGTGTGATGGAATGCTCTTCTGGGGGGATGATGCGGGCAATGAGTAGGGGTGCCGGAACTTCTCGGGTGGTGCCTTTTTCTTTTAAAGAATCCATAGATATACTCGAGTCGGTCAGGTTGCCGGGCTGAATCCTAGACCCTCTTTGTACACAGCCTCCGCTTGTTCTTTGAACTGTTTGAATATTTCCGAAACTGAGAGTATTGAATTCATTTTGTAGGTATTTTCTCCGGAGAAAATAAGTCCGTCCATGGTGTTGCCATCGCGCGCCATCATCAACCGTTCGTTGATACAATAGTGGTGATCGCACTTTTTCAGACACACTTGACGGCACCTTTTGGTACTGACATCCTCTCCGGCATTGACAGCTTTTACGAAGGCATTGTTTATGGCTCGACCCGGCATGCCGACAGGGGATGAAGTAAGGACAATATCCTCTTTTTTGGCATTCAGGTAGGCCTGTTTATATTCGTCGGAGATATCGCATTCCTTACTGAGCACAAAGCGGGAGGCGATTTGGATGCCATCGGCGCCGTATTGATCCATCATTTCAGCCATTTCGTAGCCGTTGGTGAGACCGCCGGCGGCAATCAACGGGATTTTTTTGATAACTTCGCGAATAGGAGGGAAAATTTCGCGCAGGGGTCGGTCGGTACCAAGGTGACCACCGGCTTCTTTCGCTTCAACAATGATCGCTGCGGCCCCGAGCTTTTCGGCGAGTTTGGCAAGGGTAGGGGAGCTGACGATCATGACTATCGGGGTATTACTTTCCCTGCCGATTTTAAAGATATCCCGGGAAAAACCGGCGCCGGTGATGATCATGTCGATGCCGGCATCAATGGAACTTACCACCAATTGGTAAAAGTCCTTCATGGCATACATGATATTTACAGCAACGACACCCTTGGTGGCGGCCTTTGCCTTCTTGATGTCGGCACTGAGTTCCTCGGGTGGTAACCCGGAACCGCCGATAACTCCGATCCCGCCGCAATCGGCAACAGGAACAGCAAGTGCGGAGGTCGATACGCGGATGGACATGCCGCCTTGAATTAACGGAAATGAAGCAGTAAACGGGCCGATTTTCAATGAAGGTAACTTCATGCGGGAAGAGCTCCTTGTAAATGTGCATTAACGGTAAGAATGCAGATAATGCATCGATTGCCGGTATTTGTCAAGAACAGTGTGTGCGGTGCCGCTGTTTAACAAATGTCCGGCGAGCGTATGAAAAAGGGCAGATGGTTATTGAAAAACGAAGGGTGAAGAAGGGTGATTTATGGGGTGCCTTGACAAAACAGCAGCATTGCGGTTAGATTTAGCACTTTTTGCGTGTGCAGAGAGATGATTCGGGAAGAATCCTCATTTGTATCGTTTATTTCTTTTCCGTATGATCGGAAAAGAGCATTTTTTTATCGTTGGAGACTGTTGTGAAAATTCAGGCCCTGAAAGGGTTTAAGGATATTGTGCCGGGTGAAGTTGAACTCTGGCAATATCTTGAAAAGGTGGCACGGGATATTTTTGAGCGTTTCAATTTTCAGGAGATCCGGCTGCCTATTCTCGAAGAAACCGAGTTGTTCGCCAGATCCATTGGCGAGGCCACTGATATTGTCGAAAAGGAGATGTATACCTTTGTCGACAAGAAGATCACCATGCGCCCGGAGGCGACCGCTTCCCTGCTGCGTGCCTATATAGAACATGGCATGTATGTGCAGAAACCGGTGCAGCGGCTTTTCACCATCGGACCGATGTTCCGCCATGAGCGTCCTCAGAAAGGGCGGCTCAGGCAATTTCATCAGATGGATATTGAGGTTCTCGGGTCGGAAAACCCGCGGGTCGATGCCGAGCTCATGGCGATGGGGGCGATGCTTCTCGGTGAACTTGGGGTTTCCGTCAGCCTTGAGGTAAATTCCCTGGGATGTCCGGAGTGTCGGCCTGAATACCGCAGGCAATTGATTGCCTATATCAACGATCGACAGGATGCCCTGTGCGGCGACTGCAAGCGACGGAGCAGCACCAATCCACTGCGGGTACTGGACTGCAAGGTGCCAACCTGCCGGGAGCAGATGCTCGACGCACCGGCCCTGCAAGACCATTTGTGCGCCCCCTGCACCGATCATTTCGCAAAGGTCCAAGCCGGACTCAAACAGTTGCATGTTCAGTACAGCCTTAATAAATTCATGGTTCGCGGCCTCGATTATTACTGTCGCACCACCTTTGAATTCATTACCACCGATCTTGGCGCACAGGCGGCAGTCGCTGCCGGCGGCCGCTATGACGGCCTTATCGAGACTCTTGGAGGTCCGAAAAACACCCCGGGTATCGGCTTTGCCATGGGTATGGAAAGGTTGGTCCTCCTGTTGCAGCAGCAGGAAAAGGGTTTTTTGCCAACTGACGAGATAGACCTGTTCGTCGCCGGAGTCGGCGAGAATGGTAGTTATACCGCCTTTGCACTGGCCCATGCTCTGCGGGCTGAAAAATTGAAGATCGCCATGGATCATGAAGGCCGGAGCTTGAAAAGTCTGATGAAACAGGCGCACAAGGCCGGCGCGAGATTTGTCCTGATAATCGGCGATACCGAGCTTGTGTCGGGCAAGGGAGTGCTGCGCAATATGGCAACCGAGCAGCAGCAGGAGGTAGGGCTTGTTGCGGGCGAAATTGCCGAACGAATACGCCTCCGGGATGATGGAAAACAATTTATAATCTTGCGGCCGGAATGAGCTGATTATTCAGTAGGGTTATAAGGCCTGGGTAACATTAGCAGAATAAAAATTTAACATATTGAGCACTTATGGAATCGATGGGAAGTTTGAGCCGGACGCATTTTTGTAATGACCTCGGCGTTAAGAATGTTGGTGAGCAGGTAACGCTGATGGGTTGGGTTCTCCGGCGGCGCGACCATGGCGGGGTAATTTTTATAGATCTTCGCGATCGCCACGGTATCACCCAGGTGGTTTTTAACCCGGAGATCAATCCCGAGGTTCATGCCAAGGCGCACCAGGTCCGCAGCGAATGGGTGCTGGCAATCCAGGGCCGGGTCGAGGCCAGACCCGGTGACATGGCCAATGCGAAACTTGCGACCGGGGCGATAGAGATTCTCGTTACCGAACTTCGCCTACTCAACAGCAGCGAGACCCCGCCATTTCCCTTGGATGAGGATGTCGAGGTGTCGGACAACCTGCGCCTGCAGTACCGCTATCTCGATCTGCGGCGACCGGAGATGGCCGCCAATCTGGTCATGCGCCACAAGGCGGTTATGGTCGTCCGTAATTATCTCAACGATAACGGTTTTCTTGATATCGAAACTCCGATGCTCACTCGCTCCACCCCGGAAGGTGCCCGCGACTATCTGGTACCCAGTCGGGTCAACGCCGGGAAATTTTACGCCCTGCCGCAGTCGCCGCAACTCTTCAAGCAGTTGCTGATGATTGCCGGAATGGACCGCTACTATCAGATCGTTAAGTGCTTTCGCGACGAAGATTTACGGGCCGATCGCCAGCCGGAGTTCACCCAGATAGATATGGAACTCAGTTTTGTCGATGAAGAACAGATCATGGCCATCAACGAAGGGATGATTGCCAAAGTGTTCAAGGAGACCCTTGGTCTGGACCTGGCGCCGCCGTTTCCACGCCTGACCTTTGCCGAGGCGATGGACCGCTATGGCACTGACCGACCGGATGTTCGCTTCGGCATGGAGCTGGTCGATCTCACCGCCATTGCCGCCACCTGCGGCTTCAAGGTTTTCCGGGATATAGCCGATAAGGGTGGCACGGTTCGGGCGATCAACGCCAAGGGCTGCGGCGAGTTTTCCAGGAAGGAGCTCGATCTCTTGACTGAATACGTTGCCCAGTTTGGCGCCAAGGGCCTCGCCTGGGTCAAGATCAAGGAAGGCGGTGAGTGGCAGTCGCCGATCGGCAAATTCTTTACCGAGGAAGAGAGGGCGGCAATTGCCACAGCCACCGACGCGGTGCCGGGGGATCTGCTGTTTTTTGGTGCCGACGTTAAAAAGGTGGTTCTCCAGGTGCTTTCCGAGCTGCGGGTCGAGCTGGCCAGACGGCTGGATCTTCTCAAAAAAGATGATTTCCGTTTTACCTGGGTCACCGATTTCCCGCTTATGGAGTACGATGAAAAGGATAAACGCTATCAGGCCCTGCACCACCCCTTTACCGCACCCAAGGATGAGGATATCGCTAAACTCGACAGCGAGCCTGCCGCTGTCCTCAGTCGCGCCTATGACTTGGTGCTGAACGGTACGGAAATCGGCGGTGGTTCCATTCGTATTCATCAGAAGCAGTTGCAGTCGAAGGTACTTGCGGTTCTCGGCATCGGTGCCGAAGAGGCGACTGAGAAATTCGGCTTTCTTCTTCGCGCGCTGGAGCTCGGTGCGCCGCCGCACGGCGGGCTGGCCTTTGGCCTTGACCGACTGCTGATGATCATCACCGGCAGCGATTCCATCCGCAATGTCATCGCCTTCCCGAAAACCCAGAAGGCCACCTGCCCGCTCACCGATGCACCGGCGTCCGTTGCCAGAAAACAACTGACAGAGTTGCATATCCGCCCGGACTGGAAAGAATAAAGTCGAATTGTCACACCGCCGAAAAACCGCTTGGTTTTTCGGCGAGGTGCTTCTGTTAGTTTTCCTCCTTCACTGTTTCAAGCTCAATACGTTCTCTTTGACGGCACCTGAACCAGGTCGGTCGTAAAGCAGCAAAAAAATCAGCAGCATGAAAAAGAGTGCAAGCTGCAGGCCTACGAGAAAATTGCCGGCATCTATCTGTTCGGTGAGATTTCTGATTGCCATATCAGCCTGCCTGCGCTGTTCATGGGCGAGAATATATTGATCCTTGTCGGTCTTGTTTGGAGAATAGGTGGCAAAACTGTTGTCCGCAGTTTTATAGGGGAGAGATATGCCGTGTCTGGTGTAAATAATTTGGGCTGCCATTTCCCTTTCCTGTACCGTATCTGCAGAGGAAAGGAGCTCAGCGAGTTCCGGTGCGATACCCTTTTCGGCATCTCGATCAATGGTCTTAATGAATTCATTGTTGATGCTTGAAGCATAAAGAGGCATCCAGACGTTAAAGAGGAAAATGCCAAGAAAGAGTAAGGAAAGTCCTCTTTTCCCGGCCTTTTGCAGGACCCAGAAACTGACGGTGAGAAAAACCGAGAGGAGGATGACCGCCGGAAACTTAACTATGGGTTGCAGGATAAGTTCACGCAACTGCAGGTATCCGACGATCAGGATAAGCCACATGCCGACAGTTATCTGTGGAAGATATTTCAAAATGTTGCCTGTCCTTTGCTGTTAAAGCCTTGAGGAATATGGTTGCAGTCGAAAGTGCTGGAGGCAATTCCACCACTTTTTTCATGGCAGAGTACCATAAATATCCTTTGGCCCGGCATAATACTTGTTTTTTATGGCTATATGTCTATATCTTTTAAAGGGGGATTGGCTGGAGCGCTTTGTATTACTATGGATTTTTCCCAAGGGAAAATATATGGCAAAAGAAAAAACAGGCTGGGACCAAATCCCATCCCTTAACGGTCTGGAAGTGGATTGGAAATATGAACCGGAAAACCCGCTCGGTAAAAGAGCCTGGCTGAGAATTGCCAACAGCGAATTGCATACCATCCTTGGTGTGAAAAATATTCCGGTGAAAATGGTCTCGAAAAATTTTGAGGAGGCTGGATACTTACTTGATATTGCGCAAGGCGGTTTTGCGGCCTTATTAAAAACCAAGCTGGTAGAGGGTCAACTGCTGAAGGTCGGCTTTTTTCTCGGAAAACATAAGGTGATTTCCAGGGCGGTAATCAGAAATGTCAGTACCCTGGAGGGCAGATTCAAGGTAGGAGTGGAATTCGTTGAATTAGACGAGGAAACAAAAGGCTACATAATAGGGATTGTTTCTTCGAAGGTTTTCCAGCAGCCCTTGTAAGGAGAATAAAAGCAATGAACAGAAGGCAATTCGTGCGAGACGTTCTGCTCTGGTCGGCCGGCTTGAGCCTTGGAGTGCCCTGTTTTGATAGAGCCGGTATCTCAGCCGCCCCCGTACCACCACAGGTCGGGGTGGCAAGTGGCAAGGATTACCGGTTGTTGGTTGAAAAAGCTGTCGATATAATTGGTGGAATTAAAGCATTTGTTAAGACCGGCGACAAAGTCGTTATTAAGCCGAACATAGGTTGGGACAGAACCCCGGAACTCGGAGCCAATACCCACCCGCTGGTGGTTCGGAAGCTTGCAGAGCTGGCACTTGATGCCGGGGCGGTAAGGGTGCAGATCTTTGACCATACCTGCAACGAGAAACGCCGATGTTATACCAGCAGCGGTATTATCGATGAGCTGGAGAAAATCGGCGACAAGAGGATCCAATGGGAGTACATCGATCCACGAAAATTCGTGCCCGTTGATATTACCGGGGGGAAATCCCTGAAGCGCTGGGAAATCTATCAGGACGCGCTGACTGCCGACTGCTATATTAACGTGCCGATTGTCAAACACCATGGCCTCAGTCGGTTATCGCTCGGCCTGAAAAATGCTATGGGGGTTATCGGTGGCAATCGGGGTAAACTGCACCAAAACTTAGGCCAGGATCTGGCCGATCTGGCGACGGTGATAAGGCCACGGTTGACCGTCATAGACGCTACCCGGATGCTCCTTCGCAATGGGCCTCAGGGCGGTCGGGTCGAGGACGTTAAGGTTGTCGACACGGTTATAGCCTCCGCCGACCCCGTTGCCGCCGACGCCTATGCCACCACCATATTCGGTCTGCAGCCGGAAGACATTGACAGCACGGTTGCCGCCCATAAAATGGGCTTGGGTGAGATCGATGTGCAACGTATGCAGATCCGGACAGTGCAGGTATGAGGATAGGGGATAGCGGCAGGTCGAAGAATCGAGCCGGGTTCGGAAAAATGATTTTCATACGCCGCTTCAGCCAACTGGCGTTTTTTGGCCTCTTTTTTGTTGCCTTTCTGAAGACTGACTATAACGGCACCGATGGTATTGATGCTGCGGTCAATATCCTGTTTCGTCTTGATCCGTTTGTTGCCGCCTGTGTGATGTTAGGGGTGAAATCCTTCGTTGTGCTCCTCTTGCCGTCCTTTGCGGTTCTGCTGCTTTCGTTAATAGTTGGCAGGGGCTTTTGTGGCTGGTTCTGTCCCATGGGCACCCTTCTTGACTTTACCGGTAAAATTTTGCCGCCTGGAGACCGGAAAAATCGCACATATTATCCGCACCTACCTCTGATTATTCTGGTTTTTGCACTCTTTGCCTCGGCAGGTGGTTTTGCCGTGGCCGGTTTTGTTGATCCGTTTTCCCTTCTGGTGCGGGCTCTGGCCCAGGCCTTGTATCCATTGCTGAACAGCCTGACGGTCGGATTTTTCAGTTTCACTTACCGGGAGTTGCCCGGGCTTGTCAATAATGTCACCGAGCCGGTGTATGGCGTGCTCCAAACCTTCATCCTGCCCTCCGGACAAAAATACTTCCACCTGGCATTTCTTTCCTTATTCATGCTTGGGGCAATCTTTCTTTTGGAAGGCTTGCAGCGCCGTTTTTTCTGCCGCAATATCTGTCCACTCGGGGCCATGCTGGGGACTATTGGACGGAAGGCCCTGGTGGCCGGCAGAGGCGGCAGCAGCGATTGCGGTGCATGCCGCTTCTGCAGCAGTAAATGCCGCATGGGGGCCATAGACGAAGAGCGAAAAATCGCTATGACCAGCTGTAATCTGTGTTTCGAGTGTGTGCAAAAATGTCCAAGGCAGATAATTGATTTTGGGATATCCTTGCCATGGTCAAGGGACACTGGCACTCCAATGTCCCTGTCGCGTCGCCGGTTTGTAGGGGCGGCTCTGGTTGGGGTTTTGCTGCCCTCAATTAAGGGGGTTGAAGTGCAGGCCAAACACCCGGATCCCCTTTTAATCCGTCCGCCCGGTGCTCGGGCAGAAAAGGAATTCCTTGCTCGATGTGTCCGCTGTGCCGAATGTTTGCAGGTCTGTATCGGCAATGCCCTGCAACCCGCTTTCTTGCAGGCCGGGTTTGACGGCATGTTCAGTCCGGTACTTGCGGCGCGAACAGGCTATTGCGAATTTAACTGCACCCTCTGCGGCCAGGTCTGCCCCACCGGGGCGATACGGGAGTTATCGATGGAGGACAAGCATAAAGTAAAAATCGGTCACGCCTGGTTCGACAAAAACACCTGCCTCCCGTACGCTAAAGGGATACCCTGCATGGTCTGCGAGGAGCATTGTCCGACCCCGGAAAAGGCCATTCGTTTCAAAGAGGTCGAAGTGGTGGGTGATGCCGGCTTGACGGTCACTGTGCAACAACCGTATATCGTCGACGAGTTGTGCATTGGCTGTGGCATTTGCGAGAATAAATGCCCCCTACCTGGAAAGGCGGCGGTGTATATAACGAGCGCCGGAGAAGAACGTCATCCCGACAGCTTCCTGCCGTCCGTTCGGGCATTGCCGTATTCCGGGTAGGGGCCTGGAGGGCGTGGGGTTTTGCCAAGAGCAAGGTATTGCCCGACGTAGGTGCTGGAGATGAAACTGGGAAAATATCTCGACCGGGTTGTGGTCGGCTCGGAGCAGACCGCTGCATACCACGATGTCTGCACCGGATGTGGAATGCCTGCGGGTGCAAAGCACAGTTTTGGCTGCGCCAATGAGGAATGTCCCGGGTGCGGAAAACTCCTCATCGGATGCCATTGCAACTGTTTGTCACCTGCCGACTCAGCAAAAATCATCAAAGCGCTGTATGATCAATTCACAGACCCGGCAGATGCCCTTCAGGTCGTTACGGTGACTGGCGCCGATCCCGGCCGGGACGTATCGTATCTCATGCATGCAGCTATGCATTACCTTTATGAAAATATTCCGCAGGCAATTCGGATGGTCCTGAATCGCGGCTTTCAGGAAAACCATCCGGGCCTTGTTCCCCTGCTGCAGGATGAAACCGGTTATGGTTATTATACGGCGGAACAGCTGTCGTTGGCCTTGCAGATTCCACTCGCCGAGGTGCATGGAAAAATAGATGCCATGGTCGCCGCCGGGCAGGGGATCCGCTTTGGCGATGGAATCCATCTGCAGAAGGTCAATTAGTCGTGGCTTATCGCATGACATCACGTGACAAAAAGCACTTTAAACAACACGCGCTATCTATAGAGTTTATCATCAATTCCCCTAGAGGACCATGGCCGACATTATTGAAACCGTCAAAGGCATTGTCCAACGGGTAACCTACCACAATTCGGAGAGCGGCTGGTCGGTTCTCCGCGTCAGTCCTTTCAGCAGCCCGGGCTCCATAGAGACGGTAACCGTGCACCAGACCCAGGTCTTTGCCGGAGCGACCATGGAATTCCAGGGTGCCTGGACCGTCCATCCCCAGTTCGGACGGCAATTCAAGGCCGAAAGGGCCATCGAGAAAAAACCGGCAACGGCGGCAGCATTGGAAAAATACCTGGGGTCCGGCCTCATCCACGGTGTCGGGCCGAAGACTGCCGCCAGAATTGTCGGTCATTTTCGGCAGGACACCCTGGAGGTTTTTGAGAAGAGCATCGATAGGCTCGTCGAGGTTCCCGGAATTGCAATGAAAAAGCTGGAAATGATCAAAGAGGCCTGGAGCGAGCACCGTATGGTCCGGGAGGTGATGATGTTTCTTCAGGGCCATGGCATTTCCACCCTTTTTGCCGTGCGGATTTATAAGAAATACGGAGAACAGGCGATCCATATCGTCACCGAGGATCCCTATCGATTAGCCAGCGATTTTTACGGAATCGGTTTTTTTTCCGCCGACAGGGTAGCACTCAGTTTGGGGTTGGCCAAAGATAGCGAGCGGCGGATAGCCGCGGCGGTGCGCCATGTCCTTGCCGCCGGCCGGGAGCAGGGGCATTGTTTTCTGTTTTTAGGCCAGATCCGAACTGAAGTCGGCACGCTCCTCAGTTTTGATCCGGCAGAGCGCCTGTCCGAAATCCTGCGGCTCATGGAGGATGATAACCAGTTAAAGGTGCGGGTGTTGGCCCGAATAGACGCGGATGAGCAGTTGTGTTACTATTCAAAAACGCTGTATTACGACGAAGCATTTGTGGCACGGACGGTCAGCGCTATGGCATATCCTCTTGGTATTGATGAAAAATTTATCGATACCTGGATTGGTCGGCATTGTCGACAGCAGGGGATTAGTCTCAGTGCGGAGCAGGCTGTAGCCGTGCGTTCCATCGCCGCCAATCGCTTTTCGGTGCTTACCGGCGGGCCCGGGTGCGGCAAGACCACCACGACCCTGGTCGTGGTCAGGCTGTTGGAGCACCTCGGCAAACGGGTGCTGCTTGCCGCCCCCACCGGTCGCGCGGCGCAGCGGATGTCCGAGGTCATCGGCCGGGAGGCGAAAACCCTGCACCGCCTGCTTGAGTGGCAGAATGGAACCTTCCAGAAAAACCAGGAACAGCCGCTGCGTGCCGACGTTCTTATCGTCGATGAATGTTCTATGCTCGATATCTCGCTGACTGCATCGCTGTTGAAAGCCGTTCCGCAGGCCTGTCAGGTGCTCCTTATCGGCGACGCCGATCAGCTGCCGGCGGTGGGTGCCGGCAATGTTCTTAGGGACATTATTCTGTCCGGGAGGGTTGCGGTTTTTCGACTGACAGAGGTTTTTCGCCAGGCCCGGGCCTCGAAGATCATTGAATTCGCCCATCAGTTGAATAAGGGCATAACGCCGCATATCGATTCGCCTTTTAAAAAGCCGAATTTGTGGACGGAAAAGGTCGATTGTCTGTTCATTGACACCGATGAGGCCACCAAGGAACAGGTAGACTTTGTTACCAAGGTCAAAAGATTCCATGATGGCCGGAGCCCGCATCTTGAAGGATTGACTACCGCTGAAAATCTTTATGAATTCAGGACGGAAGAAAGGATTCACTCCTCTTATGAACAGGATTTTGTTATCCCGAAAAAATTTCAGCATGTTGATTTGCAAAAGCTCCAGGCGGCGGATGGCTCCGTCAACGAACTCAAGGCGGTTCTCGCCAAGGTTCATCCCTGGTCAACTCTCCATTACGGTTTTGCCGCCGTCGACGCCGTTGTGCGCCTGTATATGCAGTGGATTCCCAAGTATTACGGGAAGGAGGGAGAGATTCAGATTCTTTCGCCGATGACCCGCGGCAGTTTGGGAACCGTAAATCTCAACCGGACCATTCAGGAGGCAGCCAATCCGCCCGCCCCCGGCAAGGCCCAGCTGCAGGTGGGTGAGAGGATTTTTCGCACCGGTGACAGAATCATTCATCGGCGAAACAATTATGAGTTAAATGTCTTCAACGGCGATATCGGCAGGATCACCGCCATAGATAATATAGGCCTCAGCTGCGATGTGGAATTTTTCCCCGACGGGAGGCGGGTGCACTATGAAAAGGATGATATTCTCGAGCTTGATTTGGCCTATGCAATAACTATCCACAAATCGCAGGGCAGCGAGTTTGCTGCGGTCATCATTCCGGTGCTGACCCAACACTTCAAGATGCTTTTTCGGAATCTTATTTACACCGGATTGACGAGGGCACGTCGCCTCGCCGTCCTCGTCGGCACCCGTAAGGCCCTGGCAATGGCCGTTCATCGTCAGGATACAAGTAAACGCCAGACCTCCTTGCAGATGCTTCTGGCCAATCCCGAATGAAGCAGTATGATTGATTGTCGGGTAGGCCGCATTTTTCAGCCAACGGTGTTCAGCTTTCAAGTTGCAATGTAGGGAAGTTGCATTAGCTTATGGCTGCGAAAGATTCAGCAATGACCTGTGGAGGGTAAAATGTATATTTGTGTTGATTTTGATGGGACGGTGGTCGATCACCGCTATCCTGATATCGGCCAGCCGGTTCCCGGTGCGATAACCTGGCTGAAGAAACTGCAGCGGCATGGGGCAAAATTGATTCTCTTTACCATGCGCTCCAACAGTCCGGACGGCAGCAATCTATTGCGCAATGCCGTGCACTATTGTGAAGAGAACGGCATTGTCTTGTATGGGGTGAACAGAAATCCCGACCAAGATGCTTGGACATCCAGTCCCAAGGCCTATGGTGATGTATATGTCGATGACTCAGGCTTTGGTTGCCCACTGACCAAACCCAAAGGATTTGCCAGGCCCTGTGTTGATTGGAAGGTGGTGGGGCCGCAGCTTGAGCATATGTGCCTGAGCAGGAGATAAATAAGTCATCGGAGTAAAGAACAAATTCATACGGAAATTTTCACCGATTGATGCTAGTGTTTAAAGACGTATGCCCTCTGCAAAGAGGGACACTATACTGAGACTTCCTGTCGGGATTTGGAGAAACCCATGAAGAAAATACTCTCTCTTACCAGATTATAAAATACAAAGGAAAAAGATCATGGGTGTGACAGTCACACAGCTGTATAGAAGAATTGCCGCAGATCAGGCCTACTGTTTTCATATCGAGTCAACCCGAGACCTTTCCCTGGAGGAAACGACCTGCCTGCGGCTGATTCTCGCCGACGGCTTTCTCCTCGGTTCAGTCCAGGATACCCCGGTGCCGCAGGGTGATCGAGTGGTGGAGGTTGGACCTCGGTTGAATTTCGCTACCGCCTGGTCGTCGAACATGGTCTCAATCTGCAAGGCGACCGGCCTTGCCGCCGTCACCCGGGTGGAGAGGTCGCGACGCTACCTCGTTCCCAAAGACGAGGATTTCCACGCCTTCATCGAAGGTCATCATGACCGGATGACTGAGTGTCATTATCCCGCGCCCCTGATTACCTTTGAGACCGGCGTCGTGCCCGAACCGGTGTACGAGGTCGATCTTAAAGCTATGGGCCCGGATGCATTGAGCGAATTGCCGGGTATCTCCATGGACGAAAGGGACCGCAATCTTTACTACGATTACTTTGTCAATCGCCAGGGCCGTAATCCGACCATCGTTGAAATAATGGACTTAAACAATGCCAACTCCGAGCATTCCCGTCATGGTTTTTTTAAAGGAAAGCAAGTCATCGACGGGGAGGCGATGGAACATACCCTGTTCGATCTGGTAACCGCCACCCTCACTGCCAACCCCAAGGGTTCGGTCATTGCCTTCAAAGATAACTCCTCGGTAATCGAGGGCTATGCGATACACACCCTGCTGCCCAAGGAGCCGGGCAGTCCTTCACCTTTTGAGGCGATACAAGCCAAGTATCATCTGTTGCTGACCGCTGAAACCCATAATTTTCCCACAGGCGTAGCACCTTTTCCTGGTGCGGAAACCGGTACCGGCGGCAGGATTCGTGACGTGCAGGGTACCGGACGGGGCGGCTTTGTCATTGCCGGCACCGCCGGATATTGTGTCGGCAACTTGAATATCCCAGGCTACCAGCTGCCATGGGAACAGCATCATCCCTGCCCGGACAATCTTGCCACCGCCCTCGATATCGAGATTGAGGCGAGTAACGGCGCCTCCGATTATGGCAACAAGTTCGGTGAGCCGCTTATTCAGGGCTTTACCAGGTCCTTTGACATGCGTCTTTCAGACGGCGAGCGCTGGGGCTTTTTGAAACCGATCATGTTTACCGGCGGCATTGGCCAGATCGACGCCCGGTTGACGGAAAAGATGGCGGCTGAGAAGGGGATGCTCATTGTCCAGGTGGGTGGCCCGGCCTATCGTGTAGGTTTTGGCGGCGGGGCGGCCTCCAGCATGATGCAGGGGGAAAACGAGTCGAGCCTCGATTTCAACGCGGTGCAGCGGGGCGATGCGGAAATGGAGCAGAAGATGAACCGCGTCATCCGCGCCTGCAACGAGATGGGTGATCGCAGTCTGATCGAGGTGATCCACGACCAGGGCGCCGGGGGTCCGGCCAATGTCCTTAAGGAATTGGTGGAGAAATCAGGAGGCTATGTAGAAATCCGCAATATCCGAGTCGGCGACCCGACCATGTCGGTATTGGAGATCTATGTTGCTGAGTATCAGGAACGCACCGGATTCCTGATTAAGCCTGAAAATATTGAGAAATTCAAAGCCATCTGCGACCGTGAGAAGGTCGGCTGCGAGGTGCTCGGCGAGGTGACCGGCGACCTCCGCTTTGTCCTTCATGATGCAAACGACGACACCACGCCGGTGGATATCGAATTACCTGCGCTTTTGGGCAATATCCCGCAAAAGACTTTTACCGACGAGAGAAGGCCATTTGCCGCAGCGCCGCTCAAGCTTCCTGCCGACCTGACTGTTGCGGGTGCCCTGTACGATGTATTGCGGCTAGTTTCGGTCGGTTCGAAGCGCTTTCTCACCAACAAGGTCGACCGGGCGGTTACCGGGCTCATTGCCCGGCAACAGTGCTGTGGCCCTTTGCAGTTGACGGTCGGCGATGTGGCGGTGGTGGCCCAGAGCCATTTTGGCCGCACCGGCATAGCCACGGCCATCGGCGAACAATCGATCAAAATGCTCGTCGATCCGGCGGCGGGAGCGAGAATGGCGGTGGGCGAGTCTCTCACCAATCTGGTTTTTGCGGGAATTGAGGACCTGGCCCAGGTAAAATGTTCCGCCAACTGGATGTGGGCGCCGAAGTTGCCTGGTGAGGGTGCGGCTATTTACGATGCGGCGAAGGCGATGGCCGAGGCGATGATACAGGTCGGTATGGCGGTGGATGGCGGCAAAGACAGCCTGTCCATGGCCACCATGGTCGGCGACGAAACCGTCAAGTCGCCTCGTGAGCTGGTGGTTTCCGTGTATGCGGCGGTGCCGGATATCGGCAAAGTCATAACCCCGAATATTAAAAACCCTGGTTCTCCGCTGCTGTATCTGGATCTTGGTGGTGGTTGCAGCAGGATGGGCGGCAGTGCCCTTGCCCAGGTTATGGGGCAGATGGGCGATGTCAGCCCCGATCTCGACAATGCGGCGCTTTTGAAAAACTGCTTTCTCGCGGTGCAAGAACTGATAGCCCTCGACTACATTTCTGCCGGCCATGACCGCAGCGACGGTGGCCTAATTACCACCCTTCTGGAGATGGCCTTCAGCGGCAATTGCGGCCTGGAAATTTCGCTGGCCGGTGCCGGCACGGTCTTCGAGGCGTTGTTTGCCGAGGAACTCGGTTTGGTGCTTGAATGCCGCCCAGAGCATCTCATGGCGGTAGGGCAGATCCTTGGTAGGGTCGGCGTCCCCTTTGTGCAAATCGGTGCCGCCACCGCAGGCAAACACATACGGATCAGCTATAACGGTACAAAGGTCCTGGATGAAAAGATGGTCGTCCTGCGCAGTTGGTGGGAGGAAACCAGCTATCAGCTGGAACGGCTGCAGATCAATCCGGACTGCGCCGAGGCCGAGAAGGCAAATATCTATGACCGAAAGGGTCCGACCTACCATCTGCCCTTTGTTCCCGAACCGGCCCCCGCTGAACTCTTGACCCGCTCGGATAAACCAAAGGTGGCGATCTTGCGGGACGAGGGTTCCAATTCGGACCGGGAGATGACCTCGGCCTTTTATGCTGCAGGCTTTGAGCCGTGGGATGTGTGCATGAATGATATTCTCGCCGGTAACGTCAACCTTGACGACTTCCGTGGTCTGGCGGCGGTCGGTGGTTTTTCCTATGCCGATGTGCCGGATTCGGCAAAGGGTTGGGCGGCGACCATTCTTTTCAACCCCCGATTGAAACAGATGTTTGAGGCCTTCTACCACCGGTCCGACACCTTTACCCTGGGTGTTTGTAATGGCTGTCAGCTCTTTGGCCTGCTTGGCTGGGTGCCTGAACCGGGACTTTCCGCCGAGCGACAACCACGATTTGTCCGCAATGTGTCGGGACGTTTTGAATCACGCTGGAGTACCGTCAAGGTTGAAAAAAGCCATGCCATGATGCTTAAGGGCATGGAGGGCTTGATCTTCGGCATTCACGTTGATCACGGCGAAGGCCGCCTGCTTTTTCCCGACCCAAGCCTTTTAACCAAGGTCAAGGGAGGCGGCATGCTCCCTCTGGTCTTTGTCGACGATGATGGCCATGCGACGGAAAAATATCCTTTTAATCCCAATGGTTCACCGGATGGTGTGGCTGGACTCTGCTCGGACGACGGCCGGCACCTGGCGCTCATGCCGCACCCGGAGAGGGTCTTCCTGCCTTGGCAGGCGCACTATTTGCCGGAGGCCATGAAGGGATTGCAGGTTTCTCCTTGGATGCAGATGTTTAGAAATGCCTACGAGTGGTGTATGGCGGGCAAGAAATAGAAAGTCCGCGATAAATATTGGGCTAGGAGGCCAAGAGCTGTTTTTCGTACAGGCCGACAAGGCCTGGAAAAGGTTGCAGAGCCCGTGGCAGTAAACCATGGGCCCAGGCGAGAAAAAGTCCGTAGTTGAGAACGGGAATTCGGTTCTTTCGGAAAATTTCCAGCCGAGCGTCCATGGCCTTTTGGGTGATCATGCAGCCGCCGCAATGAATGATTAAGTCCCAATCTTTGGGGTTTTCCGGTAACTGTCGGCTGTGGCAAAACTCCACCCTGGATCCCACCATTTGCCGGAAAAGCCTGGGGATCTTTACCCTTCCGAGATCCTCCGCCTGACAATGATGCGAGCAGGACTCCATCACCAGAACCCGGCCTTTTTCCGGAAAATTATTGAGGACCGCAAGGCTTTTAATAAACCAGGCAGGATCCCCTTTTTTTCTGGCGAACAGCAGGGAAAATGAGGTAAGGGGCTGGTCCTCCGGCAAATCCGCCGCCACTTTATGAAAGGCCTGGCTGTCGGTAATCACCAGAGCAGGACGGATTCCCAAGTGGTTGTAAAAAAAGGACAATTCCCGCTCTTTTACAATAAGGGCAGCACAATCACGGTCCAAGAGATCGCGGATGGTCTCAACCTGGGGAAGGATCAACCGACCGGCCGGTGCCGACAAATCAATGGGGGTGACCAGCAACACAAGGTCCTGTTCTTGCACCAGACCTTCAATCGGGGTGATTTCTCGGTGAATCTTCTCTCGCAGCTGTTCCATCGCGGCAACCAGTTTGAGACCGCTTTCCGGTTGAAAATTATCCTGGCAGATACACTTGTCGCCAGGGAAAAACCGTACTTTCGCCGGGTCGGGCGGCAAGTCCGAAAAGGTCAGCACACCGATCCAGGGGATCCGCTGTGCGTCCAGCCAACTCAAAACCTCCACTTCCCGAGGATGGGGCGGCAGATTGCCGGGGGAAACAAAAAGAAGCAAATCGGCTGTCGCGAACCTTTCTTGTGATTTTTCAATCCGTAGCACTCCCAGCGATCCGGTATCATCCAGGCCAGCTGTGTCCGTTACCGCGCACATCCCCAATTTGCCTAATTCTATTTTTCGGGTTACCGGGTCGGTGGTAGTCCCGGGAGTGTCAGAGACTATTGCGATATCTTTCCTGAAAAGGTTGTTCATCAATGAGGATTTGCCGGCATTGCGGATCCCGACGAGGACAATGCTCGTTAATTCGGCAAGAGGGGGAGTGGAGCTCATCGGCGTTTTCCTGTATCAATATTTGTCAGATGCATGGGGTCTGCCCAGGCATCAAGAAATGCCTTACTCAACTCTGTATTGTTTGCCAGCCACAGGACAAGCTCCTGCCGGTTTTTCGGGGCTGCTTCCTGAATCCGGGGAATCAAGGCCTTCAGTGTCGAATATCCCAAGGGTTCTTTCAGGGTATTCAACAAGGCAGGACTGACCGCCAGCCTGGCCTCCATTTGTTCTCGATTGGGTTGCAGCACCTCCATCAGGCGACCGGCGGCACAGTCCAAGGCCTTTTCCAATCGGCAGGTAAGGCGTATCATCTGCTCGGCGATAAAGGGCATATTGGCATTGAGCTGCAGCTGTCCTGCCCGGCAGTAAAGCGCCACCAGGTCTGAGGTGGCAGAGCATTCCATAGTGAGGCCACGGATATATTCGAGCACAACCGGATTAGCCTTATCCGGCATGATGCTGGAGCCGTATTGCACCTCCAGGTGATGGATTTCCTGACTCAGCGAGGAGGTATAGAGAAGGAGATCCGAGGACATTTTGTATAAATTGTCGGCACATAAACCCATGCCCTGGGCGCATTCCGCCAAACTATCGGCATGGGCGACCTGATCGCAAAGGTTTTGGCTGCGGCAGAGGGGGAGGCCGGTGATGCGCCGGAGGTGTTTTTCAGCGGCAAACACATAGGCCACAGGCGCCGAGAATCCAGTTCCCAGAGCGGTCCCACCCAGAGGAATGGTTCGCAGTCGTTCTTTCAGTTTATGCAAACGCCACCGATCTCTTTCCACCGGCCCGGCCCATGCGCCGAACACCTGACCGAGGGTAATGGGCAGGGCGTCCTGGAGTTCGGTGCGGCCACACATCAGCCAGTCGCCATATCGGCTCTCTCGTTCGACCAACTGTTCCTGCAGACGGATGATCTGTTTCTCTATCCTTTCGAGAAAGCGGTAGGTCATGAGGATAACTGCCGTTGGGAAGGTATCGTTGGTCGATTGATACCTGGCTAAGTGGTCCAGGGGGTGGGCTTGAAACTCGCCAGGATAAAGGTTGTTGGCAAGATTTGCCAGAACTTCACAGATGTTTATATGAAGACTGGTTCCCGCACCTCCCTGGGCCAAGGGTAAGGGAAACTGGTTATCCCAATGTCCTTGTATGATTTCGTCGGCAGCCTCTTTGAGCAGCAAAAAATAGTCCTGGGGATACAGGGCAGCGGTTTCCTGCTGGGCGCATATTGCTGCCAGCTTCACTTCTGCATAGGCATGGATCACTTCCCTCGGTGTTTGGCTTTTTCCCAGCCACCCCAAGGCCTTAATTGTTTCCTCTCCATAATAAATCATCGGATAGTCCTTTCTACACGGAGGGCATCGCCCCGGGCAAAACTCAGTTCTCGGTCCAGGGGATGTATCTGCCGGGCAAGATCGGTGATGCCCTCAATACCCTTTTCAAGCAGACAGACCTTGTTGGGATACAGTAAATAGTTCCGCTTGCATTCCATCGGAGTGAGATTCGGCATCAAGACATTGGCCCCGGCAGCAATCATCTGTTCACGACCATCGGCCGCAAGACTGCCGGCGGCGGTTGTCGCCGGAATATGGGCCTCAGGCAGGGCCAGTCGCAGCAGGGCAACGCTACGGATGACATTTTCGAGTGGGCGTTGCCGGGCATGTTGTAAAGGGGTATCCGGATGGGGGATAAAGGGACCGATACCGACCATATCCAATTGCAACTTTTGGCACAGCAGAATATTCGCCAACTGCATTTCCGCACTTTCACCGGGTAGCCCGAGCATATAGCCGCTGCCAACCTGGAATCCTGCCGCCCGGATGTCTTCTAAGGCCTTGAGGCGAGCCTCCAACGGGCAATTTCGCAGGGAAAAATGGAGTTTTGCATCGGCGGTCTCAAAGCGCAAAAGATATCGGTCTGCCCCTGCATCGACCATTTTAAAGTAATCATCGCTGCGACGCATACCGCAACTTAAGGTGACTGCGGCATCTCCGCGACCCTGGCCTTTTATCCTTCGTACCAAGCCGCAGATTTTCTCGGTGGTGTAGGCAGGATCTTCGCCGCCCTGGAGGACAAAAGAGCGAAAGCCTCGGTTATAACCTTCCTGCACGACTTCAAGGATGGCGGATTCTTCCATGCTATACCGATTCACTTTGCGGTTGCTATTCCTGATACCGCAATAGAGGCAGTCGTTGCTGCAGATATTGGTGAATTCTATCAGTCCCCTTAATAACACAGCCCTGCCATGTACTTGCAGGCAAACTGCATTGGCCATGCGAATCAATTCTTTTGTAGCAGTACGGTAGAAAAGGTGGGTAATCTCTGCCGGAGTTAAGGGGATTACCTGCATTCCCGTCATTCCTGCCACTTGGGTCCCTGGTTGAAGCCCCATTCATAGCTCCTATAAATAGATATCCCTTTCACCGTCGGCAATTCGCTCCAGAGATTTCCGAATCCCCGCTTGAATGGCTGGATTTTCCTCTTGTTTCACCAAATTCTCGATCAACTCAAACCCCTTCTTCCTCGTTTTCGCCGTGGCAAAATCGGTCAGGTACTCGGCAAAGGAAACCAGGCCATTGGGGTGACAAAAGGATTTGATCAATCCGGGTTTGGCAAGATCCATAAAATCCTTACCCACCCGACCCTTGCGGTAACAGCCGGTGCAGAAGGAAGGGATAAAGCCCATTTCCACCAACTCACCTATCACCTCTTCCATGGAGCGCTGGTCCCCTAAGGAAAACTGCCCTTCTGCTGCTTGATTTTCCGTATATCCGCCGATGGCGGTTCTCGATCCGGCAGAAATCTGGCTGACTCCGTAGCGAAACAGTTCGTGTCGCAGGGCAGCACTTTCCCGGGTGGAAAGGATGATGCCGGTGTAGGGCAGGGACAGACGAAGGACGGCAATGATGGTGCGAAAGGCATCATCATCAACCGGGAAGGGGACCGCTTCCGATACAGGCGCCCCGTGGGCCGGTTCGATGCGGGGGACACTCACCGTATGGGGCCCGCAATTGAAAACTCGTTCAAGTTCTTCGGCGTGTTTCAAGAGGGCCAAGGTCTCGAACCGATGATCCGCCAGACCGAACAGAGCCCCTATGCCTACATCGTCAATCCCCGCCTCCATGGCCCGATGCATGACAAACAGGCGGTTTTTATAATCGGCCTTGGGGCCGGTGCGATGATATCTGCCATACAGTTCCGGGTCATAGGTTTCCTGAAAGCAGATATAGGTGCCGATGTTGCAGGTTTTTAACTCCCGAAATTGGGTCGTCGTCAGCGGCGCTATCTCAACGTTTATCAGGCGAATTCCCTGACCATTTTCCCTTACCTGGTAAATGGCATGGAGAGTCTCTTTTAAAGCTCGGAGGTCATCGCCTCCTGTCTCGCCGGTGAGCACCAGGAGGCGTTTATGGCCCTCCTGTAAGAGAATTTTTGTCTCGGCACAGATTTCTTCTATGCTGAGCTTCCTCCTGGTAAGATCGGTATTATCTTTCCTGAATCCGCAGTATAGACAGTTATTAATGCAATAATTACTGGTATAGAGGGGCGCAAACATGACCATCCTCTTCCCATAAATTGTTTGTTTGGCCTGTTCAGCCGCTGCCATAATCCGCCGGATCTGTTCGGGCCGGCGAACCGACAACAATGCCGCCGCATCCTCAACCTTTAAACCCTTAAGTTCCGCCGCCCGGGACAAAATCGCATCAATTTCGTCATTTCCGGCCTCCGGTCGGGATGCCAACCTGTGTAGGGCTGCATAATCGATAAATTCCGAATATTTTGCATGGGTAGTGGTATTCGTCGATACTTCTTCACTCATTTGTTTCATTTACCGTCCTTTCGAGTCAACATCCAGATCAGCTTCGCTCTTCAATCTCTTGCCATATTTCCATCATGGTATGCTTGATGATTTGTTTCCTGTCCCGATAGGTCGTATGCAGCAGGTGGTGACTCTTTTCTCCCAGCGGTTTTCCTAAAAAATTCTCATAGAGTTTGGCAATCATCGGATTGTTGTGTGATTGGCGTATGAGTCGGTTTTTATCGATGGTGTACAGACCTTGTTTGCGCTCCTGGCTTGTGCCCTGGTAGGAGTGTTTGCTTCTTGGCTGGCCACCACCTCCGGCGCATCCACCCGGGCAGGCCATCACCTCGACAAAGGCATAGGAACTCTCATTGCGCTTAATTGCCTCCATGAGCGTGCGTGCCTCTTTGAGGGTGTGGACAACCGCCAGTTTGACCGGGCCTATCTCCAGGCCGAGATGAATTGTTGCCTCCCGGGAGGTGCTATCACCGCGCAGAGCGGTATACTCAACCTGTTCGAGCTCATTGCCGGTCACCACCTTGTAAACGGTTCTGACCGCAGCTTCCATGACTCCGCCGGTGTTGCCGAAAATAACGGCAGCACCCGAATAGTCGGACATCCATGGGTTGTCAAACCGGGTATCTTCCAAAACAGCGAGATCCATTCCCTCTCTTTTCAAAAGCCTTGCAAATTCCCTGGTAGTGAGGACCACATCGACATCGGGATACCTCTTCCCCTCAAACTCCGGACGTTTGGCCTCTCCCTTCTTTGCCGTACAGGGCATGATGGAGATGACCCGGATACGAGTCGGGTCAATGTCCATTTTTTCGGCGAGATAGCTCTTGGCCATTGATCCCAGGCATTGCTGGGGCGAGCGAGTCGTCGACAAGTGCCCGGTCATTTCCGGGTAATTCTTCTCAACAAAATTCACCCATCCGGGGCAGCAGGAGGTAAACATGGGCAGAATACCCTTGTTTTTTACACGATCCAGCAATTCGCTGCCCTCCTCCATAATAACCAGATCGGCAGTGAAATTAGTATCCAGGACGATGTCGGCGCCGAGCCGTTTCAGGGCGGTAATAATCTTCCCTTCGACATTTTCACCCTTAGCCATGTTGAACTCCTCACCTATTGCCGTTCTCACGGCTGGAGCAAATTGCACCACGGTAACGAGCTCAGGGTCGGAGAGGAAATCTTGGACGGCTTCTATGTCATTTTTCGCGGCCAAGGCTCCGACCGGACAGACGAGAGTGCACTGACCGCAGGAAACGCAATTGGATTGATCCAGGGGTAAGTGATCCCGCACACTGATCTCGGTTTCAAGGCCTTTTTCGGTGATAACCAGCACATCGATGCCTTGAATATCCCGGCACACCTTGACGCAGCGGAAACAGCGAATGCACTTGCTCATATCGCGCACAACCGCCGGCGATGAAGTATCCCTGCTGCGTCGCTGGTAAAACTGCGGGTAGGTATAACGGGTCTGTTCAAGACCGACAAATTGGGCAACATCCTGAAGTTCGCAGTTCCCGTGGCGATTGCAGGCAGCACAATCCTGATTATGATCGGCAATGAGCAGCTCCACCTGGAGTCGCTGCATTTGCCGTACCTTCGGGGTTCTCGTCAGGACGGCCATCCCCTCCTCCATGGGAGTGGTGCATGAGGTAACGATACGATGTTCGAGGTCGTTCTTCTTCTGTATATCGACCAGGCAAACTCTGCAGGTGCCGGGGGTATGTTGGAGATCAGCCATTTCGCAAAGGGTGGGAATGAAGTGGTTGTTTGCCTTTGCAACACTGAGTATGGTCTGATTATTACTGAATTCGACCTCTTTACCATTAATGCTTCCTATCATTCTCAAGGTCTCCCTATTGTTCAGTAATTACAGAATAGACACGGTAACATCGCATGCAGCGCTGGGCTTCCGAGTATGCTTCGTCGACGGAGATAGGCTTTTCAACCTCTTCAAAAATCTTCTTGCGGATCAATGGATCAAGTTCCTTTATCTTTACCCGGTATTCATGCCGTATCGGAATATTGATACCCTTGGCGATCATCGGCTGAACATCAGCTACCAGCTGGGCCATCCTTTCTTTGGGTTGAAAGCGGATGCGCCCGAGAGTCAGGTAGTCGTCAATGCTTCTTGCCGCCTTTTCTCCTTGAGCCATGGCCTGCACCAGGGTGGCAGGACCACTTACACAGTCACCGCCGGCAAATACGCCTTTGCGAGTGGTCATAAGCGATGCCGGGTTCACCTTGATTGTTCCCCAGGGATTGAGCTCCAGGCCGTCTTCGGGGCATACAAAACCGAGTTCGACCTGCTGGCCGATGGCCGGGATGATATGGTCGGTCTCGATGACAAATTCGCTCTCGGCCACCGGGACAACGCTACGCCTTCCGCTGCCATCCGGCGCACTTAAGGCCATTTCAATGAGTTCAACTCCCCGTATCTTGCCATCCTGCACGAGGATCTTGGTGGGATTGGTGAGGAAATGAAAAATAACGCCTTCCTTCTTAGCCGCCTCGATCTCTTCATGGTCGGCAGGCATTTCCTTCTCGCTTCGTCGATAGACCAAATGGACTTCCTTGACATTCATTCTCAGAGCAGATCGGGCACAATCCATGGCCACGTTGCCACCGCCCACGACCACCATCTTTTCGCCCAGTTGCATGGGAATACCCCGGTCGATATAGTCGTGGTTGATGCGCAGGAGAAAATCGACCCCAAAGTCATAGCCGATAATGTCAGGATCTTCATAGGCGACCTGCATGGTTTTACCCTTGTGGGTGCCGATACCCAGGAATACCGAGGAGTAGCCTTTTTGCATAAGATCATTCAGAGTGAAATCCCTGCCCATTTTCTGGTTGTAAGAGATCCGGCCGCCCAAGGCTTCGATGATGGAAACCTCCTTGCCGAGTACCGCTTTGGGAAGTCGGTACTCGGGAATCCCCGTGGCTGCCATGCCACCGGGAATCGATTTTCCCTCAAATATATCGACAGGATAGCCCTTCAGGAGCAGATGGTAGGCTGCGGCGATGCCTGCCGGCCCAGTACCGACAACCGCTACTTTGAGGCGCGCATCCTTCGGTTCTGGAGGTTGGTAGGACGAGAACCATTCGTTGATTACTTCCCGTTCGTGGTCGGCGACAAAGCGCTTCAGCACCTTAATCCCGACCGCTTCATCGACCTGGGTACGCCGGCAGGCCATCTCACAGAAACGTACGCATACCCGGCCACAGGTGGCCGCCATGGGATATTTCTGAAGAATAACTCCGAGAGAGTGAGTAAACTTGCCATCCTTGATGTAGTCGATGTATTTGGGAACATCGACCTTTGAGGGACAGGCCTCTATGCAGGGTGCGGTCACATAGGTTTCACAAGGCTGCCGCGGGGGGGGCGGACTGTCCAGCTCTGCTATGAGTGCCTCCCGAAAATATCGGAACATGGCAAGGAGGGCGACGCTTGCGGTTTGCCCCAAGCCGCACAGGGAAGTACTTTTCACCTGTTCTGCGATAATTTCAATCTCATCGAGATCGGTTGCCGTGCCTCTACGGTTTACCAAATCTTTAAGTTTGCGTTGAATAATTTGTGTGCCAACTCTACAGGGAGTGCATTTGCCGCAGGATTCTTTTGCAACCCGTTCCATATAATGCAGAAGGGCATCTAAAAGATTCACATTCTTTTCAAAGATGAAAAAGCCGTGTCCACCGAAAAATGCCTTAATGGGGTTTCCGGTATTGAATTCGTCAAAGTCACTGAATTCAGGGTGTTCTTCGATTTCGAAAATTTGTTTGCTTCGATTGTCAATAACCTTGCCATCCCATGCCCCAAAAATTATTTTCGCCATGAATAGATTCCCTTTTGTTTCAATATTATTCTGGTTGCCGGCCTGTGCACCTTCCGGCGACTCGGCCTGTCTATCGGAACTACAATAACGATGCCATTGATTGAAAAAAATGAGTATTATCTATATTTTCAGAGCGTTATTGGTGTTTAACGGATGATTGTCGCAGTCCGGCAGAAAAATGAAGCAGGTATGGTCTGTGTGGAAATGGTAACAGCTTTTCTTGAAAATTAGATATCTCTTTGCTTTATTGCCGTTTTTCTTATGTGTCTAGAAGGTTACAAACCGGATGGTTTCGGGTTTTCATCGTGCAGCACCAGTGACGCCGTAGTAATTATTTTACTATTAGAGGATCTTACCGATCTCATGGATGACTTATTCGCGTCCCATCGGCTGATGAAGATTCAAAATCACTGTAATCACCGAATAATTGGGAAATGCATTGCCTTGATTCGACGCCACAGCGTTGATCGGTTGACACCCAAAAGGGAACTGGATTCTTTGATTGAGCCGTTTGTTTTCCTATATACGTACTCAATATATTTGTTCTCAATATCTTTTAAGGTGAGGCCCTCGGCAAAGGACATATGATTACAGTCCATTCTATTGCCTTCATCCTCCGCACGGATAACGTCCAGGTCATCGACGCCGATAACTTGACCTTCGCAAATTACAACAGCCCGCTCAATCATGCCCTGCAATTCTCGGACATTACCCTCATACATAAAGCCCCGCAAAAACTCGATAGCGCTTCTGTCAAGTTTCATTCTACAACTACGGTATTTGTAACCAAACTCCCGAACAAAGTGCGCACTTAAAAGTTCAATGTCATCGGCTCGCTCATTCAATGGGGGAATATCAAGGCTTAAAATTGCGATTCTGAAATAGAGGTCACTCCTGAATTGATTGAGTCTGGCCAGGCTGCGCAGGTTGCGGTTGGTGGCAGTGATAATTCGGACATCCACGGGAATCATTTTATTGTCACCTATCCGCATAACCTGTTTCTCCTGCAAAACCCTCAACAACCTGCCCTGCAGAAGGATCGGGAGCTCGCTGATCTCGTCGAGAAATATCGTGCCGCCATGAGCCATTTCGAATAATCCAGGCTTGCCCTTTTTGGCTGCACCCGTAAATGATCCCTCAACATACCCAAACAGTTCGCTTTCTATCAGGGTCTCCGGTAGGGCAGCGCTATTAATGGCGACGAAAGGGGAATTCTTGCGCTTGCTGCTGTTGTGAATGCTCTGGGCAAAAAGTTCCTTGCCGACGCCGGAAGGTCCGCAAATCAGAACCGAAGTGTCATAGTTGGCAAATTTGCGTGCCGTCTTGATACATTCCTTCATTTTATCGCTCATATGCACAATATCGGAGAAATTGTATTGCGCAACAAATCCCTTTTCAGAAAGTCTGATACGGATTGCTTGTTCAAGATTTTGCACTTCGGTGATGTCTTGGTAGGTGGCAACCGCGCCCCAAACCTCGCCATCAACCACAACCGGAACCCGATTGGTCGCAATGACGGTTTGATTCTCTAATCGCTGGATATCTCCAATTTCCGGAAGCGCAGTTTCCAGGGTCCTGAGCAGTCTCGTATCCGGAATAATCTCTGTGATCCTGCGTCCCACGGCCTCTTGCCTGGTGAATCCGGTTATTTTTTCCGACGCACTGTTGAACACTGTGATGAATCCCAGGCGATCAATAGCAACAATCCCATCATGCACAAAGTCAATAATGGAAGCGAACTGTTGCGCCTTCTCCCTCTGCTGTCTTGCGGCATAAAGAATATCTTTTGCCTGTTGTATGGCATTTTGCATAGCCTGACTGCCTGAATTAATCAGGACAGCCTTGCAGTCGGGTCGTGCAAGGACTGCCTGAGCATTCTTATCACCGACAATCACCCTAATCCCTTCCTGTACCTGATTTTCAATCTCCGCCGCTATGTCGCTCTCACTGGTAATCTCGGTGCAGAGTGTTTTCAGTCCCATTACTTCAGCAATGCATTCTGCGCCGGAAATGACACTGCGAAAACCCAAAACACCGACTGTCCCACAATTGCCCAGGTTCTTAACCTCTCTGAAGCTGTCAATCAGGTCAAATGCCGTTACTTTGATCTCAATAACCGGGAGATCAACTGCAGATTTTATCATTTCATATGTACCACCGCGGGAAATTAATATCTTTGCGCCCTGTTCTATGGCCAATCGGGCTGCCTTGACCCCATCACCGAGATTTCCCTCCAAAATCTCGACATTTGTGTATCCGTTTTCCAGCACAACACGGTGCGCTATAGCATACATGGAACTGAAGGGAGCGATTACAACAATATCTTTCATGAGTTATCTCACAGAGTGCTTTCAACAGAATCTGATCGCATCAACAATTGAATTTTGCCAAGTCAAATTCTACCTTTTGTTTGCATTTTACGGCATCATGTCGCAAAATGCAACACAATCAATGTCGTAGATTATTCGCCGTATAAAAAAAATCAATTTCATCAGCATGTTAATCGCTTGATTCAGGATTGGCATGCTTAATGCTTGACATCAGTTTCTAAATGAGGGCGGGAAATGCAGCAGCCACGCCAAACGCACTAGCAGTGGCTGATTCGGCATATCTTGCAATTGCGCCGATAGAGCAACTATTCAGGTAACTGCTTCCGTTATCGTGACTGCCACTTTGGCGCCGATTCTGACTACCTGGATGTGCAAGCGAGTGCATAAGAAACGTGCTGAAGAAGCGGCAGCTCGCAGCGAGGAATATGTGATCCCCGTCAGAACCTAGCGATGTTTTTGTTTCGTTGTTCTTGTCAAAATCGATACACAGATGTTAAGAATCTTACAATCCACTATTGATAAGTAATATTTTAAGGAGAGCCAAATGCCAAAGTTTGCCGCGAACCTCACCATGCTTTTCAACGAAGTCGATTTTATCGATCGCTTCAAGGCTGCCAGCAGCGCAGGTTTCACGGGTGTTGAGTATCTTTTTCCTTACGCCTTTCCCAAGGAGCAACTCGCTGAATTGCTGGGCCAGAATGGATTGACGCAGATACTCCACAATCTGCCGGCTGGTGATTGGGCCAATGGCGAACGGGGAATTGCCGTACTGCCCAACCGCGTCGGGGAGTTTCAGGATGGCGTCGGAAAAGCAATCGAATATGCAAAGGCACTTGGTTGCAAACAGGTTAATGTCTTAGCGGGTATTGAACCGGCTGGCGTTGATTTCGACAAGCTGCGTGAAACTTTTGTATCCAACATCCGGTTTGCAGGCCAGCAACTCAAAACGCATGGCATTAAGCTCTTGGTCGAAGCGATCAACACCTTTGACATTCCAGGTTTCTATGTTTCAGGGACTCAGCAAACGCTCGATTTGATCGATTCGGCCGGCAGTGACAACATCTTTGTTCAGTACGACATCTATCATATGCAGCGCATGGAAGGCGAGATATCGGCAACAATCAAGAAAAACCTATCCCGTATCGCTCATATACAACTTGCCGATAATCCGGCACGCAACGAACCGGGAACTGGCGAGATTAATTTTACATTCCTGTTCGACTATATCGACAAGCTCGGTTACGACGGCTGGATTGGCTGTGAATACAAGCCTGCCACGAATACGGCCGATGGGCTCAGCTGGGTAAAGCCTTATCTGAAGTAATTGATATCGACATACATCAGGTGAGAGTCACCATGAATAACACAATCATTACTGCCGACAAGTCGTCGCCGGCATTCGGACCGTTTTCACAGGCTGTGGTGAAGGATGGTTTTCTCTACACTTCTGGTTTGATGCCTTTTCTGCCCGTCAGCGGTGATCTCGTCAGCAATGATCTCGAAGAGCAGATGCACCAGTGCATGCGCAACATGAAGGCAATACTTGCGGCCGCGGATATGAAGATGGAAGACCTGATCATGGTGACAATCTACACCACCGATATGCAGGAATTCGCCACGCTGAACAAGGTTTATGGCTCGTATTTTGAGGGGATGGCTGCCTATCCCAGCCGGGCTGCTGTCGGCATCTCCGCCTTGGCCAAGGCGGCAAGAGTTGAACTGACGGCAATCGCCAAAAAATAGCCTGCTCCTGAGTATTTGGTCAGTAGTCATGATGCGCCATATTAGGGACTGAGATAGAACGCAGTTGGACAAGCAAAGCACGCAACACTTGCAAAGGAGAAATGAAAATGTCAAAAATTGGATTTATCGGACTTGGTATTATGGGCAAGCCCATGAGTAAAAATCTTCTCAAAGCCGGCTATCAACTGATTGTCTGCGATGTCGTGAAAACAGCGGTTGACGAATTAGTAGCAGCTGGCGCGCAGACAGCAGCCACCCCGAAAGAGGTTGCAAGCCAGGTAGAAATCATCATTACCATGCTCCCCAATTCGCCTCATGTCAAACAGGTTGTTTTGGGAGAAGACGGTATTATTGAAGGAGCAAAGGCAGGCTGCATAGTCGTTGACATGTCTTCAATTGCACCGTTAGTAAGCAGAGAAGTTGCCGTAAAGCTGGCCGAAAAGGGTATAGAAATGATGGATGCTCCGGTCAGCGGAGGAGAACCGAAAGCTATTGATGGAACGCTTTCAGTGATGGTCGGCGGGAAAAAGCCGATCTTTGAGAAATGCTTCCCTATTCTGAAGGCAATGGCAGGTTCAGTAGTACTTACCGGTGATATTGGTGCTGGCAATGTAACAAAACTCGCCAATCAGGTCATTGTGGCACTGAATATTGCAGCAATGTCTGAAGCATTGGTCCTTGCAACCAAGGCCGGAGTAAGCCCGGATCTTGTCTATCAGGCGATTCGCGGCGGTCTCGCTGGGAGTACTGTTTTAGATGCAAAGGCTCCGTTGGCAATGGACAGAAAGTTTAATCCCGGATTTAGAATAAATCTGCACATAAAGGATCTGCAGAACGTTCTGGATACCTCACATGAGTTAGGTGTTTCACTGCCTCTTACCGCAGCAGTCATGGAAATCATGCAGGCCTTGAAGGTCGATGGCAAGGGTGAAAATGACCACGGTGGTTTGATTCAGTATTATGAAAAAATGGCCAATGTCGAAGTGAAAAGATAAAGCTGAGTTGAGCAGCATGTCTGTTCATACGAAACGTATGCCCTTGCGGAATAATCATTTATGCGACCTGGAGCCTCTCTCATCAGATGAAGAGAGGGGCTCCAGGAGTATTTCATTTTGAGATTATGAATATAGTAGTAGCCCCGGATTCATTCAAGGGCAGCCTGTCAGCCGTATCAGTCGCCAATGCGATGGAGCAGGGAATCCTCGCGGTGTTTCCTCACGCAAAGGTGATCAAAGTTCCCATTGCTGACGGTGGAGAGGGAACGGTGGAGGCCTTAGTAACTGCCGCTGGTGGGGAAATCCTCGCGCAAACTGTTCAAGGGCCGCTTAGGGAACCAGTAAAGGCACATTGGGGTATTCTCGCTGACAAAGAAACTGCAGTCATTGAGATGGCGGCGGCGTCCGGCCTTACTCTTCTTTCCTCCGAAAAACGAGATCCCCGTGTAACCAGTACCTTTGGTACGGGAGAGTTAATCCGCGCAGCCCTTAATAAGGGATGCCGGAAGATCATTGTCGGGATTGGCGGGAGTGCTACGAACGATGGCGGAACCGGCATGGCCAAAGCACTTGGAGTAAAGTTTTTTGACTGCGACGATAATGAGCTTTGTGAGGGGGGTGCCGCTTTGGCAAAGCTTGATAAAATAGATGCGTCTGGACTTGATCCACGTCTTGCAGCAACTGAAATACTGGTTGCCTGCGATGTTGACAACCCTCTTTGTGGTGATCGTGGAGCCTCAGCAGTATATGGACCGCAAAAAGGTGCGAGCGCCGAAATGGTCAAAAAATTGGATAAAGCTCTGCAGCACTACGCCAAGATAGCACGCAAGGTAACAGGAAGAGATATAGCCGATTGTGCTGGTGCAGGTGCCGCAGGTGGTCTTGGCGCCGGACTTCTTTTTTTTACCAATGCGCAGTTGCGACCCGGAGTGCAGATCGTTTTAGAAGCGACAAATTTCTCTCGCATTGTACAGCAAGCCGATTTGGTTATTACAGGTGAAGGATGCACGGATTACCAGACATCTCATGGCAAGGCACCGGTAGGGGTAGCTGTTATTGCTCGCCAGTATAATGTGCCGACAGTCTGTCTTGCCGGTAGCTTGGGCAAAGGCTCGGATGAAGTGCTGAAGCATGGCATACACGGTTTGATGAGCACCCAGTCATGCCCGATGACCCTTGATGAATGCATGCTGAATGCATCTGAATTGATAGCAGCGGCTACCTCCAGAATCTGTCGGCTTGTCCAGGTGGGTATGGATTTGTTTTTGCGATGTCAATCCAGGCAACCTTTGCCGCAGAAAACTTTTAATGAAATTTTGTGACATCAAGTCGGAGAGTAATCTTTCTGCATGAGGAGAGTCGGATGATCGCGCTTGCTCTATCGAAAACTGTCCTCGACCGCATTTTTTACCTTTCAACGGATGCCTCCTACGAGAAACCTTGCAATTATCATGAGTTTTTACGACTTCATCAACCTTATTATTGCAAATATTTTACAATATACTATGCTGTGAGTTCCTTTTTTATGTCCTGGTGTTACCTCGAAAAATGGTAAGCTTTGGAATCTAAGAATTGATGTGGCTATAAAAAAACGGCATTATGAATAATTATTTGGACAAGATAGTTGGGCCAGCCGTTGTAATCATGGCAGGTTCGGATAGCGATATTCCTCATATAGAGAAGATTAGAGCGGCCTTGAACAATTATGGAATATTCTCACAAGTGAGAATCTGTTCTGCTCATAAACAAGCTGGTGAGCTAGTTCAAGTTCTGAAAGAATATAATGATTGTGAGTTTCCTGTTTTAATTGTTGCTGTTGCAGGTGGGACTGATGCACTTTCGGGAACCGCATCCTTTCATAGCGTGTTTCCAGTAGTGAGTTGTCCTCCTGATGGAATGAACGAGACTTGCTTAACAAATCCACCCGGTAGTTCGAACGCCTTTATAAAAAGACCCGATAATGTCGCAAAATTTGCTGCCCAAATGTTCAGTTGTCATGATGCTACTTTAAAAGAGAAAATTGTTTCTGTGAACAGAGAAAAAATTAAACAACTTGAACGAGCGGATTTCGATTTGAACACCCAGGTCGCCCCTGAAACTGATCAAGAATTAAATTACAGGGGCTCAAATAAATGATACTCCAGCATGATAGTATTTTTTTTGCCCTATAGGTAACAATGTTCTTTGTATCATCAGTTTTAACTTATCATTTATTTTATTATTCCTTATATCAGTAAGATAAATCTGTAACAATATTAATTTTGGTGCTGTCGAGGGTGGGACTGAACAACTTCCCTTCAGTAAAAGGACCTCGCTGTACCTGGGAAATCTTGTGTGCCAGTGTTTACATGTACCAGTATGAGATAGTAATTTATCTTGGTTTTTGTTCGGCGCAGTTTTTTCATGTGGATCTTAGTGGGTAAAATGGGCAGTTTGTTACGCAGGCCAAAGGTATGTTCGAAATGGTTTGGTGAGGTATGGCTCAACTATCTAAAAAATAATGGGTGATGTTTGGGACATATAAATTTTTTTACTATAAATTAGAGACATTTGGAGGAACAGCATGAAAATTTTGAAAATTGACCATCTCGGAGTAGCGGTTAACAGCATTGATAGCGGTAAGGAGTTTTGGCTTGATGTTCTCGGACTTAAATTCGAGAGTACTGAAACAGTGGAAGAACAGAAAGTGAAAACTGCATTCTTTCCGGTGGGCGAAAGTGAAGTTGAGCTGCTTGAGTCAACAACACCGGATGGACCCGTTGCAAAATTCATCGAAAAAAGAGGGCAGGGCTTTCAGCATGTGGCCTTCAGGGTGGAAAATATTGAAGAAGCACTTGCAGAACTGAAAGCAAAAGGTGTTCAGCTTATTGATCAACAACCCAGGCTTGGCGCCGGTGGCGCAAAAATTATTTTCCTGCATCCGAAAGCTACTGGCGGCATTTTAGTGGAGTTATGTGAGCGATCATAGGTAGGCGGCGAGTGGGCCGTTAAAAGTACTCCACATACATTTTCTAATATAAGAAATATGCTTGGACTTGGAATGAATTTCGATGGTACTCAATGAATTTGAAATGGGATAGCCCCCTTTACGACAAGGAGTAGACAATGTCTGAACATCAGAATTATGCGAAATGGAAAGAGATGGCTGCAAAGCTGATGAAGGGCAGGCCAGTTGAAGATCTGGAATGGATGAGCCCTGAAGGCATCAAGATAAAGCCTCTATACACGGCTGAAGACCTTGAAGGCCTAGAAACGATAAACAGTCTACCGGGCATGGCCCCTTATGTGCGGGGGCCGATGGCGACCATGTATGCCGGCAGGCCATGGACAATACGCCAGTATGCCGGTTTTTCAACGGCGAAGGAATCAAATGCTTTTTACAGAAAGGCCTTGGCCGCAGGTCAGAAGGGATTGTCAGTGGCCTTTGACCTGGCAACCCATCGTGGCTATGACTCGGACCATGCGCGTGTGGCTGGTGATATCGGTAAAGCGGGAGTTGCCATTGATTCTGTAGAGGATATGAAAATTCTCTTTGAAGGTATCCCGCTTGATGAGATGTCGGTTTCCATGACCATGAATGGTGCAGTCGTTCCAATTCTAGCCGGCTATATTGTTGCGGCAGAGGAACAGGGCGTCAAACAGGCACAACTGACCGGCACCATTCAGAATGATATTCTGAAAGAATACCTCACCAGGAATACGTATATATATCCGCCGACACCCTCAATGCGGATTATTTCCGACATTATGGCTTTCTGTTCAGAAAGCATGCCGAAGTATAACACCATCAGTATCAGCGGCTACCATATGATGGAGGCGGGTGCGAACAGCGTTCTGCAGACAGCTTTTACCATGGCTGATGGGGTTGAGTATGTTAAGGCGGCTCTGGATGCCGGCATGGATATTGACACTTTTGCCCCGAGACTCTCATTTTTCTTTGGAATTGGGATGAATTTCTTCATGGATATTGCCATGCTCAGGGCGGCCAGGTTCTTGTGGTGGCGTTTGATGAGAAAATTCAATCCTAAAAACCCGAAATCTTCCATATTGCGCACCCATTGCCAGACATCGGGGTGGAGTCTCACTGAGCAGGATCCTTACAACAACATAATCAGAACTACCCTTGAGGCCATGACCTCGGTACTAGGCGGCACCCAGTCGCTTCATACCAACTCTTTTGATGAGGCAATCGGCCTGCCCACCGATTTTTCCGCCAGGATAGCAAGAAATACCCAGATCCTGATCCAGGAAGAAACTGAAGTTTGCCGTGTAATCGATCCGCTGGGCGGCTCCTATTATATCGAGTCGTTAACCAACAGTATTGTCAATGAGGCCCAAAAGATTATTGATGAGGTTGAAGCGATGGGTGGAATGGCAAAGGCTATCGAATCCGGTATGCCGAAGATGCGTATTGAGGAATCAGCGGTGCGCAAGCAAGCGAGAATCGATCAAGGCAGTGATGTCATTGTCGGAGTCAATAAATACAAGCGGCCGGATGAAAAGATCGATTTTGAAATCCGCGAAGTACCAGCCACTGTCCGCGATGAACAGATTGCGCGAATCAAGGAGATAAAATCCACACGTGACAGCGCCGCCGTAGAGAGGGCACTGGCGGATCTCATGCGGGCAGCAGAGTCCGATGGCAATGTTTTAGAATTTGCCATACCGGCCATCCGTGCGAGAGCCACGGTTGGTGAAGTGTCGGAAACCCTGGAGAAGGTTTTTGGTCGCTATGTTGCTACGACGAGATGTATCTCCGGGGCCTACATCTCAGAATATGGTGGTGATGATGAGGTCATTAAGGGGCTTCGTCAACGTACCGATACCTTCTTAAAGGAGCAGGGTCGACGACCGCGTATGCTGGTCACCAAAATGGGCCAGGACGGCCATGATCGAGGGATCAAGATTATCGCCAGTTCCTTTGCTGATCTTGGCTTTGATGTCGATATAAGCCCTATTTTCCAGACACCCCTTGAGGTAGCAAAAATGGCTATTGAAAACGACGTGCATATCGTTGGTGTTTCCAGCCTCGTTGCCGGTCATAAGGCGTTGATACCTGCCTTAATCAAGGAGCTTGAGAAGCTGGGAGGAGAAGATATCATGGTTATTGCCGGAGGTATAATTCCACCTAGTGACTACGACTTTCTTTATGACGCCGGAGTGAAGGCTGTTTTCGGACCAGGTACTCCCGTTCCGCAGTCTGCGGATAAAACCCTGGCACTGCTTGAGGAAAAATATCATAAATAATCGAAAGGTTATGTGAGGCTGGGTTGTTGGACTGCCAAACGGAAGGATGTCCTCGTGCTGTGGACATCCTTCTGCTCTTGGTTGGTATTGTTATTGTAATGGATGGTGGTTTTGCGCCAATTTCTAAAATGCCTCGATCTCGAATAGATAGTGCAGGCAAGGAAATGTTGAGTTTCTATGAACAAGGACGGCCTGATGCAAAAAGATACGGAATACTATATACAAGGTGTATTGGAAGGAGACCGACTCAAACTTTCTCGTACAATTACACTTATTGAGAGCACTCTGCCTGCGCATCAGGAACTTGTCAGAACCATTGTTGACAAGTTGCTGCCCCACACTGGTTCGGCTATACGACTCGGTATAACCGGTGTGCCAGGTGCCGGTAAAAGTTCTTTTATCGACAGTTTTGGCACAATGCTGACCAACATGGGCCTGCGTGTGGCAGTTCTGGCAATAGATCCGAGCAGCAGGCGCAGCGGTGGTTCGATTCTTGGTGACAAGACCCGAATGGAAAGGCTGGCAATAAATGATATGGCCTTCATTCGCCCCTCTCCATCGGGTGGTACCCTTGGCGGAGTTGCCGGGAAAACACGGGAGACCATGCTTGTCTGTGAAGCCGCCGGATTTGATGTTGTCATTATCGAGACCGTTGGGGTAGGGCAGTCGGAAACAACGGTTGCCTCCATGACCGATTTTTTCCTGGTTCTTATGATTGCTGGCGCAGGAGATGAGTTGCAGGGAATAAAAAAGGGTGTGCTTGAAGTTGCTGACGCCATTGTTATCAATAAGGCAGATGGTGATAATGTCCTGAGGGCTAATATGGCCCAAAAGGAATACCAGATGGCCTTACATATGCTGATGCCCCAAAGTCACAACTGGACGGTGCCGGTCCTGACCTGCAGCGCGTTAAAGAGTGAGGGGCTTGAGCAGATATGGCAGAGCATAAGGGATTATCGCAGTATCATGACAGCCAATGGGGAACTTGCAACTAAACGTAAAAATCAGGCTCAGGAATGGTTCAAATACCTTCTGGATGAGGGCTTAAGAAACTGGTTTTATAATAATTCCAAGATAAAGAATATGATTCCCCTGCTCATTAATGAGTTGGAAAACGATAAAACGTCACCAACAGCGGCAGTTGCCAAACTGCTGGTACACCTGGACAGAGAGGGGTAGCAACTTGCGTTGCATGTATAATGCCCAATATACTCGGGAGTTGAGCATAAAGGGGTGGGCCCGCTTTAGTGTTGAGATTGCAAAGAGAGGGGAGCGGAAAGATCCTGTTCAGGTTGAGGCCTGAACAGGATCTTCCATTTCGCTGTACCCGGTTAGCTGGCGGATATGTTCTGCCGAGCCTTCAGGGCTGCCAGGGCGGTAAGGTTGTATATAGCGTCAGCCTTGGCGCCGCGCTCAATGATATGGGCTGATTTATTTAACCCCACAGTGATAGGGCCAATTGTATCCACTTCTCCCAATTGCATGAAGAGTTTATAGGCGATATTTGCCGAGTTTAAATCGGGAAATATCAGGATATTTGGCTCTCCCTTCAGGGAGGAGAAGGGGAAGATTTCATCCCGCAGCTCGGTATTGAAGGCAGTGCCGGCTTGCATTTCTCCCTCTATTTCAAGGGTTGGTTCCTTTTGCTTGACCAGGGCAGTGGCCCGGGCCACGGTGGCAGCTGCTGAAGACTTGACAGAACCAAAGTTGGAGAAGGAAAGCATGGCAACTTTTGGGGTGATGTCGAATTCTTTGACGAATTCTGCAGTTGCGATAGCAATGTCAGCGAGTTGCTCCTCGCTGGGGTTGATGTTGACTGCCGTATCTGCAAAAAAGAGGGTGCGGTTTTTGAATACCATCATATAGACGCTGGCCACTGTTTTATGCGTGGTGCTTCTGCCGATACAGGACAAAATTTTACGTACCACAATGGGGTAAGGGAGATCTTGCCCATATATCATACTATCGACATCACCAGTGTTGAGCATCATGGCACCGAAGTATCCCATATCCTGTTTCATGAGAGATCTGGCGTAACTGAGGGTAATTCCTTTACGTTGCTTCATTGAATAGTATTTATTTGCATACCGCTCGACTCGTTCAGGTTCACAGGCCGGGTCGAAGATTTCCATGGAATGGTCGACCGCGCCATTTTTTATCAAGGCGGCCTCTATTTCTTTTTTGTTTCCGAGCAGAACCGGGATGGCCAGGTTCTCATCCATTACTCGTATAGCGGCCCTGACGACATTCACGTTGGTCCCTTCAGGGAATACCACTCGAACCGGATGTTTTTTTACTCTGTTGGTTACATAACGCAAAATAGCCTTGGAGATACCAAGCGTTGCCTCTAGATTTTCAGTATATTTTTCTAGATCAGCTATTGATTTTCGGGCAATTCCTGAATCCATAGCGGCCTTGGCAACGGCCGGGGCAATGCGCAACAGAGCTCGCGGGTCAAAGGGGGTGGGGATCAGATATTCTCTACCAAACTCAAATCGTTCAGCTCCATAGGCACGCAGTACCTGGTCCGGCACTTCTTCTTTGGCCAGGGACGCAATTGCTCGGACAGCTGCAATTTTCATCTCGGTGTTGATTGCTTTAGCGCGGACGTCAAGTGCACCTCTAAAAAGAAAGGGAAAGCACAGTACGTTGTTCACCTGGTTTGGATAATCACTGCGTCCGGTTGCCATGATGCAATCAGGGCGGGCTTCCATGGCATCGGGGTAGGATATCTCCGGTTCAGGATTAGCCAGGGCAAAGATGATTGGGTCTGCTGCCATGGTTTTAATCATTTCCTTGGTGAGGGCACCGGCCACACTGACTCCGCAAAACACGTCAGCTCCAACCATAGCCTCGCTCAGGGTCCTGAGAGGTGTGTCACTGGCAAAACGTTCCTTGTAGGGGTTCATCGATTTCTGACGGCCCTTATATATGACACCCACGGAATCGCACATGGCAACATTTTCTATGGGCAGACCGAGGTGCACAAACATCTGGGCGCAGGCTAATCCTGCAGCGCCGGCCCCGTTAAACACAACCTTTACTTCGGTAATTTTTTTTCCGGTTATTTCCAGGGCGTTGAGAAAGGCAGCCGAGGTGATAATAGCGGTGCCGTGCTGATCGTCGTGGAAAACGGGAATATCAACCAGTTGCTGCAAAGTTTCCTCAATATGGAAACACTCGGGAGCTTTTATGTCCTCAAGGTTGATGCCGCCAAAGGTGGGAGAGATGAGCTGGCAGGTCTTGATGAATTCCTCGGGATTTTCGGTGTTGATTTCGATGTCAAAGACATCTATATCAGCAAACTTTTTAAACAGTGCTCCTTTTCCTTCCATAACAGGTTTTCCGGCAATCGCTCCTATATTGCCCAGACCAAGAACAGCTGTGCCATTAGAAATTACCGCGACAAGATTTCCTTTGGCCGTATATTCATAGGCATTTTCAGGGTCGGCTGCTATCTCTTTGCAGGGTTGGGCCACACCTGGACTGTAGGCCAGAGACAGGTCCTTCTGGGTGGAAAAGGGTTTGGTGACGATGACTTCAATTTTTCCTTTGCGTCCATTCCGATGGTATTCAAGAGATTCTGCGTAGATATCTGTACCCATTGTGATGCCTCCTTGTGCCCTGCGGGCGCCCTCGTTTTCTGGATTGTTGCAGAAAGGTGTTTTTGCTTCTTGGTCTATCCAGTAAAATTAATGTTTAATATTCATAATATATTGTCTTTTCCTTGGTAATACCAGGGTGTTTTATAATATATTTATTCTTTGAAGTCTACTTCTTTTTTACTTGAGTCTCACTCGGAAAACTTCTGTGTGTTTGATGTGGGGCAATTTTGCGCCAGCTTGATGAACTGCATTTGAAGGCGATACGGAAGGTCGTCAGCTTTTACCGGCGTTAATGAATTTACCGATATCAGGGCAAATATTGACCTCTTGCTTGCGTTGCATCCGGGTCTGCGCAGGATCGTGTTTATCAACGATACAACGGAAACGGGCAGAAAGTGCGGCCGAGAAGAGAGCATAAACGGGTGATGCTTTTCCGGTTCGTAGCCCTTGGAGATTCACCTGCGATCCTCATCATAGTTCCAATAAAGAAAGTAACGGCAGCTATTTTCAATGGTCCAGTGTTGGCGGTTGTCTTGTAAAAACTGTTCGGCGGTCGCCAATTTTGGAGATTTGCTGGGTGATCCGTATGCGATGACTGGTGATTTCTCTCCGCTTTTCTGGATTGTGGCTAATTCGTTCAACTTTGAATGCCTGTGCAACATGCAGTCGAGAAGAGGGATGGCGGTTTTGATTTCGTTGGTCTAATAATTAACCTCCTCCATTATTTTTCTAGAGCTGTTACACCAGTGCGGGCGATTTCAACAATATATTCTCTACCGATCTCATCAAGAAAATTGTCAATCTGTTTGGTTGATCCGGCCACTTGAATAATGTGTAAATCTTCACCCTTCTGGTCGAGCAGTTCAAAATTAAATCGATCCCGAAAGCCTTGTAACTGTTTGAAATCGATTTCTAATTTGACTATTGCAGCTTCCCGCCAATAACTATTTTCGGCGTTAAGTTCTTTGACGGATATCACTTCTGTAATTTTTTCCAGCTGCTTAATTACCTGTGTAGCCTGGGCATCCCTGTCTTCCTCAAGAGTTATCGTCATTCTGCTTACGCCTTTAACGAGGGAACGGCATACCGTAAGGGTGTCAACATTGTACATTTTTCTTCGTATCAACATCGACACCTTATTGAGTACTCCAGGGCGGTCAAGCATAAATGCCAAAATTGCTCGTCTCATGATTTATCTCCCTTTTTCTTAGGTGTCGGACCAATTTGTTTCGGTATAGAAGTTATCATATCGCCAAAACCGCCACCAGACGGGATCATGGGCAGGATCATTTCCGACGGATCACATTCAAATTCTAGAATCATTGATCCGTTGTGGGCCATTGCCTTGCGAATTGCCGCAGAAATATCCTTAACTTCGGTGACCTTGAGATACGGAATGCCATAGCCTTGGGCGATACACCCAAAGTCTGGGCTTTTCATAGGTGTGCCGGCATATCTGCCGTCAAAAAAGAGTGTTTGCCATTGGCGTACCATGCCGAGATAACCGTTGTTTAATATTAATATCTTTATATCTATTTCATACTCCATGACAGTGCCAAGTTCCTGCAGGTTCATTTGGATGCCGCCGTCACCATTTATTGACCATACTCGTTCGTGAGGACGGACAAGTTTGACACCAACCGCCATCGGCAGGGAAGCTCCCATGGTGCCGGCTCCACCTGAAGAAAACCAGCTGTTTTCTGTCTGGTAATTGTAAAATTTCGCTGCCATCATCTGGTGCTGGCCAACGTCAGGAACTATGAGATCTTTTCCGCCGGTCTCTTTTGAAAGTGTATGGATGATTGTTTTCATCAGCAATTTGCCGTTATCACCGACCCCTTTTTTTATCTCGGCCTCCAGGTCATTTTTCATGATTTTACGATACTCGGTTATCATGTTAAACCAACGTTTTCTGGGCTTAAAAGTAAGCATCGGGTCATCGACAAAAACTTGCAGAGTTTTATTAACATCGGCGTTAATGGCAACCGAAGTTTTCACATTCTTGTCAATTTCTGAAGGATCAATTTCTACGTGAATAACATCTGCATGGTCAGCATACTCTTCTAGTTTTGCAGTAACCCTGTCATCAAAACGCATGCCGAAAGCAATGAGAAGGTCGGCTGCCATGATTGCCCGATTAGCCTGTGCGGTCCCATGCATGCCCATCATGCCAAGACTAAGCGGATGATCAATAGGTAACGCAGAAATACCGTGGAAGGTAAAGCATATTGGAATATTTGATTTCTCAGCAAATAATCGCAGTAATTTGCCGGCTCGACTGTCAATCACACCATGGCCGCAAAAGATGAGAGGTCTTGCGCTCCTGTTAATAAGACGAATCGCTTTTTCCACAGGTTCTCTTGCAGGTGTCGGGTTGTAATGGTTCCCCGGCAAAACTGGACGATAGGTTTTTGAATCGAAGACATAGCCTTCGGATACTGACTGCTTTTGAACATCTACAGGGATATCGACGAGAACTGGTCCGCCTCGACCTGTTGTGGCAACATAGATCGCCTCATGGATAGTAGGTTCTATTTCATCTGGATGCAGTGGCATGTACGTCTGCTTGGAAATGGGCATCATGACTCCTACTATATCACTTTCCTGGAAAGCATCGGTTGCAATAACCCCGGTAGCTACCTGGCCTGTTAATGAGAGGAGAGGTACGGAATCCATATAAGCGTCTGCAACTCCTGGTGCCAAATTCATTGCGCCGGGACCAGAGGTGGCCATGCAAACTCCCAGCTGAGGTGTATCGGAGGACCTTGACCCCCTTGTAATCCCTTGTGCAATAAATGCTGCACCTTGTTCATTGCGTGGCATGATGAACTGAAATTCACCCTGTTTGTCAATTTCATCAAAAATCGGCATAATTGCCCCACCGGTGTACCCCACAATATATTTGATGCCGTTATCTTTTAATGCTTTAAGGACCTTTTCTTTTCCAGTCATACTCGTCGACCTCATGAAAACTTGTTTTTTGCCTGCCTTTTTTTTAGGCAATTTATTCTGTGCTGAGCAGCAAACACATACACTCTTTCAATTTTTTTAATCGCAGTCGCTGACCACACAATTCTGAAAAAAATATTGCACGAAGTTGTAGACATGAACAGTTGTAGCAGGCGATACAGGTAATATATCTGGTAAGACCAGAAGGGCAAGTTGTAATTTACTGTACCGGTAAATATTGATGGGATTCGATTTATAGCGAAGGACAAGCAAGTTGTGTTTAAGATCCAACGACACCTAGCTAAACGTAGTCCTGGCGTCAAAGCCGACAATCAGCGCCCCCCAATGTTTGCCGTCAATGGAGATAGGCATCGACAAATCACTGAGAATCTGCCCGGTATCGCGCATATAAGTCTGCAACAGCATGGGTTCGGTATGCGAACAGCGCCTCTGCTCGGTGGCGTTACCATAGAAGATCCTCTGATGCCGGCTATAGAGAAGATCCTTTTGCGCATCACCGGTCATCGGTTGTGAGAATTTCTTGTGATGACAGGCAAGATAACCGTTTTTGTCTATTGCCATGCAATAGGAGGCCCCACCAATAAGTGCCAACTGATCGTCAAAAATCGGTTGCATTCTCTGAGTATAACGGTCGGTAAAGGTGGTAGTGTATTTCGGCGGATTAGTTTGCGGCACCTTCTTGTAATTGGTGTCGAAAAGATTCACACCGCTGTCTTGCAGCGCTTGCAGTTGCTCGGAATAAATCGTCTTGGTCTCAGTGCAATGGGTGATAAATTGATCGAATTTGCCCTCGCCGGTTTTAACCGCCGAGACCATACCCAACAATTTTTCAGTGACGAGATTCATCGTTTTAATAGACGCTTCTGATGACTGCATCTCGGTCGCGATATCCTGACTGAGACTGTTGATCCCTTCCACCTTTGCGGTCACCTCACTGTTATTGGTGGCCAGTTCCTCCATGGCTGAAGCGATCTTCATAAGTTCGTCGTTGGCCTGTTCAAAATCGGTAACCATGTTCTTGAAATTATCGGTTGCCTTGCCGACTATTTCCCCTGTCTGCTTCGAATATTCGCTAATCTCAGCGGTCTCCGCCTGGGTGCGTTTGACAATGGCTATCATGTCATTGATGTTTGAGGTGATTTCCTCCGTTGCCGGACGGATTCTCTTCGCCAGGTCACGAACCTCCTCAGCCACAACCGCAAAACCTTTTCCATGCTCGGCTGCCCGGGCGGCTTCGATGGTGGCGTTCAGGGAAAGTAGACTGGTCTGTTCCGCTATTCCATTGATCAGATCAACGATACTAAGAATATGCGAAGAGCTTCGACCAAGATCATCAACAGTTGAACGGAAGGACTCGACAGCTTGGTTGATCTGATTGACCTTCCCGGTCACATCGACCATTTCGTCATAAGAGATCTGGGCCAGCTTCAGGTCGTGGGTTGTCTTCCCGGAGACGTACTGGGTACTCTCGGAAACCTCCCTGATGGCATTGTTCGCCTCGTTGCTGGCAGTGAAGACTGTATCGGACAAGCCCTTCTGGTCACTGGTTTTCCTGGCGATGCCGGTTACCGAACTGGCTATCTTTGTCGAATCTATGGCTATATCAATGCCTATTGTCCGGGTATCGTCAATGATCTTCCTCAGGCCTCCTAAAAACCCGACATAGTTTGCATAGACTTTCTTGGCAACCGGATGCCTCACTTGCAACACGGGAACACTCAAATCCACTCGGCCTGACTCCAGGGCGGAAAAAATCGAGCTCAACTCCCCAGCCAGCGAACTGAGTCCATGTCGCAACACGGTTACCGAGGCCATCCCAAGCAGCAGAGCTAATACAAAGAAAAGGCCTGCCAGAGAAACCAGGATTATCCGCCATTCGGGCAACCACAGTAAAAGCAGTAAGCTGCCGGTGCTGGCAATGTTGAGCGACAGCAATGTCCAGACGACTCCTCCTATAGTTGACTCCGGAGTTGAAAAAAGAGATGCTGCGCACCGCACCGCAAATGAGTTTTGAGCCATGTGTAATCTCCATGTTGATGATCAATAGAATGTTTCACCCTATATTAGAGGTAATGCTGGGGGAACACAAGTTCGTTGGACAAAATAAATTGGTGGCCGACCTATTCCGAACGGTGCCTTCTGATTTTCATCGATGTGCAGGCATCTGGCCAATACCGGTTATTGATTTTCAGCAAAATACTAATTGCCAAAGCTGACGGTAAAAGATAATTTATGATTCATTGGCAGAGGATTTTTTGGAAAGCCTGAAGAAAACCACTACTTATTACCTTTCACCATCACTTAAAAAAGGAATTAAGAATATGAAATCCAAATTCCCCAACATTCGTCCCAACCTGGCCGGCGATTTCCCACAGATTCATCCGACTGCGCTTATCGACCCCTCCGCCCAAATTATCGGCAATGTAATAGTGGAAAAAAATGTGTTCATTGCTCCCCTTGCTGTCATTAGATCTGATGATCGTGGTCCAAATGGCCGAGTCGCACCTATCACAATTTGCGAAGATGTCAACGTTCAAGACGGGGTGATTATTCATAGTCATGGCGGTGAATTGGTGATCATAGGCGCCAGGACTACAGTTGCCCACGGAGTAGTCATCCACGGCCCGTGTATTATTGCCGAGGACTGTTTTTTAGCCTTACGCAGTATTGTTTACGCATCGACCATAGAAAAATCAGTTTGGGTCGGCATATGTGCTTTAGTGAAGAATGCCAAAATTGACGCTTTTTCCTATATTCCACCTAACACCGTTGTTAGCGCCAGGTCAGACGTTATGAATTTAGGATTCGTAAATGAAAAGGAGCAGCAATACATGAAGGAAGTGCTCGAAGCTAACGCGCGGTTAAGGGAAGACTATATGAAGTCGCGATGTAGCTAAACTAAAGAGCGGCGAATAACGCAATCCATCCTTTGGTCTGGCATTCTCCCACACGTAAATGTACTCCTATGAGTTATCGCCGAGGCCTCCGAAGACCTCGGCAAATTTGACCACACCGCCCAATGAATTGTAGGGGCTATTTCTTTTTCGGAACAGCTTGTTCAACTGCAGCAGGAGCTTTGCCGTTTTGAGTGGCAATGGCCACCTTTTTTGCCTTACAGTTTTCGGTCGGGCAATTTATTGCCGGTTCTTTATGTAACCTGTTATCGCTCGGATGCCAGCCCCAGACAAAGAAGAGAACAAAGAAACCGACTATATAGGCAAGGGTTACATGCCAGCCTTTACGTATCCAGAGCACGACGTTGCGGGCCTCGGGGAATTTATTGGTGATAGCCACACCGGCAGAAGAGCCGAACCAGATCATCGAACCACCGAAGCCGACGGAGTAAGCGAGCATACCCCAATCGTAGTGGCCCTGGACGAGGCAGAGTTTGGTCAGCGGGATATTATCAAAGACGGCGGAGACAAAGCCGAGAACAAAGGCGGTCATCCAGGAAGCATCCGGCAGGGTCTCAACCGGCATGAGTGAGGCACACATAACAAGGCTCAAGAGAAAGACGGTGCCCATGATCGCTGCCGGCACTTCTTTCCAGGGGATAGGCCGAAGAAGAGCGCCAAGAAGAATAGCAACCCAGACGCCAAGCGCCGGCATATCAAGGGTGTAGTTGGTGATGATTGCCCCGATAAGAATCATGACGACGATAACGATCTTCATGAAATCCACCGTAACCCCACTGGTGTCGGCGACAATGAGCGGCTGGTATTTGTATTGCTGATGACCACCAAAAAAGGCGACGATAGCCAGCGCCACACCGGCAGCGATAAAACCATGAAAAACCTGCAGCGGGCTGACGCCGTCGATCCACATCATTGTCGTTGTCGTATCACCGACAACGGACCCGGAACCGCCGGCATTGGAGGCGGCGACGATACCGGCGATAAAACCGACATGCACCTTGCCCTTAAAGACAACAAGGGCGATAGTGCCACCGATAAGTGCAGCAGCGATATTATCGAGAAAGGAAGAAATAACGGCGACGAAAACCAGGAGGGCTGCCGGTCCCATCCAACCGGTAGGCAGATATTTCGGCATGATTTCAGGAACACCGCATTCCTCAAAAATCTTGGCAAGAATGCCGAAACCAAGGAGCAGACCGAGAAGATTTAAAACCACCGGCCATTCGCCCTGGCGCAGGCTTTTATCCATGAGCTGATCGATCATAGGCGTCCGGCCGATAAGATGCTCAACCAGATTGAAACCGTCATCGAAGAAGATTTTAAAGAGGGTGATGACCGCAAGACCGGTGACCGCGACATAAAAGGTCTTATCGTGGAACAGGGCAACCCCGAGGAGGACCAGGGCAAAGAGGATGAATTCGACGCGAATACCGAAAAGCGTCGGCACATTGGGATCGACCGCGCCGCCATGGACCCCTGCGAAGGCCATAGCCGGAGCGAGGACCAGCAGAAAGGCCATAATTCCCCAAACCATACTGTTTTTTGAAACGCTGAGTAAGCTTTTCATATTTCTCCTTCAAAACATTCGAACAACAGTTGTTACAAAATATTTCCACATCCCAGATCGTTGAATATACAAAGCGGCAAACGCTCCTGCTTTATTCTCGGCATCCCGGTCAAACCTTTGCTATCACCTTTTACATCTAACAAAAAAGGCTGGAATTCCCATGAGAAAGACCAACCCCTTTTGTTTATAAAAACCTTTCAGTGCCTATAATTCAGCGGATCGTGGCCACAACCGTTCCTGACTCAATCTGCTGCTGGGCTTGAACTTTGATGGAGCTGACTATTCCATCCATTGGTGCGTTCAAAGCAGTTTCCATTTTCATGGACTCCAGAACCACGATGGTTTCACCACTTTTAACCGGATCCCCGACTTTCTTTTCAATGCGGATAATCAGTCCGGGAAGCGGTGTGACCACAGGTTTGTCCCCGCTGTTTTCAGTGACGCTTTCCGTGGCAACGGCTGAGACTGAAGGTATGGACTTGGATGTAAGAGGGGAGACTGAAGGTGTGGCCTTGGATGTAAAGGCATAGTTCTCGCCGTTGACTGTGGCGGTGTTCCCGTCGATTTTAACCTCATAGTCCTTGCCGTTCAGATTGATGATGCACGTGCTGCCCTTGGGAAGTTTCTCAGCCACAGGCGCTGCGGTTTTCTGTTTTTCAACCGGAACATTTTTCCGGACTCCGAGAGTTCCTTCCCCTTTAAGAAAGGCGATTCCTTTTTCAGCACAGCAGGCTGCGATAAAGATATTTTCATCTGTAACAGGCAGGGAGGCGGCCTCAAGCATTTTCTTGGCAGCCGGGATTCCCTTTTTCTCATCGCGATCATTGATGGCAAGAGGGCTTTCCGTGGTAGGCTCAAGTTTGAGCTGTTCGCTTGCAATTTTGACCACAGTCGCATCAGGGCTGACCGGTGTCTTTCCGAAATAACCGAGAACCATTTTTCCGTAGCCCGGCGCAATCTTGTTCCATTTTCCGAACATGACGTTATTGAAGGCCTGCTGGAAATAAAACTGAGAAACCGGAGTGACAGAGGTTCCGAATCCGCCCTTGGCAACCGCCTCGCCCATCGCTGCGATCACTTCAGGATATCTTCCCATAAGGCCGTTGTCGCGGAGCATCTGGGTGTTTGCGGTAAGCGCACCTCCCGGCATGGGGAAGAAAGGAATAAGGGCTTCAACGGAAGTCGCCTCAGGTGGAAGGAAATAATCCTTCATGGCATCCTTGAAAGCCTGGCGGAGTTTGATGATTTCATTTACATCGACTCCGAGATCGTAATCCGTACCCCTGAGAGTATGCCACATCGTCAGCACATCCGGCTGACAGGTACCACCCGAGGCCGGGGACAGAGAAAGGTCAATAGAATCAATGCCTGCCTCAATGGCCGCCTTATAGGATACGGTACACGTACCGGCTGTTTCATGGGAGTGGAAGGAAATTGTGACCTTATCGCCGAGAAGCTTTCTTGCAAGTTTGATGGTATCAAATACTTTTTGCGGACGGCTGGTGCCGGAGGCATCCTTAAAACAAATTGAGTCGTAAGGAATTCCTGCCTCCAGAATTACCTTCAGCGTTTCCATGTAAAATTCGGGGGTATGGGCACCTTCGCAACCCGGAGGAAGCTCCATCATGGTGACGCAGACTTCATGCTTCAGGCCGGCGTCCTTGATACACTGGCCGGAGAAGATCAGATTGTTGACATCATTTAAGGCATCAAAATTACGGATGGTGGTCATGCCATGCTTTTTAAAGAGTTTGGCATGCAGCTTGATGATATCGCTCGGCTGGGAGTCCAGGGCGATGACGCTGATACCGCGGGCAAGGGTCTGGAGATTGGCATTGGGACCTGCCGCTTTGCGGAAGGAATCCATGACCTCAAAGGAGTTTTCATTGCTGTAGAAGAAGGGGGATTGAAACATGGCGCCTCCCCCGGCTTCGATATATTCGATTCCTGCCTGTGCAGCCTGCTCCACAACCGGTAGAAAGTCTTTTGAGAATACACGGGCTCCATAAACCGACTGAAAGCCGTCCCTGAATGCGGTCAACATGAATTGTATGCGTTTTTTCATGGTATTACACCTCCGATTAATTTTTTGAATTGGCAATAGCGATTACGGCAGCGATATAGGCTTCATCCCTGAATACGAGGGTATCGGCAATGGCGATTACAGCAGCGATATTGGCCTCATTCCTGATTACAAGGGGATCCGAAGCCTGATCAGGTTTTTTATGGGGCTTTGAAAACCTGTCCAGCACAACGCTCATGAGTTTTACAAGACAGGCTATAAAAAGAGAAATGACCACTGTGATAATGAGGGTAATAAAAGAAGCAGTTAATCCATCCATAGTTATTTTCCTTATTTAATGATGCTGCAGAATACGCCGGCGATGATTGCGGTTGTTATTACACCCATGACATTAGCCCCCAGGGCATACTGCATAATGATGGCGTGAGGATTATCCTTCTGCACAATTTTCTGGGCCACTTTAGCTGTTGTCGGCACGCAACTGACTCCTGCAATTCCGATGACCGGATTGACTTTTCCCCCGGTGACGAAGTAGGCGATATAACCTCCGATAATGCCTCCGACTCCGGACAGAAGAAGGGAAAGCATCCCCAGAAGCAGCAGAGGGAGAACTTTGGGATCAAAAATGGTGTTGGCCTCGCAGAGAATCCCCAGTGTTAATCCGAGAAACATGGTCGACCCATAAAGGATCGGGCCGTTTAAAAGGTCCTGGAACTGTTTGATGCCGCTCTCACGGATAACGATTCCAAAGAAAAGGCAGAAAAGAAGAGGAGCCGCAACCGGCAGCAAAAAGCAGAGAATAACGCAGCAGACAACAGCGAAGGCCATTTTCTGCCCGGAGGTAAAGCGGCTTGATCTTGCATCATACGGCATGACTGTGCCGCGGAGTTTCGCGCTTGGAATCATGAATTTGATCAGATACGGATAGCCGCCATAGGCCAGCCCCAGATAAAGGTAGGCAACCACGGCAATAGGGACAAAGAGTTCAGGAGCAAGTTTCAGGGAGGTAAAAAGCACCATGGGTCCGTCCGCTCCGCCGACTATGGAAATGGCGGCCGCCTGTTTCAGGGTATAGCCGAAATACTGGGCAATGGGGATGGTGAAAATGGTCCCCAATTCGGCACAAAGTGCAAGAAACATGCTTAAAAAAGGTCTTGCCATGACGAAACCCACGTCCAGAAGAGCACCGATTCCCATGAACACAAAGCAGGCAATCAGGCCGTTGGAGAAGGTAAAAGTATAGATGGGCTGCAACCAGTCGATCCCCATGATATACATAAGGTCCGCAGCGTTTTTGACAGCATCCTCGCCTGCGCCTGCCTGGGCTTCCAGAAAAAGGGTTCCGAGTCCGCCGTGAAGATTCAGGGGGTCAAACATCATGACAGAGGCATTAATCACTGCCATTCCAAGCCCCATGGGAATCATGAGCATCGCCTCAAGGACTCCTTTTTTGCCGAGGTACATCAGCAGCATACCTAAAAGAATGAGGCATAAGCGGGCGAACACCATCTGAGGGGAGGAGTGAAGCAAGGCCTCAACTCCCTGAAAAGCACTCAAAAACATATCCCAAGACATATATTTCTCCTCTAGTTAGAATGAATAAAAAACATTAACTGATGGTTACAATCAAAATTAAACATGACGGGATGGGACTATCATCATGTGAAAAGAGGCTTTTTTTGAATACATTAACCTATGTCCTGTCTGGCAAGGAGCCTGATGTTGAGTTGGTCGCCGGTGATGGGGGCCATGTTTTTTCGTACTCTTCTTGGTTTCCGGGTTTCGTTAAAGACGGGAAGGGGAGGGAAACCCGGCAGTCGGCGCTGACGGGGGTAAATATTGAAGATCGTTTCCCCTTAAGGCGCGTCGCACACCGGCATAATCATCACGGCCAGCAAACACGAAAGTGCCTCAGTCTAGGTAGAGGCTTGCAGATGCTGAGGAGGTTGCTCTGGCTGATTGACATGGTGCCGGTTCCGTTTACGGGGAATATCTTTTGCGTTTTTCTGGTCTTATCAAACAACTGTAATGGTGCCAAGACTCTTTCCTTTCAACTACGGTAAATCGTCCAGAGCATCCACGTTCCTATCACGATAAGCAGCAGGTCAAACATCAGGTCTTGCCATTTGATAGGAACATCAAATGGCAAGACCTTTTTCTATGGACTACTTCTCAACTGCCTTACTTTATAACCATTAAGCTAAAGGGCCAGACGTAGGCCTGGAGGAATACTAACACCCCGACCAGGCAGGCAAGGACCAGACTGTGCCAAAAAACTCCGCGCAGGATATCACCTTCATGCCCATACCAGTTGGTTGCGGTACTGGCGACGACGATACTCTGGGCGTCGATCATTTTACCCATAACTCCGCCGGAGGCGTTGGCTGAGCACATCAAAACCGGGTTTAAGCCGATTTGCTCGGCGGTAATCTTCTGGAAGCTGCCGAACAGCACGTTTGAAGAGGTATCCGAGCCAGTCAGGGCAACGCCCAGCCAGCCGATCAGCGTGCCGAAGAAGGGATACATCCAGCCGGTTCTCGCCAAAGCAAGACCCAGGGTGGCGTCAACACCGGAATAGCGGGTGAGAAAGCCAATGGCCAGCATTGCCGAAACCGTCAGCAAAGAGTAGCGGACACGGATAATGGTC
>JANNQF010000036.1:0-23502 GCA_031441605.1 Deltaproteobacteria bacterium
TGGCTCTGGATCAAGGGGGGGCTGGAATGGGGACCCTCGGCGGCGAAGAGAATTAATTATGAAGGATGAATCATGACGGATGAGATTCCTGACAACATCCTTCTCACCAACCTTGACGATCTGATCAACTGGGGCCGGGCCAACTCTCTCTGGCCGATGTTCTTCGGGCTCTCCTGCTGTTTTGTCGAGATGATGACTGCCTTTACTTCAAAGCATGATGTCTCTCGTTTCGGCGCCGAGGTTCTGCGCGGAACCCCGCGTGAAGCCGACCTGATGGTGATCGCCGGCACCCCCTTCCGCAAGATGGCTCCGAATATCCTCCGCCTGTACGAACAGATGGCTGAGCCGCGCTGGGTGATCTCCATGGGGAGCTGCGCCAACTCCGGCGGCATGTACGACGTTTACAGTGTCGTGCAGGGGGTCAACCAGATCCTGCCGGTCGATGTCTATGTTCCCGGCTGCCCGCCGCGTCCCGAGGCCTTTCTCCAGGGCTTGATGCTGCTGCAGAAAAAAATTCGTACCGAGGAACGTCCGGCCCGACCGGTGTTGCATCTGGCCGGCGGCACCGAGGGCACGGTCGTGCCGGTGCTGGTCGACGGCGTATCAAAATCGCGCGATCCCCGTGGGCCAGGCATGGCAGGAATTACCGTGCGCGGCACCTCCGTCCAGCATCCGCACTTTTCCATGCCGCGTTCGGGTGAGATGTGGCGGCCACCGGCGGCGCGCCATGCGTACCCGGAATTTGGCCTCCCCGGAGAACTTGAAGCAGCCTTTGCCGGACGAGTGGCCGTTGATACTGCGGCGACCGACATGCTCACCTACCGCGCTCCGGCGGAAATTGTTCCCGAGGTGCTGGCGTACCTGAAAAACCGCCGTACCGATCCGTTCAGGCGTCTCGAAGATATCGCCGCCGTCGATGAATCGTGCCGTCGCGAGGCCGAAAAGTACCCTGATTTTACCCTGAATTACCATCTGCTCTGCTTCGATACGCCGGGGCATCTGCGCATCAAGACCGAGCTCACCGGCCAGCATCCGGAGTTGCCGACAATTTCCACGGTGTATCCGGCGGCCAACTGGTACGAGCGGGAAGTCTTTGACATGTACGGCATCCGCTTCGCCGGCCACCCTAACCTGAAACGCATCCTCATGCCGCCGGACTGGGTCGGGCATCCGCTGCGCAAGGAACACCCTTTCCGGGCCACCGAGATGGCTCCCTATACCACCGAAGATGCGCGCCGTCACCAATCGCTGCCCGCTGGCGACTTCTTCGAGCGTATCGACGAGGAGACGCTGATTGTCAACCTGGGGCCGCAACATCCCGGCACGCACGGCATTATCCGTTTTATGCTCAAGCTGAACGGTGAAGAGATCGTCGATATGCATACCGACATCGGCTATCACCACCGCGGCGCGGAAAAGATCGGCGAGCGGCAGCACTGGAACCAGTTCATTCCCTACACCGACCGGGTCGACTACCTGTCCGGGGTGCAGAACAACCTGGCCTATGTGACCAGCGTCGAAAAGCTGTGCAGCATCACCGTGCCGGAGCGGGCCATCGTTATCCGGGTCATGCTGGCCGAACTTTTTCGTATTTCCAGCCACCTGGTCTGGCTAGGCACCTTTGCCGCCGATCTTGGAGCCACCACCCCGGTATTTTATACCTTCACCGACCGGGAAAAGATTTTCGACATCGTTGAGATGATTACCGGCGGGCGTATGCATCCGGCCTGGCTGAGGATCGGCGGGGTTGCCGAGGATCTGCCGGAGGGCTGGGAAGGCCCGGTTCGCCATTTTCTTGCGTGGATGCCGGGGCGGCTGAAAGAGTATGACGCCCTCCTGAAAGGCAACCCCATCTTTATGGCCCGCCTCAAGGGCGTGGGAAAGATTAGCCTTGCTGAGGCCATGGACTGGAGTCTCAGCGGCCCGAACCTTAGGGCCTGTGGTCTCGCCTGGGACCTGCGCAAAAAAATGCCCTATAGCGGCTATGAGCGTTTTGATTTTGAGATTGCCACAGCCGAAGGCGGCGACTGCTGGGCCCGCTACCTGGTTCGCCTGGAAGAACTCCGGCAATCGCTCGGCATTGTCGCCCAGTGTCTTAACAATATGCCGGGCGGCCGCTGGATGACCGACGACTATCGCTATGTGCTGCCGCAAAAGCCCGACACCCTGAAGGACATCGAGTCGCTGATCCATCATTTTGTCAACTCGACCCGTGGCATGGCGCCGCCGCGTGGTGAAAACTACAGCTCGATTGAGGCACCGCGAGGGGAAAACGGCTATTTTGTCGTCTCCGACGGGCTGAATATTCCCTACCGGATGAGGATTAAAACGCCCAGTTTCCCGCATATCCAGGCCCTGCCGATCATGTGCAAGGGCTGGTTACTGGCGGATTTTTTCGCGATAACCAGTTCAATAGATTATGTCCTCGCCGATCTCGACAGGTGAGAGGAAAAATATGATTCCTGAACTCCTGAAAAGGGCACTTGAAGAGCGCGTCGCCGCAGCCATTACGCCGCGGGAAAGTGCGGTCGATGTGATGAAGGAGCTGCAGCGCCATTACGGTTGGCTGACCGACGAGGCAGTCGGCGAAGCGGCGCAGATTCTCGGCCTGACCGGGTTGCAGGTTGAGGAACTGGCAACTTTTTACGAGATGATTTACCGCCGGCCGGTGGGACAACGGGTGGTTCACGTCTGTGACTCCATCTCTTGCTGGGCCATGGGCGGCGAAAGCCTGCTTGCGCAACTTGCCGCCCATCTCGGTATTGGCGTTGGCGAGACCACCGGCGATGGTCTGTTTACCTTGCTTCCCTGCTGCTGCCTGGGGAATTGCGGCGAGTCGCCGACAATGATGATCGGCGACAACCTCTATGGCCGGTTGACGCTGGACAAGGCCATGGAAATTTTGCAGTTGGAGAGCCGGTCGGTACCGGAAAGTTAATAATGGAACAACCACTCTTCCGACATAATAAACCCGGACGCTCCGTTACCTTCGACGAATATCGCGCAGAAGGGGGCTTTCTCGCCCTCGAGAAGGCATTGAAGGGCCTTTCACCGGAACAGGTACAGCAGGCGGTGATCGATTCCGGTCTGCGCGGCCGCGGCGGCGCCGGTTTTCCCACCGGTAAAAAATGGTCCTTCGTCCCTCGCAATTTGCCCGGTCCGCGCTGGCTCATCTGCAACTGCGACGAGATGGAACCGGGCACCTACAAGGATAGGGTGCTGCTGGAGGCCAATCCCTATTCCCTGCTGGAGGGGATGATCCTGGCATCCTACGCCATTGGGGTGCGCCATGCCTTTATTTTTATCCGCCGCGGCTATGAACTAGTAGCCGCCAACCTCCGCCGCGGCGTTTACGAGTGCCTGCAGGCCGGCTTGCTCGGGGAGAACATCCTCGGCACTGGCTTTTCCTGTGATATCGACGTGCATGTCTCGGCCGGGCGCTATATCTGCGGCGAGGAGACGGCGCTGATGAACGCCCTTGAGGGTAAGCGCGCCAATCCGCGCTCCAAACCGCCGTTTCCGGCAGTGAAAGGCCTTTGGGGCGGGCCGACAGTCGTCAACAATGCCGAGAGTCTCGCCAACGTTCCCGGTATTATCAACAACGGCCCGGAATGGTTCAAGGGGCTGGCACGGACACCGGAGGCCGCCGGGATGAAACTCTTTTGTATCAGTGGCCATGTCGCCAAGACTGGTTGTTTTGAACTGCCGCTCGGCATGCCGCTTGGCGAGATCATCGAAGAGGTGTGCGGCGGCATGCGACCGGGGAGTTCATTTAAGGCCTGTTTGCCCGGCGGGGCATCCACCCCCTTTTTTACTTCTGAACATTGGAGTGTGCCGATGGATTTCGACCCGGTGGCCAAGGCCGGATCGCGTCTCGGTACCGGCGGCATTGTGGTCTTCGATCAGAATACCTGCATGGTGGCGGCGACCCTCAACCTGACGCGCTTCTATGCCCGCGAGTCGTGCGGCTGGTGTACACCTTGCCGCGAGGGACTGCCCTATGTCAACCATGTGTTGGAAACCATCGAAGCGGGCAACGGCAGCGAGGAGCATGTGGCCATCCTGCAGGCCCACGTCAAGCTGCTGAACAACGCCTTCTGCGCCCTGGCACCGGGGGCCATGGGTCCGGTGGACGGATTGCTGAAACATTTCATGGATGAGCTGCAAGAACATATCGTTAAACAGAGATGTCCTTTTAGTACCTTAGAAATTCATTTGTAGCTTTTTGAGAATGAATTTCGTGAAGGTACTTATCCCCCCTTGTGGGGGGTTAAATAGAAAAAAGTATGCCGAAACTGATCATCGACAACATCGCCGTTGAAGTGGCTGAGGGTGTGACTGTGCTGGAAGCGGCACAGAGCATCGGTATCCACATCCCGCACTTCTGCTGGCATCCGGCCCTCGGTAAGGCCGGTGCCTGCCGGGTGTGCGCGGTGAAGATGATCGATGGCCCGGTAAAGGGCATCCAGATGTCCTGCATGCTCCCGGCCCAGGACGGCATGGTGGTATCGACCACCGACGGGGAGGCGATGGCGATGCGCAAACAGGTCATCGAATGGCTGATGATCAACCACCCGCACGACTGCCCGGTCTGCGACGAAGGCGGTGAATGCCAGTTGCAGGATTACACCATCGCCGGCGGCCATGGCCTGAGAAGCTATACCGGCCAAAAACGCACCCATGTCAATCAATACCTGGGGCCGCACATCGAGCACGAGATGAACCGCTGTATCCAATGCTACCGTTGCGTTCGTTTCTATCAAGAGTTTGCCGGGGGTACGGATTTCGGGGTCATGGGCAGCGCCGGGCGGATTTATTACGGAAGGATCGAAGACGGCCGACTCGAATCGCCTTTTTCCGGCAATCTGGTGGATATCTGCCCGACCGGCGTTTTTACCGACAGAACCGCCCGCTTCCGTGCCCGTTATTGGGACTATGACATGGCACCCTCGGTTTGCCCGCATTGTTCGCTCGGCTGCAATACCGTGCCAGCCGCCCGTTACCGAGAGCTGCTGAAGATCATTGCCCGCAGGAACGATGCGGTGAACGGCTGGTTTATCTGCGATCGAGGCAGGTTTGGAAGTAAGGCTGTCAACGATCCGCTTCGCCCCAGGTTGCCCCTCGTCGGCGGCCGGAAGGTTGGCTGGAATGAGGCCCTCGATACTCTGCTTGTGCGAATAGGTGAGATCGGCAAAACATACGGGCCCGAAAGCCTGGCTATTGTTAGTTCGCCCCGCCTGTCGATGGAGGCCGCCTCCTTACTCCACATGCTATGCGACTGCACGGCCGCAGGGTCGCTCTGTTACTTCGTTCATGAGCATGAGGCGGAGCAGACCATAACGGCAATTTCATGCCTCAACGCCACAAATTCAGCTTCCATGGCCGATGTCCAGGCGGCGGATCTGATCGCGATTATCAACTGTGATCTGTTGCAAGATGGGCCGATGATGGCCCTGGCGGTCAGGCAGGCATGGCGCCGGGGTGCAAGGGTTTACCTGGTCGATAACAGTACAGAAGCAGAAGCACAGAAAGAACTTCCCTTTGAGTGGCAGGCTGTGGCCTCATTTTCCGACATACCCCTTGGGGATGCCCAAAAACCGGTTGTTATTTGTAGCAGTGGCGACAACGGCATAGAGAAGATCGCCCAGAAACTGCCAAGAGGCGCAAAACTGGTATGTTTGCTGGGTGGTCCCAATGCCTTCGGCGCTGCGCTTCTGTCCCGGGAACATGGGGCAACCAGTCTTGCCCAAGCCATCGCAGGTGGCAAGGTAAAAGGAATCATTGCCGTTGAGGCCGATATCCCCCCCGAACTTTTGCAAGGGATTTCTATTGTCGCAGCCCTCGATTGGCATGACACGGAAACTATTAAGGCCGCCCACGTCGTCCTGCCAACCACCGCCTGGGTGGAGATGGACGGCATCTACATCAATAATGAGGGACGTGCTCAGCGCTTCAAAAAAGTGATGACCCCGGGGTTGCCGATTATGGGCCTTGATCCGGCTGGGCATCCGCCGCGCCGGCATGAAGCCGTGGTTCCGGGTGGCGACTCGCGCCCGGCGTGGAGAGTTGTGGCCGATATCATCGAACGGACGGGAACGAAGCAGCTTGCCCAGCCGCTTGCAGGACATTGGCAATGGTTGCGGCACCTGGATGCGGAGGGCACTGGCCTGAGAATCTGGCAGAACAATTCGGAAACACAGGTGAAATGATGTTCGACCCAATCGACATAGCCATCACCTTAGGCAAAATTATCCTGGTGTTCGCGGTGATCATGAGCATGGCCGCCTATCTGGTGCTGGCCGAGCGCAAGCTGCTCGGCTATATTCAGGACCGCATCGGACCCAACCGGGTCGGACCTTTCGGTATCTGGCAGCCTCTCGCCGACGCTATCAAGCTGTTCACCAAGGAGGACTTCAAGCCTGCCGGAGCCGACAAATGGCTGTTCTATCTGGCACCGGCCATGGCGGCGATTCCGGCCATCATGATCTTTGCCGTCATACCCTTTGGCGCACCCATTACCCTCTTTGGACGGCAGGTGACGCTGCAGGTGAGCGATCTCAATGTCGGGCTTTTGCTCTTCATGGCCTTTTCCTCCATTGCCGTTTACGGCGTGGCCCTGGGAGGCTGGGCATCCAATTCCAAGTTCGCGCTGCTGGGGTCGATACGCGGCCTCGCTCAGCTCATTTCCTACGAGATTCCCATGGGCTTGTCGCTGGTGCCGGTGGTCATGCTGGCCCACTCCTTTCAGCTCTCGGAGATCGTCGGCGCGCAGGAGGCTTGCTGGTTTATTGTCTACCAGCCCTTGGCCTTCATTATCTTTATGATCAGTATCCTCGCCGAGTGCAAACGGGTGCCTTTCGACATCCCCGAGGCCGAGGGCGAGATTGTCGCCGGCTATCACACCGAATATTCCGGCATGCGGTTCAGCCTGTTTTTTGTCGGTGAGTACATCAACATTATTGTCCTGGGCGGCTTGGCGGCTACCTTTTTCTTAGGTGGATGGCATGGCCCGTTCCTGCCGCCGGTGCTCTGGTTTTTAATAAAAGTGCTGGCCGTGGCTTTTCTCTTTATCTGGATCCGCGGTACCTTGCCGAGGATGCGCTATGACCAGTTGATGATGTTTTGTTGGAAGCTACTGACGCCGTTGGCGCTCATCAATATACTGGCAACCGCGTGGTTCATCATGCTGAAGGGTTAACTACAATGTATTCGGGGAAGAACTGAGGCTCGGCCATGTCCATTTTAAATGACACAAAAGCGATTGTCATCGGCATGTGGACGACCTGGAAGCATATTTTTCGTCGCCCGGTCACCCTCCAATACCCGGAGGAAAAACGCATCCCTTATCCGCGCTACCGGGCGAGGATTGTCCTGACCCGTGATCCGGACGGCGGCGAGCGCTGCGTTGCCTGTTATCTCTGCTCGGCGGCCTGCCCGGTGGATTGCATTTCCATGCAGTCAGGAGCAATGGAGGGCGGTAGACGATACGCGTTGTGGTTTCGGATCAACTTCTCCCGCTGTATCTTTTGCGGTCTCTGCACCGAGGCCTGCCCGACCATGGCCATTCAGATGACCCCGGATTTCGAGATATGCAATCGGGATATCATGAATCTGGTGTATGAGAAGGAGGATCTGCTTATTGATGGCTGCGGCAAATCGCCGGATTATAATTTTTATCACCACGCCGGTATCGGCGTGGCCCAGCCGCGCGGCGCAGGACTTGAAGAGAAACCGCCGGTGGATGTGCGCAGTTTATTGCCGTGAGTTCAGGAAAGTATAATGACCACAGACTGATGTAAAACAGGCTCAACATGGAACAGACCCTTTTTTATACAATGGCAACCGTCACCGTCATCGGCACGATCTTTGCCATTAGCGAGAAACATCCGGTACACGCCATCGTCTACCTGGTGACCTCCTTTTTTGCCCTGGCGGTGGTGTTCTATCTCCTGGCTGCGCCGCTGATCGCCATGTTTGAGGTCATCATTTATGCCGGAGCGGTCATGGTGTTATTCATGTTCGTCATCATGATGCTCGACCAGGGGCGCCCTGAGGACGCTAGACGTCCTCCTCTGGTGCACTGCCTTCCTGCTCTGGTATTGGCTGGAGTCATCCTGGTTTCGCTGGTGTTGCTGATTTCAAGTCGTACCACCGCCATTCCGATCGTTGCCGTCGCTCCGCACATCGTCGGTGTCAGGGAGTTTGCCATAACCCTCTTTAGTAAGTACGGAGTGGCCATAGAGATCATCTCCATGCAATTGCTCTTCGCGGTAGTCGGCGTCCTGTATCTGGGTAGGAGGCGCAAACAATGATTGTGCCGCTCGCGCACCTGCTCATATTTGCCTCGATTCTCTTCGTACTCGGGTTGATCTGCGTGTTGATCTGGCGTTCCAACGTCATTATGATGCTGGTTGGGATCGAGATAATGCTTAATGCCGCCATGCTGGTATTCGTTGCCGGCGCAAACCACTGGGGCATGGCCGATGGCCAGGTGTTTGCCCTGATGATCATGGCCATGACATCGGCCGAGGTCTCTCTGGCCTTGGCCATGGTGGTCTATCTGCACAGAGGGAAAAAGACTGTGAATGTCGATGCATTCAGGGAGCTGCGAGATCAATGAAAAAAGCTCTTGAACTCATAGTCCTGTTGCCGTTCCTTGGGGCGATTGTCAATATCCTGCTGGGGCGGATTCTGCCCCGCCGAGCCGTTGCAATTACCGCTTGTTCGGTGATCTGGGGCAGCTTTTTCGCCGCTCTTTTCGCGGCAAGTACCTATTCCGGACCAGCCGTGGTAGAGATTGGCACATGGCTTTCCACCTTTGATCTCAGAGCTCCGATCACCTTCTACCTCGACCCGCTGTCACTTTCCCTTTGTCTGATGATCACTTTCGTCTGCGGGTTAATTCATCTCTATTCCATCGGCTACATGGGTGATGATCCCGGCCACGTTCGTTATTTTGCCCTGCTTAACCTGTTTGTCGGCGCCATGCTGCTCTTGGTGCTGGCGGAGAATTTGCCGCTGCTCTACCTCGGTTGGGAAGGGGTCGGTTTCTGTTCCTATGCTCTGATCGGTTTCTGGTACAAAGAGGCAAAGAATGCCACCGCTGGTCGCAAGGCCTTTATCGTCACCCGCATTGGCGATATAGGCTTGGGTATTGCCATTGTCTGGATGTTCAAGGTCTTCGATACGCTGTCCATCACCGAGGCCAATCAAATGGGGCATCTGGTCTCCATGGAGGTCATTACCGCCTTGGGACTTCTGCTTCTGCTGGGCGCCATGGGCAAATCGGCGCAGGCGCCGCTGATGGTCTGGTTGCCGGACGCCATGGCCGGCCCGACCCCGGTATCGGCGCAGATCCACGCGGCAACCATGGTGACGGCCGGGGTCTATTTGTTGATGCGCATGTTCCCGCTCATCGGCGTTTCTACCGTGGTTGTCGCGGCAATTGCCGTGACCGGAGCCTTCACCGCCTTTTATGGGGCGACCTGCGCCCTTGCCGAGCGTGATCTCAAACGTATTCTGGCGTTCTCAACCATCAGCCAGATCGGCTTCATGATGCTGGCCGTAGGCTGCGGGGCCATTACCGCCGCCACCTTCCATCTGATCGTCCACGCCTTCTTTAAAGCCCTGCTGTTTCTCGGCGCCGGGTGCATTATCACCGCCATGCAGCATGAACAGGATATCTTCCGCATGGGCGGCTTGCGACGAACGCTGCCTGGCGTTTTCTGGCCGTTTCTGGCCGGGGCCCTGTGTCTTGCCGGGGTGCCGCCGACCGGCGGATTTTTCAGTAAAGACAGTATCCTGACCATGGTTTGGGTAAAGGGTGGGATGTTTTATGGGGCACTTTATGGAGTGGCGATGATCACGGTCTTTCTGACCGCCATCTACACCTTTCGCATGATGTTTTTGGTCTTTGGCGATCGCTTGACCGTCACTCCGCCTACGCATGGTCCGCATACGCCGGTAAAAAGGCTGCCCCGGATCATGGAAATCATCCTCATCCCCTTGGCCCTGCTCGGTTTGGTGGGTGGAATATTCAATCTGCCCGCCTATCTGGGCAGCGGCCTGCTCCAATCCTTTCTGGCCCCCTTGAATGTGGATGGCGGGCATCTCTCGCAGGCAACCGAGTTGGCCCTGCAGGGAGCGGCCTCTGTTGTTGCCTTGTCCGGGATAGGCGTTGCCTGGCTGTGCTTCGGTCGGCAGGGCCGGGAAGTGCGCATAACCCGGGCAGAACAGCCGGCATCAGGTGTGACCGCCTTTCTCCAGGCGGGATGGTATGTTGACACCCTGTACCAATTCCTTTTCATTCGACTCTACAAGTGGCTGTCGGCCATCCTCTGGGAGCGTATGGATGAAGGTGTTATCGACGACTCGCTCGACCGCATGGCCGTAGGGCTTGGCCGGACCGGGCAACTCCTCGGCAGATGGGGGGGTGGGCGAATTTCGGCATACATGCTGAGCCTTGCCGGTGGTGCGACACTGACGATCGTCTGGTTTGCGTGGGTGGTGCTATGACAACCCTACCCGTGCTGAGCGTCCTCATTGTCCTGCCGCTGCTTGGCGCCATCTGCTTGATCCCGCTTAAAGATAGGGAAAAACTGGCCAAGTGGGTCGCTCTCGGGTGGACCATTATCGAGCTCCTTATCGCCTGCTGGACCTGGTCTGTCTCGGGCGCATCGCCACCGAGCGGAGCTCCTCCAGGTTTCTTCCTGTTCGAGGATTTTGCCTGGATAGACAGCCTCGGCATACGTTTCACCCTCGGCATGGACGGCATCAGCCTGTTGATGGTGCTGATGACCGTACTGCTGACCCTTGTCTGCATCCTGGTATCCTGGCGAACAATCCATGAGCGCACGACACTCCACTTCATAATGTTGTTGCTGCTGGAGAGCACTATTCTCGGGGTGTTTCTCTCTCTTGATCTTTTCCTCTTCTATCTCTTCTGGGAGATGATGCTCATCCCGATGTTTTTCCTCATCGGCATCTGGGGACACGGCCGCAATATCTACTCGGCGATAAAGTTCTTTGTTTTCACCTTGTCCGGATCGCTTCTCATGCTTTTGGCCATCATCGGCATCTACCTGATCCACGGCAGTCAGAGCGGCATATATACCTTCAACCTGACTGCGCTCATCGACACCAGGCTTGACCCGACTGTCGGCATATGGCTGTATGCGGCCTTTCTTCTCAGCTTTGCCATAAAATTTCCGCTCGTTCCCTTTCACACCTGGTTACCCGATGCCCACACCGATGCGCCGACCTCAGGGAGTATTGATCTGGCTGGTCTCCTGCTCAAAACCGGGGCCTATGGACTGATTCGCTTCGGCTATCCCCTGTTTCCCGAGGCGGCGCGGACCCTGACCCCGCTCCTGGTCACTATGGCGGTAGCCGGCATCCTCTATGCCTCTTGGATCGCCTTTGCCCAGAAAGATATGAAGCGGCTGGTGGCCTATTCGAGCGTCGGACACATGGGTTTCGTGGCTCTCGGTATCGCCGCCTGGACGCCGCTGGCGCTTTCCGGCTCGATCGTCCTCATGGTCGCCCACGGGATCACCACCTCGGCACTCTTTGCCTTGGTCGGTATGTTGGCCTCTCGGGCCAAGACCATGGAGATCAGCGCCTACGGTGGTTTGTGGTGCAAGGTCCCGGTTCTCTCCTGTTTTTTCATGCTCTTTGCCATGGCCTCGGCAGGGCTGCCCGGTCTGAACAACTTCGTCGGTGAGTTCCTGATCCTCACCGGTGCCTACAAGGTGCAGCAAACGGCGACGCTGGTCGCTTTCCTCGGCTTGATTTTGGCACTGGTCTATACCGTTCGCCTGGTGCAGGAGTTGCTATTTCAGGAAGAACGACAGCCTTTGCCAATGGGGGATGCGACTTCCCAGGAGGTCGTGATTCTTACGATTCTCGCCCTCGGTGTGATTATCATAGGTCTTCACCCTGGACCGCTGCTTGACATGCTGGCACTGCCGGTGCACATTTTGACGGGAGGAGCGCCGTGACCCTGGCTGATATCTCGATAGCCCTGCCGTTGCTGATCCTGGCAAGCGGGGCATTATTGACCCTCTTGGGCGGCGCCCTAACGCACAATGGGGCGGTAGGAACCCTCATAGCGGTCACCACGGCAATCGCGGCAGGGCTCTGGTCCTTGCAGACACAGGCGGTTCTGATCGCCCCCACCTTGGGTCTCTCGGCCGGCGGTCTGACGCGCCTGTTCACGGCGTTTTTCGCCTTTATGTCTGCCGCAGTATTGGTACTCTCCAGCCGATATAATGCCTATCGCGACATCCGTGGCGAGGAATATCCGGCCACCATCCTCTTCACCACCTTCGGCATGGTTGCGCTGGCCGCAGCCACCAACCTGATGATCATTTTCCTAGGTCTTGAGGTCATGACCTTCGGTTTCTATATTCTGGTCGCCATGGATCGAGAGCAAGGAGTCTCCAGCGAGGCAGGGCTCAAGTACCTGCTGCTGGGGGCGGTCAGCGCCGCCTTCCTGGCCTTCGGCATCGCCCTGTTATACTGTGTCGCCGGAACGCTGGCGATCAGCGCGGTCATGCAACAGACCCTGGCGTTTGGCCCTCCCAACCCTGTGGCGGTGGCCGGATGGGCTTGCGTATTAGTCGGAATTGCCTTCAAGCTGTCGCTGGTTCCGGCCCACCTCTGGACCCCGGACGTCTATGACGCTGCCCCGGCTCCCGTGGTTGCCTTTCTGTCCGGTGCATCAAAGGGTGCGGCGGTTTTGCTGCTGCTCCTGCTGTTGCCGCAGGCCGGTGACCTTGCCATACTGCGCGTGCCGCTTTTTGCCCTGGCGCTCCTCTCCATGCTGCTGGGAAACCTGGCGGCACTCAGGCAAAGCCGTGTCCGCAGGATGCTGGCCTATTCCTCCATCGCCCAGATGGGATATGTCGCCCTGGCGTTGCTCAGTCATAGGGGGGACGGTTTTCAGGCTGCCGCTTTCTATGCCATTGCCTACGGGATAATGAGCCTTGCAGCCTTCGGGGCCATCGGTGTCCTGGAAGGTAATGGCTGCGGTCCAAATCTTGACGATTACCGTGGTCGCGGCTACAGCCATCCGCTGGCCGCCGGCGTCCTGGCTGTCGCGCTGTTTGCCTTGGCGGGTATCCCGCCTACCATCGGTTTTACCGGTAAATTCCTGATATTTGCAGCGGCTCTTCGTGCCGGTGAAATCACACTGGCAATCATCGGTATCCTCACCGCTGCCGTATCGGTCTACTACTACCTGCGGGTGGTAACCGCCTTGTACCTGCAACGATCGGAAAATGCAGAACGAGAGAGGATCAGTGTCTTCGAGATTGCAGTTCTGGGCCATTCCATCGCCCTTATCCTGCTGTTGGGCCTTTTCCCTTCACAATTGCTGGGTTTTCTGAGGATGCAACTGCCATAATAGCTGAAGCTCTCAGGGAGAGAGGACGGCTATAAAACAAAAAATCGGACGGGAAATCAAACTGTAATCAATGGACTCCCTCGCTCTGTCTGTTATCTGTGTTCCCGAAATTATCTCTGCACTTAATCGTCGCATGCGAGAAGGGGCTTTGTCGCAAAATCAATATCAAGAAGCAAAAATTCGCTTGTCTGCTGAAGTCGCTGATACCATAATAGTGAATCTTTCAATCAAAAATCGACTTGATGATCGATTTGCCATATCGGTATTCGGTCAGCATATTCTGCTCGGTAATGACTTCAAGCGGCCGGTCGGCCCGTGCTTCCACCGCAGCGTAGGGTTCGAAATTACCCAGGCACTCCTTGAGCTTCGCAACAACCTCGGGGCGGGCCATGTCGACAAGCGATCGGCCGTCAAGACGAAGAGCAGCAAGCCGCCTGATTGCCTCGTCTTCTGGGGGGAGGGTAAAGGCATCGCCGGCGATGACGAAATTGCCGTAGCACCAGACCTTGCCGAATACCGTGGAAGCGGTCTTGAATACATCCAGGGAATAGGTGCTGTTATAGGCGAGCACGGCACCTGGATTCATGCGATGTTTCAGCACTTCAAGGAACTCGCGACTGAGCAGCATGGTGATGTAGGCGCGCCAGTGAAAGGTGGTGTTCATCACCACGAGGTCAAATTTTTTGTCAGGATGACGTTTCAGCCAACGCCTGCCGTCGTCGTAGTGAATTTCCACCCGCGGATCAGACAACAGGGGTTGCACCTCATCGTAGCGGCGGATCAGTTCGATATAGCCGGGATTGATTTCCACCACATCGATCTTTTCGACGCCTGGGAAAGCGGACACCACCCGGGTCCAGGAACCGGCACTCATACCGATGATCAGCACCCGCCTGGGCTGGGGCTTGACCACAGCAAGCATGTACAGCCTGGATATCCAGTTGCTGTCACCCATGAAATCGATATTGATCCGGCCGTCGTAGGCATTGCCGCCGAAGACAAAATCGTTGCCACCTTCGGCACCGAGCAGATGAATTATGCCGTAGCGGTTTTCGATGGTATCTTTGAAGGGTCCCTCCTTGTTGCCGGTGTTTTCGGCAAGGGTTTTGATCATCGTCCCGGGCAGAAAGAGCAGCGCCAGCATCACCGCCACTCCTCCGGCAAGACACCACCGGCAATTGCTAAAAGTTCCCGCCGTAAAGCAGAAAATGGCTACACAGAGCGTAAGTCCCGCCATCAGCATGAAGCACTGCTGAAGGGTAAACACCTGGAGCAGGACGAAGCCGGTCACCAGTGGGCCAAGGGTCGAGCCGATGATGTTGGCAAAATAGACCTTCGAGACCGAGGACCCGACCTTGCCGCCGCAGGACGAAGAACCGAGATGGTGGGCAATGGGAAAGATCTTGCTCTTGATGAGCGAGGTAATGATAACGCTTGCCGCCAGCACCAGTCCCCCGGCCAGGTTGCCGAAGGAAAAGGCCTCGGTGGCCAGCCAGGGCAGAAGCATGTCGAACACGGCGGCAATGACCAGCAGCACCCCCGCAACGTTATAGAGATTTCTTTCGCCTCGGCAGTAGAGCTTGCCAATGCCGGCACCAAGGGCGATCCCCAGCAGATACAGGCCAAGGATAATGCCAAAGGCCTGTGGGGCGCCATGGTAGGCAAAGCCGGCAAAGCGCACCCAGAGAATTTCCTGGCTGAGGCTCAAAAGACCCGTGAACAGAGAGAGATAGCGCGCTGCCCAGATCATGCCGGCACCTTCCCGCGAATGGTGAGATAGACGACCGAGGCCACGAAAAGGTTGCCGGCCGCGGCAAAATAGATCGCCTGGTTGAGGGTGAGAAAGATAAAAAGGGCGACGCCGGTGGCAATCGCCCCGGTGGCCGCACCCAGGGTATTCGACAGGTAGAGGCTGCCGATGGAAACCCCGACGTTGGCATTGCTGTGACAAAGATAGGCGACGAGCATCGGCAGGGTCGCACCCATCAGGGTGGCCGGGGCGAGAATGAGAACAAAATTTACCAAAGCGATGACCGGCAGGCTCTGTTGCATGAATCGCTCTCCTACTTCCGGGATGAGGAAGGGCGAGATGGCGCCGAACAATCCGATGCCGACCTCGCAGAGAGCAAAGATTTCGATGACCCGTCGGCCGAAACGGTCAGCAAGTTGGCCGCCAATCAGCGCACCGCACCCCAGGCCGAGCATGAAGGTGGAAACCACGATGGTGATCGATTCGACATCGACCCCGAAGGCACCAAACAGCAAACGCTGCCAGGCCACCTGATAGATGAGGGCTGAAACCCCGGAGATGAAGAATACCCCTAAAAGAATCGGTTCGCTGATTCTTCTTTTCCTTGTCTGTGCCATATTATCCCCCTAAAAAACTTCCAGTTAACAGGCAGTTGTTTTAAAACAGATCAAAGAGTATTACGCTACCTGCTTCCTGTTAATCCCGCAAGATTTTTAGATTCTTGTGATATGTGAATCGTGTTTGCCGAGAGGTAAAGATTGACAATATCGAGTTCTTTTTTTATAGGAAGATAACGCACACGCGTTAATGCAGGGGTGGCGCAAGGCCTGAGATCATACCCATTGAACCTGATCTGGTTAGTTCCAGCGTAGGAAATTGCAGAAATATCGTAGTTGGTATCCTGTTTTGGTTTACTCTCTCCCGTTGTGGCTGCCCGTTTTCTTCTTCAAAATATATTCTTGAAAACGAGGCACATCATGTTCGATTTAGCTGGTAAGACCGCAGAAAATCTCAAAAAAATCCGGGAAAACAAGCCGCTCATCCACAATATTACCAATTTTGTGGTGATGAACTATACCGCCAACGTCCTCCTGGCCATGGGAGCGTCGCCGGTCATGGCCCATGCCGAAAATGAGGTTGAAGAGATGGTGGCCTTTGCCGGATCCCTGGTCCTTAATATCGGCACCCTGACTAATAAGTGGGTTGATTCCATGGTCCTGGCGGGCAAAAGGGCGACGGCCTTGGGCAGACCGATCATTTTGGATCCGGTAGGTTCTGGGGCCACCGCTATGCGGACCGCTGCTGCCAAAAGAATCCTTACGGAAACAAAGGTCAGTGTCGTACGCGGCAATGCCTCGGAAATCCTTTCCCTTGGTGTCGGGGGCGCAGGAGGTAAGGGGGTGGATGCGCTCCATGCAGTCGATGATGCCGGAGTGGTGGCTATGCAGCTCGCCCGGGACCTGCGGACGACTGTAGCCATCACCGGGCCGGTCGATCTGGTGACCGATGGCGCAAGGGTCGTGCGGATCGAAGGTGGGCACAAGCTCATGCCGCTCGTCACCGGCACCGGTTGTTCGGCGACTGCCGTCATCGGCGCCTTTCTTGCGGTTGATCAGGATGCATTGTCGGCTGCCGCCACCGGTCTGGCCTTTTTCGGTATTGCCGGCGAGCAGGCAGGAGCGGTCTCCGCCGGTCCCGGTAGCTTTATGATACATCTCCTTGATGCCCTGTATTCCCTTAGCCCCGACGAGGTGGCTGAGCGCTGCCGCTTCAGTGTTGCTTAAAAAGGGAGAGACGGCCATGGTTGACTATTCGCTATATCTGGTAACCGACCGGAGCCTGTCGCTGGGTCGGACGACCTGTGAGGTAGTGAAGGCCGCAGTCGCCGGCGGTGTCACTGTTGTGCAGTTGCGGGAAAAGGATTGCACGACGCGGGAGTTTATTGCCGAGGCCCGTCTTCTCAAAGTTTTGCTGCTGGGCACCGGCGTTCCGCTTATCATCAATGACCGACTTGACGTGGCTCTGGCGGTCGGAGCCGAAGGGCTGCATCTTGGACAGCAGGATATGCCCATCGCCGATGCCCGGCGGCTAACGGGCCCTGACATGGTGATCGGCGTCTCCGCCGAATCCCTTGACGATGCCCTGCGGGCACAGTCCGACGGGGCTGATTATATTGGAATAAGTCCGGTCTTTGCGACTACCACCAAAAAAGATGCGGCCGCGCCTCTGGGTCTTGAGGGCATCCGCCGGATCAGAAGAGCAGTCAAGCTCCCTCTGGTCGGGATCGGCGGCATTACTTTGGCCAATGCAGCTGAGGTGATGCTGGCCGGGGCGGACGGAGTGGCGGTGGTGTCGGCCATTGTCTCCGCTCCATGTCCCGGCGCTGCGGCAGCGGCACTGAAACAACGGTTGCATCTTGAAAAATAAAAGGGAAACACGTTCATGACAGAAGAAAAGAAATATTACCGGGTTCTGACCATCGCCGGTTCGGACAGCGGCGGCGGGGCGGGCATTCAGGCCGACCTGAAGACCATCGGCGCCAACGGCTGCTACGGCATGAGCGTTATTACCGCCCTGACCGCCCAGAACACACTCGGGGTCTCGGGTATTCATGCCGTACCGGTGGATTTTGTCCGGGCCCAACTCGACGCCGTTCTTGCGGACATCGGTTGCGATGCGGTGAAGATCGGCATGCTTTTTTCACCGGAACTGATAAGAACCGTTGCCGAGGGCTTGCAGAGACATGGGGTGAAACGGATAGTCCTTGATCCGGTCATGGTTGCTCAGAGTGGCGATAAGCTGGTACAGGATGATGCGATCGATGCCCTGCGGAAATATCTCATTCCTCTGGCGGATATCATCACCCCAAACCTGCCTGAAACCTCGGTGCTTCTTGGCCGGGATGTCGGGACGGCGGAAGAAATGAGCCAGGCTGCAGTCGAGTTGGGGGGCCTTGGCTGCGGCGCTGTTCTCATTAAGGGCGGGCATCTGGAGGCCGGTGACTGCGACGACTGCCTCTACCTTGCCCGTGAAAAGCGGATGATAACTTTATCCGGCAAACGCATTGCCACCACCAACAACCACGGCACCGGCTGCACCCTTTCATCGGCCATTGCCGCCAATATGGCCAAAGGGGCTGCGGTCGAAGAGGCGGTGCGGCGGGCTAAAGAGTATATCACCGCCGCCATTGAAGCCGGGGCCGTCTACAAGATCGGCAACGGCCATGGGCCGGTTCACCACTTTCAGGCCTTCTGGTGATCCGCTCTTGAGCACTGACCCTGTCGCGTCGTTTGTACGGGAGGCTGCCGCCCCGGCAGTAATGGTCGACCATATTACCGTGGCGTTTGGCGAGCGGCGGCTGTTCGATGACTTTGCCCTGCGACTGGACGGAGGATCGACCACCTGTCTCCTCGGTCCGAGCGGTTGCGGCAAATCGACGCTCTTAAAACTTATTGCCGGCTCTGGTCCACCGCTTTTGTCGGGCATTATCCGCCTTGAGCCGGCCGCAGGTAAACTCAATTGCGCCTGGATGGGGCAGGACGATCTCCTGCTGCCCTGGTTGTCGCTCATCGACAATGTGCTGCTGGGGGCCAAGCTGCGCGGCGAGTTGACCGATGCCTTGCGACAACAGGCTCGGGATCTCTTACGCCTTGCCGGTCTTGGCAGCCATGAGTACGACTTACCCAGCTGTCTTTCCGGCGGGATGCGGCAGCGCGGGGCCCTGCTGCGGACCCTGATGGAGGGGCGAGCCATCGTCTTAATGGACGAGCCCTTCTCGGCCCTTGACGCCCTCAACCGTCAAAGGTTGCAGGATCTGGCGGCAGAGATGATCAAAGGGCGGACGGTGCTGCTGGTTACCCATGATCCGCTGGAGGCTTTGCGATTGGCCGACCGGGTGGTCGTCCTTGCCGGCTCGCCAGCCAGGGTTGTGGCAAGTCTTCTGCCGCCGGACAGGCCGCCGCGCCGTCTCGATAGCCCGGTAATGGCCCGGCAATATGGTGAATTGCTGGCCATGCTCATGGGTGGGGATGCTGCATGAAGGCCCGTCCTTTTTTGCTGGTTGCCGGTTTGCTGGCCTTGTGGCAGCTGCTAATCGTGCTCGCCGGGCCTCCGGCCTACATTCTGCCCGGTCCCTGGCCGGTGGCCAAGGCCCTGGTTACGCAATTTCCTGCCCTACTTAGCCATCTACTGACCACCACCCTGGAAATGGTGTTCGGTTTGCTGCTGGGAATCTTCCTCGGCACCTCCTGCGCCCTGGCCATGATAATTTCGTCACGTTTGAAACAGTGGCTGCTGCCGCTGCTCTTGATCAGCCAGGCCCTGCCGGTCTTTGCTTTAGCCCCGGTCCTGGTGCTCTGGTTCGGTTACGGCATGGCCTCGAAGATAGCCATGGCGCTCCTCATTATCTTTTTTCCGGTGACCGCCTCCTTTTATCAGGGAATGCGGCGAACCAGCCCGGAACTATTGGAGCTGGCCCGGATCATGGGGGCCAAACCTATGGCCATACTCCGCTATATAGTTGTGCCTTCCGGCCTTCCGTCCTTTGCCGCCGGAGTCAGGATGGCGGCGGCGGTGGCGCCGATCGGCGCAGTCGTGGGGGAGTGGGTCGGTTCCAGCTCCGGCCTCGGGTTTTACATGCTCCACGCCAACGGCCGGATGCAGATCGATAGGATGTTTGCCGCCCTGGTACTTTTGGCGGGTCTTTCTTTGCTTCTCTCTTTTATCGTTGACCGCCTGCTGGCAAGGCTTATCTTCTGGGAACCTGAAAAAGGAAAAATCATATGAAAAAATTTGTAAAAATTGTCGCGTCGCTGCTTCTTACCGCAAATTTCCTGGTCGCTTCCGAGGCGATGGCCGGAGAAAAGCTTACCGTCTTGCTCGACTGGTATGTCAATCCCGACCATGCGCCGCTGTATGTAGCTCTTGAAAAGGGTATGTTTGCCGCCAGGGGCTTGGATGTCGAACTGATTGCCCCGGCAAATCCCAACGATCCGCCGAAACTGGTGGCGGCCGGTAAGGCCGATATCGCCGTTTCGTATCAGCACCAGCATCAGGTGCAGGTCGATCAGGGTCTGCCGCTGACGCGAATCGCCACCCTTATTGCCACGCCTCTCAACTGCCTGGTGGTATTGGCCGACGGCAAGATTAAGACCATTGCCGATCTCAAAGGGAAAACCATCGGTTATTCGGTTGGCGGTTTCGAGAACACCCTGCTGCAGGTGATGCTGGCAAAGGTTGGGTTAAGCTTAAATGATGTTACGCTGGTCAACGTCAATTTTTCCCTGTCGCCGGCCCTTCTGGCCGGTCAGGTCGATGCGGTAATCGGTGCCTTCCGCAATTTCGAATTGAACCAGATGGCCATTGAAAAAAGGCCGGGCCGAGCCTTTTTTGTTGAGGAATATGGCGTCCCGGCCTACGATGAGCTGATCCTCGTGGCCAAAAACACCGATACAGCTGACCCGCGGCTGCGGAGATTTGTCGATGCCCTGGAAGAAGCGGTGCAATACATCATCAACCATCCTGAGGAAAGCTGGAAGCTCTTTGTCGGTCATGGCCGGGAAAACCTCGATGATGAGCTGAACCGATTGGCGTGGCGCGACACCTTGCCGCGCTTTGCCCTGCGGCCGGGGGCTCTGGATAAAAACCGTTACAACCGTTTTGCTGCTTTTCTGCAGAAAGAAGGGATGGTTCAGACGGTTCCGCCGCTTGCCACTTGGGCGGTCGAACTTCCTTGATGAAAAGCCTGATAAAAATTTTCCCCCAAAGGACACAATAGAATGCCACCCGCTGCGCACATTGACGATTGGCGTCATTCCCATGTTTTTGATCAGGGCAACCCGCTGGCTGAAAGAAACACCCTTTTAGCGGTCATACTGACGGCCGCCATGATGGTTGCCGAGATTTGTGGTGGCTGGCTGTTCAACTCGATGGCCCTGTTGGCCGACGGCTGGCACATGAGTTCGCATGCTCTGGCGCTTGGCCTGTCGGTGCTTGCCTACGGAGCCGCCCGTCGCTTCGCCCATGACGCAAGATTTGCCTTCGGCACCTGGAAAATCGAGGTGCTGGGCGGCTATACCAGCGCCTTAGGTTTGGTAATGGTTGCGGTGCTGATGCTGTACCAATCGGTCGAACGCCTGATTTCGCCCACGCCCATTCATTACAATCAGGCAATCGGCATAGCCATAGTGGGCCTGCTGGTTAACCTGGCCTGTGCCTGGCTGCTGAGGGGCGGACATAGTCATGAACACCACAGTGGCCATCACCACGATGACAAAGGGCACAGCCACCACCATGATCTCAACCTACGTTCAGCGTATTTGCACGTCATTGCCGACGCCGCCACCTCGGTCCTTGCCATCTTGGCACTCACCGGCGGAAAATTCTTGGGAGCCAATTGGCTCGACCCGGTTATGGGCATCGTTGGCGCTGCCTTGGTGGCGATCTGGGCCTACGGTTTACTCCGTGATACCGGACGGGTGCTGCTCGATGCTGAGATGGATGCCCCGGTGGTGGCCGAAATCAGAGAGGTGATTGCCGCAAGCCCGGTCGATGCCGAGATCTGCGATCTGCATGTGTGGCGGGTCGGCAAGGGCAAATATGCCTGTATTCTTTCGCTCGTTACCAGCGGTTCAATAGGCTCTGAGTATTTCAAAAAGCAGTTGCGTATCCATGAAGAACTTGTGCACATTTCGGTGGAATTGAACCATCACCTATAACCAAAAAAATTGGTACTGGAGAGCTATGACAAGCGAAAATAAGGATTTTAACGCGGCAGCGGCCAGTTGGGATGAAAAACCCGAGAGGGTCAAGTTGGCCGGAGAGGTAGCGGAGGCGATCATCCGTCAGGTGGCCCCGAGCAAGGCGATGAAGGCGGCGGATTTCGGCTGCGGCACAGGGTTGGTGAGTCTTAAGCTGCAACTCTTGGTCGCCTCAATCACCGGCATCGACAGTTCGCCGGGGATGTTGGACATCCTCAAGGCGAAAATCGCCCAGGGTAAATTGGCCAATATCGATACCCGACTCATCGATGTGGAAAAGGCTGAGGCATTGACCGGGGAATACGACCTGATAACGAGCAGCATGACCCTGCATCATATGCGCCAGCCGGAGGCGCTGCTTCGGCAGCTTGGCGCGGCACTTGTTCCCGGCGGCATCCTGGCCATCGCCGATCTTGAGCCGGACGGCGGCCTCTTCCACGACGACAATACCGGCGTCTTTCACCATGGCTTTGAGCGGGCGGCGGTGCGGGCGATGTTTGCCGACGCCGGCTTTGACGATATCCAAGACAGCAGGGCCACTGAAATTACCAAGTCGGCTGCGGATGGAAGCAAAAGGACGTTTTCGGTGTTTCTGGTCAGTGGCCGGAAGAGGTGACAGAAATTCTTGTTGATTATCTACCACTGCGCCAGCGGGTTTCTTCCCTCACTTCTCGGCCTCTCTGTGGTCCCCAAATACCATGAATGACCTCCTCAGGCAAAGAAGGTTGTCGAGGGAGCTCAAGCGAGCTGGCAAGGAGAGAAGCAGATTGTTGTGGTGACGTACCGCCTGAGCATTTTCCGTCCTCGGCAGCGATGAATAGAGGATTGAAGATAGTGGGGGAAGAGGTAGCTTTAAAAACTGAAAAATAAGATTGCTATACTGTCGCCATTTATTTCCCATTTATTTCTCTTGCCCCCCTGCTTTGCAGTGGGATGCTTACTTCTGACCCGCTTTTTCAATTTTTGACCATAGTAGAATTATATTCTCTCCCGGCACTTTTTTTCCAGTGGTCGTCAACACACCGTCATTAACCATCCAAGCAATGAGTTGGTCACTTTTATTTTCCTTTTCTGCGTGTTGCGGAGGTTGCACATCGAAACGAAAATATCCAGCCAGTTTGTGGTCAAGAAAACCATGTAGTCTTTCAAATGAAGTTTCAGGGAATGCGATTCTAATAGCTGAAACCTCAGCAATTCCCGCACAAATTTTAAATTATTGAAAACACTGATAATATGAAATCGATAGTTCGTAAACTTTTGTCATGAACGATTTACTTAACTATTTGAAAACATGACATAATAAATATTTCAGCCTATGTCTTTTTTTGCTTGACAATGGCTGACAAGGTGGTTCGCGTTTTTCTATGTGAAATCAACCACTTACATAGGAGAACGCAATGAACTCACGAAAATTTTATTCTATCCACGCCGTCGAACTACCCGTAACCGCTTCAAGAAGAACTGTGCGAAAACACCTGAACGCCGACACCTTACTTGCACTCGTTAAAAAGGATTTTCAAATGATCCCTGATGCCCGTGCCGACAATGCAAAAATTCCGCTCGATGATGCTTTGATGTCGGCACTGGCA
>JANNQF010000037.1:0-2623 GCA_031441605.1 Deltaproteobacteria bacterium
CTACCAACCTGGTGATAAGCTTTTGCAGTTCTTGAGCGGGCTTTGAATCACATCAAACTATGCCGAGCTGATCATGAATGAGCCCTTCATGTTCCTGGATGAAATATGATCACTCGGCATAGTCAGGAACTCGGCATAGTGGCGCATATGCCGAGCTCGGCATATTCGGCAAAGCTTCTCAAGACATTAATATCAATGTCGAGCCTGTTAGGCCATATTTCTTAGTTTGGCTAGCTTCTTTCCGTTGAATTGTCCCACGGATGTCCCACAAATGCGTCAAGTTAGTGAACGTGTACTAACTTGTCAATAAGGTTTTCATAAAAGGTAACCAAGTCTTGCTGTGGTTAAATTTCATGTCGGTATCCGTCTTTTCAGGTTGGTAAACTGCGCAGGAATATTTTTCCGACCGCAACATAGCGGTCATATCCGGTCATAGCCTCAAATAGCTGATTGACGGCAGCTGGATTCAAGCAATGAGTGCAACACGCTTGCCAATAAAGACTTCCAAGGGCGATAATCCCAGGCACGACAAAGGTGCACGTCTAAAAAAAGTGCAGGAGATGGGGAGAGGACCTGAACCTACGGTAATTTAAACACTTTTTCGTTTGCTATAGGCCTCGGTGATCTTTTCCATAAGCTGAGTTAAGTCGACCGGTTTGATAAAATAATCAAAGGCGCCCAGTTCCATGCCGGTGATACCTGTATCAAAGGAGCCGTGGCCGGTGAGGAGGATCAACTCTACGCTAGGATCGGTGGCCTTTACCTGGGACAGCACTTCAAGGCCGGTCATAACGGGCATATCGAGATCGAGGATGACAACATCGGGCTGAAAGCGAACAACAGCCAGCAAGGCGTCTTCACCGCAAAAAACGCTTTCCGTCTCGATCTTCCTTAAACGCAGGCGCTCGGCCAGAGTAGAGGCAAACTCAATCTCGTTATCGACGACCAGCACTTTCATTTTTCGTGTCTTGCCCAATTCAATCCCCTCGGAAATAGGATTCTAACAAATAGAATAATTACCAAAGTGCGAAAACAAGATGATAGGAGGGGGCGCTTCGCTCGAATTACCGCAGCACTCCCCTGTCAGTCTATCAATAAATTATCTCGCTAGCAGTATTGGCATACCCATAAGCGGCCAAACAAACTGTACGCACAGCCACACTGCGACCATCAGGACGACACTCGCCATGAGACCGTAGCGGAAGAACTCGCCGGCGGTGAATTGCTTCGAACCGTAGGCAATGGCGTTCGGAGCCGCGCCGATGAGCAGAAAGAATGGCATACCGGCAGTGGCCAGAGATGCATAGAAAATTACCTCGCCGGCCACGCCGAGATACGGGGCGATAACCAAGGCCACCGACAGGGAGATGGCAATAGCCGCGACGTTCATGATGAAGTTGGTCATGACCATAACAAAAAAGGCTATGCCGAGAATAAACACTATGCCGGATGCTTCCTTGAAAAGGGCCAGCCAGTTGACCGCCAGCCACTCGGCGGCGTGGGTCTGCCACAGACAGAAACCGATGGACATCGCACCGCCGAAAAGCAGGATGATGTTCCAAGGAATGTCTTCGAGATCCTCAACTTTCAAAATATTGAGAACAAAAAACAGCAGGGTGGAAGAAAGCAGAATGGCGGTCTTATCGATATTTCTCAGGACCGGGACCCAGTTTTTCGCAGCAATAATAGCAATGACAGCAAGAACGATCAGGAGGGTCATTTTTTCGTTTTTGCTCCAGGCACCCAGTTCAATGTACATCCGTTTAGCTCTTTCTTTCAGACCTGGGATGACCGCTCTCTCCGGCTTACAGAAGACCATCATCATGCCCCAGATAAGGAGGACCATTAACCAACCGAGCGGGAACAGGTAGTAGGTCAGCTCAAAGAAACCGACATCCTTGCTAGTCATCTCTTTGAAGAAGGCGATAGCCACGGCGGCCCGGGCCGAACCGAGCAGGGTAATAATACTGCCGGCACCGGCGACATAGGCCATACCGATAAACAAACCCTTGCCGAATTTGGTCGGCAGATCATTATCCGAATACAGGGTGTTGATGGCCATGAGCAGGCGGAACATGGTGGCGGCTACGGCGGTGTGCGCCATCATATGGGTGAGTGCCACGGTCATGACGAAACAACCGAGGTAGATCATGCTGGTCTTTTCGCCGACGATCGACAGCATCTTATAGGCCATCCGTTTAGTCAGTCCGCTCTTGGTAAAGACCAGGCCGATAACGATGGAACCGAAGATAAAGAGGACCGAGGGGTCCATGAAATCTTTGAAGGCGACTTCCGGTTTCCTGACAAGAAACATCGCCTGGATAACGCCGATGGCGATACCGGTAACGCCGATCGGCAGAACCTCAAAAATCCACCAGGTGGCGGCCAGGGCGAAGACTGCCAGCGCCCCTTTGCCTTCAACGGACAGAGCAAAATGTTTGCCTGCCGGATCGATGGCATCCGGCCAGGTCGGGGCATAATAAATAATCACCGATTTTCGCGTAGCATTTCGGAGTAATGCGCGACAGGGTACCCTTTTATAGTACCAAATGTAACACGCTGTTATCAAATATAAAATTCTTCAATAAAGCTTGACACAATGATCATTACGTTAATAATAATG
>JANNQF010000038.1:0-40074 GCA_031441605.1 Deltaproteobacteria bacterium
CATTATTATTAACGTAATGATCATTGTGTCAAGCTTTATTGAAGAATTTTATATTTGATAACAGCGTGTTACATTTGGTACTATAAAAGGGTACCCTGTCGCGCATTACTCCGAAATGCTACGCGAAAATCGGTGATTATTGGTGACGGTGCCCCTAATGTGACCTCCGGCCATTGACAGAACGATCAAAGACGGCAACTTTATAGCAATATCGCAGAGCGAGAAGGTCAACCTTGGTCTTATTTGCCGAGTAAGTATTATCACAACACACAGGAGTCGTACCGATGGCAAGATTACCAAACGAAAAACCCGACCCTCAAAGGGTGGCTGTTTTGCGGTCGCTGCCCCTTGAGATAAAACAGCAGATAACCGGCGACGAGGCGGAGGCATTTATGTACAACCGCGAACTCCCCGATTCTCTTCTGGAAAAACTAAAGGATTATCTCACCGAAGAAAAACCTTGAAAAACCGTTCGAAGTGTTTTCCTTTTGCGAGCAGATGTGGCTTGAAATGAAAATTTGGGTCGACGCCGATGCCTGCCCGGTGGCGATCAAAGAGATCCTCTTCAGGGCATCCGAACGTACCGGCCTGCTGCTGACCCTTGTCGCCAATCAACCGATGCGTGTGCCGGCATCGACGTGCATTAAATTTTTGCGGGTAGCATCCGGTTTTGATGTTGCCGATAATGAAATCGTCAAGCGACTCAGCCCCGGGGATCTGGTTATTACCGGAGATATCCCCCTGGCGGCGATGGTCCTCGGCAAAGGCGGCCATGCCCTCAACCCCCGTGGTGAACTGTATTCGACGGACACCATCAAAGCTCGCCTGCAGATGCGCGACTTCATGGATACGCTGCGGGCGAGCGGCATTGACACCGGTGGCCCGGCGGCTGAGAGTCGAGGCGATCACCGGAATTTTGCCAACCAGCTGGACACCTTTTTGACACGATACGCCAAGAACGCTTGATGGAGCAGGCCTTCGCTCCTTTTCGGTTTATGGTATACAAAGGCAAAATTTCTCAATCCACCCCCGATGAACGGGATAAGTACCTTCACGAAATTTATTCTTGAAAACAAGAAATGAATTTCTAATATTCTAAGAGGTGCTGCATGTCTCCCCTACGTATCCGCTATCAGACCCTGGAGTTTGGTGCAGTGGATATTCATCTGCGCACACTGCGCGATCGCCAGGAATTTCTCGACCTTGACGGAGTAGCCGAAGACCTTGGGATTTGTTCAGCTGCTTGGCCTCTCTTTGGAGTGGTTTGGGGCTCCGGCGAGGTACTCGCGCATCTCATGTTCGATTACCAAATTGCCGGAATGCGCATCCTCGAAGTGGGTTGCGGCATAGCACTGGCAAGTTTAGTGCTGAATCACCGCCATGCCGATATTACCGCCACCGACTATCATCCGGAGGTTGAGCAATTTCTTTTGGAAAACGTGCGCCTCAATAAAGGCAAGAAGATACCGTTCTTCCGCACCGGGTGGGCTGATATATCCAACGGGCTGGGGCTATTCGATCTCGTTATCGGTAGCGATTTGCTGTATGAAAGAGGTCACGCCGAACTTCTGTCAAGCTTCATTAATAACCATGCAAAACCGCATTGTGACGTTATTCTTGTTGACCCAGGGCGTGGTCACCATGCGCGGTTCAGTAAAAAAATGGTGTTCTTGGGGTACACCCACAGCCAGAGCAAGGCCACCAATATTGAGTACCTGCATGAGCCATTTAACGGCCAGATTTTACGCTACCATCGCTAACCGGGACAGTTAAACTCATCTGGCAGCTCTTTGCGCCCTGTTCGCCAAGCGTTTATCGACAAGAGGTAACCAAACTACGGCATTTTTTTGACAGCGGCTTAACTCATTACACCAAAGCGAAATGGCTTCGTGCTCTTGTTGCCGCTATTGTGACCATTTTGTTGTTTCTGATTGGCAAGCCTGACCTTTTTGGCGATTAATCCCTGACTGTCAGTGTGGCATTCGAAGTCGACGGTTTCACCAACCTTCAAAAACTGACATTTTACCAGGTCGGCCTTACTCACCATTATGTCCGGGCCACTGCCGTTATCGAGAAATCCAGAATCTTTATCACGGAACCACTTCTTTACGACTGTTTGCAAAAATTCACCTTTTAATTGATTTTGATCTTTTTGCCTTGATATCAGGCAACGCCACACTTTCAATGGTCAATACACGATATTGAGCGCTGCGTCTATACCGGCAACCCAATTGCCTGTCTTATTTACTCACTTTCACATCCCCAACAATATCCCCCAGGGTTACCTCAGGGTGATGATAGCGTTCATACTTTGGGGTTTTCTTGCCATATTGAACGGCCTCTTTCGGGCACCACTGAATACACGCCAGGCACTGCTCGCAGCGATGCTGCCAAGTCGGCTTTTCTGCCGTCATGACAATGTTGCCGACCGGGCAAGTTTTTTCACAAATGCCGCAACCGTTGCATTTCTCATCTACCCAAAAACTTCCGTCCATCTTCGGGATCATATTGAAGGTCATTTTATATACGGCGGTAAAAACAATCCGTTGCCATAGAGGCCCCTGCTCCATGGGAGCAGTTTGTTTGCCGGCGATGCGGGGCGCCACGTATTTGATTTTTTCCCTGGCCGCCAGGTACAATTTATCCAATTTTTCTCTCGGCCCCGGACCACCCCAGGGGATGTAATTGCTCGGCAGCACGATGTCAATACCAAGGGAAAGCCCAAGGCCTAAGGTTACCAAGTGGTTTTGCAATTGAATGAGAGTGCGCGACACCTGTCCGGCATTGACAGCAAATGCGAAGTAATATTTACCGGGGTCGTGCTGTATCCTTTTCAAAAAATTCAGGACAAGGCTGGGTACACCCCACATATGCACCGGAAATATAAGGCCGATCGCCTCGACGTCAGCCAGCGCATCCCCATTCATCAGTGACATGGGGCACAATGTTGTATTGCCGAGTTCCGCCGCGACAAGACGCGAGGTCCATAACGAGTTACCGGTGCCGGTATAATAAAATATTACTGTTTTCATAGTGAATCCGGCACATGTTGGTGAGTAAATAAATGCAAAAGATGAGGGTGGGCGGCAACTCCGTGCTTTTTCGGGGTTCCTGAAAAATTGGCGTTTCCATTGATTATAAATTCAAGGTTCCTTACTATCTGATAAGTTGTAGTCTATCATGTTATCACATAAAAAAGTGTGAGCAACAACTCTTTGCTAAGGGTGTCCTGAAAAGGACGCTGAAAAGCGCCAAGCTTATCGTGACAAGGAAACGAAAATGACCCAGTCAATGCAATTTGAGATATTTTCCGATTATATCTGACCCTGGTGCTATTTCATTACCGGGCGTATTGAAAAATTACAGCAGGAATATGACATTGCAGTTCGCTGGCGCGCTTTCCCCCTCCATCCGGAAACTCCGGAGGAAGGCCAGTCCCTCGAAGAGTTGTTTCGGACCACACCGGAGAAAGTCGCAGGAATGATAGCCCACCTGCAGGCCACCGCTGATCAACTCGACCTGCCCTTCGGCCCAAGAACCAAGACCTATAACAGCAGGCTGGCACAGGAACTGGGCATGTGGGCTATAGCCTCAGGCAAGGGAGACGCTTTTCATCTGGCCGCTTTCAAAGCCTATTTCGCCGACGGTGTTAATCTTGCCAAGATCCCCGTACTTATTGAAATTATTCGCAATCTTGGTCTGCCGGAAAAGGAAGCAGCACAGGTCCTGGCGAATCGTGTCTATAAGGATGCGGTGGACAGGGATTGGCAGGAGTCGCGATTTAAGGGTATCACTGCGGTACCGACCTTCATAATGGGCCGGCACAAGCTAGTGGGAGCACAGAACTACGAGGCCCTCGAACAATTGGTGCTCCTAAATGGAGCAGTTAAGAGGGACCAGGCGGCGCAACCAAACTGACCAAGGGTGAAAAAGGATGAACTCAGAAAAAGGCGATCTCATCGCCCTTGCCCTTGCAGGTCGATTTGATGTCATTGTCCATGGCTGCAATTGTTTCGGCAGCATGGGTGGCGGCATAGCGAAGACTATTCAAGAAATATTCCCCGAGGCCTATGCCGCCGATCTGGCTACTACCAGGGGTGACCTCAACAAGCTGGGCAGCTTCAGTTATGCCGCAGTCAACCGCAATGGCCGGATAATAACCATCGTCAATGGCTACAGCCAATATCACTTCCACGGCACCGACGTCCTGGTTGATTACCCTGCGGTCCGCCGACTCTTTGCCAGGATAAAAGCCGAGTTTTCCGGCAAACGCATCGGTTACCCGAAAATCGGAGCAGGACTTGCCGGCGGTGATTGGCAGATCCTGGCAGCCATCATTGACGAGGAACTGGAGGGTGAGGATCACTGCGTCATATTGTACTCACCCTGACCACATTATTTCCTGACAGCTTCTCAGCCTCTAGCCCTGCTCGCGGCATCGACCAGATAGAGAATCGACCGATAGGGAATGCCGCCATGCAGGGAGAGGCCGATCTCGCAGGTCTTGCTGGTCGAGTAGCCCGCCTCGCAGGTACAGACATGGTCCTTCAAGTCCTTCAGGGCCGAGGCATTGAGCTCCGGAAAATTGAAGCCTCGATCGCCGGCAAAGCCGCAGCAATAAATATCGGCCGGCATCACCACCACTGTGGCGCAGGCCTTGGCCAATTGTTCGAGTTTATTCTCAAGCCCCATCTTTCGCGTCGAACAGGTCGGATGCACAGCCACCTTGACATCCAGCTGCGTGAACTGCAAGCGGTCCATAAGGAAGGTGAGAACAAATTCAATCGGTTCGAAAAGCTGCAAGCGTTTATCAAGCGTTGCCCGCATCCTGTACAAACAGGGGCTGGTGTCGCAGAGTACCGGAATCCGTCCGTTATCTGATGCCGCCAGCAAAGCGTCCGACAATTCCTTCGATTTCCGGTCGGCCTGGCCCATAAAACCTTTGCTTTCAAAGGCCTGGCCGCAGCAGAGACGATCGAGATTCTCCGGATAGATGATCGCATAGCCGGCCTTCTGCAGCAACGAGCCGGTTTTCTCCGGCAGCCCTTGCCTCTCGTTCTCGGACCTGGCCGGACCGCCCATGGAGCGACTGGCACAGCTCGGAAAATACACCACCTGTAAAGGATTTTCCGGCTGGATCAATTGCGGTTTGATTTTTCCACCGGCGGTGGGCATCTCACGATTCCACAGCGGCAGTGTATTCAAAGCCGCTTTTCTTGCGAGCTGCGAAGCAGTGTCCATAAACGGCGTGCCGAGCTTGCCATGGATTGCATCAACAGTATTCAGGGTCGTGCCGATGGCCCGCGCCACCCCACCAAAATTATCGGCTACCCAATCGGCAACGGTATGGGCGAGTTTGCCGTTTGCTTCCTGGCGAAGTGCCTTGACCATCTTACCGGTATCGATACCAACCGGGCAGCGGGTCGAGCAGAGGCTGTCGGCGGCGCAGGTATCCTTGCCCGGATACCGGTAGGCTTTAGCCAGCGCCTTAACCTGTTGCGGCTCACCGCCGGCTGCCATCCTCCGGCTGATCTCCCGCCGCCCGACAATCCGCTGGCGCGGGGTAAAGGTCAGGTCCTTGGACGGACAAACCGGTTCGCAAAAACCGCACTCAATGCACTTGTCGACTATCTCATGGGTAGCCGGCAACGGCTTCAAATCCTTGATGTGCGCCATGGCGTCGTCATTGAGGATAACCCCCGGATTAAGGAGGTTAAAGGGATCGAAAATGGCCTTGATGTCGCGCATCAGGTTGAAGGCCGCCTCGCCCCATTCCTTTTCGACAAAAGGTGCCATATTACGGCCGGTGCCGTGTTCCGCCTTAAGTGAGCCATCGTATTTTTCGACGACCAACTTCACTACTTCGTCCATAAAATCCCGATAGCGAACCACCTCCGACTGGATGGAAAAATCCTGGGTGAAGACAAAATGGAGGTTGCCGTCCAGGGCGTGGCCGAAGATGATTGCCTCATTATAGTTATATTTTTGAAAGAGGCCCTGCAGATCAAGAGCAGCATCGGCCAGGTGTTCACCAGGAAAAGCGACATCTTCGATGATAACCGTGGTCCCGGTCTTTCGAACTGCGCCAATCGCCGGAAACAACCCTTTGCGAATCTTCCACAGGGCGGTGTATTCAGCCGGAATATCGGTGAAAACGATGGGCCGGACCGTCGGCAATTCTTTGAGAGCCTCACAGATCCGGCCGATTTGGGCTGCAAGAATCTCTGCCCCTTCCGCCCTGGTTTCTACCAAAAGAGCAGTTACAGAGCCCCCAAGCTCACGCAGATACTCGGGCATGCCCGGCTTGTCCTCCACCGACCGCAATCCGGCACGGTCGATAAGTTCTGCGGCGGCGACCGGCTGCTTCCGGAGGATCGGTATAGCCCGACAGGCGGTCTGCATATCCGCATAGAAAATCAAGGTGCTGGCCTTGTGGCGATGCTCGACCACGGTCCGATACACGACATCGGAAATGAATCCCAGCGTGCCCTCGCTGCCGATCATCAGATGAATCATGATGTCAAAGGGATCGTCAAAATCAACCAGGGCATTGAGGCTGTAGCCTGTGGTATTCTTGATTTTAAATTTATAACGGATACGCTCGGCAAGCACTTCATCGGCCAGCACCCTTGCCCTCAAGACTTTGAGTTTATCGAGAAGATCGCCGTGCGACCGCATAAAATCAGCCCGACTCGTATCCTCGGCGGTGTCGACCGCGGTACCATCGGCAAGAACCACCCGCATACTGTCGATGGTTTTATAGCTGTTTTGCTCGACTCCGCAGCACATGCCGCTGGCATTATTGGCGAGAATGCCGCCGATTTTGGCACTGTCGATGGAGGCGGGATCAGGTCCTATCTTACGGTCAAACTCGGCCAAGAGCGCATTAGCCCGACCGCCGATGATGCCAGGTTCAAGCTGGATCTTCAAGGCCTTCTCAAACACCCTGAATTTTTGCCAGCCCTGGCCCAGGCGCACAAGAATGGAGTCAGTGACCGCCTGACCCGAAAGACTGGTTCCTGCTGCCCGAAAGGTCACCGGCAATTTCAATTTGTGGGCCTCGCGAAGGATAAACTGCACCTCCTTCTCGTTTTCGACATTGATGACGATTTTTGGAATCAACCGATAAAAACTTGCATCGGTGCCGTAGGTGAGTGTCCGCAAAGGATCGGTGATGATATTTTTGGCGGGTATGAATGTAGCTATTTTTGTGCGGAAATTTTCATATTTTTCAGGCAGCATGGGGACACCTCTTGTGAGTTTTTAAACTGAATATGTCGAAGATCACGGCACGGATTTGCTTTCAAGATTCGAACTATGAAATGATTGTCCCCCTCAAGCCGCAGAAAGCCAAGAAAAATCCATCCGCTGATTGTCAAAGTTCCTCAAAGACGCTACTATCTACCGATACTCATTCATTTTCCGAAAAATCCAAACAGCAACAAAACAGATCGCAGGAGAGCACATGGTTACATCAATAATTCTCATGAATGTTGAACGGACGAAAATCAATGACGTTGCCGAACTCCTCAAGGCTGTCCCCGGCATATCAGAGGTCTATTCGGTAAGCGGCAATTATGACCTTGTAGCCATTGTGCGCGTTGCCACCAATGATGCACTGGCCGACCTCGTCACCAAGAAAATGCACAGCATTCCGGCAATCGAGAAAACCGAAACAATGCTCGCCTTCAAGGCCTATTCCCGGCACGATCTGGAGGCTATGTTTGCCGTAGGGATGTAAGCGGCCTCAGCCCGGAAACCTGCCCGGTCGTGTCTTGCCGGTCAGCAGATATTGCTGAGCTGTTATTTCTTGACGCAGCCCGGGCAAGTGTTGGCAATAAACCTGGGGTCGGCGCCATTTTTCAGAATATCGCCAAGCCCATGCCATTCCCCGTCATAGGGGCTGAAAATCTTATGGCATTCACGGCAAGACTCGACTCCATTCTCAAGCATTTCCACCTGATTCAAAGCCTCTTTTAACTCAGCCACCGATTCCGACAGGGACGATTGGGTGCGCACCAACCGTTCGGCTACCCGGACCCTGGCCCGAAGTTCATTATCATTAAAGGGTTTGGTCATGTAGTCATCGGCACCGGCATCAAATCCTTTGACTATATCGGTCTTGCTATCCCGGGAAGTCAGCAGCAGGATGTAAGGAGGGTTGATCGCGTTCATTTCCTTTACCCTCCGACATACCTCGACGCCATCCAACTCCGGCATTTCCCAGTCAAGGATGGCGATATGGGGTGCCTCCGGCTTTTGCAACGCCGCCCAGGCATCATTGCCGTTGGTCACACTTTCAACACGGTAGCCCCAGCTCTCAAGACATACCTGAACCATCATTCGGGTGGTAAACTCATCTTCTGCTATAAGTATTTTCACATCTTTTCCCCCATATTTTCCTGCTCTCGGCAGAGCTTCCATAGACATCTCCTGCCTTGAAAATTATCAAGAATCAGGAAAGATTTGGCCATGCTCAAGTGGTCAGGGAACTAACTGCGGTAAATCACAGATATTTTCACTTCCACATCTTGACTTTTTACCATCCGGATGGCAATACATCAACAGGTAATCAGCCTCGTTAAAAAAATCGCACTCGCCAGGAACCGGAGCTACCGAGGCTTTTCCGTCTATCTCGAAGCAAAACTTGCCATGTGTATTAAACAAAGGCCATGATCTCCCCTTTTGCCCTAAAATCGCCCTTTGTAGCCGGTGTTCACCCAAGTGGAACGGCAAGCTGCAGCTGGTGGTTCATTTTTGTTAAAAACAAACTTCTCGTCCATATGCCGGGAAATGAACCGCTGGCAATCTGTATGCTGAACCCAGAGCAGCTCGGGCTGCAGCCGATCTTCAGCAGATATCTTGGCCGATATGCCTGCGCCGATTGTTTTGTTGCCGCTCTCGGAGGCGATCCCCCTGAACCAGAGAACATGGGATTCCGCGATTTGCGCAGTCTTTTCGGAGCCCTTGATGACGATGTTTTCTGTCTTGCCGGACGGGCGATTCAAATCGTCCATTGGCATCGGGAACATCGCTTCTGCGGTAAATGCGGCACTGCCATGATTGACAGACGGTCCGAACTTGCCCGAAAGTGCCCAGACTGCAATTTTATCAGTTACCCTCGGCTTTCTCCGGCGGTCATCATGTCGATTGTCCGGAACGACCGTATCCTCCTCGCCCGAGCACCACGTTTTCCCACGGGGATGTACAGCACTTTGGCCGGTTTCGTCGAGCCGGGAGAAACCCTTGAGGAGGCTGTTTGCCGGGAAGTATTCGAGGAAGTTGCTGTCTGCGTAGACAATATTCACTACGTTGCCAGCCAGCCCTGGCCCTTTCCCCACTCGTTAATGATCGGCTTCACTTGCACCTATAAAAGCGGGGAGATCCGCCTTGACGGAGAGGAGCTAGAAGACGCCAGGTGGTTTTCGGTGAGTGATTTGCCGGTCCTGCCGTCGACCCTCTCCATCTCCCGCTTGCTCATCGAAAATTTTGTTCAGAGACACATAGAATCTCTATGAAACCAGTCGCCCCTCAAAATCAGTACCATGAGCTCTTTCGACTGGCCCCTATCGGTATTATCCGTACATCCATTGACGGCCAAATCCTCGATGGCAACAAAGCCTTTGCGGAAATACTCGGTTACAGAGACTTTGAGGAATATTGCCAACAGACCGACAACAACATCACCTACCTGTATCAAGAGCCGGAAATTCGCCAAGGCCTGCTCGCACAACTCACCGCCGGCGTCGAACCTCTGCATTTTGAAAGTCGATGGCAAAAAAAAGACGGATCCTTTTTCGATTGTCGGCTGCATGTCCGCGGCGCACGGAATGCCGCCGGAGACCTCAGCTATCTTGAAGGTTTTGTCGAGGATATCAGTCACCAAAAAAACATCGAAAAGGACCTGCAAAAAAGTGTCGATCAATACCGTTCTGTCTTTGAGAATACCGGCACCGCCACCATCATCATCGAAAAAGACACCACCGTCTCGCTAGCCAATGAACGTTTTGTGGACCTTACCGGATATAGTAAATACGAGCTTGAAGGCAAAATGCAATGGCCGATCTTTGTCGCCAAAGCCGAAGATCTCGACAAAATGCTGCGCTATCATGTGTCCCGCCGTAATGCAACCGCCGACACTCCCATCGAATATGAATTTACCTTAAGGGATAAACACGGGGCTCTCAAGGATGTCTTTTTACGCGTCGATATGCTTGCCGGATCCGAGGCCAGCGTCGCCTCACTGCTCGACATCACCTCCCTGAAAACCACGCGGCGTTATCTTCTTGAAAGTACCTCGCGCTTGAGCGGTATTCTCGAAGCCTTCGAAGGCTTTCTCTACATCTCTTCCGTCGATCATAAACTGCTGTTTATGAACCGTAATCAGAAAGATTCTCAGGCTGACGACTCCGAGGACATGCCCTGCCATAAAAGACTGTACGGTCTTGACGGTCCCTGTTCCTGGTGTGATGACGCCAGGGTGTTTCAAGGTTTAACGGTCAAATATGAGTTCCGCAACCCCCTTGACGGTCGCTGGTACTATGCGGTCAGTTCCCCAGTGTATCAGGAAGAAAACCAAATTTCCCGGAAGCAGACGGTTATTATCGACATCCATGAACGGAAAACCGCCGAAGACACCCTGAAAGAGAGGGAAAACTATCTGACCAAAGAGAATCTGCGGTTACGGGAAACCATTCGCGACCGTTACAAATTTGGGGCAATCATCGGCAAAAGCCCGGCGATGCAGAAGGTCTACGAACTCATTTTGCGTGCTGCCGCCACCCATGCCAATGTCATTCTCTACGGCGAATCGGGCACCGGCAAAGAACTGGTGGCCAAGGCCATCCACGAGATGAGCGACCGGGCCGGGAAACCATTCGTTCCCGTCAATTGCGCCGCCATTCCGGCTGGGCTGATGGAAAGTGAGTTTTTTGGATACCAAAAAGGGGCTTTTACCGGAGCGGACAAGAATAAACCGGGGTTTTTTGATCGGGCCGACCGCGGCACCCTCTTTCTCGATGAATTGGGTGAGATAGACGAGACCATGCAGGTCAAGCTTTTGCGGGTACTGGAAAGTAATGGCTACACGCCGTTGGGCGGCCTGCAAAGCCGGCAAGCCGATGTCCGGATCATCGCCGCAACGCATCAAAACCTTCGAACTTTGCTTGATTGCGGGCGGATGCGGGAAGATTTTTTTTATCGCATCCACATTATCCCGATCACCATTCCGCCACTCAGACAGCGCCGGGAAGATATTCCTCTTCTTATTGAACATTTTCTCCAGAAACATTCTCCGGACAGTAAGCCACCCCTTCTGCACGGCCATGCCCTGGATATGCTCCTCAACCACCATTGGCCAGGGAATGTCCGGGAACTTGAGAATACCATCCAACGCTACGTCAATCTGCATATCCTCGAGTTTCCCGGCAGGGATGTTGGCGCTGACAGTTCTGATGCGATCGACTTGCCACGCCCCGGCGTTGACCAGACTCTGTCTCTTCGCGAGGCAGGGCGACGTTTTGAGCGCGATTTGATCCTCCGCCACCTCCAGACCTACCGCTGGAATCGCACTCGAGTCGCGCAGATCCTCGGCATAGAACGAAAAACTCTTTATCTGAAAATGCGCCAACTCAACCTTCTCAACAAGGACAATGAGTAATTTATTACACATTATGAGTTACTATTAGTAACTTTGATGTTTTTTGAAAAGTTATCAAGCAGATAGCTACCTATCCCCCACTGCGAGCGAGTTATTTCTTTCCCATGGTGTTTCGCCTCGGCCTTCAATCCGACTACTTAACAGCTTGGTATCTAAAGCAGTATTTTCCGCTCAGCACTTGGCCCTTTTTTTGCAAAATAACTAACAATCGTCGTTTTCGATCGCCCCATCCTTATTTCCCGCAAAAGCCGGCTCAATAAGAATGGCGCGATCCGCCACCATAATTCTTCATTCCAAGGAGTGCATCATGAAGACCAAAATCCTCAGCCCCACGCCTTCCGCCTACGCTTTCCCCCTGCTCATCAAGAGCCTACTCACCACGCCGCTGACTTATGCACCGGAACAAAAAATAATCTACCGGGATCAGCTGGAGTTTACCTACCGCCAGTTCGGCAAACGAATCTGCCGGCTCGCCCATGCACTGACAAAACTCGGTGTTCAAGCCGGAGATACGGTGGCGGTCATGGACTGGGATTCGCACCGCTATCTCGAATGCTATTTCGCCGTGCCGATGATCGGTGCAATCCTCCATACCGTCAACGTCCGCCTGTCAAGCGAGCAGCTGCTTTATACCATTAATCACGCGGAAGATGATGTTCTCCTCATCAATTCCGAATTCCTGCCGATGCTTGCCGCCATCAAAGACAACTTGACAACGGTTAAAAAGGTCGTCCTCTTGAGTGACAGCAATGACGCCCCAAGCGGCCAGGATGCCGAATATGAGCAGATGTTGCAAGAACAACCGGAAGAATACTCTTTCCCGGATTTTGACGAGAACAGCATCGCCACTACTTTTTATACCACCGGCACGACAGGACTACCCAAGGGAGTCTACTTCAGCCACCGCCAGCTGGTTCTGCACACCTATGGGATTCTCTCGGTCATTTGCGCTCAGGACAGCCAGGCACGAATCAGTTCAGCGGATGTATATATGCCGATGACCCCGATGTTCCACGTTCATGCCTGGGGAATGCCCTACCTCATGACCATGCTCGGCGCCAAACAGGTGTACCCTGGGCGCTACGAACCGGCGAAGCTTCTCAGTCTTGTCAACACCCATGATGTTACCTTTTCCCATTGCGTACCAACCATTCTCCATATGCTGCTGTCAAATCCGGCCATTGCAGGATGCGATCTGACTCGCTGGAAGGTCATCATCGGCGGCTCCGCCCTGTCCAAGGGCATGTGTAAACAGGCAATGGACCACGGCATTAATGTCTTTACCGGTTACGGCATGTCGGAAACCTGCCCGATTCTGACCTTGGCTCTCCTGAAGCCGCATATGCGTGAATGGGACGAAAATCGACAGATAACCATGCGCTGTCGGACCGGAATGCCGATCACTAACGTGCAATTGGAACTCTTTGACCCGAACGGTCAACCGTTACCCCGTGACGGGAAAACCACAGGTGAGGTGGTCGTCCGCGCCCCATGGCTGACCCAGGGGTATTTTAAAGATGAAGAAAAGAGCCGGGAACTCTGGGAGGGAGGCTGGCTGCACACCGGGGATATCGGCTATATCGATACCGAGGGATACTTGCAGATCACCGATCGACTGAAGGATGTCATTAAAACCGGTGGCGAGTGGATATCCTCCCTCGAACTTGAGGATATCATCAGTCAGCATCCTGGAGTAAGCGAGGTGGCGGTTATCGGGATCCGAGATAGCAAATGGGGTGAAAGGCCGGTTGCCTTGGTGGTCCCCAAACATGGCCTGAATAAGCCCCTCCACCCCGAGGATATTCTTGCCGCCATCCAAGCCCAAGTCGATAACGGCACTCTCCCGAAATACGGGATGCCGGAGAAGGTCTTGATTGTCGAGGAGATCGCTAAAACCAGCGTCGGAAAGATTAATAAAAAGCAATTACGTCGAGATTTCAGCTAACGATCAGCCGTGCACGCAGAAGTGTATACCAGACAAGTGCCGGCGAACGGGTGAACCCTAAAACCGGTACTTTTGCAATGGCCTGTTACGATAAGGAAGGGACGGGGAAGAATATAAGAAGGGAAAAACCAGACCACTCAAGCTTTTAAAGCATGATAAAACGGATCGTTCCTCTGCAGCCGCATCTCCAGATTTTGATCATCTGTGAATTGGTCCTAACTTCCTGCTTTTCGCAACAATCCGTTCAACAAGGCCTGCCGACATTTTTCACCCCTGCCAAGGCCGGGGTGAAAATATTTTAACGCAATACAGTATTAGCGTTTGACGACATTTGCCGCAGCCGGGCCTTTGGCACCTTCGACCACGTCGAAGCTTACACGCTCTCCCTCTTGGAGAGACTTAAAGCCCTCTGCTTTGATAGCAGTATGATGTACGAATACATCCTTGCCACCATCTTGCTCGATAAAACCAAAACCTTTTGAATCATTAAACCATTTTACTGTTCCTTCAGCCATTGTAACTACTCCTTGTGCATCGTGCGACTTTGTCGCACAGTTGTGTGGTTGGTCCCATTAAGGAACCATTGGTGAACAAACTGAATGCATCGCATCGACACACTCAGTAATTGTATTTTGGGACTAAATTATCTGCGCCTGGCACCTTTTTTGACCGGAGGTTTTGCCTCATTACAAACAAGCGTACGATGCTTGTAGTCTTTGCCGTTTAAGCCCTCCATTACTTTGTGCCCTTCCGATCGGGTAGACATCTCGATAAAACCAAATCCTTTGGATTGACCTGAGAATTGATCAATAACAAGCTTGGCACTGACAACACTGCCAAATTGACCACAAAGTTCGGATAATTCGGGTTCGGTAATATTATAAGGCAGGCTACCTATAAAAAGCTTCATGCTGGTTTCCTTCTTCTGAAATTTTCAGCAAAAACTTTTAAGGTATCGAAACTAATAGAGTTACAGCGTAAGATATCATGAAAAGAATGTGCTATTTTTTATTTAGTTCATGCAATCTACTTGATATAGATGCATTTTACAAGGTAATTCTTGGTGAGGGCAACTGCCATGCAAAAACAATCATCGGGGCATGATCCTTTAGCTCTTTGTCTTCAGGTATTTCCTGCCGACAATCATATATGTCAACACGGTAAAGAGAATGAAGTAACCGAACATCTGCACGTTTTTCGTTTTAACAATAAATGCTATAATCAAAACCAGTGCCGCGCAGGTGAGAAAAAACAGCGGCTTGGGAATCTGCTTGAGAATTACCCGACCAAAATGGGCAAAGCGCACATGGCTAATCATCAGACCAACAGACAACACTGCTACAATCCATAGATAATCAGCCGGTACAACTAAGGCGGCGCCAAGCACGACCAGGGCTCCGGCAGGACTTGGCAAGCCATTGAAGATACCGTAGGGCAGATCGGTGCGTTTTTTATCAACGGCAACAAAGCGGATCAGTCGATAGGCCACTCCGGATAAGTAAATCAGGCCGAAAATCCACGCCCAGGACCCGGCTGACAAGGTTATGACATAGGCGGGAGAAAGACCGAAACTGACGAAATCGGCAATATCATCAAGATACGGACCATATTTCGTCCCCCCATGTTTTTCCGCCATTCTGCCGTCAAACAAATCAAAGAGCTGGCCGACGATTATGGCAAAAATCGCCCAGGCAAAATGCCGGTTATGGGTGAGGACAAGGCTGGCAATACCGCAAAAAAAGTTGAGCGTTGAGAGGATGTCGGCATACAGTCGATTCGGTATGAATTTACAGATCACCGATGCTGCGGAAAGGATAAGGCAAGCCACCAAGACCTCGTCGCCCATGTCGATGACGCCGGAATTCCCGTCAAGCAGAGCGCAGTAAATAACCAGAGAAAAACAAATTATCGCCTTGATCTTCCCAAAGTTATTGGCAGCCACGGAATATTTGATGACAGCCAGAACATGCCTGGCGAGAAACTGCCCTGCCAGTTCGACCCCCACTAAAATCCAGACAGTCTCAATCGACATTATTCCCAGATACGCAAATCCAACTAAAGGGGGCAGATAGGTCAGTTTATCACACAGCGGATCGAGGGTCTCTCCCCACGGTGTGGCCATATCGCAACTTCTCGCGACCACGCCGTCAACCCCGTCGAGGATGGCGGCAAAGGTGAAAATAAGGATAGCAATGTCCTGGTAGCCGACCCAAAAATAAAGAACAAAACCCACCAACGCCAATGCCGCGCGCCAGTAGCAAATGGAATTGGGATGAAGAAGCCATTGGTGATTCGTTATATAGTCCCGCATGGCAGGCTTACGAACCATCCACGAGAACCACAGATAAAATCCGGTACCAATCAACGCCGCAGCAATTATTATAAGCAATCTTTCCATGTACTCAAAAGCCCCCAATCATCCGGGTCAGACGGAAGTTGTTAGTAAAAACCGTGCGCATCACCGCCACGTAATTGTACTGAGCCCGTGACAGACTGGTGATGGCGTCGAGCAGATCCGATTCCCGCTGCAGCCCCTCGTCGTATTTCAGCTGGGTGATGCGAAGATTCTCTTCGGCCTGTTCAATGGAGCGCTTGGCCACCAGGACATTATCAAGGCTCACCTGCAAGTCAATAAAGAGGTTGTCCAACTCGTTAACCAGAGTATGTTTCAACTCTTGCAGTTCGTAACGCTGGGCGCGCACTTGCAGCAGGGTCTTGGCAACAGTCGCCTCGGTGGTGCTGCCCTGGTAGAGATTCATCGACATTACCAGCTGTGCTCGCAGCTCCTCATCACCCATCGAACCGTTGCCGCTAACAAAATTGTCGTCAGAACGCCGATAGCTGCCCACCGCGTCAACCCGCGGGTAGAAGCCGCTCTTTGCCGCCTCGACCTGTGCCGCAGTGGCGTCTATGGCTGCTTCCAGGGCCTTGATCTCGCTTCTCTCCGCCAACATTTTTTCAAGATACGGTGCCCGATCCGCCAATGGCGGGAGATTATTGAAGTCGACAAAGTCGAGGTTCGCAAGATTAACTTCACTACCCACCTGACGCGACAAATCAATGACGCTCTTTTTCAAGCCGGCATCGGCGGCTTTAAAGGTGATATCGGCGTTGTCATAATCGACACGGAATTTCAACAGCTCATTTTTGCCGATAAGCCCGACCTGAAATCGGCTTTCCCCGTCCTTATAAATCTTGGCGAGGGCCTGGAAGGCCGATTCGGCCACAGTCCGGTTAGCCCGGCGCTCAAACACCGCCAGATAGGCGAGAGCTACATTCAACTGGACATCCTGCCTGATGCCCTGCAGCTTATACTGTTCTACCTCTTGCAGCATTTCAGCCGACTGCAGACCGTACTTATCACGAAAGCCGGCAAAAAGATTCATGCTGACCTTGCCCAGGGCGGCGGAATTTTCTTTTTGTTCGAGAAGTGTTGCTTCACTCAAGGCGTTAGCGGTGTATAAAAGATCAACCGCCGGGTAATAACCGCCTTTGGCCCGGATGATCTCTTTTTCACTTTGTTCAAAGATGGTCATATACTGCTGAATCACTTCGCGATTATTCAAGGCCATGGTCTGCATCCCGGTGAGATCCATGGCCTGACCAAAGGAAGCACTCAGCAGCAGAACCACAATAAGACTCCACAGTTTCATCCGTTTGACTCCTTTATAAATTGTTTGTCGGACATCCTTTCAATATTGGTTTTAATCGCCTCGAGTACCAGCACAGCCCTCTGCTGACTCTCGTCGCTGATGCCGCGTACCAATTCGGAACGCAGTCCCTCAAAGAGATTGAAGACCTGCGCCCGAAGTCTTTCCCCCTCCTCGGTGAGAAAAACCAGGCTCGACCGGCGATCCTCCGGATTTTGCCGACGAACGATGCGCTTTTTCTTTTCCAAGCGGTCAAGAATTCTAGTGATATTGGCCGGACTCTTACTGGAAAGCGCCCCAAGAACACTCTGCGGCCGACCGGCATCAATCGTCAGTTCCTTGAGCAGTTGCAGTTGTTCCACCGTCAGGTCGAAGATCTTCAGCCGCTGATCGGCATAACTGCGCATCGCTTGGCCGGTGAGGGCAATTAAGCGGAAAAAAGATTCATCACAGGAACTCATTGATTGCCTCCTCAATAATTAACGAGTCAACAATTTACGCCCTCTTCTTCCTTCTGTCAAGAACAGGGACTTACTCATTGCGGCTGTACCGATTTTTTCGCCTGCTGCAGCAATTCCTTGTTGCGGGCCAAGAGTTGCGGCTGCTTGCCGGCGAGACTATCTGACTTTAAGCAGAACTGCACCGTCTCACGATACTTCCCCTGCCGGAATTTCACCTGGGCCAGGCTATGCCAGTAGTAGGGATTGCGCGGTTCGATGCGCAGGGCGCGCTCAAGCAGCATTTCCGACTCGGCCAATCGACCTGACTGCAAGGCTGTATCCGCTTCCTTGTAGAGGGCTGCTGCCGGCCCGGTGACCGGTTTATATTCCAAAGGTGGGGGCGGAATCACCGGGCTTGATGGCGGTTCGGTCTTGCGGGGGGTTGCGCAACCGTTAAGAATCGCCAGAACCAGAATGAGAACAGACAACTTATTGACTTTATGTAATAATGTGACATATCGCCGGTTATTCATAATGTGTGGCAGTATCTATAGGGTTATTTAAACCAACCGCCGATTGTCTCAAAGATACCCGCGGCAGCGTTTTTCGGTTTGCTGTCATTGCTGCTATTGGGAAGAGTCGGAGAAGCCGCGGCGACCGGCAGGTTGCCGGCTATATACGGCAGTTCGGTGCTGCTGTTGCCGTTGCGGCCCCCGGTAAACGTCGCCCGCTCAAGGGCCATCCAGGCAATGCCTTCCGGTTCAACAGGTTGCAGGGGCGACGATACCACTTCCCGCATAATTTTCTCCCATACACGCAGTGCCCCGGCCGAGCCGGAAAGTCCGATGGAGGTATTATCGTCGCGGCCAAGCCAAACGACTGCCAGGTGATCACCTGTGAAACCGGCAAACCAGCTGTCCCGAAGCTTATCGGAGGTGCCGGTTTTTCCGGCGACCGCATGATTTTTCAGCGGTGAAGATAAAAGGGCCGTGGCCGTACCTTCGCTCACCACCCGCTGCATGGCGTGGGTCAGAAGATAGATGAGTTCCGGACTAAAACGCTGTTCCACCGCCAGACCATAGCGATGCAATGCGGTATGATCGGCCGCCATAACACTGCTGATCGCCCGAAGCGACGTATAAAAGCCGCCGGCAGCAATGGTCTGATACATCTGGCTGACTGCAAACGGCGACATATCGACGGCACCCAGGAGGAGCGACGGGAAGGGTTGAATTTCCTCGCCGTATCCAAGATCGCGGATGACGGCACGAACATTGTCAAGACCTACGTCCATCCCGAGACGAACGGTGGCAAGGTTGTAAGAATGGGCAAGAGCCATAAAAAACGGCACCTGCCCATGTTCTTTGTGATCATAGTTTTCCGGTCGCCACTTGCCGCTCCCCTCAAGGTTCAGGGAAACCGTACTGTCGTCGAGGGGACTGGCAAGGGTGTATCCTTTTTGTAAAGCCGCCAGATATACCGCCGGCTTGACCAGTGAACCGATGGGCCGTTTGGCCTGCAAGGCCCGGTTAAACCCCGGCGTCAGCGGATTCTTGCCCCCGGCCAGGGCCAGTACTTCACCATTTTCTCTGCCGGTTATAACCGCAGCCCCTTCAAGGTTCTGGAGTTTTTGTTTCTTCTCAAGGACGACAATGGTTTCCTGCAGATTTTTTTCCACCTGATGCTGTATTTGCGGATCAAGCGTCGTGAGAATCCGCAACCCATTGGTCTTCAGATCCTCTTCGCGGTATTCTCCGGCCAACTGTTGTTTGATCAACTCGACAAAGGCGGGAAAACGGTTAAAGCCGTTTTTTTGTACGGCGACCTCGGTTACCGGCCTGGCCAGAGCCTCGGTGTATGCGTCCTTGCTGAGAATGCCGCGGCCTACCATGTTTTCCAGCACCACATTGCGGCGCTCAAGACAATTTTCGGGATTGCGGCGGGGATCGTAATAGGTCGGCCCCTTCACCAAGCCGACCAGGACGGCAATCTGGTCTGGGCGCAGATCGCGCAGATCGCGGCGAAAATAAAACTGACTGGCCAGGGCAAAGCCGTGCACCGCCCGGTTATCATCCTGACCGAGGAACACTTCGTTAATATAGGCGGTGAGAATCTCGTCTTTACTGTAGAAATACTCGAGAATCGGTGCCATGACCGCCTCCATGACTTTGCGCCACAGGGTCCGTTCCCGGTTGAGGAAGAGATTTTTCACCAATTGCTGGGTCAGGGTGCTGCCGCCCTGCACGGTTTTTCCGGCACGGATATTAGCAAGTAAAGCCCTGGTAATAGCCAGGGGCGCAAGGCCGTGGTGCGAATAGAAATTGCGATCCTCTATCGCCAGTAAAGTCTCAATAAGGAGATCGGGGATCTCCGCCCGGGTAAGGATCAGCCGGTCTTCATGGACAAGGGGATGAAAACTGCCGATACGAACCGGATCAAGGCGAGCCAGGGACACCGGATTGCGTCCTTCGCCGCTTGTCAGGGTGGCGATATGGTCGGCGACAAAGGTAATACTGAGCTGCCGGCTGGGCTCAGGGCCGGAAGGGTAATGGAAGTCGCGGGTCACCAGATGGATAGTCGGGCCATTGCGGGTATAACTGCCGGCGCTCTTTTCCTGTGGTTCCCGCCGGTAACCGGACAATTGCAGCTCTTCTTCGAGCATCTCCGCGGAAAGCCGCAAGCCCGGATACAACTCCAGCGGACGGGCATAGACAATTGCCGGCAAAGACCAACGTTTGCCGTCAAACTTTTGGCGAATCTCGTCGCTGAGACGAGATACGGTGACGTATCCGACAGATAAGCCGAAAAAAACACAGATAATGCCTGCCAGGATAACAGTACGCTTGCGTGTTGGTGAATGTTTCATCTCTTTGTCTGCGACTTGCCCTTATCCATCATCATACTCCGCAGAGCAGTTAAATTTCTTTCCCAACGGTCCGGCCGCATGTAGAAAGCGCGGGGAATAGTCGGGCGTCGGTTGACGCCCGACCGTGGGCAGTCTGTTTGCCGTTTTACTCTTTATCTTTTTCTTTATCTTCAGCTTCCAGGATATCGCGACTCCAGGAAATTGCTGCCATGGCCTGCGGAAAGCCGATGGTCGAGATAAGCAGGAGAAGGGCATGGGTAATTTCCTCCGGCGTGGCACCGGCTTTTTTCGCCCTTCGAGTATGGGAATGCACCGCGCCCTCGGAACCGGTTGCCGCGGCTGCGGCCAACTGGATGAGATGGCTGGTCTTCTCGTCAAGGGGACCGGCCCCCCGCACCGTCGTGCCCAGGGCTTCAACTGCTTTTATGACCTTCGGATAGTGTTTTTCCATAACTTCGTAGGTCTTTTTGCCGGATTTTTGCTTTTTCTTTGCCATGCCGTTCCTCACTCTTATGTTAATTGTTCTTCAGAGCCCTTCCGTAGAAGGATCTCCGAACCTCTGCTCACGATGCATTTCCTGCTGGCCATACCATAAGGGCCTCTGTGAAAGTAACAATATACCATATGCACCGGAAAGAGAAAAAACAGCCTTTTGCCCGAAAATGACATGAAAACCATTGACAACCTAGCAGAAAAAAGGAAACTCCCATTGAGTGGTATTGCATTTTTGAACAATGGCTTAAGCCAGATATCACCGCCGAAATGTCAGATTTCCACAAGTACCGAGTGACAGCAGGTTTGCTTGATGCGGTATGGACAGCGATGATAGTAACACCTCGCGGGCCTTGTTGATGGGATACAGGTTGGGGTTGGAGGTGAAATTTCTGTGTGTTTTCTTTTCACTTTCCATGGACTATGCTTCAATATTTCGATAAGGGGAAACTTATCCGGCGATATGTAATATGTTGAAACCTTTTTAGCAATTTTTCCACTTTTAGAGCTTACTATACCAATAAGTGGAAATTCCGTCCATCCATAGGGGCTGATATGACGGACAATATTCCACTTATTGCACTGTTGGGAATCACCTATATTCGTATTCTAATATTTCTTCTTCTGTCAGTAGGGTTTTTCCTGATCCATCGGTTATGCGGTCAATAGCAAAATCACACTTATGCATACCCTCTATGGCAAAACCAACAGCATCTCTTATCTCATCGAACTCCTTCGTATCAGGTTCCATATGGCAGACAACGTGCAATATTATTTTCCCCACTATGTACCTCCAACAGCCATTCCAGCCGACACCGGGACAGCTGCGGTTTACAAATTAAGGTCAGTGGCCCGGTGCGGCTGACCTGCACGTTATGTTAAGAGAGAAGGAGTATAAATGGTAAGATCAAAAAAATGAAAAATCGGAGGTGTAGAGAAAGTTGCCTGATGCTCATGCGGTCGGATGGATCGATATTATTTTCATTTATTGCTCAACCAGCTGTTATCTATTTAACGCTCAATTGATTTTTATATATTTTTTTATTAGACAGGAAATAACAATTTTACAGGAGAGATAGATCATGAAAAAATTTTTATTTGGAGCAGGAATTTTAATTTTGATTAGTAGCGCTACCTATACGACTAATGCCTTAGGAAAAAACAAAGATGCTGATCTCATACGGCGGTTTCATGAATCAATAATCAATAGCGATTATGTTACAGCAGCAAAATGTGGCTGCGAAACGCAAGAAGCCATTAAAAATGGTGACTTTGGGATTGGCCCTGATGAAATTTCATTCTTCCAGGAAAAATATAAATGGAATGGACTCAAATTGATTCAGATTAAAGAACTTGCTGGATTTTATGAGTTGAAACTTGAAGGAAAAAGTGGAATATCAGTTCAAAATATTTCTCTTGGCAATGAACAAGGAGTTGATTGTATATATCTTATGAAGTAAGTATTATCAGGGGTCAGGTCTCAACTCATGACAATATTTTGTCGTGAGTTGAGACCTGATAATCATCTAAAAGGCACCTCCCTCAGTTGGTCAGTGGAATAAAAGAAAGCGTCCTGTGAAAATGGGGACAGCGACCGTTTAATTTGGCCTGTCTATGAATACTTCCAATTTTCCAACACCAAGTCCAGCCGACACCGGGTAGACTTCGTTTTGAAATCACACGTCAGTTGCCCGGTGCGGCTGACCCGCACGTTATATTCAACAAACATAAGGAGTAAAAATGGCAACTGTTTATTTTGTACGCGACGGTCGTGGTAAAAATAGAGCGAAAAGTGTAATTGAAACTTCAAAATCACAACCTTTAGCTACTTTTGAACGCTACAAAACAACTTTTTCACCAGTTTTCCCATATTTTAACGACACCACTCCGTTAGAAGATTTTACAAAGTATAGATATGTCGTTATAGAAATAACCAAAGAAGACATTTCACCGAAATTCTCAGTACCTGGCTTCTATATAATTCACAATTTATCGCCAGACGAATACACTATTCTCATCTCGGACAAATAATATAAGCCGAGGTAATAAGCTTCTGCCAAGTCTTTCCACAAGAACCGCACTCCAAAAACTCACCTATTGGTGGGTGCTTGCCGTCAAGGGTTTCTATATCAGCTGCCTTGCTGCTCGGTTCTGTGCCAAAATTTAACAACGGGACTAGCGAAAAGAAAGCCGGTTTTCCGCAAGCATCGTGGCCAGAATCGTGCATTATTAAAGTTCTATTATCCATTCTTAACCTCAACATGAAAGAATATAACAAGCGTATACAGCCGACGCCGGACAGCACCTGTTATTTTTTTTGGGCGTAATTGCCCGGCGCGGCTGACGCTCCACGTTGGCGCAAACGTTAGACAACAAGGCAAAGGCTCCGTCTTGGCGAACAGCAGAAATCTTTGGAGCTATACAAAAGAGAGGGCTGGTTTATGTTGGAATATCTATTGTTGGCGGTGATTTTTGTAGTAGCTCCAATCGCTGGTGCCATGCACGGCAACAAACAAACGGCAGAAAAAAATAATGGCGTCAAAATGAGCCTGCCTTTTGTAGCTTGGTACACGATAAAGCAGATTTTCTTGTTTTTTATCGGATTTGCAATTTTCGTAGGTATTGTCACCACTTTCTTTTTAAAGGGCGAAATATGGGAATATATATTTCTGGCATTGGGTTGTGTGATTAACTATCTTTATATGAAAAACAAAGTGCAAGAAGAATATGAAATTTGGCAATCATCGCTGGATCCAGAGAAGAGAAAAGAATTTGAAAAAAAACTTTCAATGGAACAACAATCAACTAATACTGATACTCCAGCTACTAATTCAACCTCATGCCCTCATGCAGGGAAAGTTATTGCTAATGGTGATGTTTCATTTTGGGGTACCTCCTGGAAAAATGCAGAGGTTATTATGATTATTAAGCCTAATTGGCATGTAACTGATAAACATGGCAAGAAAATTGGCTGGATTGGAAATGATGGTGCCATTCGTGACCAAGCAGTAATAGGTGACGTAAAACCAGATCAGACGTTGGCACCTTTTTCTGGTGAAACTATTGCCAAGGTTTTTGACTCTGGTATATGGGCAGCCAACGAAAAAATTGGCGCTATTGTCAATTGGTAACAAAGAAAATAACGGGACTGCAACCTTTTAATCGCAGTTGATGAGAAACTACAGGGGCATGATAGCAATTAAGGACATTTTGCCTGTTATCCAACGAGCGCTTACAGCCGACGCCGGACAGCACCTTGGTTTAGTTTGGGCATCATTGCCCGGCGCGGCTGACGCTCAACGTTGACTCAAACCGGCACTTTTTTCTAACACCAACCTAAGGTTCCACTCGGACCACTTTTACGACGCATATAATGTGAAGTAAAACGTATTCAAACCAAGGAGGAATGAACATGCCAGAAAAAGTCACCCAAAAGGCATTTGCCAATGCCTTGATGTTTGCGGTTATGGCCTTTTTCCTAGCAGCCTGTGCTGCAGAACCAACTCCCCGGAAGTTCGACGCCGGAGAACCTCTCCCCGATAACCAAATTGCCCGAATAAGTGTCGAGGTGAAGGAGAGAAATGGTAGACAACCTGACATTTATATTACACATATAGATCACCAGCCCTTAGGAGGAGCATGGTCTGGCGGCCTCTTGAACAAAGTTATTGACCTTCAGCCTGGTGATCGATTCATCAGTATGGCATGGACTTCTCTAGGTGGTGCAAATCCCAGTCCTTTAGGCGCGCTTGGAAGCGTGATAGTCGCAACGGTGGAACTTGATCGTCAAACACGTGAAGCGAGGCTTAAGTCGGGATACGGTAAAGAGCTTGAATTGAGTGCCCAGGCTGGACACAATTATATTGTTAGGTGCTATGAAAAACGATTACCGTTAAACTGTTGGATAGAGGACGAAGCCACCGGCGGGATAGTTAGCGGTGATAAAAGGCCTCCATTGTCAGAAGACTTTGAATAGAAAGGAGAATTCTTATGAAATCCACAATATTTATGATAGTGATTGGAGCTTGTGCCGTCGCTTTCATAAGTGGGTGTGCATCCACGCAACAATTTGTGGCATTACCAAATCAAACGCAGTCAATTGAGGATAGTACAAAAGGCCGTATTTACGTTTTCCGTCAGGGATTATATGGAAGTGGTGAACGAACGAGAGTACGTGATGGTAGTCTCAAGATTGGATATATCGGGCCTGACAGTTTTCTCTGCTGGGAGCGCCCCCCTGGGAAAACTACCGTCTTTGCGGATGTCTACTTTCGATACGCTGACACTATAGTAGAAATGCCAGAAGAATTGGATATCGAAGCCGGGAAAGTCTACTATTTGCGTGCAGCATTGCCAAAGAAAGAACAGATGTTCTCGTTCTCGGACGACACGAACCAATTAGATAATTTGTCGCGCTTGGGTGATGCTGAAGGAGAAGGCATCCTCAAAAAAAGCAGCCCACCACCACCTGCCATACCCAAAGCGAAATAGAAAGGAAAAACTGGGGATCAAATCTTTAATGTTGATAAGTGTATAATTTATAAACAATACCAATTGGTTCCATAAATTTCAACAGCCATTCCAGCCGACACCGGGAAGGCATCGTTCTTGTATGCGGTCGTCAAGCAGCCCGGTGCGGCTGACTAGCACGTTCAGCAAGGAAAAGATCACAAGGAGAAATGGTATGAGAGCCTACCCCAGAGAACGCTTCTCTTCCGAAATAACACTCTCTCCGGCGATGGTAGCCGAGTTCGCCAATGCTGCCGGCGATAATAACCCAATACACTACGATCCAGTATTTGCCGCGAATACCCGCTTTGGCAGGCCGACAGCTAGCGGCCCGCACACCAGTGCGTTATTGCTAGCACTGACAGCTGCTCATTTTTCGAAGAAAGGGGCAATGTTGGGTCTTGAGTTTTGGGTTCGATTTCGTCGGCCAATTTACGCGGATGAAAGGATTTTTTTGGAATGGATGGTTGTAAAGGTAACCCCAAACGAGAAACTGAAAGGCGAGATTGTTGAGTTGCGGGGTCGTATCAAAGGCCAAGATGGCAGGACTTCTCTCGGTGCGAAAGGCCGAGTTTTGGTTTCTGCTCAGCTCTAGTCGCCTATTGCCGAACAACCGCGTACATCCGTCGCCGGACGGCACTGCAGAAAGTTTCCAGGCTTGATCCAGCCGCCCTGAGCGTCCTTGAAACGGTAAAGGCCAGAGACAGTGGCAATTTTCCACCTTTTCCCCACCTTCGACCCAGCCATGATTATTCGAGAAGCCGCTTTAGATGATAGTACCACTCTGACAATGCTCATCGGCGAAGCCAATAAGGACGTTGCGGTAAAATTCGGTCTCCATGCCGGCAACTGCCCAAAGCATCCGTCTCTTTGCACCGATGATTGGATTAAAGCCGATTTTGCTCGCGGCTGGCGTTACTTCATCGCCGAAGAGGCCTCGACCAGCATTGCGTGTGTCGCCTTCGAGACTCCGAAGGCCGGTCTCGCCTATATGCATCGCCTTTCCGTTCTACCGGCACATCGCCATCGCGGCGTCGGCGCCCGCTTGGTGCAGCACGTTATTGCACTCGCCCGGACGGTTTCCGTTGTCACCATCAAAATCGGGGTTATCGGCGAACACGACGATTTACTGCACTGGTATCGAAAACTGGGTTTCAAAGATGGGGAAACCAGACGCTTCCCGCACTTGCCGTTTTCAGTGAAGCACATGTCCTATACTGTAGAAGGCGGCTAACGCTCCGCATAAAGATGATTACATTTCCTTGACCGGCATAAAAGGTTGGCAGCGTTGTTCACTGCAAATGCCTCTCTTATGCTGTTGGCGCGTCTGTAGTTTTTCAAGATAGTATCAGGTTTTCCTTAAAAATATCTTTATGTACTTTTTTGACAGAAAATTATCTCATCGACTTCTTATGCTGGTTGCCTTGCTCTCTTACCCTTTTGCGGCGGGCAGTCAAGAGATGCCTGCCGCTGCCGAAGGCCCGACGCTGGTCAGGGCTGTTATGAGCGAATCAATCGATAAATTCGTACCGGTGAATCCCTCCATCGTTTTTTCCATAGAATTAGGTCGGATAAGCTGTTTCACAGAGTTCGACCCTGTGCCGGAGAAATCAATTATTTATCACAAATGGTACCGTAAAGACAACCTGATTTCCGTAAAAAAACTGACTGTCACCCCTCCCCGCTGGTCGTCTTTTTCCAGCATGCAGTTTCGCGATGCCGACAAGGGCCCATGGCGGGTCGACGTCACCGATGACAACGACAAACTTATGCGCAGCTTACGCTTCAGCATAGCGGATTGAGCCAATGGACTCACTGACAGGGTCCTTCATTGGCCTGCGCTGGCAGGATGTCATCGATATTATCCTCAACAGTTACATTTTGTTCAGGCTCTACGTGCTCTTCAGGGGTACCGATGTGATCCGGATGGTCATAGCCATTGCAACACTTTGGATAGTGGAGCGGATGGCTGTGGCTATGGACTTAATCGTTACCAGCTGGGCTATGCAGGGCATCATTGCCGCCGCCGCCTTGATCATTATCATCGTATTTCGCAATGAGATTGCCGGCGTTTTACAAACCCGTAGCCTGAAGTCCTTTTTTTGGGGTATCCCTCAGCATCAGGTCCATACTCCCATAGATATTATTGTCGAGAGTGTCTACGAATTAGCCCGCCACAAGCTGGGTGCATTACTGGTTCTGCCGCTGAAAAATGACATCCAAGCTGTGGTGCACGGTGGTGTTTCATGGCAAGGCAAACTCTCACGGGAGATGCTCCTGAGTATTTTCTGGAACGGTACGCCGGTGCATGACGGCGCCACGGTGATACAGGGAGATCGGATCGTCGAAGTCGCGGCCATTCTTCCCCTGTCAAAAAGTACCGCCTTTCCAGCCTGCTTCGGCACCAGGCATCGTGCTGCCGCAGGTCTTGCCGAACAGTCAGATGCCCTTATAATCGTGGTTTCCGAGGAGCGCGGCCAGGTTACGGTTTTCAAGGATCGAGCAATTATAAACGTCAAGGATCATATCGAACTGGAGAAAATACTGCGCGAACATGCAGGCACGGTAATGGCCGAGAATGGGGCAAAACGTCAAATACTGGAATTCAGCATTGCCGGCCTGATCTGTTTATCCGGCATTACCGGCATCTGGTTCAGCTTTGCGCGCGGCCTTGAAACCTTGGTGACCCTGGAAGTCCCGGTGGAATTCATGAACCGGGATCCCGGAATGGAGCTCTTTGCTGCATCGGCAAGCAGCGTCAAACTCCAGCTCAGCGGCTCGGGATCATTGATCAAGTCGGTGCATCCCGACCAGATTAAGGTCAAACTCAACTTGGCCAATGCGGTTGCCGGCAGCAACCAGATAGTCATCGCTAGAGATAGCATTGCCCTGCCGCCCGGCATTCAGCTCAAACAGGTTGAGCCGCAAACACTTGATGTGAACCTCGACGTCCCTGCGCAGAAAACGCTGACGGTTCAAGTAGATTGGACGGGTAAGCTGCCGCCTGGGCTTCTCCTGGCGAGTGTCCGCCTGACCCCTGACACAGTGAAGGTGGTAGGTGGTAGCCTGATACTGAAAGATATTCAGACCATCTTCACGGAAAAAATCCCCTTGGAAAATGTGGTTGCCGACGGCAATGTATCGGTCGGTCTCCTGCTCTTACCCTCATCTTTAAAATTGAAGGATGAGTCGAAAAATCGAATTGATGTCAACTATGTCGTCGCCAAGCGACCGTCAGCTGCCGCCGAGGCGAACAAGTGAGATTGAACCAGGCCCTGCCTGCTGCTGAAGGTTGCCTTTCCGCATAAGGCGACTTTGTTCTGCGATTATCCTTTTAGTCAGGCCCATCAGCTTTCTGCCGCATTGGGCAGGGTGGCGATATACTTTTCGATAAACCCGGTTGGCCGATAGCTGAGTTTTGCATGGCGCAATCCTTCCTGCCCCAGATCCTGCTCGCGGTTGAGGGTGGTGTAGGGATCGCTGATGATCGAAGCGAAGGCCTGATTGACAAATTGATACAAGCCTTTGTACTGATTGAGGGCCTTTTCAAAGTGAATAACGAAACTGGTGCCGCACGCCAGCTCTTCCCCCAAGGAATAGGCGGCAGGCAGGCCGTCCGCATAATAGATGCCGCCACAAAGCTGTAACTCTTCGTTTTTTTCCAAAGCCTCCCTGGCGGCTGCGTAGTCACCAAGGGAGTCGTGCTCGGTTCGCCAGGATTCGAGGATACCCAGGGCATCCGGAAGATACTCCGCAAGAAGCGGCCGCCCCTGGTAATGGTGATTATTGATAAAGGCCTTGATAAGATTTCTCTTTTTCTGGAATTTCCGACCGGTCAATTCGGCCAGTTCCCGGCGCAGATAGAGGTAGTCAAAATTATCCCGGTCTTCGCTCACGACATACCCGATGGCCTGCAAAAGCGGTTTCTGGGTTGTGGAAACGCATTTCATCCGCCCGTAGTCCTTCATCAACAGATCGAGTAGCAGTTTATCCGGCAACCCGAACGGCAGCATGAAAAATCGCCGGCCCTCATCCTGTCCCAAAATGACCAGGCGGCCATCGGACAACCTGGAGATCGCATAATGATGTGCATCTCGGAACAGGTAGATATTGGCGAAGGTGAACTCGGATATGCCGTCCGGCAGGGTTTGAAACATGGGATGGAGCAGCGGCCGCATCGCCAAGGTCACCGCCGCGGCCTCCGGATACTCGGGAAGCATTTGCATCGATATGTCGGGACTTGAGGGGATCGACAAGAGAGTCATCATCGGCGAAAGGAAGTTGAGGGTGGGAAAAAGGTGTTTTCATCCAGCTCCAGCACATCAGGCGAATGATATCGACGGTAATCCGCATCAAGAATATGCTATACTTTTCTATAATTTTGAGCAAATATAATGCACCTTGAAAGAAAAGATCGTGTCGTTCGGAATTATTTTGGCGATGGCCGATAAAAATCAACTCAGGAGGACAATCTATGCCGTTCTGGAATGTCAACACCCTGCAACTTCAAGCGTTTCGTCCGGGTATTATGAGCCAGGCAGAAATCGGTAACGATCTCATTATGGTATGCATGGAGATAGCTGAGGGGAAAGAAGATACCGGCCATGAGCATACCTTTGACCAATGTGGTCTGGTAATCGCCGGTGCAATCGAGATGTTTGTCGGCGAAGAGCGAAAAACACTTGCCGCCCATGACAGCTATTTCATCCCTGCCGGTCTGCGCCATGGTTGGAAAACCCTCGACTGCCCGGTTAAGTTGCTGGATATTTCTGCACGGGCTTAGCGATAATAGAGACTGGGACTGCCCATAGTGAGCAGGGCTTTATGCAGGTTCCTTCTGAATTCCCGGCGATCCCATATCCCTTGAATGTGCCCGCGTTTCAAGGCATTACGTGCCGAGTGGTAGTCGGGGGGAATGTCGGCACCGGTGGTTTCGCGGATGACCCGCGGCCCGGCAAAGCCTATCCGGCTCGACCTGATGGCGAACTGGTAGGGGGAACAACCGAGAAACGAGGCCACCGGCCCGGCATAGGAATTATTGTCGTACACCACCAGATACAGGCCGCCGGCGTCGATGTATTCCCGCACCGCCATGGTGCACTTGGGCATCTGGACAACCCCGAGGGTCCCTTCCTGGATCCGGATTCCGCCGGTCGTATGAATATAGGCCAGCAGCGGCCGCTTTTTCCGCTTGGCGAGGGCACAGGCCTGGGCAAACTTTTCCCCCTCCGCCGAACCGACCGTGCCGTTACGGAAATCGGAATACAACATGGTGACAATGAGCTGAATGCCGTTCACCTTGGCATGAAAGGTCATATTGCCGGAACGCCAACCGGTCTTATCCTTGGATTGCTGCAGTCGCTCGGTAAAACCCGTATAGTTCTGCGGGTTGCCGGCACTTATCTCGGTGTTGAAATGCTTGATCGAGCCGGGATCAAAGATATTTTTCAGATACCACTTGTGCTCCAGGGGGAAATGATGGCCGCAGGTCTCACAGACCCCGGCAAACTCGCCGTAAAGATCGGGGATCCACAGATCCTTGCAGCCGTGTTTATCGGCGTTGGGACAGGAAATGGTCCGGTCCTTGTTGGCCAGCGGGCTGGTGTAGGTGTCGGTGAATTCCAGCGGGTCGACCCGCTGTGACTGAGCATCCAGCTGGTTGGCGCCACCGGAATAGGTGATGAGACGCTGCGGTTTATCTTCTTTCTTTTTGCCCCACAGCTCCATGAAGGCGGTAAAGGGTTCGGTCAGTCGCCTGATCATCACCGAGCTTTCCCCGGTAACGTCGTTTAAAACCTTACGCACCTGGCGCTTATGGTTTTTCATGATGTCGTAGCGCAGGGAATAGTAGATCTTTTCGGTTTTCACCTTGGCAAGATTGTAGATCCCCACCTCCGCCTCGGCCATGCCGAGAAAGCCGTTGCGACCGAGTTCAAGGTATTTTTTCGAACGCAGAGCGAGCAGTTTGTCGATTTCAACCCGGTTCAGATCCCAGGGCAATTCCAGTTGGGTTTCTTCGGTGGCCGGTTGATGCTTCTTCCTGCGAATCTCATAGGTACGCATGGCGCTAAAGCTCTTGGCGGAGAGCACCACCTTGTCGGTGGCCCGGAGCACTTCCGCACGGAGCTTGGCAAAAAAGGTGAAGTCATCCCTTCTCGCCCCGAGCATCGGTTCGTAGATGATCCGGTCAATGGTGCCCTTTTCCAGATTGTCCTTGGCGGTGAGTTTCAGACGATCGGCACAGACCTCAATCAATTCCCGAGGAACCTTTGAACCCTCACGGATCTTTCCTTCGATGGCCGCCGCCCCTTCCGGGGAAATGACCGAGTAGTAGCCGTGTGAGGTCATCAAGCGGTAGTCGGAAAGACCGATGGCCTCGGCCCCGCCTGAGCCGCCCTCAGAGATCATCGAGACCATCGGCACCCTGAGTTTGGTCATGGCATAGATGTTTCTGGCAATCTGCTGGGCCGCACCGGACCCTTCTTCGACCGGGTAGGAACCGGGGGTGAAGACATAAAAGTGAATGGGAATACCTTCGGTTTCCGCCACCTGCATATAGCGCAGGGCCTTTTCATTGCCCTGCGGCCGACACGAGCCGCCATTGCGGAATTCCTCGCCGTGGCCGGTTTCCTGGCCAATGACCATAACCGAGGAGGTATAGGGTTTGTTCTTCAGTCTTCGGGTGATGGTGGCCTTGGCACATATCATCGCCGGATCGACGTTGGCATCCCCTTCACCACCCAGTTCGGTGTAGTCTTCGTAGACATTTTCGAGGATGTCTTTCAGGCTGAAGCGCTGGATACTGCGGACGATTCGTACCCGTTCCATGGGAGTGAGGTTTTCTTCCGCCCGTTCTTCGAGAAAACTGATCGACTCATCGAGCTTGCGGATTTCCACCTGGAGGCTGTCCTCGCTGTGATCATAGATGGTCTGTTTCAGATCATCGCAATTCTTCTTAAAACCGTCGAGATTACCCCAATTTGAATAATCCTTGATCTGTAGCAGATAGTTGATCCGCTCTTCTATTTTCAGAAGCTGCTTTTGTAATTCTTTCATAGTATTTCGTAACGGCTCCTAAAAAGCTAGTAGCCGATCCAGATTATTTTTAAGGTAGTCGAGATTGGTGATGATCGGATTATGGCTTGCATCGGTGCCGGCAATGACTGTCTCGCTGAGAAACTGCACGGCCTTGCTTTTCGCGTCGTCAACCGAATCGCCCCAGACCAGCGCCAAAGCAAGATTTGGATCAAAGTCACTGGGAATGGGGTACGGCCGGTCAAAGGGAACATGGGTGTAGACCACCGACCACGGATGGGTTGGAAACTTGAATTCATGGATCGTACCGATCCACGGGGCAAAACCGCGCCGAGTATCTTCGGCAACAATGCGCAGTTCGATGGCGGCACCCTTAAATTTTACCGCATTCTGCTTGTAACCGAGACGATCGCCCAGACCTAAACGGATCTGCTCGCGGATCAAATTCGGCTGCTGACCATTGATATAGCTGATGCGCGCCGATATGTCGTTTTCCACCTGAATGCGGGTGTTTACTTCAAGAAGGTAGGGTTGCCCGGACCTGCTGACAATCCATTCCCAGGTGCCGACGTTGTCATATTTCACGTGGTTGGCAAGCTTCAGGGAATACTGGACAATCTGCTCGAGAACCTTCTTTTCGTCAAAGTCATAATCAAAGGCCGATTTATGGAAGCCGGGTGCCGCCTCCACCCTTTTCTGTCGCCCCGTCGACTGAATAGTACAGTTCCGCGAACTGAAATGGATACGCTCACCGTATTTGGAACAAACCAGCTGAACTTCCAGATGGTTGTAATCGCGCAGACACTGTTCGATGAGCACCCCGCCATCGCCGAACTGGCGTTTGGCATAGTTTTGCAGTTGCCGGTAAACCCTCCGAAATCGCTCAATCTCGGTGACCTCTTCAATGCCCATGCCACCGCCGCCGGCCGCCGCCTTGACGAGAATCGAGGGTTGCTCGACACCGCTTTGTTTCTGGCTTTCAAGAAGCTGCGCGGCGATTTCCTCCGCTTCCATCTCGTTGTAAATCGGCGCGTCCGTCCCCGGTATGGTGGGAATTCCCAGTTGGTTGGCCACCCGTTTGGTATTTATCTTGTCGCCAAGATCACGGATCACCTCCCAATTCGGACCGATAAAGGTCAGGGGCCGGTCGCGTTTCGTGGCCCTTCTGGCAAAACGAAAATCCTCGGAGAAAAACCCATAACCAGGGTGAATAGCAGTGCTGCCGGTGTGATCGGCCACGGCAAAGATATCATTCGGTTCGGTGTAGCTGTTAATCCGCCAGGCATTCTGGTCGGGTCCGCTCGTTATGTTCTGTCGGACATGTTCCGAATCTTTATCGGCTTCGGTATAGACAACGACATACGGCAGACCGAGATCCTTGCAGGCATTCATGATCCGTATGGCTATTTCGCCGCGATTGGCGATGAGAACCTTTCCTTCCAATCTTTTCCTCGCTGAATGTAATGGTGACTATTGTGCAGTGAACTACGGAAACCGACGCTACTATAGTCATGCCATGTCGATTAGAAAAGAAAAATTATCCGCGGCTGCCCCATTTATCACAGAAAAGCAACTTGTTTTCAGTGACATAGCTATTTCCAGGAGACCATTTTGCCAACATTTTTCTGGCCGAACAGCGAAAGAATCGCCAAGAGATGATTGATTTTTCCTACCAGGATGTTATTTATCTATAGAAATTGCCGCAGCAAATGCCGATTACCACCACCAGACTGCTAAACTAACCCACACAATGAGCGAAGACAATACCAGTGACGTTCAGGATCCGGACCAAGAAAATGGAGTCCTGAAACGTCTGAAATCCCTGTTGAGTTTCACCAAACCCGGGACCAAGGAAGACCTTGATCACGAAATCCAGGAACTTCTCGAAGAAGGCGAAGAGCATGGGCTGATTTCCTCCCTTGAGGAGCGAATGATCAACTCCATTCTCGAATTCCGAGAAACCTATGCCTCGGAAATCATGACTCCGGCGGCGGAGGTCGTATCCTTTGATGAAGCCTCACCGATGTCGGAACTCATCGATATCGTCATAGAGAGTGGCTTTACCCGCATCCCGGTGTATCGGGAAAACCCCGACCATGTCGTTGGGGCAATTCATGCCAAGGATCTGCTCCGGCTCTGCGCCCGCCCGGATTCCCCTGCGAAAGCCGAGCCGGTGAATCTGGAAAGTTATTTGCGACCGATCTACTTTATCTCCGAGTCGAAACCGATCGTCGATCTGCTTCGGGAGTTCCAGAAACGCAAACTGCATATGGCCATGGTTATCGACGAATTCGGCGCAGTCCGCGGCCTAATAACCCTGGAAGATATTCTTGAAGAAATTGTCGGCGAGATTGACGACGAATATGACAACGATGAAAAGCAGCTCGAGATAATAGATGAGCATACAATTCAGGTGCATGGCAGAGTAGATATCGAAATAATTGAGGAACATTTCCATGTGAAGTTCCCCGAAGGCTCCTACGAATCGGTCGGTGGGTTGATTATCCATGCCCTCGGACGACTGGCGATCATTGGTGATATTGTCGATATCAGTGGTTATCGTTTTGAGACGAAAAACGCCGACGCCCGACAACTGAAGCTGGTACGCATCAGCAGGATTACCGAGGGCCAAGCGAAAAAGTGACATCTCCCTTCCGCAACCGGTATTTTTTGGCGACACTTACAGCCCTCTGCCTGTGGATTTCCTTTCCGGGTGGTGGTGAAATGTGGCCACTTCTACCGCTTGCCTTAATTCCATTACTGTTCGGCCTAGAACTCGGCAGCCCGGGGCAAGCTGCCCTTTGCGGACTCGCTGCCGGCCTTGGCCACTTTCTCTTGCTCCTCTACTGGATTGTCATTGTTCTTGGCACCTACGGTGGTCTGGCCTGGTACCTTTCGATCCCCGCTCTGCTCCTGCTGGCGCTTTATATGGGCCTCTATTTTTCGTTATTTGCCGCCCTTGCGCACGTCATCCTCAACAGTTTTCCGGCCATCGCCGCCCTCTGGCTGCTGCCGGCGCTATGGGTGGGCCTTGACTGGCTGCGCAGCGTACTTTTCACCGGTTTTCCCTGGATGGATCTCGGTTACGCCCTGTATAAGATGCCAAATGCCATCCAGATTGCCGATCTGCTCGGCCATCACGGGGTGACATTTCTCATTGTCTTGATCAATACCCTGCTGTTCCTGCTGGCCAGGGCCTGGCCCTCGAGCCGCCGCTTTTTGCTGCTCCTGGTGCCGGCCGGCTTAGTTATAGGCGGCGCCGGATTGTACTCACAACAGCGGTTCGCCGAGGTAAACCAAGAAACCACGGCCGCCGCCACGCCCCAAATCGACATCGGCGTTGTCCAGGGCAATATCGACCAAAGCGTCAAATGGTCGCCGTCGCACCAGGCGACAACTGTTGCGACCTATCTCGACCTGAGCGAATCTCTCATGAGCGCTCGGTCTCCTGCCCTCATTGTCTGGCCGGAAACCGCCCTGTCCTTTTATCCCTTAACGAACGATAACATGGGGCCGCTGAGAAAATTGGTCGCAGGCCGTGAACTGGCCCTTCTCACCGGCGCACCCTGGTACGAGGTTCTCGACCGGAAAGCGCAAAATGTACTCTTTTTCAACAGTGCCCTGCTGCTGCAACCGGACGGGCAGTTCCATGGTAAATACTACAAATCACACCTGGTGCCCTTTGGCGAGTATGTGCCTTTAAAACAATTTCTACCGTTTATCGCACCCTTGGTCGAAGCGGCTGGAAATTTCAGCACCGGGACGATCGAACAACCGCTTGCCTGGAAGGAGGCCAGGGCCGGGATACTTATTTGTTTCGAATCAGTCTTTCCGGAAATATCCCGCCAATGGGTCAAAGCAGGTGCCAATCTTCTGATTAATTTGACCAACGATGCATGGTATGGTAAATCGAGTGCCCCGTATCACAGCCTGGCAATGGCGGTATTGCGCGCGGTTGAAACCAGGCGCAGCCTGGTCCGTTCCGCCAACACCGGCGTTTCCGCCTTTATCAGCCCGACCGGGACAATAGATCTGCAATCGGAAATCTTTGTCCCCTTTGCCGCGGCTAGAGCGGTAACTCTCATGCAGGGCGAGACATTCTGGGTGCGCTACGGCTATCTTTTCGCACCCGCCTGTTTGGCCGTCGGCCTCCTCGGCAGCTGCCTTGCCATTGTTCGACGGCGGCAGGAAACCCATTAAAATCACAACAAAAAAGCATTAAGGTTAAAACATTATGGTTATCGAAAGCGGTGCCGCAGTATCCAAACAAAAACTCGGAGATCTCAAAACCCGTCTTCTCGTTCTCAAGGAGCATCTTTGACTTAGACCGCAAAAAGGAACGGCTTGAAGCCCTGGAACGGCAAACCCTGGCCCCGGGTTTCTGGAATGAAGCCGATAGCGCCCAGGTGGTGCAAAAGGAACACGGCCAGCTGCAAGAGGTTATCGGCACCTGGGAAGCTCGATGGAAACATCTGGAAGATACCGAGCTTTTCCTGGAAATGGTCATGGAGGATAAGGACGCCGATCTGGAACTTGAGATCGCCCACACCTTAGAGACCATTGAAGAAGGGTTGTCCCAGGCCGAACTGGAGTGCATGTTCAACGGCGAGCATGACGGCAACAATGCCATTATCGCCATCCATGCCGGGGCCGGCGGCACCGAGGCCCAGGATTGGGTGGCCATCCTCATGCGTATGTATCTGCGCTGGGGCGAGATCCGTGGCTTTAAGACCGACATCCTCGATTATCTGGCAGGCGATGAGGCCGGAACCAAAAGCGTCACCATCATGTTCAAGGGCCGCTTTGCTTACGGCCTGCTGCGCTCGGAACTGGGCATCCATCGGCTGGTGCGCATCTCCCCCTTCGATGCCAGCGGCAGGCGTCATACCTCCTTTGCCTCGGTCATGGTCCTGCCGGAACTCGACGATTCCATCAAGGTGGAAATCGACGACAAGGATCTGCGTATCGACACCTACCGTTCCAGCGGTGCCGGCGGACAGCATGTCAATAAGACCGACTCGGCCATCCGCATTACCCATCTGCCGACGGGAATCGTCGTCCAGTGCCAGAATGAGCGGTCGCAGCATTCCAATAAGGACACCGCCATGAAAATGCTCACCGTGCATCTTTATGCCCTGGAAAAGCAAAAAAATGCCGAGCGGCAGGAAGGCTTGGCCGGGGATAAAAAGGGCATCTCCTGGGGTAGCCAGATCCGTTCCTATGTCCTCCAGCCCTACCGGCTCATCAAGGACCACCGTACCGAGCACGAAACCGGCAACGTCGATGCGGTGCTCGACGGCAATCTCGACTCTTTTATCAAGGCTTTTCTGCTGTGGGGACAAGCGAGGAGTTGAGAAGGACAAGCCGCAAGGTGAGTAAAAAAAAGGCCGACTCGTTTCCGAGTCGGCCTTTTTGCATTGTACTGTCTCTCTTTTACAGAAGCTCGGTGATTGGGGTGAAATTCAAACCAAAGGCCTCGGCAACTGCCTGATAGGTGACTTTGCCGTCGATAATATTGACGCCGCGGGCGATCTCGACGTTGTCCTGGGCGGCCTTTTTCCAACCCTTGTTGGCGATCTGCAGGGCATAGGGCAGAGTGGCGTTGGTCAGCGCCAGGGTGGAGGTCTTGGCGACCGCGCCCGGCATGTTGGCAACGCAGTAATGCACTACGCCATCAACGGTGTAGACTGGATTGTCATGGGAGGTGGCCTTCGAGGTCTCAAAGCAGCCACCCTGATCGATGGCCACATCAACCATGACCGAACCCTCTTTCATGACCTTCAGCATCTCCCTGGTAACCAGCTTGGGGGCCTTGGCGCCGGGGATAAGGACCGCGCCGATGACCAGATCTGCCTGGGCCAGAAGCTCGCGCAGTTTCGGCACGCTGCTCATGATCGGGAAACAGTTACTGGGCATGACTTCGCGGAGATAGCGCAAACGGTCAAGGTTGGTGTCCAGCAGGTAGACCTTGGCGCCGAGGCCACAGGCCATAAAGGCGGCATTGATACCGACGACACCGCCACCGATAACCACGACGGTGCCGGGCTCAACACCCGGTACGCCGCCGAGGAGAATGCCCCGACCGCCCTTGGTCATCTGCAGGTAATTGGCACCCTCCTGGGCGGCCATTCTCCCGGCCACCTCGCTCATCGGGGTGAGGAGCGGCAGAGAGCCATCGGCCTTCTGGATCGTCTCGTAGGCGATATTTACCGATCCGGCCTTGATCAAGGCACGGGTCTGCTGCTCATCGGCGGCCAGATGCAGATAGGTAAAGACGATCTGGCCCTTCTTGATATGGGCATATTCCTGCGGCTGCGGCTCTTTAACATGCATGACCATGTCGGACTTGGCAAAAATCTCGGCAGCTGTGGCAACAATGGTGGCACCCGCCTGGACATATTCAGCGTCACTGAAGCCGCTGCCTTTGCCGGCGTTGGTTTCAACGAGAACCTGATGTTTGTGATGGCACATGACCTCAACACCTGCGGGGGTCATGCACACTCTGTTTTCAGCGATTTTGATTTCCTTGAGAATTCCGACGATCATTGTTGTCTCCTGTGGTGAGTGTTTAGGGGCCGTTAAGAAATAACTCATACTATTTTCACCATTTCTTTACGGCCCCTTATGCCGTTTATGACATTGAAACGGATTACTTATTGTTGAACGACGGCTTAGTAAATCAAAGGATATAGGGAACTTTCAGGTTGTAGCCCTTATAGACGATGAAGCTTTCCACCGTCTGCACCTCTTCGATGCGGGCCACCTGCTCGGTGATGAACTCCAGCAGACTGTAGCCTTGCCCCAAAAGTACGTGGAGAATTATATCGTACCTGCCTGTGACGATCGCAGCGGAAACCACGCCTCGCAGGCGGCTGAACTCCTCGGCCTTTTTTTGCAGCTCCATGTTTTTCAGCTTCACTCCCAAGTACAGGAGGTTATGGCCGGTTAGAACGTCAACCTGAACGGTTCCGGAAAACTTGAGTATCCCCTCGTCCACCAATTTGTTGACCCGACTGCGAATGGTGTTTTCGGTGACGGACAGCTCTTCAGCGATGAGCTTGAAGGACTTCCGTCCGTCTTTTAAGTGGCGAAGAATCTGGATATTGGTGTCGTCTATGTCCATTATGGCGTGTGTTCGGTCAGGCTATCCCCTGTCTGCAATGGATTGAAATTAGTTATTTGATATATTTTTAATTAATATTTGCGGAATTGTCAAATATTTTAAATTTATATTTATATTTACATCAATATGTTCTTGAGCGTCGATTTTCGGGCAGGCGGAGTCTCTCTGCTCCTGCAAAACACTCCAATTTGAAGACTACGATAAGGTCGTGTTCAATAAGTATCCACCGGCAAAGCCGGTGGTATTAAAAATGTGAGCCGCTCAAAGCGGCATGGTCAAAAGATTCACTGACCACCATTCGGTGGTCGGGTTGCAACGCTGCTCCTGGACGTTGCTCTCTTTTTTTCGTACCAAA
>JANNQF010000039.1:0-39859 GCA_031441605.1 Deltaproteobacteria bacterium
GCCATAAATTCCGAACCCATGGTACAATATGCTTGTGGACATGCTTCTACCTCCTTTATGAGTTGATTGGTCTCACCATAAAGAAAGGAGTATGTCCACATTCGTATTTGAAAAGTATGCTTAAACCGGATGAACCAAAAATGAGATACAAAGGTCAAAAAGAAAATGAAAAAGGGGATGGATATATTGAGTCCCTCTCAAGGATGAGCTCGCTGAAGATGTCGAAGAAAGACCAAGAATTCGATAAGTGCGATGGGAGAGGTGTTAACGTTTAGGAAGCGAGTTCATGAATTTGCACGCCACCTTGTCCTTCAAGCATCCTCGCTTCTTCAACAATTCGCCGGTGATGGGTGAAAAGAATCACCTGATTCTTTTCACCCAGCTCGGCAAGAATTTGCAGCGTTGCCCGCGACCGGACATCGTCAAAGTTTATAAGAATATCATCGATGATAAAGGGCATTGGCTCGTCGGTCTCAAGGCGCCAGGTAAGAGTCGCCAGGCGGAGGGCGAGAAACATCTGGTCGCGGCTGCCGGAACTCATTTTGTCAACGGTGAGCCGGGAGCCGTTTTCCCGCACCCCGACCAAAACCGGTTGCCCGGCATCATCGACATCGGTGCGTAATCCGGCAAAAGAACCGAGGGTCAGCTTCTGAAAGTAGCCTGCGGCGATCCTCAAAACCGGATCTTGATGCTCTTCCCGGTAGCGGTCGATTGCCTGTTGCAGCACCCTCGCCGCCAGTTTCACCAGGGTATATCTTCCGGCCAGCCGGCGAATGAGGGCCAACTCGCGCTCCATCGCCTCGGTGAGTTCGGCCGCCCGAGCCCCGCCGTCCATGGCCGCAAGCCTGGTGCTCTCTTCGCCGACGACCTGGGAGAGGCGATTGATCTCGGGATGCAGCCTTTCCTTGGTGTCCCGGACGAGCCCTTCCATAAGCACCGGCAGTTCATCACTATTCACCGCCGCCGCTTGGGCGGCCAGTTCGGCAAGCGACACCCCGGCACCAATCTTCGCGAGGTTTTCCTCATGCTCGACAATCTTCTGCCACAGTTGCTGGTAATGGGCAAATCGCTCAATTATTGCCGGCAATTCCGCCTGGCTGTGGCATTTTGCTAAGAGCAGGAGTTCGGCCATCTGCTCTCCGGCACATTGCCAAACACTTTCGCTGGCCTGGATCTCTTCCTGCAAAGTCCTCTGATTCTTGGTGAGTTCATCATACAGTGCACCATCTTTCTGGGCTTGGCCAAGGAGAAGCCGCAGCTGCAAAATCGCCTGGTCAAGGGGCTGGCCTGAAATTTCCGGAGCAACTTTGTCGAGCAAGGCCTTTACCTCCCGGTCGAGCTGGGCCGCATCACGGTCAATACCGTCTATGCGCTTTTGCAGGTCATCGGCCTCCTTTACCTTATCAAAGCAACCCTGCAGGACCTCAAGCAGATCGCCTGCTTCAAGGGGCGTCACCTCACCCTCCTGCCCCAAGCCGACAAGGGCTTTTCGCCACTGCTCCTGCCACTCGACCAAGGCTTTGCGGGCGGCCATCAGATCTTCCGCCGCCCGCCCCATATCTTTTGCCGCCTTTTCCCGCTGCTCGCGGAATTTTTCAAGTTCTTTTTTCCGGTCGGCAAGTTTTGCCAGAACCGTCTCGGCAGCAACCAGCACGGGGCCTAACTCGTGGCCGCCGGAGACACTCTCGCCGATGGCCAGAAGCTCTTTTTTCAGCGCTCCCTTTAACCCTTCGCAACGTTGCAGGTCCCGGTCCAGTTGTTCGTGTTTCTTAAAGAGATCGGCCCCTTTGAAGCGCAGTTTGTCGATCCCGGCCAGCCACCCGCCCATTTCCCGCGGCGACAGCGGAACGAGGCAAGCCGGTCGCCATATCCGATTCCAGGCAGCTGCCTGCTCTTTTGCCCGGAGCAGCAAGGCCTCCCTGTCGCGGTTATTTTCGACCAGGGATTCCCCCAAGGACTCCATCCGGGCGTGCAAGGCGGCCGCCCCGGCGACCCGATCGGCCTCATGGCGCAGCCGGTCGGCTATGGTGTCGGCCTGGCCGACATAGGCTTCATACACCTCGACCAGAGGCTGTTCCGGGGCATATTCCCGGCTTTCTTCTGCAACATCTTCACCATCAAGCCACTGCCGCCGTAACAGCCGCCAGCCCTGCCGGCGCTTTTCACGGGTCAGAGCCAGCTCTTCTTCACTGGGGACAAGGCCTACGCCTTCGACCCTTCTGATTTCCGTCAGGACCTGATGCACATCCTTCTCGTAGTTTTTCCGCGCCTTTTCAATCTCCCTCCCGGCATCGCTTACCTCCCCGTAACTCTTTTCGAATTTTTGCACAGTCTCGGCGAGCGGCAAGGCCAGTTCCATCAGACCGGTCAACTCACCGGTCCACAGGCCAAGGCGTTGCAGATCGGTCTGACACTCCTTTTTCTGCAGTTCGAGTTCGCCGCGGTTACTCGCCAGCTGGCCGTCTATATCGCCGACCTTCCTCGCCAATTCTATCGCCTGCAGAAGATTGCCGGTGTCAACGGGTGCAAGCATTGCCGCACCGCCTGTTTCGACCTTTTGGTGCTCCTGCTCCGCCGCCCTGCCTTGCTTTTCCGCCACCGCCAGCTGTTGCCGTATGGCTGCATACTGGGTGGTTAAAGCCTGCACTGTCCGCTTTTTGGCAAGCAGCGGCCGCAATAGCTCAACCTTTTCCAGGGGCAAATCGGGTCGCACCTGCTGGAGCAAGCGCCCCGCTTCGCTGCGCAGACTGATGCGCATGCCATTTCTCTCCGGCCGGTCCTTCTGGCCTTTGCGGTATTCGCCAAGGCGCTGATGAAAATCATCGACCCGCCCCGCCTCATGCAGAAGCTCTTTGTTGAGCGATACGCTATGGCGCCGCTCGGTAAGTTTTGCCAAGCGCTCCCGATCGATCTGCAAGCGTTGTCCGGCCTCCCGCATATCCCGGCTGACTTTCTGGTATCTCTCGGCAAAATCCGCATCAAGGAGGACAACTTCGCCCAAAGCCTGCAGATGAGCGCGCCTTGCCGCAAGCGCCGCCAGTTCCGGCACGGCTTGGCCTAATCGTTCGAGACGGTGCAGCTCGGTGCTCTTTTGATCGCGTTCCAGTTCGAGCTTGGTACGGGCAGCCTCGGCATCCTCCAAGGCCTTGCGATGTTCTTTCCAGTCTTTCACGGAAAGCCCTGCCGCCTTCATTTCTTTTTGCAATTCCTTGAATCGCTTCGTCGCCACATTGATAGCCGGCAGCTGACCGGTGGCCTTGAACAGTTCGGCGGCCTCTTTTTCAAGCTGCGCGACGACTTCACTGACCGAGGAAATCCCGGCTCCGGCGGCAAAGAGGGCCTGGCCCACCTTGCCTTTTTGCGCAAGAATCTCTTCCCCGCCGCGCACCAACGCGTCATGATCTATGCCGTAGAGGGAGGAAAAGATGGTCGCTTCCAGACCATGTAAAAAAGGCGCCAAGGCCGCCGCATCGAGGGGATTGCCGGCCGTATCGAGGACGTCGCCGACGCGTTTTTTCCGCCGCTGAAAGGACAGCTCCTGCCCGGCGCTGCTGCGAAGACAGCCGGCCACCAGGAGTTGGTCATAGTTGTGCAGAAAATTATCCGGCGTCTGTTGCGGAAACCCATACAACAGGGCCTTCAATGCCCGGAGTGAAGTGCTTTTCCCGGCCTCGTTCGGACCGAAGATAAGGTGCAAGCCAGGCGCCTTGGTGGTAAATTCGAGTGTTCGGTCGGTAAAGGGGCCAAAGGCCTTCAGATCAAGTCGGATGAGTCTCACTTGCCCCCTCCCAGGTGGAGAAGTTTGGCTATCAGCAGTTCCCGCACTTCGGCGTGCAGTTCGGCGATTTTTGCAGGTGACAATTCAAGGAAGGGTTCATCTCCGCTGTCGATCTCCGCCGGTAATTTGGCTTTCAGGACCGCCAGTTCCGGCACAAGGGACAGGAGGCTGTCACCGTCCAGCTCCAGTTGGTGAATGGTCGTAAGAAGACCGGCAAGCGGGGTATCGTCGCCAAGGGTATCCTCAAGGCGCACTTGGCGCTGGGTCTGAAACCGCACCTGCTCCAGCCACAATTCACCGAGCCCGGCGGCTATGCCCCGGAACTCCTCGGTCAACTCGGCCGTCCGGGCGAGCAGTGCCGCATGGACGGACGTGCTGCCGAATAGCACCAGGCGCAGCGCCAGGGTCCGGCTGTCGGCCAGGTCACGTTCACGGATAAAGCCCTGGCGCACCGCGCTGTAAACATTCTCCAGGCTAGCACAGTCGGACAGATCCACCCGGCATGTGACCCAGCGCAGCACATCAAGGGACCGCTCCTGCACCTCGGTGACCCGCCCCTCCTGCAGGGTGACGATGGTGATACCCTTGGGACCGTCTTCCCTGATATGCCGCCCCTGGAGATTGCCGGGAAAGACAATCCACGGTTCCTCGGCAACAATTTCCCGCCGGTGCACATGGCCAAGAGCCCAGTATTCATAGCCTTTAGCCTGCAGTTCAGCGACTGCGCAGGGTGCGTAATCCTCATGCCCCGGCCGCCCGGTAAGCGAGGTGTGCAGCAGGCCGATATTGACATAGCCAGACTCTTTGCGAGGGAAGCCGACCGCCAGATTATCGGTCACGGCGCGGAAGGAATAACTTTGGCCGTGGATGATGATCCCCAGTTCTTCGAGCTTTATCGACTCGGGTTTGCGCGCAGAAAAAACCCTGACATTATCGGGCCAGGGGATGGCCTTGGTGATCTGGCTTGCCGCATCGTGATTGCCGGAAACGATGAAGACCTTGATCCCGGCCCTGGCCAAGCGGCCCATCCGACCGGCGAAATAAAGTCCGGTATTGTAATCCTTCCAATCGCCGTCATACAGGTCGCCGGCAATAAGAATAAAAGCAACCGCCTCGTCGATGGCCAGGTCGATGAGGGCGTCAAAGGCCCTTCGCGTCGCTCCACGAATCTCGGCAACCGGCGCATCGTCGTGCGCTTCAAGGCCCCGGAGCGGGCTGTCAAGGTGGATATCGGCGACGTGGATGAATTTATGCATAGCGTTTACAATGTTCTTTTCGTTTCCAGCTTCAGAGCAGATGACTAACACTTGGAAATTTTTCCAGAACAATCGATTGCAGCTCTGCCTCCTGCGATAAAAACCGAAAATCCTCAAAGACAAATCCGGGTGCAACCGTACAGCCAACCAGTGTATATTCGCCCGTACTGTAAGCCGCCTGCCAATTCCCACCTTTTACACAATGTTTGTATTTTGGGGTAGGACCACAACCCTCCAGGCGAACCTCACGCATCTCCAGGCCATTTGCCTCTATCTCGACCAGGATCAGTGGCGCGCCTTCATAAAGGTGCCAGATTTCATCATGCAGCACGCGGTGCAACCTGCTTACCTGGCAGGATAACAACAGAAAATAGATGTCGGTCAGGGCATGGCGCATTCCTCCGGCATGGGGCGAATGTACCGTGGTCTCTGAGCGGTATATCTCTTTATAATATCCTCCCTCCGGATGCGGCAAGAGTTCTAGGCCATTAATGAGTATCAAGGCTCTATTATTCATTATGGTTTCCTTTTCACCAAATATACCCGGATGCAAGGGCGCATGCCCAGTCTTGCCTTTGCCTTGTCAGTGCGAGTTGCACCATTTTTTGGTTTGCGTACGGCACCGAGATGAGGCTGGCAACCCATACATCCGCCAAACGCTCAACGACTGCGTAGCGGGCATCGGGTGAGCCGGTCGCCATGACGTGGGGATGTGGATGCATGGCGTCGTAGGCTTGCAGGCCGACACTCCCGGGATTGACGATGAGTTGGCCTGTTGTTGCCCGCACTGACCGTGGGATATGCGTGTGTCCACAGGCGATGAGCTCTGCTTCAAGGTGGCCGAGGCGTGCGTCGACTTCAGAGAGCGTGGCGGCACGCACATGTGTGGGCTCGACGGTTTCAAGAAAGTATTCGACATCACTTGCTGGCGTTCCGTGACACAGCACCACTTCCGGACTGAACCGCTCCATGGATCTCTGCGCGGCAATCCATGCAATTTCCTTGGCAGTGAGCTGCGAATGGGTAAATTCGTCGGACGCGGCACGCTCGCCCGGCCCCAGGGTGAGAAGCTGCCGTTCGTGGTTGCCGGAAAGGTGGATCCAGTTCCGGGCCATCAGAAATTGCGCCGTCTCAAACGGTAAAAGGGGTCCGGAGAGACTATCGCCCAGGTTGACGACCGCATTCACGCTGCGCCGGTCGATGTCCCTTGCGACTGCCTCAAGTGCGGGCAGATTGCCGTGAATGTCTGATACTATGGCGATACGCATCAATCTAGTCCACTTTACTTGCTCTCCGCGACGAGCCGGCGCAATCCTTCCCTGAGCTTTGCAAAACTGGGCGAGATGTTCCTGTTGGGGTCCATCAACGGACCGATCTTTTTGGCCCATTCATGTTTCACTTGCCCCGGTAATGGCCAACCGGCTTTCTTGATCGCAGCCGATCCACCCGGATACACTGCATCGGCAAGCAATTCCCATGTGCTACAGGTGCTGTCTTGAACATACTTTTTAAGTACATCCGGTTTTGCGCGTGGATAGGCCGCCAACAAAGCATTCTGATCACCAAGATACCAGGCTTCAATTTCTTCGATAGCGAGTCTAAACAGTGTGTTAGGTACCGGATTGCATGCATTGGCGACACTTTTTAACTCGGCCAGGAAGGCAACACAATCGCGTTTATCGGTATCGAGCACGACCACAACAGCATCGATTCCGGGTGTCTTACCATATCCGCGTAATACCTTTGGCAGTCGATCAAGCAGAATCCGCTTTGCAGGATCGGTTTTGGGTGCTAAGCCCTGAGGAATTCGGCCGATACCTTTGTAGTCATGAAATCGCCAAGTATGTGGATTGCCTTGCATTCCCAGAAACTGAGGCAACAACAATTGCAGTAATCTTTCCCCTGAACTGTCCTCCACCAATATCTCAATATGCATGTTTACCTCGCGTCAAGATAGTCGCTGTACCAAAGACCGCCCAAAGGCAAGCCTTCAGCTACGAGGTTTTTCACGTCTTCCAATTCAGAGACCCGACGCACGGTCGAATAGCCATTCGTGCCTTTTTCTAGAATCCACACTTCCTTGGGCGTCAGCGCATCAACAAAGTAAGGTTGGTGCGTGGTCACGAATATCTGCGGTGCATTTTTCTTACCGGTGGCATGAGAACGGAACTCCTGGGCCAATGCCTCCAATAGTTTGTGGTAGAGGCCATTTTCCGGCTCTTCTATGCAAATGAACGGTGGTGGCTCTGGGTCTTCCAATAACAGCAGGTAAGCAAAAACCTTTAAGGTGCCATCTGACATCTGCTGGGCAAAGAAAGGGTCTCCAAAAGCGCCGTCGTTGAAGCGCAGCAACAGCCGTTTATCCTCAGTTGGCTGCGTATCGATGCTGGAAATGCCTGGAATTTTGGCCGCAATGCGTTCGAGGATGGCCTTGAATCGCGCTTTGTGCTCGCGTTCCATAAACTGCACTACGTTGCCGATGTTGTCACCGTGAATATTCAAATGCCGCTGTGGACCAGCACTCGGCAGGCTACGAGCGGCATCAGGATAGAAGTAGGATAAATACCAGCCTTTGAGGAAATCTCGAAAGCGTTTGATCCGCGGATGTTCCTTCAGTGTGCCTAACGTTGCGATACCGAGTTGCCTGGTATCGGTAAGTTCCACTGATGTTTGGGATCGATCTTCCTCACCTTCAATCTCTACGGCTTCTTCCCCCGCCCAGACCATGCCCTTGCCGTGGTTCAGGCGCAGAAACGGATAGGGTCGACCGTGTTTCTGGAGTCTGCGCCGTTGTTTGAGCACTTCGGATTCGACGAATGGTCTTCCCGAGGCATCCAGTGCTATCGCCAACTCGTAGGTGATCGGCCGCTCATTGGGCGCCTCGCGGTAATAAATTTCGAAGCGGATGGGTTCATCTATTCCCTTCGAACGGAGGCGATCAAAACCGCCGCGCTGTTTCATGTCGCAGGCACTTTCCACATCGGTGGACAAACAATCCGCCACAAATCCAAAGGCGTCGAACAAGGTGCTTTTACCCACTCCGTTCTTGCCGATTACTACTGTGAAAGGTGTCAACGGCTCTCCGGCTTGTTGGCTGGAGAGCTTACCCAGCGTCACATCGTGGAGGGCACGGTAGTTCTGAACTCGAAATCCTTCGATGACAGCCATTTATTTCTCCTCAATATGGGTCGAAGCCCGAACGGTAAGTCAAAAGATCTGCTAACCAGGTAATTTTTGAGTTTTCAACAAAGATACAAAGCAATGATCACAGATAGCTTTGCTCTTAGCAAATTTCAACAATTCCACAATATTTCAAGACACTAGATCAAAACTTGGCGGACCGCAACACAAAAGGGTCAGGTTCAGACCTCTTTCGTGCAGATGCCATCCGTCATTCAGAAGTATTATGACCTCGTTTGTGTTTTCAGTTTGAACGATGTTCCTTCAAAACGCCAACCTCTTCGAGCCATCAGTTTGCCGCCTTGGACAGCGGTGCAAACTCTATCGGCACCCAGCTGTAACTTCCCTTGCCCTCGTCCCGCACATAGCCAATGCCGGGAAAGGGCAGGTGCATTCCAGCCACCAGGATTTTGTTGAACGCCGCCATTTTCATAATGCTCCGCCGGGTGGCGATGGCCTGTTTCTGATCAATATCGAACTCAATGGAAACACCCGGCCGGGCAAACTGCACGGCGTGGGCATGCACCAGATCACCCCAGATAAGCAGTTTTTGTCCATCGGACTGAATGGCATAGGCTGTGTGGCCCGGCGTATGGCCATTGGCGTTGACTGCCTGAATGCCGGGCACGAGCACGCTGCCTTCGGTGAAGGTTGTCCACTTGCCGTTGCTCAGGTACGGGGCGGCGCTGTCACGAGCCATTTTAAAGAATGGCTTGACGGCATCGGGCGCGCCATCGGCGACCTTCTGTGATAGCCAGAAGTCGTTATCAGCCTGCGACACAAGAATTTTCGCTTTCGGGAAAAGCGGCTGACCGCCGGCATCGTTCAGCCCGCCCATATGGTCGGCGTGCAGATGGGTAATGATGACCGTATCCACCTGGCCCGGTTCATAACCGGAGGCCTTCATGTTCTGCAGCACAAAACCCAGCGTCGGACCGAACAGTTTGGCGGCACCGGTATCGACCAGCACCAGGTTACTGCCGGTGTTGATGAGATAGGCGTTCACCGCCGTCTGCATCTTCGGGTTGCCGACAAACATGCGGGACAGCAGCCGCTGGAGATCGGTAGCCGTGGTATTCCTCAGAAGCTTGGTGTCGAGCTCGATGGCGCCATCGTACAGAGCGGTAACCTCAAACTGACCAAGCTGCATGCGGTAATAGCCCGGCACCTGGGTTTGCACCTTAGGGGCCTCGGCGTACGCGAGGGACGCGAGGGACGCGAGGTTCATCAGAGCTGCCGCTCCGACAGCCAATATAAAGGCGAAATATTTATACATGGGTGAATCTCCTTTTGAAAAAATAACCGGGCAAAAAGGCCTCTTGCCGTCCTTTTGCCCCATCTTCGATATGCCTTTCCGATTACACAACAACAAAAAGTTGCACCGATAGTATAATCAATTTCTCACGGTATTCTCGGAAATTTGCTTGAATTGTTCCTGGCAATGCTTGAAAGCTTCCACCAGATAGGGTTCGAAGTGGCTGCCGGAACCCTTGACGATCTCCGCGTAGGCACTTTCATGGATCCACGGTTTTTTATAGGGGCGTTCGCTGGTCAATGCGTCATAGACATCGGCAATGGCGGTAATCCTTGCCGATAACGGAATATCAGTGCCTTTCAGTTGATGCGGATATCCCTCGCCATTCCATTTTTCATGATGATAAAGGGCAATATCACTGGCAAGGGCGAGATAGCTGTCTTTACCGAATTCTTTCCTGAATATGAGGTTGGCACTATCCAGCGCCTGACCGGCTATGGTTGTATGGTTCTTGACGATCTCAAATTCCTCCGGGGTGAGCTTCCCAGGTTTAATCAATATCTCCAATGGAATCGCTGTCTTGCCGACATCGTGGAGAAGAGAGGCAAAGACGATTGCCTCAATATAGCCGGCGTGGTGTTGCACATATTCGCTGTATTGATTCGCTGATGATGACAAATATTCGAGGAGAAATCTGACATACAATTGTATCCGTTTCAGGTGTTCTCCGGTATCGGGGTCGTAATGCTCGGCCAAGATGGCAAGCGCCTGAATCGATACTTCCTGGATCGCTTTAATTTCCCTGGTCTTTTCGGCGACAGTGCGTTCCAGCCAGTGATTGGTGTCGGTAAGCGTTTCCTCTGCCCTTGTTTTTAATATATTTGCCCAACTGGCCCTGATAAGCAGGGAGACGAAAACAAGTGTCAGAAGAAGCCAGGTTGAGAAGGAAGCAATTTCGAAGATCAGCTCATTCCTGACAATGTTCCTGTTTTGTTCGGTGATATCATAATATATCTCAAATGCACCCTGGAAATGTCCATTACTCAGGATTGGCACGTACACCTCGGCGACGCTGACCGGTACGGGTTTGCCTTCCATTGAGGTCTGATTCTCTTCGACAATTTTAGAAAAGATTTTTCCTTTGGCAACTTGCCCATGAAAGTAATCACGCGTGTTGATTTCGCCGATTTCCTTTGCTTCCGAAGAGTACACTGTTAGCCCGGAAGAATTGAAAATCTTGACCTTAATCAGTTGAAATTCAATCATGTTTTCAAGAAGATCCTGCCTGAGAGCTTCCGACAAAAGTGATTCGACAGGTTCATTTTTGATGTGCAGCAGATTGCGAAGATGATTTGCAGTCCTGGCGGCTTCAGACTCAACGCCGGCCTTTTGCATTTTCTGAAACACCGGGAAAACAATCTCTTTTTGGATAAGAAAGAGTGCCCCGGATATCAGAAGAAAAATCAAAAGAATGAGTTTGAAAAAGGGCGTCCTGAAAATATGTGTAACAGCACGTACAAAAAAATGATGTTCCATAATATGCTATCACCAGAAATAATTTATTGTTGTATATTACTCTTCTGTCGCACTATCCTCAATCAACCGGACCATGTATACGCCACTCCTTACCGTGATTGCTCGCCCCTCAATTCTCCAGCGTCTGCCGAACCTTAGCCGCCAGTTCTTGCATGGAAAAGGGCTTCTCAAGAAAATTCACCCCTGCATCAAGAACACCTTGGTGGGTAAGGATATTAGCGGCGTAGCCTGACATGAACAGGACCCTCATTTCCGGTTGGCCGACCAAAAGTCGCCCAGCCAGATCCCGGCCGTTCATCTCCGGCATGATAACATCGGTTAAGAGCAGATCGATCTCGCCCTCGTGCATCGCCGCCAGACGGAGGGCCTCCTCCGTCGTACCTGTCGCCAGCACTGTGTAGCCGAGAAGTTGCAGCATCGTTGTGGTCATTTCCAGGATTGCCGGCTCGTCCTCCAGCAGCAGGATGTTTTCATGACCGGGCAGGACGACGTCCATCGCCTCTGCCGTCTGTGCCTGCCCAACCGCCCCTTTGTAGCGCGGCAGGTAGACGGTGAAAGTTGCACCCTGCCCCGGCTCGCTTTCGGCATAGACGAAGCCGTTATTCTGCTTGACAGCGCCGTACACCGTGGCTAAACCGAGGCCGGTGCCCTCGCCGACCGCCTTGGTGGTGAAGAACGGTTCGAAAATGTGGGCAAGGGTTTGCCGGTCCATGCCGCAACCATCGTCGGTGACGACCAGCCGCACATAGTCCCCCGACACGAAACCGGCGTGATTGTCGCAGTATTGCTCATCGAGAGAACTGTTGCCTGTCAGAACGGTGATCTTTCCGACACCGCCAATGGCATGCCGGGCATTAACGCAGAGATTGGCGAGGATCTGGTCGATCTGCGACGGATCCATCTGTACCGGCCACAGACCGTTTTCCGGTATCCAGGAAAGGTTGATGTTCTCGCCGATCAGCCGCCGCAGCATCTCCAGCATCCCTTCCACCGTCTCGTTCAGGTCGAGTATCCTCGGCACTACCGTCTGCTTGCGGGCAAAGGCCAGCAACTGCCGGGTGATTTGCGCCGATCGGGTGGCAGCCTTGCGGATTTCTTCCAGGTTACTAAAAACCGGATGGGACGGATCCAACTTTTTCTGGGCTAACTCCGCATGCCCAAGGATGACCCCCAGCATGTTGTTGAAGTCGTGCGCCACGCCACCCGCCAACTGGCCCACCGATTCCATCTTCTGGGCCTGATGAAACTGTGCTTCAAGCAGGGATTTTTCTTCTTCGGCCTGCTTTCTCTCGGTTATATCTCTTGAAAAACTGGCCACTTGAAAGACTTCCCCCTGTTCATCGACAACCGGAAAGAGGCGAATCCGGTAGTCCTTTCCACCGCGGTTTTCATCATACTCTACGAGCCTTTTCTCCTGAAGGGTCTGGATCACAGCCTTTTGACGATTGGCCGCCGCCTCGGGAGGCAGAAAATCAAAAAGATTCTGCCCGAGCATTTTACCCTTATTCAGATCGCGGCGGTGCGCCGAGTTTTCGTTGAGGTCAAGAATAGTGCCCTCGGGGTCGATGAGAATCACCGAATCGGAGGTGGCATTGAGCAGCGCTTTCAGCCGAGCGACATTCTCCCGCAACTGTTCCTCGGCCAATCTCCGCTCAGAGATGTCAACGCCTATCCCCATAAAATAGCGTTGCCCCTCGGTCTCAAATTTGCCACCGGTGAGAATGAAGGGCAGCAAATTGCCGTCTTTTGCCATCAGGGGGGCCTCAATCGAATTGTAACCTTTCTCCATCAACATTTCTATTGCTTGCAAAACCGCTTCTTTGGCCTCCGGAACGTGCCAGTCGGCCACATGCCGTCCTGCCATCTCACCCGCCGTATAGCCGAGAAGTGTTTCATGCGCCTTGTTCCAGAGGATCAATCGATTTTCCGGGTAGGTGTACAGGTAGAAGATGCCGGGGAGGCTCTCCAGAATGGACTTGGAAAAGAGCTGTTCCTGCCGCAGACGGTCCTCGGCCCGCTGCCGCTCGGGAACGTCGCTCAACACCACGCGGCCGACGGTTTCCCCGTCTTTGCCCAGGGCAACGGTTGCGGCCAGATGCACCCAAAAGGACGTTTGCTCCCGGCGCATTATGCGTAATTCACAACTCTGCGGTGCACCGGTGGCAAAAAGTTGCTTTTTCAGTCGGTGGTAAATGTCCTGGTCCTCTTGGAGAATGTACCTGGATATCGGCTGCTTGATTAAACTCCTCCGCGTTACCCCGAAGAGGCTGGCCGCTGCAAGGTTGGCTTCCAAAATCAATCCTTTGTCGCTGATTGTGCAATAGCCCATCGGCGCCAGATCATAGAGATCAAAATAGCGGGCACGCTCGGCGTCGAGTTCCGCCTGGATCCTGCGCAGTTCCTCATTATGCATCTCCAACTCAAGTTGATGCACCTGCAGTTCATGGAGAATCCACTGCACTTCCTCCGGGGATCTCCCCCGTATATCTTCCGGTGTCTGCTTGATTTTCTTAGCGTTGTCGCTGCTTTCTTTACTAGTCATCACCGGACCCCTTATATTTTCGTTCCTATCTTGAACCCATTCCCCATGCTCTTTTGCCCTAATCCTGGTTACCCGCTCGTCCGGCCAGCACCTCCCTAATCAGTACAGAGATACTTTTTCGCGCCAACGGTTTCATGGCAAATCCTTTAATGCCAAAGGATTTTGCCTTTTCTTCCGAGATGAGGCTGCTATAGCCGGTACAAAGAATGATCGGCATAAAGGGGCGTATCTGCAGGATACGACGCGCCAGGTCGCTGCCGGTCATGCCCGGCATGGTCTGGTCGGTGATGACCAGGTCGAATTTCTCCGGTTGATTCTGAAAGGTCGTCAGGGCTTCGAGGCTGCTGGAGCGGACAGTTACCCGATAGCCGAGTCGCTCCAACATGCTTTTACCCATTTCCGCAAGAAGCTCTTCATCATCAACCAAAAGGATACGTTCATTGCCAAACTGAAGAATCTCTGCAGGTTTATCCTCAACCACAACCTCCTGCACCATGACCGGCAATAATACTTGAAAAACTGTGCCTTCGCCGGGATGGCTGTGGAAAGAGAGCGATCCGCCATAACTCTTTACAATGCCATGGATGATCGCAAGGCCCATGCCGGTTCCTTTGCCGATTTCCTTGGTGGTGAAATAGGGGTCGAAGATCTTGCCCCAAAATTTCGGATCAATCCCCGGTCCGGTGTCGCGGATCGACAACTGCACAAAATCTCCCGATTTTACGCCCGGATCACTGACAACATCCTGGTCAGTCAGCGTTTTCTTTTGCAAAGAAATGGACAGGGTGCCACCGGTCTCTTCCATGGCATGCAGGGCATTGGTGCCAAGGTTTATGACAATCTGGTGAATCTGTGTCGGATCGGCGAGAATCAAGCCGCAATCGACATCAATACTTTGCTGGATTTCAATGGTCGAGGGCAGAGAGGAACGCAACATTTTCGTGGCTTCCCGGACAATTATTGCCGGTTGCAGGGGAATACGCACGGTCTCGGCCTGGCGGCTGAAGGCGAGAATCTGCTTGACCAGGTCTTTAGCCCTGTGGCCGGCAATGACAATCTGGTCAATATCCTTTCTGAGCGTCGATCCGGTCGGGCTGTCCTCCTGGGCGATTTCCGCGTAACCAAGGATGGCCCCGAGGATATTGTTGAAATCGTGGGCAATGCCACCCGCCAGGGTGCCGATGGCCTCCATTTTCTGGGCCTGCTGAAGTTGGGTCTGGAGATGCAATCGCTCTTCCTCCGCCTGTTTACGATCGGTTATATCGATCTCCGAACCGGCCATTCGCACCACCTTCCCGGTGGAATCCTCAATTGCCTTGCCCCGGTCGTAAATCCATTTCCATGATCCGTTCTTACAATGGATGCGATACTCTGCTTCGTAGTATGCCGTTTTCCCTGCAAAATGGGCGGCAATTCGAGCCTTAACCGCCTGCCTGTCGTCCGGGTGGATGTTGTCGAGCCAGAGAGTCTCGCTGTCGCCGATTTCCTCATCCGTATAGCCGCGCAGTTTTTTCCAGCGTGAAGAGAAGTGCACCGTTTTGCCGGGGACATTCCAGTCCCAGATACCACCCGCCGCCCCGTCCAGTACCAAGGCATACTGTTGGAGAGTTTGCTGGAGTTTCTCTTCCACCTGCTTGCGCTCGTCGATATCCAGGCAATGGCCGATATAGCCGAGGAATTCGCCCTGGCTGTCGTAGCGCGGGCAACCTTCGTCAACTATCCAGCGGTATGTACCGTCGTGGTGCCGCAGGCGATATTCCATGCTGAACGGCTCTTGCCGGTCAAAGGCCCCGATGTATATACCCAGACAGCGCTGAAAATCATCAGGGTGCACCCCTTTAGCCCAGCCGTTGCCCAGTTCCTCTTCGAGGCTACGGCCGGTGAATTCAAGCCAGACGCCGTTGAAATAGTCGCACAGTTTATCTGTTCCGGCGGTCCAGATCAAGGCCATGCCGGAATTGACTAAGTTCTTGAAATTCTGCTCGCTTTCATGCAGCTTCCCCTCAGCTTTCTTGAGGGCTGAGATATCGCTCAGCGCCAGGCGGCAGAGGGTTAAACCGTCATTATCCTGCACGGCGGTGGCCACCAGCTGCGCCCACAATATCGTGCCGTCGCTTTTCGACAGGCGGAGTTCGAAGACCTGCGCCACACCGGTTACGACAAGCTGTTTAAAATGGCGATAGTAAATATCCTGGTCTTCTTTGAGGATGAAGGACGACATCCTCCGCCCGGCCAACGCACTCCGGGCAACGCCGAGAAGACTAGCGGCGGTGAGGTTGGCCTTCAGCAGCAATCCCTGCTCGCTGATCGTGCAATAGCCGACCGGGGCCAGATCGTAGAGATTGAAATACTCTGCCCGCGCGCTATCAAGCTCAACCTGCGTCCGGCGTAGTTCTTCGTTCTGCATCTCAAGCTCGATCTGGTGCACCCGCTGCTCGTGCAGTACCAATTGGGTTTCTTCGGCCGACATGGGTGCCTGGTCCTTTGCTTCCTTGGCCTCTTTTTGCCGTAAGGTCCCTTCCGCCCGACGGCGAAGGTCCTGGGCGTTGCCAGCCACAGCTGAGCCTCGCGGGGAGCTGTTTTCGGGGTGGTCGCTTATGTTGCTCATGATCTTGCCTCTTATAGGATTGGCCTTGATTATCAGCTCTTTACCCGTTCTGTGGTCGCTACCGCATATATCTGCCCGGTTGCACTGAGGAGAGCGGTCGAGGTCAACTGAACTTCAATGATCGTGCCGTCTTTGGTGATCCGCTGGGTAAGGTACGGCTCAAGAATTTTCGCCCGGCTCAACTGGTGAATGGTCGCCAGGGCTTCGTCGCGCAGCCCCTCGGGGATCAGATCGCGGATATTCATGGCCAACGCCTCGGCTTCACTCCAGCCGTACAATCGCACGGCGCCGGGGTTCCAGGCGATGATCCGGCCGTGCATATCCTGGGCGGTAATGGCATCGTAGGCATCACGGACCACAACCGCCAGGCGAAGCTGGTTGTTGGCCTCGCGCAGAGCCTCCCGCGTATTCTGCACTTCGGTGATATCAACGAAGGTAATGACCGCTCCCTCAATGACGTTTTCAAGAGTCCGGTAGGGCTGGATGCGCAGGGTGTACCACCGGCCCTCGGCGGTCTGCACCTCCACTTCATGCGGAATGAGGCTGCCGAGCACAACGTGCAGGTCTTGTACCAGGCGGTCGTAGCCCACCAGGTTGGAAACAATGTGACCGACGGGCCGCCCAAGATCACTCAGGATCAGATTAATGATCTGGGTGGTAGCGGGAGTAAAGCGCAGGATGCGCAGGCTATGGTCGACAAAGACCGTGGCGATACCGGTGCCGGCCAGCAGGTTGTTCATGTCATTGTTGGCCCGTGACAGATCGGTGACCTTGGTCTGCAGTTCGGAATTGACCGTCGCCAGTTCTTCATTGACCGACTGCAGCTCTTCTTTCGAGGTCTCCAGCTCCTCATTAGTCGATTGCAGTTCTTCGTTGACCGACTGCATTTCCTCGTTCGAGGATTTGAGTTCTTCGTTCGAGGTCTCGAGTTCTTCATTGGCGGTCTGCAGGTATTCTTCTTTGGCCCGCAGTTCCTGACGAAGGGCGGCGATATGCTGATTCGGACCTTCCGCCAGGGAACCTACGTCGATCTCAGACGAAGGTTCCATGCCGTCGGAGTGTAAGGCTGGATCGCTGCCCACCGGTTCCGGCAGCAATGATTCCTCAAGGATCACCAGGTACAGGCGCTCTTCAATCTTTGTGCCGACAGCTGCGGCCACCGGCCGGATCATCAGGTTCACCAGGGTGAAGTCGCCATTGGTTTTGACCCGCAGATTTGCACGGCGCACGGGGATTTTCTCTCTTACCGCCCGGTGCAGGGCTATGGCCAGGTCGGGACGCAAGCCCTCGCGGGCCATTTTCAGGATGTTGTAGCTGCCGGTCTCGCCCGGCGGCGGCTCCAGGTACATGCCGGTGCGGCCATGCAGATAGAAGATATCGCCGCTGCTGTTGACCAGCGCCCCGGCCGGGGCAACCTGTTGCAGCAGGGTCTGTTCGGTCAGCTCGCGCAGCGACGGTTTGCCGCTGCCGGCCTTCTTGCCGGTGTTTTCCGGGGGTGCGAGATCTGTCGCCGTAAGTGGCGCCTGAAAGCGATCCAGGACCGAGCGTTTAGCGTTTTGAAAATCGTCTTTGCACTTATAAATCTTTAACTTACGATCCAGCGTTTGAAAAAGGTCGGAAAAGTCGCCTACGCTCTCGGAGGTACCGAGAAGGAGTATGCCGCCGGGGTTGAGGGCATAGTGGAACAGGGGCATGAGTTTCTTCTGCAGGTCGCCGTCGAGGTAGATGAGCAGGTTGCGACAGCTTATCAGGTCGAGTTTTGAAAACGGCGGATCTTTGATGACGTTCTGTTCGGAGAAAACCAGCATGTCGCGGATGTTTTTGTGGATGCGGTAGACAGAGTCGTCGGACTCAGCGGAAAAATATCGCGCCAGTCGCTCCGGGGTAAGATCGGCGGCAATGCTCGCCGGATAAAGACCGGCCCGGGCTGTGGTAATGGCCCTGCTGTCGATGTCGGTGGCAAAAACCTGGACCTTGTAATTCTGTTTCAGATTATCCATATACTCGGCCAGGAGAATGGCCAGCGAATAGGCTTCCTCGCCGGTCGAACAACCCGGCGACCAGATACGGATGAAAGAGCCTGCCGGTTTACCTTCAAAAATCCCCGGAATGACCTTTTCCTCAAGCGCCTGGAAGACCTCCTGGTCGCGGAAGAAATTGGTGACGCCGATCAGCAGATCACGAAAAAGGGCTTCGATCTCGGTCGGCGTCTGCTGCAGGTAGGCGACGTAGTCGTCTATGGTTTCTATCTGATGGACGGCCATGCGGCGGGCGATGCGGCGCTGGATGGTGTTCTGCTTGTAGTTGGAGAAGTCGTGGCCGGTCTGGCCGCGCAGGAGGACGAAGATCTTACGTTGGGCGTTTTCATTCTGAGGAGTGGCGGGGAGGACACGCAGGACGGTTTTGCCGAAGGCTTGGCCGGCAAAGGCGATGAGTTGGGCCGGCATCTCACCCGGCGGCAGCTCGTAGTCGACAAGACCGGTGGCGATGGCGCTTCTCGGCATGCCGTCGTATTCGGTGGATTCGGGGTTCTGGACCATGACCATACCGCCCTCGCCCTTGATTGCCCGGACTCCCAGGGTGCCGTCGCTACCGGTACCGGAAAGGACGATGCAGATGGCCCGTTCGCGCTGGTCCTGGGACAGCGAACGAAAGAAGAAGTCGATCGGCAAGCGCTGGCCGCGCGGTGCCGAAGGAGCCAGGAGTTGCAGGTTGCCGTTCAAAAAGGCCATGTCGCGGCCGGGTGGGATGATGTAGGTGCAGTTCGGCTGCACCCGCATACCGTCTTCGACCTCAAAGACCTGCATGCGGGTGTAGCGGCGAATGAGATCGGTGAGGATACTTTTATGGTCAGGGGCCAGATGCTGCACCAGGACAAAAGCCATGCCGGGGTCGACGTCGGCGGGCATGCCGGAGAAGAAGGCTTCGAAGGCGGCCAGGCCGCCGGCCGAGGCGCCGATGCCGACTATGGGGAAACCGATCGTTGTTTTTTCGGGTTGATCCTGGACTATGCTCTGTTCGGCGACTGCCTCTGTCTCGGGTATCCGGGTATCGCTCGGGCCTGCGGCCGGTTTTTGAATTTTCTCTTTGCGTGAATCTTTTTTCCGGGTGACCATGATGCTCCTTCTGTCGGATCAGGGAGGAAGAGGGCGTTCTGCCGTGATGTGTTGTGATGCTTCAAGCCTAGGAGATAGCGGTAGCATTGTCAAACTATTCCTTTCCCGACAAGGGGGATATCAGGGCAAAAAACCGGCCCTTGTTCTCTCGCTACTGTCTTTCAACAAACTGACTCTGCTGGCAATGGTTGCGCCGATCACCAGCAGGGTAAGAGGTCATGGCTTTGAGGTTATTTTGAACGGCAGAATGGTTTCCGGGGCTATTCTCTGCCAGCAAGTAAAAATGATCGACTTTACAGTGAGAGGCATTACTTTTGCTGAGAAAGCCCCTGACGAAGTCATAAATACTGCTTTGGCAAAAGTTAGAGCTATTGTCAGTGCAGCAAAATAGAGGCTCTTGCAAGAGCTCCCCCCTGCTTGGTTAATTTGCGGTTACAAGGAGACAGCACATGGATATTTCTAAGATAGTTGCCCGGGTACAGGCGATCCTCTTTAGCCCGAAAAGTGAATGGCCGGTGGTTGCCGGCGAACAGACGACGATCAAGGATCTGTATCTCGGCCACATTATGGTGCTGGCGGCTATCGGGCCGGTCTGCGGATTTTTCAAAATGACCTTTTTCGGGATCAATGTCCCCCTCCTCGGCACCTATCGGGTGGGGTTTGGCGCCGGTCTCGGCAATATGCTGTTCAGCTATGTCATGGCCCTGCTCGGTGTTTATCTGGTCGGCATGGTCATCAATCTGCTTGCCCCTTCCTTCGGCGGCACAAAAAACGACCTGCAGGCATTAAAAACAGTGGCCTATGCCTATACCGCCGCCTGGCTTGCCGGTGTCGGTCAGCTCCTGCCCTGGGTGGGAATGATGATTCTGCTTGCCGGCTCTTTGTACAGCATCTACCTGCTTTACCTCGGCCTGCCGGTTATGATGCGATGTCCGGCTGAGAAGGCCAAGGGCTATACGGCCGTGACCATTGTCGTTGCCGTTATTGTCGGTTTTGTCATCTCGGCCGCGGTGGGAAACATTACCGGAATAAGCGACATGATGGGCGGACGCTCGACCCCGGAAGCTACCAAGCAGGCAGACACCGGCTTTGACAAAAACAGCGTCGGCGGCAAGATGGAGGATTGGACCAAGAAGATGGAATCTGCCTCCAAAGATATGGAGAAGGCGCAACAGTCAGGCGATGCCAAGCAGCAGAGCGAGGCCATGGGAAAAATGATGGCCACCGCCCTCGGCAATAACGGCCGGATCGAAACACTGGCGCCCGAACGCATCCAGGCCTTTTTGCCGCAAAAACTTGGCGGCAAGGCCCGCTCTTCGGTATCCGCCGAGCGCACCGGGGCAATGGGCATGCAGATTTCAACCGCCGACGCCTCCTATGAAGACCAAAGTGGTAATGGCCTGCATGTGGAGATTGCCGACATGGGCCTTGTCAAAGGTGTCATGGGCCTTGCCGGGTGGATGGGCGTCGAAAAGGAAAGTATCACCGCGACCGGGTTTGAGAAGACTTATCGCAAGGACAATGTCTACATCCATGAACAGTGGGACAACCAGGCATCATCCGGAGAATACACCATAATTGTCGGCGACCGCTTCAGCGTTAAAGTCTCCGGCAGTACCACCGATATTTCGGCGTTAAAGAATGCCGCCGGAAGCATCGACCTGGACGGCCTGGCGGCTCTTAAGGATGAGGGCGTGAAATAACTCCTGCTCTTTCTGCCATTTCTTTACCACCACTTATGCCGTGCACGACACAATAGAAACGGATTACTTATTGTTGAACGGATGGAAAAAGAGTAAGAATCAACGGTTTTATTAAATCTTCGTTTTCGGAGAAGGCGGCAATGGTCCCATTGGTAACGACTCCTAAAATCATGGCATAAAGGTTCTTTGGGCGGGAAAATGCATATCCAGACCGTTGGTCTACAAGGGCTGAAGACCCCCGTCAGAGTTAAGGAAAAAAGCGGCGGTCTGCAAAGCACCATTGCCGTTATTTCCATGCAGGCCCGGCTCCAGGACGGCAGCAAGGATAATTGCGTCGAAACCTTCACCTCCATTCTCAATAATTATCTGGGTGAACTTTCCGTTACCAGTTTCTCGACTATTCTCGCCAGGCTGCAAGAAGGGCTGCAGGCAAAAAGCGTTCGGCTGGAGATGACCTTCCCCTATTTTCTCGATAAAAAGGCGCCGGTCAGCGATACCCACAGCCTCATGGAATACACCTGCACCTTTTCCGGCGGTATCGGTGCCGATGAAGGATTTATCCTGACCGTTGGCGTGCCTGTCACCACCCTCTGTCCCTGCTCCAAAGAGATCAGCGCCGGTGGTGCGCATAACCAGCGGGCCGAGGTCACCCTCAACGTGAAGTTCAAGAATTTTATCTGGGTTGAGGATCTGATTGCCATGATCGAGCGCTCCGCATCCTGCGAGGTGTACGCCCTGCTGAAACGACCGGACGAGAAATATGTGACGGAAAAAGCCTTCAACAACCCGATGTTCGTTGAAGACGTCGTCAGGAAAGTGGCGGTGTCGGCCCTCGCCGATCCGAATATCATCTGGTTCTCCACCGGGGTTGAGAGCTTTGAATCAATCCATAAACATAGTGCCTACGCCTATGTCGACAGCGACGAGCTGCGCTGATCTTGCCATCGCTCAGCTGGTCTTTTGCCTCATTGTATCCGAATGATTTACCGGCTTACAGGACTGTTCCGGCGAATCCGAAACAATGGCCGATGCTATCCTGTTGTTCTAGTTTTTCCATCCGGAGAATTTCTTACGGAACTCACCTGACGCCTTTTCACCATCAAGCATTTTTCGAAGAAGGGCCATTTCTTTTTCCGCCGCCCGGAGTTCTTGGCCAAGCTTCTCGGCCGTACCCTCCTCGACCCCGACAATGACCTTTTGCAACTCGGCCACCTTCTTTTGCGCCCGGTATAACTCAAGGGCCAAGTCTCTTATGGACATTGTATCTCCTATGGCAGGATGAAATGGGCAAGTTATTCATGAACGGCGGCTTTAGCCTTTTTTCCGCAGCATTTCCGCTTTTTCAACAGCTGCCTTGAGGATCCTGAAGGCCTCCCGGTAATAGGTGTGAATTCTGGTTTTCACATACTGGTGGACGGTTTTGCGCAGATCGGCCTCGTCAACCGGGTAATAGCCGACCACCGCCTCGATTTCCGGACCTTGCCAGTTGGGTTCCCATGGCAAACCGGCGTGGATGGTGCCTTGCTGCACTTCAATGGCCTCATTGATAATGACATCGCGCAACCTCTCCACTTCCCGCTGCAACTTGGCCACTTTTACCTGGGAACCCTTGCGATCGGCAAGAAAGGCAAGAATTTCCTCAACCGGATCCTCACGCATAACCTTGGCAAGGTATTTCACTTGGCGTTTTCTCGCCCCGCCTTTCACTGTCCGGCAACGGATGATCTCATCCTTGACCCCTTGGCTCGCGGGCAGGAGCTTCAGGTCCTTGTCGGTAAGAAGCGCAAGCTCTTCCGCAACCTCTTCTTCGTCTTTGAACCGTCTTTTTTGTGCAGATCTGCTGATATATTCTGTCATGTCATCCTGTGGTGGGGGTTATAAAACCAGCGCAACCAGCGCCGGCTCGTATTCTTTGGGCGGCTCGAAACCGAGCAAAAGGCACAGGGTCGCGGCGACATTTGCCAGCCCCGGCTTGTCCACCCCTGTAAGCCGGAAAAGGTTTGCCTGGCTGTAATCCTTGATGATAAACGGCACCGGGTTGAGGGTGTGGGCAACCATCGGGGTGATCTTCCCGTTCTTTTTTGTCCACATGCAATCGGCATTGCCGTGATCGGCGGTGATAACCGCCAGGCCTCCGGCCTTTGCGACGGCGTGGAGAATCCGCTTCAGGCAAAGATCGACGACTTCAACGGCTATCCTCACCGCCGGCACCACCCCGGTATGGCCGACCATATCGCCGTTCGGGAAGTTGAGGCGGATAAATTTGTGGCGACCGCTTTCTATGGCGGCAATGACTTTGTCGGTGATTTCGCCTGCCTTCATCCATGGTCTCTCGTCAAACATCACCTTGTCTGAGAGTATTTCCTCATAGGTTTCCAGATGCTTGTCAATGTACCCGGACCTATTGCCGTTCCAAAAGTAGGTGACATGGCCAAACTTCTGGGTCTCGGAAATGGCATAGGCGGTCACCTGTGCGGCGCACAGATACTGGCTGAGGGTATGCTCGATGACCGGGGGTTCGACCAGATAGTTTTTCGGGATCAGGGCGTCGCCGTCGTACTGCATCATGCCGGCAAAGAAGACCTTCGGCCAGCGCACCCGGTCAAACTCATGGAAGTCGGGTTCCTCAAAGGCCTTGGAGATCTCAATTGCTCGATCGCCACGGAAGTTGAAGAACACGACCCCGTCGCCATTTTGTATTGTGCCGACCGGTCCGCCCGTATCAGCCACCACGAAAGCGTCCATATATTGATCCGTCATTTCCGCATCTTCAGCGTAGAATGTCCGCACCGCCTGCGAGGCCGAGGCAAAAATCCTCCCCTGCCCCAGGACATGTGCCTTCCAGCCGTTTGCCACCACAGCCCAATTGGCATTATAACGGTCCATGGTGGTGACCATCCTCCCGCCGCCGGAGGCTATACGGTAATCGCGACCGGCAGCGGAGCAGCGGGTCAGTTTTTCCTCCAGGGGTTCGAGATAGCGCAGGGCACTTTTCTGGTCGACATCCCGGCCATCGAGGAGCGTATGCACCCTGACTCTCGGAAAGCCTTCCGCCACGCAGCGATCAAGGAGTGCGTTGAGCTGGTGTATATGGCTATGGACATTACCATCGGAAAGAAGTCCGATAAAATGGATCGTCGCTCCGCGCCAGCTGCATTTTTGCAACTGGCGCCAGGCATCTCCAGCAAAGATTCGCCCGGACACGAGGGCCTCGTTGACCAATTGTGCCCCTTGCGCAAATACCCTGCCGGACCCGAGGGCATTGTGCCCAACCTCGGAATTGCCCATATCACCATCGGAAGGCAAACCCACCGCCGTGCCGTGCGCCTTGAGCCGAAGCATCAGCGGCTCTTGAAAAAGTTGGTCAAGAACCGGGGTGTTGGCGATGAATACTCCGTCGCTTTCATCCCGGGCGCCAATGCCCACGCCATCCATGATGATAGTGACCACCGGTCCGGCAAAGGCTGTGTAGCCGACGAGAGGCCTGAGTGCTTGCGTTGTCATTTTTTGTCCTTATAAGGAAGTATATGGCCGAACGGGAATGTTTTCTTTTCTCAAAATCAAATAATATTGGTATAATGCGCCCAATACATGATGTCATTCGCATCGGCCCCGTGGCCTTTCCATTCTCGTTTGTCAACGACTCCAGTGTAAAACCTTCCGCATGGACGATCAACAATCTTTATCGCATCTGGTGCTGACAGTCGCAGAGGAGAAGCTGCCTTTATTTACCACTGTTTTGCAGTCCGGCATAGAAATAATGACTCCTGCCGGTACCAGCCTTGGTCAATTTCTCAGTGCTTTGCCGGGTTTTACCGCCGAATATCTGGCCAATGCGGTGCAGACAATTTTCCATAACGGCACTGCCATCGACGACCTCACGACACTGTTGCACGGAGAAAAACCGGTACTTGCCCTGTCCGCAGCCATGCCTGGCCTGGCCGGAGCGATTTTTCGTAGAAACAGCTTCCATGCCGCTTTACGCAGCGAAATAAAGGTCACCAAAGCCGATTCCCTGTCGGAAAAACCTACTGCGGTAACCCTGAAACTCTTTAATACAATAGCCCTGGAGCGGGGAAAAGAATTATTGGCTCTCGGAGTCCGGTTGCCGGCTGCGGCGCTTTCTTCTTTTTTGCGCATTCGCCCTGGCCTCCAGCCGGCAATAGTGCGAATGCAGTTGGATAAAAAGGTCATTGATATGCCTACATTGCTTTCGGCACTTGCCGAGGCGACGAAGATTGATCTGAAGATACAGAACGAAAGTGCAAGCACCAATGGATAAAACTTACAATATTAAAGATATGCTGGGCCGTAGCGCTTTGATCTCGGTGCAGCAGGCTCAGGATATCCTCCTTGGCCATCTGGCAGGGATCAAGGTCGCCACCCAAAGAATTGCCCTGACCGAGGCATTCGACCGGGTTCTCGCCGAACCGATCATCTCTCCGGTAAACCTGCCGACCGAACCCCGTTCGACCATGGACGGGTTTGCCGTGCGCGCCGCCGATACCTTTGGTGCCAGCCAGTCCACGCCCTGCTACCTGAATATCACCGGCGAGGTGAAGATGGGCGAGGCGCCGCAGGGCCAGGTGCAACAAGGTTGCTGCCACAAGATTCCCACCGGCGGGCTTTTGCCGTTTGGCGCCGACGGGGTTGTTATGCTTGAACAAAGTGTCCCCGTCGATGATACCTTGATTGAAATTGTTAAGGGTGTCGGCACCGGGACCAACATTATCGCCAAAGGCGAAGACATAGGCCTCGGCGAGGAGGCGCTGCCCGCCGGCAGGCTCCTGCGCCCGCAGGATATCGGTTTACTAGCCGGACTCGGCATCGGCGAAGTGACGGTGCGAAAAAGAGTCAGGGTTGGCATTCTGGCAACCGGCGACGAAATCATCGCCCACAGCGAAGTCCCCGGACCGGGACAGATTCGCAATATCAATTCCCTGGCCCTGGCCGGTCAGGTTCTGCGCGCCGGCGGTGTATATACCGACTACCCGGTGGTTTCCGATCGGTTGGAAATTTTTCTCCCGGCCTTGCAACTCGCCGCCCGTGAAAACGACATTGTCCTCTTTTCCGGGGGCAGTTCCGTTGGTGTGCGCGATCTCGGCGAACAGGTCATCGAGGCCCTCGGCCCGCCCGGCATTCTCGTCCACGGGGTCACCCTCAAGCCGGGAAAACCGGTGCTGATCGGTATGAGCAACGAAACCCCGATCTTCGGCCTGCCCGGGCATCCGGTGTCGGCCATGGTCTGCTTTGATTTTTTTGTTCGCCCGGCGATGCAGAGCCTTTCCGGAGAACTCAAAACGCCGGAGCTGCCCATCCCCTGGGTCATGGCGCAATTGACCCGCAACATCAATTCGGCCCCCAGCCGGCGTGATGTGGTGCGGGTAAAACTCTTTCAAGAAGACTGCGCCTGGTATGCCGAGCCGATTCTCGGAAAATCAGGATCGATTTCAACTCTTTCCCGTGCCGACGGCTACTTTCTTATCGAAGAAGACAGCCAGGGCACTACGGAAAATACAGCCATAAAGGTATATCTTTACCCATGAAACATCGAGACATCTATATCAGCAACAAACCCCTTGCCGAAGCCAAAAACCTGTGGCGTGGTGCCTTGACCCGCCATGGCTTTTTTTCTCGACAACCCAAAGAAAGCATTCGTGTCGACGATAGCCTCGGCCGCATAACCGCCGAGCCGGTCTTTGCTCTACGCTCCTCTCCTTCCTATAACGCTGCGGCCATGGACGGCATTGCCGTGCATTTTCTTGATTTGGCTGGTGCCGGCGAAGCCAAACCGATACGCCTGAAAGAGGATCGCTTTCTGCCGGTCAATACCGGCAATGCCATCCCCGAGGGGTGCAATGCGGTGGTGATGATCGAAGACGTTCACTTTATCAATGAAGGCGAAGTAGAGCTACATAGCCCCGCCACCCCCTGGCAGCATGTCCGGACCATTGGTGAGGATATCGTGGCGACCGAGCTCATTCTGCCGGAAGGCCATACGATACGCGCCATCGACCTGGGCGCCATGCTTGCCACCGGTGTGACACAAATCCTCGTGCAGCGTCCGCCGAAGGCCCACGTCATCCCCACCGGCAGCGAACTCATCGAACCAGAGTGTTCGCCGCGCCCCGGCCAGATCATTGAATTCAATTCGCGCATCCTCGCCGGCTATCTGCAGGAATGGGGCGCCATTGCCAGTCGCAGCTTGCCGGTCGTCGACAACCCCGAGCTCTTAAAAAAGGCCCTGCTCGCAGCGGCTGCCACCAATGATATCGTCGTTCTCAACGCCGGGGCCTCAGCCGGCACCCACGATTTCAGCGCCAAGGTGCTCGCCGAGGTGGGCGAAGTGATTGTCCACGGCGTCGCCATCAAGCCCGGCAAACCGGTCATTCTGGCGATGATCGGCGACACCCCGGTCATCGGCCTGCCCGGTTACCCGGTATCCGCTCTGCTCACCATGCGGCTCTTTGTCCGGGAAATGATTTCATCTTTTCTTGGCCAAGGAGAACCGGAATCGCACTACGTCGAGGCGACCCTTTCCCGGCCGATGCACTCGCCGATGGGCGTCGACCAGTTTGTGCGCATTACCCTTGGCCGGGTTGGTGAAAGTCTTATGGCCACCCCCTCCGGCAAAGGTGCCGGGGCTGTCATGTCTCTGGTCCGGGCCGACGGTCTGCTCACCATTCCGGCCGGCAGTGAAGGGATTGGTGCCGGGGAGAAGGTGCAGATCGAACTCCTCCGGTCGCAAAGCGAGGTGGATGCTACGGCGGTTATTATCGGCAGCCACGACAACATCCTCGACCTGCTGGCCAATCACCTGCATAAACGCCGGCCGATTGTCCGCATCTCGTCGGCCCATGTCGGCTCGATGGGCGGCATCATGGCGATACGCCGCGGCGAGGCGCATATGGCAGGCAGCCACCTGCTCGACGAGGCAAGTGGTGAATACAATGTCAGCTATATCAAACGTTTTCTACCCGGACTGCCGCTGCAATTGATCAACCTCTGCTACCGTGAACAAGGGCTGATAGTCGCCAAAGGCAACCCGAAAAACATCCGCAACTTTAGTGACATTGCCAAGGGTAAACACAGTTTTATCAACCGCCAGAACGGCGCCGGCACCCGGCTCCTGACCGATAAAGTCTTACGGGATGAAGGAATAGAGACGACGGAAATCTACGGTTACAGCCATGAAGAATACACCCACATGAGTGTTGCCGCCGCTGTGGCCAGCGGTAGCGTCGACACCGGCATGGGCATCCGGGCGGCTGCCAATGCCCTTGATCTTGATTTTGTGCCGATCGCTGAAGAACGCTACGATCTCATCGTGCCGCAGCAGCACGCCGGTGACCCGAAGATTTCCGCCATTCTTGATCTGATCGGCGGTGACCAGGATTTTCATACGGCAATCCTTGCCCTTGGAGGCTACAACCTGCGCGATTGCGGCAAGATCATGTATGAACAGTAACGATTACGACAAAGAGCTTTTAAAAAATCGCCCCCGCTGAACGGGGCCGAACATAAATACCCACTTTTCACCAAGACATTACAAACTCAAATGGAGGTTTACAATGGCAGAGCAAATCTTTAGAGTAAATATGACTACCCTCACCACATCCATGGAAACCGTTCCCGCCGCCTGGGCCGGTCATGGCGGCCGTGGACTGACGTCAACCATTGTTGCCGCCGAGGTGGAACCGACCTGCCACGCGCTCGGAGCAAAGAATAAACTGGTTATCGCCCCCGGTCTGCTTTCCGGGACGGTGGCCGCCAACTCCGGCCGTCTCTCCATCGGTGCGAAAAGCCCGCTCACCGGGACCATCAAAGAGTCCAACTCCGGCGGTACCGCCGCCCAACTCCTCGCCCGGGCCGGATGCAAGGCCCTGATTATTGAAGGGCTGCCCAAAGAAGACAAGTGGTACAGCCTGGCTTTGACGCCTACAGGTGTAACGATCAAGGAAGAAACCGAGTTGGTCGGCAAGGGTAATTTCGCAGTTGTCGAAACCCTGGAAAAACGCTCTGCTGACAAGTTGGGGCTTATCACCATCGGACCGGCCGGAGAGATGCGTATGGGCAGCGCCAACATCTCCATCAAGGATCCCGACGGCGGATTGCGCTCCTGCGGCCGTGGCGGTCTCGGGGCGGTTATGGGCTCGAAAAAGATCAAGTTTATCACCATCGACCCGAAAGGCGGCAAGGTAGTAATCGCCAATCCGGACAAATTCAAAGAGGCCAACAAAGCCTTCGCCAAGGCCCTCGTCGATCATCCGGTGAGCCAGGCGCTTGGCCAGTACGGCACCAATGTCTTGGTGAACATCATCAACGAATCCGGAGGACTGCCGACCAAAAACTTCACCAACGGACAATTTGCCGGCCATGAAAGCATCTCCGGGGAAACCATGCACGACACCATCAAAGAGCGGGGCGGCAAGGTCAAGCACAATTGCCACGCCGGCTGTGTCATTCAATGTTCGCAGATTTACAACGACGCCGATGGGAAAAAACTGACCTCCGGCTTCGAGTATGAATCAATCTGGGCCATGGGTGCCGATTGCTGTGTCGACAATCTCGACCACATCGCCATCGCCGACAAACTCATGGACGATATCGGCATCGATACCATCGAGACCTCGGTTGCCATGGGTGTCGCCATGGAGGCCGGCGTCCTGCCTTTCGGCGACGGTCTTGGGATCTGCCGCATCCTGCAGGATGAAATCGGCAAAGGTACCGGACTCGGCAGGATCATCGGCAACGGTGCCGGCTCCGTCGGCCGGGCATACGGTATCACCAGGGTGCCGGTAGTTAAAAATCAGGCTATCCCGGCCTACGATCCGCGGGCCATCAAGGGTATGGGCATCACCTACGCCACTTCGACGCAGGGCGCCGATCATACCATGGGCTATACCATCGCTACCAATATTCTCGGCGTCGGCGGCAAGGTCGATCCTCTGGCCAAGACCGGCCAGGTCGAGCTGTCTCGGAATCTGCAGATCGCCACCGCGGCCATCGACTCCACCGGCATGTGTCTGTTCATCGCCTTTGCCGCCCTTGATAATGCCGAATGCCTGCCGGCGCTCATCGACCTTATCAATGCCCGCTATGGCTTGGCGCTGACCGGCGACGATGTCGTTAATCTCGGCAAATATATTCTCAAGACGGAAAGGGCTTTTAACACAGCCGCCGGTTTTACCGCAGCCGACGACCGACTGCCGGAATTTTTCTACAGCGAACCGCTGCCGCCGCACAACTTGACCTTTGATTTCAGTGGGGAGGAGATTGATACCTTCTGGAATTTTTAGTCCCTTAGAAAAATTAATTGCACGTATTTTGTGAAGAATTTTTCGTAAAGGGACTTATACCCCGCAAGGGGTATCATAAAAAATCCCGCTTATCGGGCTTAGGAGCCGTTAAAAAATAGGCGCCGTTTGCCTATTTTTCTTACGGCTCCTTATCCCCCCGCAAGGGGGATTAAAAGAAGTGACGCGCACAGGTTCTTCAATCATTTTATTTGTGACAACGGCTTCAAAATGCAAATCACGGTCAAACTCTTCGCCTTTTTTCGGGAAAATCGGTTCAAGGTCGAGATACGGGAGATAGGCGAAGGGACTACGGTCGGCGATATAGTTGATACCTTGGGTATAAACAGGGAGGAGGTTGGGGTGTTAATGATCAATTCCCGCCACACTGATTTTATCGTCGAACCGGCTGCAAACGACGTTCTAGCCATCTTCCCGGTGATTGGCGGAGGCTAAGCAAACTACCAACCAAGTCCTTACACCGCACAAGGTTGCAATGCCAACGGCATGCAGATCTTGTGCGGTTTCTCTCCTATGCCCAGTCCTTCTGAAAAAAATGCACCAAGGACAGGGCCTTGCCTTGACAGCAATGCACAATTGCGTTGCACTGCGCTCCACCAACATGTTACTTTTAGCCATTGAACTTGGCGACATTGACCCTGAGATGAGGAACCCATGGATCTGACACTGCAAAAAACCCTGATGAGGTATATGCTGGAATCGAAAAACGATGATTCCTTCATCAAAAAAGTCAACAAACTGTTTACAACCGCTGGCGTTGAGGTCTTGCAGACGGTTTTCAGACTCCTTGCCGGAATAGACATAGCTCCGGAAAAATGCACTTTGCACTGGGAAAAAACCCAGATGCACAGGCAAAAACTCTCCGAAATTCTTGGCAGGAATGTCGACATCACCACGGCCCTCTGCGATTATCTGCAATCTGCCACCCGCTTCCTCAATCACCCACGCTTGATCGAGGCCAGCCAGTATGAGACCGTCATCCACGAAACAATGAACGATAAACTGACCGGCCTCTTTAATCGCCCCTATTTTGATGAGGCGTTCAACCAACAGGTGGCCCTGGCCAACAGATATAAGGAAGATTTTACGCTCCTCTTTCTCGACATAGACAATTTCAAAGAGGTAAATGACAGCTACGGCCATCTGGCGGGCGATGCGGCCCTGCAGGCGATAGCCGCCGTCATTCTGAAAGAGAAACGTGACAGCGACATTGCCGCCCGCTTCGGCGGCGAGGAATTCGTCCTCCTCATGACCCATACCGACAACGTCAGTGCCTTGATTTTTGCCGAACGGTTGAGAAAGCAGGTGGAGATGATGGAAATCACTTACCGCGACCAAGTCATCAAGCTTACCGTCAGCGGCGGCATCGCCTCCTTCCCCTTCAACTCCGAGGATCCCAAACAGTTGCTGCGGATGGCCGACAGCGCCGTATATCTGGCCAAGGGTGCCGGGAAAAACACCATTTCCCTCTTCAAAGAAGAAAAAAGAAGATATCTCCGGATCAAAATCCACCAACCGGTTCTGGCCAAAGAACTTGACTTTAATGATTCGGCGACCTATAGCGGCACAAGCAAGGATATCTGTATCGGCGGGATACTCTTTGAAAATAATGCCCCCTTGCCTCTCGGCGCACTCATCAAGGTGAAGGTTCCTGTCAATGATGGCGCCCCGGTAATGTTGATCGGCACGGTGGTGCGGGTTGAGGCTTTTGAAAACGGCAAATACGATATCGGCATGACCACGTCATTCAAAGAAATGGACAAAATCGCCAATCATGAAATTGCCGGTATTCTTCGCCTGGGAAACATGGCATAATAGGCCTTTATCGTGTTGCCATGTTTCTTGAAATAGACCACCTCAATCTTTGGTTCAACAGCTTTGACGACAACAACCAGCCTGTGCACAGCCAGGTGCTCTATGATGTCTCGCTGACCATAAAAAAGGGTGAAACCACAGCCCTGGTCGGAGAATCCGGTTCGGGAAAATCGATTACCGCCCTTTCCATCCTCCGTTTGCTGGAAGACAGTTGCGATATCCGCATGCACGGGGAAATTCGTTTTGAGGATCGCAACCTGCTGAGTCTCTTCCCCGATGAGATCCGGAAAATTCGCGGCAACCGAATCGCCATGATCTTTCAGGAGCCTATGACCTCGCTGAATCCGGTGTACAGCATCGGCAACCAGCTTATGGAGCCGCTCCGCCTCCATCTCGGCATGAATAAAAAAGAGGCGGAAATCGAGGCCATCCGTCTCCTGCAACGCACCGGCATAGACGACGCGGCCGGTCGTATGCATACCTATCCGCACCAGCTCTCCGGCGGCCAAAGGCAGCGGGTGATGATCGCCATGGCTCTTGCCTGCCGTCCTTCCCTGTTGATCGCCGATGAACCGACCACCGCCCTTGATGTCACCATTCAGGCGCAGATTCTGGCACTTATCAAAGATATCCAGGCAGAATACGGCATGGCCGTGCTGCTCATTACCCATGACCTGGAGATGGTCCGCCGCCATGCTTCGACCATCTCCATCATGCAGCATGGGAGGATTGTTGAAAGCGGCAAAACAGGCGAGATCTTCACCAACCCTTCTCACCCTTACACCCGGTGCCTGATGTCGGCTATCCCCGATAACGGCAGGATCGCCTCCGCCCCGGGACCACTGCTCCTTGCCGTCGAAAATCTCTCCTGCCACTTCCACATGTACGGCGGCTGGGAACGGCCCTTCAAACGACGGAAAACGATTATCAAGGCCGTCGATGACGTGGACCTGAAGGTATGCCGGGGCACTACCTGGGGCATTGTCGGGGAATCGGGCTCGGGGAAAACCACGCTAGGCATGGCCATCTTAAAGCTCGTCCACAGCACCGGAGCAATCATCTTTGCCGGGCAGGACATTCAGCCCTGGTCCAACAGCCGTCTCCGACCGCTGCGCAGCGATATCCAGATCGTTTTCCAGGACCCATTTTCATCGCTTTCGCCGCGCTTCACCGTTCAGGAGATCGTCGAGGAAGGCCTGTTGGTGCATAGCCCACATAGCACAAGAGAAGAGCGCTCCCAGCTGGTTATCGATACGCTCCGGGAGGTGGGCCTGGAGGCGGAGATGGTCTTTCGCTATCCCCACGAATTTTCCGGCGGCCAGCGGCAGCGCATCGCCATTGCCAGGGCCATCGTCCTGCGGCCGAAACTGCTCATCCTTGATGAACCGACCTCGGCCCTCGATGTGACCATCCAGGGACAGATCATCACCCTGCTTGTCGAATTGCAGAGAAAATATGCAATGACCTACATATTCATTTCCCATGACCTGCGGGTGGTTCGGGCCATTGCCGACTATGTCGCGGTCATGCAGCATGGAAAAATCATCGAGGCTGGACCTGCACAGGAAATTTTCAACTTCCCTGTGCAGGAGTATACCCGGACGCTGTTTGCCGCCGCTTTGGGCGAGTCGGCAATCAAACTTTAGGCTGCCCTAGGCGACATTTGTCGCCGCTGATATCATCCTTAAAAAGCGCAAAGCCCCGTTCCATGGCGCAGAAATCGCCGCACATGGTGCAGGTAGCTTGGTTTTCCGGTTTCCGGCTGTCGCGCACCTCACGCATCTTTTCCGGAAACATCGATAGCCGGAAATACTCTTTAAAATCGCTGTCACGTCGGGCTAAGGCACACTGCTTTTCCAACTCCCGGCGCTCGGGATATTTGGCAATGTCGCCGATCCGGGCGGCCAGTCGCGTGGCCCTGACCCCTTCACGAACATCGTCTTCATTCGGCAGCGCCAAATGCTCGGCCGGGGTAATATAGCAGATGAGATCCGCCCCGTGCCACGCCGACTGGGCCGCACCGATGGCCGCGGTGATGTGGTCGTAGCCGGCTCCCGAGTCGGCGGGCAAAGGCCCGAGAACATAGTAGGGCGCCCCACCGCTCATCCGTTTTTCCAGCATGATATTGCCGGCGATTTCGTCGAGCGGCACATGACCGGGGCCCTCGACCATCATCTGGCAGCCCATGCCCCGGCCGAGTTCGGCCAGTTCGCAGTTGATGATCATCTCGGCCATCTGCGCCCGGTCATGGCTGTCATGGATAGCCCCGGCGCGGATGCCGTTGCCGAGTGACAGCACCGCATCATATTTTTTCATGAGGGCGCAAACCCGGTCGAACTGCTCGTAGAGCGGATTTTCGCAGTTGTTATATTCCATCCACGAGACCATGAAGGTTCCGCCTTTGGAAACCAGACCACCGTAACGAAACCCCTGCTTGCGCAAGCGCTCGACGGAAAACCGGTTGATGCCGCAATGGATGGCCATAAAAGAGAGGCCGTCGGCCAACTGGCGCTCAATCAGCTCAAAGAGATATTCCGGATCAAGTTTATTGGGATTATGATATTTTCTGCCGGCCTCGGCAAAGGCCTGATACAACGGCACATTACCAACAGGCAGCGAGCAGTGCTCAAGAATCGCCCGGCGAATGGCGTCAAGGTCGCCACCGGTCGACAACTCCATCAAGGTATCTGCCTTTTCCGTCTCGGCAATCCTCGCCTTACGGATCTCCAGAGCGACATCGGAGATGTCGGATGATGTGCCGATGGAGGCATTCACTTTGGTTCGCAAACCCTTGCCGATGCCACAGACCTTCTGGCCCGGCCGCACCGGATTACAAGGAATAACGATATGACCGGCAGCAACGCCGCGTCGTATCTCCTCCGCCGAATAGCCTTCATCTTTTGCCACCTCGGCCATAACACTGGTGACCATTCCTTCTTTTGCCAACTCAAGCTGGGTCTTCATTTTTCCGTTCCTCCACGCTGATAATTCCTGTCGGGCGGGCAATAAAAAAGTCCGTGCCGCGGTATACCCCGCAACACGGACTTATATGGACAAGAAAGTCTTTTTTCTCCCTGGCAGGTCTTCTGACTTGCGGCTCACCCTCCGACTGCACCTTCCCGTTCAGCATCTAGCGAAACAGTGGTCAACAAGCAGTCATCGTCCCCGCTTACAGCGCTGGCCCAACGTTACGGATTTGCACCGTATTCCCTTTTCACCACCGCGCTTTGCAGGCGGTGGCACCCGGCAGATATGATTGTACAACGACAGCGACAATACCCGAGTCGGATGCAAAAGTAAACGGCTGTTGTCGTATTCCAAACATGGGTAATGACGATGGTGCCAAGATGCTCTATGGTGTACTGCGTAACTTTTTCATTAACAATCATTCATCTGTAAAAAAATGTTTCCAGAAACGGCACTCTCCTCAGCCCCGCATTCCCCGGGCGTTTACCTGATGCAGGACGGCAAATCCACGGTTCTCTACGTCGGGAAGGCCAAGGATCTCTTCAAGCGCCTGTCCTCCTATGCCCATTATTCCGGAGCAGCGCACAGCAAGACGGCGGTAATGCTCGATCGTGTTCGGAAAGTCGAGACCATTATCACCAATACCGAAAAAGAGGCGCTGATCCTCGAAGCCTCCTTTATCAAAAAATACAAGCCGAAGTACAATATCATCCTGCGCGATGACAAGAATTATCCCTACATCAAAGTCACAGTGCAAGAAAATTGGCCACGGGTCTTCATGGTGCGGCGCAAGATCCGAGACAAGGCCCGCTACTTCGGCCCCTATTCGTCTGTAAGTAGTATGTGGGCAACTCTCCGTCTTATTGCCGCCCTGTTTCCGCTCCGCAACTGCAAAGGAAGTGACATAAAACCACGACCCCGCCCCTGCCTCAACCGCCAGATCGGCAGGTGTCTCGCTCCCTGCGCCGGTGGCGCCGACCGGGGTCTGTACCTGGAACACGTGGGTAAAATCCTCATGCTCCTTGAAGGACGCAACCGCGACCTCATCGGTGCCCTTGAGAAACAGATGCTGGCCGCCTCCGAAAACCTCGATTTTGAGGGGGCAGCGGTTCTCAGGGACCAGATTGCCGCCCTCTCCAGGACCCTTGAAAAACAAGTCATCGCCGCCGATCACAACAAAGATCAGGATGTCTTCGGCTTCGCGAGAAAAGATGCGGCGGTGATGCTCGCCATCCTCTTTATCAGAAACGGCCTGATCAACGGCAGCCGAACATTTTTCCTGGCCGATCCGTACGGCGACGACGCCTCGATCCTGTCCCAGGTACTCGGCCAGTTTTACCATAGCGACACCCTCATCCCGGGAGAAATCCTCCTGCCTTTTGCACCGACCGACTTGGAACTGCTTGAAGAACATCTTGGTGACAGTGCCGCGACGCGGGTTCAGGTAAAAATCCCGCAACGGGGTGATTCCCAGCGACTCGTCGCCATGGCCACCGCCAATGCCCTGCAGGCCTTCGAAGAAAAACAACAAAAGAGCCGCTCCTGGGATAACCTCGGAGAAAATCTGCAGCAAACCCTGCACCTGACCCGTCTGCCGCTACGCATCGAATGCCTCGATATCTCCAATATCAATGGCAAACAGGCAATCGGATCGCTGGTCTGTTTTTCTCAGGGCGAAGCGGACAAGGCAAATTTTCGCCATTACAAAATTAAAACAGTCGAAGGCCCGAATGACTATGCGATGATGCGGGAGGTCCTGGAAAGACGCTTACGTCGAGGCATGGAGGAACAAAATCTACCCGATCTCTTTGTCGTCGACGGGGGGAAGGGCCAGCTGGGCATGACCCTGGCGGTTGCCGGCGAATTAGGCATTACCGACAGTATTGACTGGCTCGGCATCGCCAAGGAACACCAGGACGAAGGTGAAAAAATCTATAAGCCGGGCAGAAAAAACCCCATCCTCCTACCCGCGCACAACCCCGTTCTTCTCTTTCTCATGCGGATCCGCGACGAATCGCACCGCTACGGCATCACCTTTCACCGAAAACTCCGCAACAAAGCCACCCTGGCCTCGGCCCTCGACAACATTCCCGGCATCGGCACCACCAAAAAGCAAGAGCTGCTTCGCCACATGGGCAGTCTGAAACGCCTGAAAACCGCCACTCTCCCGGAATTTATGGAGGTCAAGGGAATAGGTCCAGAGCTTGCGGCAACAATCTTCAGGTACTTCCACGCCCCTGAGATCGACAAAGAAGACAGTTGACTGAGTCAGGGCACCCAAAAGCACAAAGCCTCTCCAGCCTTTTCCGGCAAATGCGCATCCCCTCCTGCACCCGGTTGCATCGTTCATGCTAACGTTTCTCATTGACTTGATCAAAAATGAGTATTACCAATAGTATGTCTATATGAGGTTAATCTCTTAGAAAAAAATTTTTGCGTGGTTTTCTGTGCAGAATTTTTCGCAAAGAGACTTCTCCCATTTTCGGGATTGGGGATAAAAACCATCTGACTATCAAGGGAAAGGACTATGGTGAAAATCAACAAGCAAACGGATAAACATATCAAGTACTATAAGTGTGAAGTATGTCTGAAAAATATCCCTATCGAATACTATTTCACCGTAGGCGACTCTATCACCTGCACTGATTGCAGTGCGGAATACATTCTGCAATCAAAAAGTCCACTTGAACTTATCAGACAAGCCGTCGATTACTACAAGCTGGATTTCGACGAACAGTAATATCATCCAATTGATGGATAATACAATGGCCGGGTCGATTTGTTCATTCGAATTGATCCGGCCATTTTTTATTGATTTTTCCTAAGGAATAACCAAGCAATACAATCCAATCTCGTAAGTATAATTTTTTGTACCCCCGGGTAAAGAAATCTTGACAAAGACTCGCGCCAAGTTTAGCATAGACCGAACATATCAAGTCTTTGCTGGCTTTTTCCTGGAAATTTGAAAGGTTCTGCTGGTGGTCAGCTTATTGAGCCGGGCAAAGGATTAGTGACTCCTCGCAAGAGGGGCGAAAACCTCATCAAGAGAGATAGAAAATGAAGAAAATAATTGCCTCAGCTGTAGGTCTCATGCTCGTCGGCGGAATTGCAACAACCGCCTCCGCAGCGATTGAGAATCAGTTCGGTGGATACTGGCGTACCCGTTTCACCTATGAAGATAATTTCTCAGGTAAAGATACCGCAAGTTCGGAATATGTGGATACACGTACCCGTTTATTCTACACCGCCAAATTCAGCGATGATTTCAAATTCGTCAACAAATTTGAGTTCAATACCGGCTGGGGCGACACCACCGGCACACAAACTGTCGATATTAATGGTAAAACATACAAAGTCACCTCTGCAGGGCTCGGAGCCGGTGGCGATATCGGTGCCGACGGCAAGGGCAATTGGAGGATCAAAAACTCCTATGCTGATTTCAACATGGGTGCCGCGGTGAATGCCAAGGTTGGTGTCCAAGATGCCACTCTTGCCCGTGGCTTCCTCTTTGACGATGATTTTGCAGGTGTGACCCTTACCGGAAAATTTGCCAACGTCACAGTGCCGGTTGTTTGGATGAATGTGGACAACACCGATGTCGCCGGTTGGGACGTCGCTACCGCTTCAACTATTGACCAAAATATCTTGGCTGCATTGGCGGTTGTGAAAATCAACGACAACATGTCGGTTACTCCGTACTTCGTGTACCACAGCATTAAGGCCGATGCGGCCACCGATGATAGCAAAAATTGGTATCTTGGTGCCGATGCCGACATGAAATTCGGTGCTGTTGCTGTTTGGGCTACCGGTATCTACAACGGCGGCGATGTTGAGGGTGTAGACAACGTGGCATTCCTGGGTGCCGTTGGTGCTGATGCCGATATTGTCCACGGTCAGTTCTTCTATGCCAGTGGCGATGACGGCACGGATGCATCCGAGAACAATGCCTTCGTACAAGCTCCCGGCAGATCCTACTACTGGTCTGAGATCATGGGCTATGGTGTATTTGACAACTTCTCCTCGGCAGGATCCCCTGCTGACGGTATCAGCAATGTCTGGGCAGGCAACGTTGGTGTGACCATCAAGCCGATGGACAAGCTGAAAATTGATGCCGATGTATGGTATGCTTCTCTGGCTGAGGAAAATTCCGCCGGAGACAAAGAACTCGGCTTGGAATTCGACGGCAAGCTCACCTATAGTCTCTATGAAAACCTGACCGCCGAGGCCATTTTTGCATATCTCGTTTCCGGTGATGCTACTGGGGAAGAGGATGTGATGGAAGGCGGATTGTGCTTATCCCTCAAGTTCTAATTTGAGATACTGTACAAGCCAGTTTGTATTGAGGTAAATAGGCCCGGTGGAGGAAACTCCACCGGGCATATTTTTTTGTTTTGTCAATAAAGTTTTAAGAGGCCAACACCAAGAACTCCTGGACTTTGACTGATTGACCCTCGCCGTTGTGGCTCTGCCCCTCACACTACCAAATCTGCTCTTTCACGCACCCGGCTCCTCATACGGTCGCTCCATAAAAGTCAGGAGCAGGTTTGAAATTTGAGAGACCCATTTTTAACGACCCCTTTTTTTCCCTTTATCCTACCCAATTTTTGCATTTACCTTTCTCTCTCAGCGCATACATTAAGGTGCCTCCCCTAGGTTTATCATTTTGACACTCACTGAAATAGTGTATACGTATTATAGAATTTTGTACGTATCAATATCCAAGGAGTGAGTTATGGCCAAAAAGGTAACAATCAGCATCCCCGATATGCTGCATGAACAACTGGAA
>JANNQF010000040.1:0-3139 GCA_031441605.1 Deltaproteobacteria bacterium
TAGATCAACCAAACGCCAAATCATGTTCACCATTTCTGGAGATATGCCATTCCGAACTAAAGTCGATGTTTTCATACGCAGCTCCTCCTTTTTGCAGTATCAAAAAATCATAATCGGTATTTTAGTAATTTCCAAGTCCCTAAATCAAATTTTAACCCCTTTTCGGTCCCAATCAGATTACCTTCCCCACAGAGTTGAAATAGGAGCAGCCCACAGACTATTGCCAAGCGGCAAGGTTTACCTAACTCCGCCTTCCTCCATGATCTTTGTCAATCTTCCCTTGAATATGGATTTAAAAACTGCCGTCGCCAGAGCAGCCTTTGATCAACTTTGCTTAGCCCGGCCTCCTCGCACACGGCATCCCACTGTTCCTCGATGATTGCCTGTTGTCTTGCAAAAATGGCGCGGGCATCGTCTTTGCTAAGAAGAAAGGCATGAGCGGCAAAAAGGCAGGTCTTCAACCGGCTGAGATTGTTATTGCCAGCTATTAACATGGCCTGCGAGGCCTCATTTCCGGAACGCCCCTGCGGGCAGATGTCGTAGGCGGGGGTGAGGCTCAGCATCTTGCCATCCCAAAAAGCCGCATGATTTCTCGCATGGTCGTCGGTATTACCGCAAAGAATATTAAAAACCAGGCGAGAAAACAACTCCTTCAGAGTTTCTTTGGGTTTGGCAAAACGGTGACGGATTATCTCCGCCAGATTTTCATAACTGGCATATCGCGCTAGCATCTCATGCAGGCCGAGGATGGTCAAGGTCGAGACCATGGCTTTGCGCGACCAACCCTGTGCAACCGGCACCCGGTCAAACCGTTCGATGAGCAATACATCCCTCTTGGCAGTGCTTGCCAAGCGAACGGATGCGACATCCAGTCCCACCAAGGCAGCAAGCCGCATGGCAGTATATTCAGCCTTGACGACACTGAACAGGTCGCTGCTTGAAGAGAATTTGGCGATGTATTTTTTCCCGCCATCCTCGATCAAAGCTTTCGGGCGCGCGCCACCGATGGAGCTGCCGTGGAAAAGCGCCTGATCCAGTTCTGCGGTCAGCGGGATGCCCTTTTCAACGCGCTCGGCTGATTCGAGAAGTTCCTCCAAGGTTGCATTCGTGGCCAAACGCGGCTGGTAGTGCGAAGGAGAAGGTTGGAAATCCAAGGCGCCAACACGATCGGAGCCGGATTCCAGTAGATAAGTCAATTCATCCAGCTCGGCGGTATCGATTGTAACGCCTTTTAGTCCGAGTTTTCTATTGATGATCACCCGCCGTCCCCAGGCATCGGGTGCCGCGTCACGAATGCAACCGGGCATGATTAGCCCGTCGAGCAGCGGCAGCACGCCGGATTTCAGCGGCAATTCAGGTTCGTAGAGGGAAAAAGCAGGATTCTCGTCATTGATCCGCTGAAGATAACTCTTGCCATAATTGAAAAAGAGGTTGCCGCCTTCGGCTACCAGTTTGCCGGCGACAACCGGCTCTGCTTCGGCCGGCAGCCAGATCCAAACGAAAGCTTCTCTGGGCCTATGGTCAGAAATCATCATCCACCGCCCTCGTCGTTTTACGTACCGATTTCGGCAACAGCGTCAACTTTTCTTCAGTATGGCGGAGATGTCCGACTAACGTGGCTTGATCGGCGTCATACAACTTGAGACCGAGAAGAGTGGCAACCTCAAACACCACCCCGATTTCACATTTCGGATCGCCTTTCTCAATACGCTGCAATAAGCCCCTGGAAATACCGGCGCGCTCCGCCACCTCTTGGGCGGTGAATTTACCTGCCTTGCGAGCAATGCGTATCAGCCCCCCGAGAAGGGAAAGTGCATCTCGGCTATAGCTGGAATACGTGCGTGGAATAGATTTTGGCATTGTTGAATATTGATCCACACATAGGTCTTATAAAGTAATTATGTTCTATATACGAACCATAAGTAGCCAATTTTCTCGATCATGTCAATGAGCGTTGCAAGAAACCAGTGACATTTCCCGTATTAATAGTCATTTTTACGTGAACTATCATTGGAAAATGCTGCCATTACCCAAAAATATGGAACTGCATGTTACTCAGTTTTTAATGATTCGTAGAAAATCTGCAATCGCACCGACATTGACGTTTTTTTCTATAGGGTATGTGCCGTTGATTGGGGCGATGATCCACGCTTCGGTAATGGCAAGGTCATCAAGGGCCTGCCAGAAGCCCTTACTTGGTTTTGGAGAAACTGAAGCTTTGCATTCCAAGGCAATTATCCGCCGGCCCTTTTCCATAATCAGGTCCAGTTCCACCCCGGTTGCCGTGCGGTAGAAAAAGTGACGCCAATCCGGTGTCGCAGCAATAATATTTTCGAGAACAAATCCCTCCCATGAGGCTCCAAGAATAGGATGCCCCAACAGGTCGTTTTGGGTCTCAATATCCAGCAGGGCATGCAAGAGACCGCTGTCCCGCAGATAAATCTTGGGTGATTTTATCAGACGTTTTTTGATGTTTGCCTCATATGGCGGCAAGATGCGCAGGAGGAATGTTGCGGCAAGAATATCAATATATCTGTGAACGGTATGATGACTTGTTCCAAGAGAACCGCCTATTTTCGAGGCGTTGAGGGTTTGCCCATGGCTATGAGCGCACATCCGCCATAATCTTTCCATGGATTGAGCTGGAATGGCAAAGCCCAGTTGCGGGATATCGTGTTCCAGAAATGTACGAATGAAATCCATGCGCCAGGCATGGCTGGCCCTAAGATCGGTGAGAAAACTTCGGGGAAATCCTCATTGCAGCCAAAGGGTGTGAAGTTTCGGCTCGCCGACTTCGCCGAGTTGGAAGGGAGTCATCTCTAGATAAGCGATTCTTCCCGCCAAGGATTCGCTGCTCTGCTGTATGAGATCGCGTGAGGCGGAGCCAAGCATCAGGAAACGGCCATGGCGGTCTTCCTCATCAATGCTAGGAGCCTGTCGGATTATGACCCATTTTGGCGGCATGAAACATGATCAATAAAATCAACGTATCGTCTTGAATAAGTATCCACCGGCAAAGCCGGTGGTATTAAAAATGTGAGCCGCTCAAAGCGGCATGGTCAAAAGATTCACTGACCACCATTCGGTGGTCGGGTTGCAACGCTGCTCCTGGACGTTGCTCTCTTTTTTTCGTACCAAA
>JANNQF010000041.1:0-26631 GCA_031441605.1 Deltaproteobacteria bacterium
TGACCACCGCCCGCAGCATGCTGCGCATTTGCGCCAGGATATCAGCCTTTAATACCGTCCGTCGTTTTCTGGCCCTTTCAGGGTGGAGCTGGATGTTGTCGGTAAGGACGATTCTGTCGATAAATGACGGCTCGATATAGGTGCCGTTGCCGGCAAAGGGAATATAAGCTGCTGTCATCTGCAATATCGATACCTCGGTTGCCCCCAGGGCCAGGGAGAGGTTGGCCGGCAAATTCGGGCCGAGGCCGGCGCTTTTGGCAATCCTGTGCACCTCTTTATAGCCGATGGTCTGCATCAAGCGGACGGTGGCGGTATTAAGCGAGTGGGTCAAGGCATCGCCGAGTGTGGTCTGCCCGTAATAGCGGCCGGAGTAATTATGCGGACTCCAGGGTTTACCATCCTTACCGCTAATAGTCAGAGGACTGTCCTCAATCGGTGAACCGGACGACCAGCCCTGACTGAGGGCCGCCGCATACACAAAAGGTTTGAAGGTCGATCCGGCTTGGCGCCTTGCCTGGGTGGCACGGTCAAAGGGACTGAGGGAATAGGAAGTGCCGCCAACGGTAGCCAAGACTTTGCCGGTGGCTGTTTCCATACAGACAAGACCACCCTGGAGGAGGGTGTCCACGTTCTTTCCGGCGATGGTCTGCCGAGAAAAACTCGCCTTCACTCCGCGGCGAACCGCCTCGGCCCCCGCCTCTTGCAGGCTTGAGTCAAGATGGGTATAGATCCGCGCCCCAGCGGTTTGTAAGGGTACGCCAAGAATGGCTCGCGCCTCCTTTTTCACTACCTCCAGATAATAGCCGGTATCGTCGGTCGCCCGCTGACTGCGGGTATTCAACACAATCTTTGTTTCATAGGCCAGCCGCGCTACCTCGCTACCGACATAGTCGTCGGCGACCATGCGGTTGAGAACATATTTCTGCCTCTCAACAGCCCTGTCAAGATGATCGAACAGGGAATATCTGCTCGGGGCTTGGGGCAACCCGGCCAAAAGCGCACACTCACCAAGGCTCAGGCGGGACGAACTTTTGCCGAAATAGATCTGGGCCGCCGCCTCAACCCCATAGGCACCTTCACCGAGATAAATCTGGTTGAGGTAGATGTGCAGAATCTCATCCTTGGTCATGAGCTTGTCGATGCGCCAGGCGAGAATGGCTTCCTTGAATTTGCGGATATAGGTTTTTTCCGGGGTTAAAAGTAATGACTTGATAACCTGCTGGGTAATGGTCGAACCTCCCTGACTCTTCGCCCCATCCATAAGGTTATTGATTGCCGCGCGCAGGACGGAAAAAAGATCGAGCCCCGGGTGCTGATAAAAACGGCCGTCCTCGGCGGCAACAAAGGCCTTGGGCAATAAAGGCGCCATGGCGGTTAGAGGAATGACGGTTCTATCCTCGATAAACATACGGTCGACAATCCGCCCGTGTCGATCGTAAATAATCGTTGCCTGCGACGGATTGTAACTGGCGACGGCGCTGATATCGGGGATTTTCAGACTGATGAGGAAATGCAGCATCCAGCCGAGAAAAGCAGTCTGCAGCAGACAGACAAGGATTAAAAAGATCGAGATGTGCTTTTCCGAATAGACGTTGCGGCTGACAGCCGCATTGTCGGACACTTTGTTATCGGGATCGTTTGGTTTTGCTGGTGACACTTTTGCAACACTCATGGTAGTATTTCGCCTCTGCAGAAGGCAAGGGTTTGCCAGCCGCACTCTAACATCTGACCATCAACTATCAACTAGAAAGTCCGAATCATGGCAAAAATCCGTATTCTTCCCGAGCAGCTGGCCAATCAGATTGCCGCCGGTGAGGTAGTAGAAAGACCGGCCTCGGTGGTCAAGGAACTGCTTGAGAACTGTCTCGATGCCGGGGCGAGCCGCATTGAGGTGGAGATTGAGGGGGGTGGTACCCGCCTCATCCGAGTGATCGACAACGGTTGCGGCATGGACGAAGACGACCTGCTCCTCTGTCTCGAACGCCATGGCACCTCGAAACTGGCGACAGAAGAAGACCTGGCGGCCATAGCCACCCTCGGTTTTCGCGGCGAGGCCGTTCCCTCCATCGGTTCGGTTTCGCAACTCACACTTACCTCAAGGCCGGCCGAAGCACCGCTCGGCACAAGGGTTGTCCTCCATTACGGCAAACTGCTCAAGGTCCATGAAATCGGTTGCAGTTACGGCACAACCTGCGAGATCCGCAACCTCTTCGGCAACACCCCGGCGCGCCGTAAATTCCTCCGAACCGTGCGCACCGAACTGGGTCATATTGAGGATGTTATAAAAAATTATGCCCTTTGCGCCCCCGAAACCACCTTTATTCTGAGGGTCGACGGCCGCGACACCCTCTCCCTTGACCGCTCCCAGTCCATAGCCGAACGTCTGGGACTGATTATCCATTACGACGGACCCTTGATTGCGGTCGGCAATGCGGCAAAAGCGGCCGATGGCAGACAAATAACCGGCTTTCTCCTTCCGCCGGAGAAGGTTACCCTCGGTCCCGCCCGATTACGGGTCTTTGTCAACGGCCGGGTTATCAGGGATAGAATGATCCTTCATGCGGTAACCGAAGGCATGCGCAGCTTCCTTATGAAGGGCAAAAACCCCTCAGGCCTCATCCATCTTGCCATTCCGCCGGCTGAGGTCGATGTCAACGTCCATCCCGCCAAACATGAAGTGCGTTTCCGCAGCTCCCGTGAAGTGCATGAATTGATTAGAGAAACGGTTACCAGGGCCATGCACGACCAACAGGGGGCCATGAAAATGTCCATTTTCAGCGGGCACCGCAGTAATGAGACGACAGCCATTCCACTTAATTTAGAGAGGGTTGATGAACCACCGGGATTCGAACCGGTTTCCCTGTCGCCCACTCCCGCTACCAAGGAAGACATTCCGTCTCCACCAGCAGCCGCAACCTCAGTAAAACAGCTGACCCCAAACCCTGTGGCTGCTCAAATATTTCGCCCGCAGTCTCTTTTGACCACGGCAGAACCACTGCCGAACCCCATGGTCCGGCAAAGCAACCACACTGCACCCCTGGAAAGGGTTAGAGAAGAAAACCGGCCCCCCGCTCACAAGCTCCAGGTCATTGGCCAATATGACAACTTGTATATCTTTTGCGGTAACAGCGATGGGCTTTTGATAATTGACCAACATGCCGCCCATGAACGGCTGCTGTATGAAAAATTCCGCAGTCAGTATCAGGCTGCGACAATCGCCCGCCAGATGCTCATGTTTCCGGTGACGGTCGAGCTGTCCCTTTTCCAGACCCAGTTGATGGAAAAAAACGGCGAAGAGATCGAGCGCATGGGGTTTTCCATAAGAGATTTTGGCGGCAACACCTTCATAATTTCGGCCATTCCTGCCCTTGCCGGCAGCACCAACCCCCGTGATCTTTTCTTAGACATTCTCGATCAATTCGGCAGTGAAAGCAGCAGAGACAGAGGCGGTTGTCTTGACACCGTTCTGGCCACAATGGCCTGCAAGGCCGCGGTAAAGGCCGGAACAGCACTCAGCTCTCTGGAAATAGACAAACTCCTGAGCGAGATGGCCAAAGCCGATCTCTTCTCGCATTGCCCCCATGGCCGGCCGGTTGTAAAACAGTTCACCCGCGATGAGGTTAAAAGGTGGTTTTATCGGACCTGAGCCTCACTTGGCATTGTCGTTTTTCATCAGTCCCAAAGGCTAAGAGACGACAGAATCAATACAATCTTCGTCGCCCGGGTGCAATTTGAGAGAGAATAATCCGCCCTCATTGATTTTATTTCCTGTTCGCCAACAGGGAAACGTGTTACCGTCAACTGCGAAAAACGCCCCACCCGACCTGCGCCTTCAGACTCGGACGGACTCTTTAAAACATTCGCTTAGCCGCCACACATGCTCCGCCAGTCCACTCTCAACCACCCCCACTTTGTTGCCGGCAATCAACGGTCAAGGGTCTTCCCCCTGCTGCTCTTACTCTTTCTATGCACCGCCTGCGCCAGACCGACAACAACCAAGGTCATGGAAACCACGGCCTACTGTGGTTGCGCCATTTGCTGCAATTGGGAACGAGGCAGCCGGCAATGGCTGAAACTTGATTTCTGGAACCGCTATGTCGATTCCGGTGCCCACAAGGGGAGACCCTACAGCGGCCTTACTGCCAGCGGCACAGTGCCCTATGAACCAGAAGAGGGCCTCTTTTCCATGGACAGTCTATCACGTCCTTGGCTGATTCCGCTCCGGCTGGTGCTTTTCCCCTGGTATCTACTGCCCCGCGATGGTACCATTGCCGCCGATACCAAACATTACCCCTTTGGCACCCGTATGTATGTCCCCAATTATGGGTGGGGAAAAATCGAAGACCGGGGAAAAAATATCAAGGGCCCTTCGCGTATCGATCTTTTTTTTCACTCCCACAACGACGCCCTTGAATGGGGCAGGAAAAAAATCCAGGTTTTCATCGAACGCCCCCACTAGTGCGTTTCTCTCTCAAAAGAACAAGGAACACCATTATGCCTCCCTTGCCGATGACCATCCTGCGGGTCTTTCTCCCCTTTGCCGGCGGCTATTTTCTCTCTTACCTGTACCGCGTGGTGAATGCGATCATCGCCCCCGACTTGATCGCCGATACCGGCATCGGCCCCTCATATCTCGGCATGTTAACGTCGATCTACTTTATCACCTTTGCCTCCTTTCAGCTCCCTTTAGGCGTCCTCCTCGACCGATTCGGACCACGGAAAGTCGAAGCCGTACTCCTGCTCTTTGCCGCCCTTGGCGCCTTCACCTTTGCTGCTGCCGAGGGTCTTGCCGGTCTGGTTGCCGGGAGGGCCTTGATTGGACTGGGAGTATCCGCTTGCCTGATGGCCGCCTTCAAGGCCTACACCCTGTGGTTTCCCAAGGAAAAATGGCCGTTGATCAACGGCCTGCAAATGGCCGCCGGAGGCCTTGGCGCCTTGGCTGCCGCTGCTCCTGTCGAGGCAGCCTTGCAGATCACCGATTGGCGTGGCGTGTTCACGGGCCTTGCCCTCCTCACCTTGGTTGCCGCCGCTGCAGTTTTTGTCATAGTACCGGAAAAAAGTTCTATCGGCGGCAACAGACAAAGCCTGCACGACCAACTTCTCGGGATCAGGGAAATTTTTACCAGCCGGATGTTCTGGCGTACCGCTCCCCTCACCACCGCCTCGCAGGCAGCCTTCATGGCCATCCAAGGATTGTGGGCCGGACCTTGGCTCAACCACATCGGACAACTCAGCCGTTCCGAGGTTGCCGGGGTGCTTTCCTGGGTTGCCGTAGCCATGGTCGCGGGCTTTATACTCCTTGGCAGTCTTGCCGAGAGGCTCAGCAGAAAAGGTGTGGCAGTGGCAACGACCGCCGTTATCGGCATGACCCTTTTTATGGCGGTCCAACTCTTGTTGCTGCTGAATCCAGCCGGCTGGACCTTTTCCCTGTGGCTCGCCTTCGGATTTCTCGGCACCTCCGGGGTGATTGCCTTTTCCGCCCTGTCCCAGGCCTTCCCGGTGCATTTATCCGGTCGGGTGACGACAGCCCTCAACCTCCTGGTATTTGTCGCTGCCTTTGCCTGCCAATGGGCCATCGGGGCCATCATCGACTTCTGGTCGGCGGCAGCGGATCAACCCCTTACCGCTGCCGGTTTCAATTGTGGATTCGGCTTACTGCTCGTTTTCGAAGTGGCAGGTCTGCTCCACTACCTCCTTGGCGGCCGAAAAGAATCTTGACGATTACCGGTTGATGCAATAGATAGGGCAAACAGTCTCTGCTCGCCAATTGCACCCAGATCACCATAACCAGACCACGACATCATGACAGAAAATCGGACAGTGACCATCATCGGCGGCGGCCTTGCAGGCTGTGAAGCTGCCTGGCAGCTTGTAACACGCGGCTGCAAAGTGCGTCTGATCGACATGAAACCGCATCGCTTCAGCCCCGCCCACCATTCGGAAGATTTGGCCGAACTGGTGTGCAGCAATTCGCTTAGATCCAATGATCCGACCTCGGCGGTGGGCTTATTGAAAGAGGAGATGCGCCGCTGCGACTCCCTGATCATCGCCCAGGCCCATGCAACCGAAGTCCCGGCCGGCAAGGCTCTGGCGGTTGACCGTGAAAAATTCGCGGCGCGGATCAGCCGGATTCTCACAGACAACCCTCTCGTTGAAATCATCAGGGAGGAGGTTCTGACCATTCCTCCAGCATCGCAAAATCTGACGATTCTCGCCACCGGCCCCCTGACTTCCGAACCACTGGCCCAGGCCCTGGCCACCCTCACCGGCAAAGAACGGCTGGCCTTTTACGATGCCATCGCCCCGATCGTTTACGCCGATTCATTGAATATGGATATTATCTATTGCAAATCGCGGTATGATGACGGCCCTGGCGATTACCTGAATTGTCCTATGGATATTCAAGCTTACCAGCGGTTCATCACTGAACTTGCAGGTGGTGAATACATGCCCCTCAAGGATTTTGAGGACGTCAAATATTTTGAAGGTTGTTTGCCGGTTGAAGTCATCCGCGCAAGGGGTGACCAGACCCTGCGTTTCGGACCGATGAAACCGGTCGGTCTTGCCGATCCGAGGACCGGTCGGGATCCTTTTGCCGTAGTCCAGCTGCGTAAGGAAAACCGCGAGGGAACTACCTATAATATGGTGGGGTTTCAAACCAAATTGACCTACCCTGAGCAAAAGCGTATCTTCCGCCTCATCCCGGGTATGGAAAAGGCCGAGTTTGCAAGACTCGGGTCGATTCACCGCAACACCTTCGTTCTCTCTCCGGAGCTTTTGCAACCGACCCTGCAATTCATTGATAGGCCGGATCTCCTCCTCGCCGGCCAGCTCGCAGGCGTTGAAGGCTATGTTGAATCGGCGGCCATGGGCCTGCTCGCCGGAATCAATGCCGCCCGGATCATTACCGGCCGCGGCCCGGTTGTTCCACCGGCGGAAACGGCCTTGGGTTCCTTGGTCAACCACTTGACCCGGAGCGATCCGAAAAAATTTCAGCCGTCAAATGTCAATTTTGGATTGTTCCCCGCTTGGCAGGAAAAGGTCAAAAAAAAGATACGGGGCTTGGAGCGCTCACAGCTTGCACTTGAAAAACTAGCGCAGTGGCGAGAAAGTGAAAATATCTGAAGCTGTTTAAGCCGTTGGAAAAATTAACATGGCCAAAGGAATGCCCGGAACGGCATAAAGAGCCGTAACAAAATGGGTTGAAATGGCCCATATTTTGTAACGGCTCCTAAAATCCTTCGACAACCGGGTGCTCGGTAAAACCCCAGTAGGGATAATCCTGGCGGTAACCGGCTACTCGGCCCGGGCTGTGTTCCCGGCTGGCCACCAGCCAGAGGGTGCTTTTTCTCCCCGGTTGGTCAGGCGACCCGCCGTCTTCAGGTATATCCGGATAAAGCACCATGGCGTTGTCGGCACTGTATTCAATATCCCCGGAACCCTTAAAGACCCCGAGGTGCGGCTCCTCCCGGTAGGAACCTGTAGCTCCCCGGGAGAGTTCGGAAATAACGAGGAAGGACACATGCAGATCATCGCGCATCGATTCCATTTGCCGCAGCCAGGCATCAATGCCGGTTCGCCGTTCGGTAAATTCATTGAACGGCAGTTTGTGCAGACTATCGATTATCACCACCGTGTATTCACTTGCCGTTTCGTGGCGAATGAAGTCGATATGTTTGCGCATCAGTTCGGGAGTCACCTTGCGATCATTAATTACCCGCCAGAAGAAGAGCATTTTCTCAAGACTGTTGGTCGCCGCCCGGGCCTTCTGCCTTTGTTCCTCCGAGGCGTTTGCCATTCTGAATTGACCGGTTGACAAGCGGGCCAGGCGACAGAGGGTCCGTTGATAGATCTTCTGTCGGCCGTTTTCAAAATCGTAGTAGAGAACCGGTATCTTTTTCAAAGCCATTTCCGAGGCTATCTGAATAACAAAGGTCGATTTCCCAACCTTCGGCGCCCCACCTATCACATTGATTCCATGAATTCCGCCGATGGCCCCATCAAGGAGGGAAAAACCGCAGGAAAGATTCTGGAATTCCTCCCCCTGCTCTTGCCTAAGGGTTTGTTGAAACAGCTGGTATTCACGTTGCGGCGAAGTGAAAGGTGAGAAGGCGCTGGACAGCCGAACCATTTCACTTATCCTTCCGGCAAAGGCCTTTCCTGAATCCTTGGCCAAGCGGCGGAGGGTGTAGTGTTTCGGTGCATTCGGCTGCCAAGCAAGTATCCTTGCCTTGTAACCGACCCGTGATGCAAGATTGCGGGCAGCGGTCTCCGATTCGAGACTGTTGCCGATAGCAAGAAAAAGAGTCTTCACCTTGGCAAACAGCCTGGCGGGAAGTTTTTCGAGTGCCGTATAATGGGCCACCGCCACTCCCGGAAACCCCAGCTGCTTCAGGGTCAAAAGATTTTCTTCACCCTCACAGAGAAACAAAGCGCCATTCTCGCAACGCTGTATATCTTCGATATTATAAACATTAAATGGATCACAAACGAAGTCCTGGTTACCGTGCCAAAAATAGTCTTCCGAGCGGTCGGGATGAACGCAACGGGCAGAATAGCAGTTGCCGTCTTCCTGGAAATAGGGGAATACCAGATACCGGCCGTTGAACCCGACCCGCATCTCCTGGAGAGCTGCCCGGCCTATTTGGCTTTCTTTGAAGAGGCTATACAGTGTATCGGTTATCCTGTCCCGATAGGTGCCAACCTCATCGTTGATATTTTCCACCGGATATTCCGGCTGCATCCCGCCAACCTCCTGCTCCGGAATATATCCCGGCACCTCGTTTAAGGCGATGGCGGCAAGGCGGGCGAACCAAAGGGGAAATCCACCGGGAACACAGCGATTTTGGCAGCGGAAATACCCGTGAAAAAAACTCTGCTTATTTAAAAAGACGACGAGGCGACCGTTTTCATAGCCATGTTCCTTGCAGAAGGGACAGGCGGCGGTCATGGTTTCCTGCCATTCTCCGCCAAGACGCCGCAGATAAAACTGTGAAATGGAATCACTGCCCTGGCTCATGGCATCCCTTGGCAGAAACCCTGTCGGCAAAATCCTTGACAACAGACCTCACTCATTTTAGCTGCGCTTCGCGATTTGCCGCTCTGATGATTTCCTGAAGTTTTCTATTCTCCAGCGCCGCATCAAATCTGACATGGACGGAATAATCACTCTCCACCGCATAGGTGCAGCGAACGGCGAGTATATCACCGGTAATCCAGGCGAATCCTCCAGGTTCTTCGCCCGCCGGCAGCTTCACCTGTACCCTTCGTCCCAACAGGAGACGAGCATTTTCCTTCTTGGAAATCCGCACCTGATAGGCAATTCCCCCGAGGGACACATCGGATAATTCAACCATGGCATTCACCCCAATACCTTGGCCGCGGTTGTCAAGCAGTATTGTACCCACCCGGCCGGAGATCTTGAACCGTTCCTGCGTTCTCCGGTCCTGCGAACTCTTCTGGATAAAATCTTCTATCTTTTCAAATTTACTACAAAAATCATGGAGCTTTGATTCAAGACCAGGAAATTCCTCACTCCAATCCTGAAGTTTATCCAGTTTAAGACTGGAGATATCCGACGTGCCGACGCTGGCAACGGAGATCGTCCAGACCGAGGCATCAAAAAAGGCCCCGGCACCAAATATTTCGCCACGGCCCATGGTCTTCACCAGCACTTCCTTGCCCATACCCTCAAAATACAGTTTAACTTTGCCGCGGTTGATGAAAAAAAGCGAATTCTGCATCGCTCCCTGGCTGACTACGACCTCGCCTTCCAGGTATTTTTTATGCTTTTGGGCATGATACAGAGCGGCAAATTCCTCCGAAGTCAAACATTCGTACAACCTGCTCCAGATTTCCAGGTGACCCTTGTCTATGGCTGCCGCCTTTTCCCGGTCAATGAGCTCGGCCGCCCGGATTATATGGCTGAAAGCTGTCGGGTCAATCTCGATGAGCCACTCGCGAAGACTTTCGGCCTGAACAAAATTTCCCGACCGCGCCGATTTTTCGATTAACGGCATCAGCGACTCTACGGCTGCCGCTTTGTCTCCCTGAGCTACCAGAGAACGAACCGTTTGTTCCTGAGGCAAGCCGATGATCGTTCTCGGGTCAGTTGTCGCTCTGCTTGATTTGGCCGCCTGTTTCAAAGCATTTTTGCGTAATTGCCCGGCCTGGAGATGTTTTTTCCGAGCCTCCTGAAGATCATTCTCCAAATACTTCACAGCCTTTTCCGCTTCGCTCCAGACATGCTCCGGCATTTTTCTTGTCGAGCGTTGCCCTCGGGTCTCAAGGAACGCCTCAACCCCTTTCAACGCCGCAGGACAAGCACAACGCCCCAAGGTTTCCAGGAGTTGCAACAGGATATCGGTACGGTTCTTATCGCTCAAGGTATCATTCGCCGCCAAAACTTCAGCAAGCTGTGTCGCAACTTCATGGTCACATAAACCGCCGAGGGCATCAATAATTTGCACTTTGATGAGTTCGGAAGAATCGGCCAAGGCAAGGAGAAACAATCTCTTTCTGCTCTTACCGCCTATTTTATACAGGCAGAGAAAAGCTTCTCTCTGTACCCGAAAATCGTCATACTTGAAATAGGGTAAAACGCTTTCCGCGTCTTCCTCTTTGCCGGACTCGCCCAGCAGTTTCAGAAGATTACGTTTACCGTACCAAGGCATGTGTGCCTGCAGACGTTCATGGATTATCGAGGTGAGAAAACTGCTATTGATGGTCAGTAGATCGATGATTTTTATGCGGTCGTCGGTGTCTTCGGTATTGATCAGGGATTCAACCAGAAATCGCACTGCTACCGGTCCCTGGAGTGCCAGACGACAACCCAGGGCTTCATCCAGAGGCGAAGCCAGGCACTCCGCGAGAAGGCTCGGCAATTTCGCCCGCTGAATGCCCCGATCCTGGATCTTGCCGACAATCCCTTTGAGATTGGCTAATCTGTTGATCTGTCCACTGCGGATCATATGCATCAGGGAGAGAATTGCATCGCCACGTCGATTATCGTTAAGATTCCAGCTGGCTTGCATTACCTGATGCAGGAAAATTGCGATCTTTTCCAAGGCGGCCTCTTCGAATGAGCCCCTCCGAAAAACAGCCATGAACGGCTCAAGAAAAATGTCTATAAGACTTATTCGACCGTCGGCAATAAGCTTTTCCCCAATGGTAACAATGCTCAACAGCGCTTTTCCGCTCACCTTCCCGCCTTCATGCAGCAGGTGGGTAGAGATACTTTGGAGGAGCGTTTCAACATCCTTATCGGCTTTCTCCTGCAATTTCTCGCTTATCACATCAGGGAGATACTGCAGCAGTTCCTCACTTTTCAGGGTGCTGATATTGCCTTGCAATAAGCCATGAACCCCTGCGTCGAGGCGGCGTTTTTTGCGCTCTAATTCACCTTCAAGAATCAGGGTCCTGGCCTTTTCGGCACTGAGAAATTGTTTACCTTTGCCGGTATTCATGAGCCTGGAGATGGCCTTGTCGAAAAACTCCACCCGAGGCGATTTATCCCCGGCGACAAGTCGAGCCTTGGCAAGATGTTCACGGAAAAGTACAAAAATGGCGCTGAGGTTTTCGGTGGAGAGAAATCCGATCACGTTGTTATAGAATTTCTCTCCGAACACTTCTGGAAACTCCTGGCACAAGAGAACGCACAATGCCCCTTCCCTGAGGTTTTCAACGAGCATGCGGGCAAGGCCGACACCCACTTGATGAAGTACTTTGTCATCGATCGCAGCCTCTGTACCATGCAGCATCATAGGAAAGAGCGGCGAGGCAACGATTTCCCCATTTTTAAAAATGTCCTGGAGAATATGACCGACACCGGCAGCAAGAAGATCGACAGCGGAATCCGTATTGGCCAGCCGCTCACGAAGCTCAGCCTGAATTGTCGGTCTCTCGTCTTTGCCACAGAGGCAAGCCAGCAATTCCGGTCGAACCTTAACCAATTTTTGGCTTCGGGGTTCGACCGGTTCCGGGTGCACAACCTTTACTCGAAGGTCCTGTTGTTCATCGGAAAAATAACTCGCCAGCCCGAGGCCGGTAATGAAAGCCATTCCCCCACCGGTTTTCTTAGCTTTTTCAATAGGGGAATTAAAAACATAGAGAATCTGACCAAAGGCAAACCGATCCATGTCGGCACCGAGCAGGAGTTGCACCAAACCGAGCATGCGCAGTTGCCGGAAAACGACCAAATTGGGAAACGAATCAAGCGTTTCTTGATCTAAAGGCTGACCGTCAATACAGGGAACATCGTCTTTAAAAGAAAATACCAGCGGGCTTTGCCCGCGGAGAAAGAGCTTCAAACCGGTATAGCCGCGTTCTACGGCATTGGCGACCTGAGGTGCGTCCGGTGGATAAAGACGGCTCGTCACAATCGCGTTATTCAGTAGCTTCAGCGCGTCGACATGTTTTCCCTGCTGCATAAGTATCACCCTCAATGCCGATTGATCTGTAAAGTCGGCTGGATAACGCCATGTTCTTCGAGCACCTGTAGAAGCTCACAAAGGGGCAGCCCTACAACGTTTGAATAAGACCCCTCAATGGATTGCACCAGACAAGCACCTTTACCCTGAATCGCATACGCCCCCGCCTTGTCGAGACTTTCTCCGGTGGCCACATAAGCACGGGCAGTGGCTTCGGAGAAAGGCGCAAAAAACACCTTTGTGGCTACCGTTTTGGTAACCTCCACCCCTCGCCCCGCATGGGTGACGCAAAAGCCGGTCCGCACAGAGTGTTCCCGGCCGGACAAAGCCATCAGCTGCACAACTGCATCTTCTTTATCCGCCGGCTTTCCGAAAATTCTCGGACCTAGGCAGACTATAGTATCGCCGCCGATTATCCATACCTCGGGGAAAGATGCCCTTACCACCGCCGCTTTTTCTCTGGCCATCCGGCTGACAAAAGCCGTAGGATCCTCACCTTCGATCGGCTGCTCAGCAATGGCGGCGGACTGCACAGTGAACGTTAAGCCCATGTCCTGCAAATATTGTTGTCGCCGCGGTGAAGCAGAAGCCAGGATGATTTGTTCTGAATTATAATACATAATTAACAGTATCCAAAATATTACAACGCTATCTTCACATATAGCAGATTATAGTTTGCAATTACAAGATATTATATCTTTATCCAAGACGACACCGCCAGGAAGTGTTCAATTCTTTCCCTCTTTTTGCCGACCCGGCGCGTCTCCGCCATTCACATTGGCAACGGAAAGAGCTATACTGGGAGTATGAAATACACCTCTCTGCGCCCCTTCTTCTGGATGAAACTCCTGATTTTCGTATCATGGGCAATACTCTTTTCCCTGCTCCTGAAAAGAGATATATTCATCGGCACGGTCAATTTGCAGGAAACGGAGATCCTCAGGCAGGCCGAGTCGGAAGAATACCAAGGGATCTATTTTCGGGAAAGTAAAATCGGCTATGTCATTTCCCACTACAAAGTCGGTTTGGACAAAAAACAACTGATTGAACAAGAAGCGGTGATGAACCTCAATATCGCCCAAGCGGTTCAAACCATTACCCTTCGCCTCAAGGCAACCCTCTTTGCCGGCCATTATTTACAGGATTTCGAGTTTTCCTTTCAATCGCCCTTTTACCGAATGCAGGCAAGCGGCACGGTTGACGGCAACAGCGTCAAATACCTGCTGGATACCGGCACAAATACCATCCGGGACACCCTGACTTTTCCCACCCCACCGCTGCTGGCGACTTCGCGTCGCGCCTACCTGTTGAGTGAAGGCATACAAACAGGGGAGAAAAAACGTATCCCGTGGTTCGATCCGCTGTCGCTTACCAGCAAGGAGTCGGTCCTCGAATATCGTGGCCAAGAGTCCGTCCTCATCAATGGAAGAGTGCAAAAATTGCACCATTTTATCGAATCATTTTCAGGTGCTAGGGTCAATTCATGGCTGAATGATTCCGGCGTGGTCATCAAGGAAGAATCGCCGGCCGGTTTTATTTTTCAGAAAGAACCAAAATTCAAGGCCCTCGATCTTTCCGGCCGCCAGGAAGAACTCCTTGCCGCCGTAGCCGTTAAGGTGCAGGGCGAACTGGGGGATGTTACCGGGCCGTCCAAGCAGTATCGGTTGACAATTCCGGATGAGAGCAACTTAGATGTGGACGGCGGTCGTCAGGTGTTCCTGAATAAGATTCTGACCGTCACCCGCGAAGAACTGCCAACGGACATACAGGCCATGACCTGCCCCGATGCGACTGCATCTCTTGCCGCCTCGCCGTATATCCAGGCGGATAACCCGGAGATCCGGAAGTTGACAAAAGAAATCGTCGGCGACACTACCCAGCCTTTTGCACAAATCAAATTGCTGGCGGCATGGGTTTACCAAAATCTGGAAAAACGTCCGGTCCTTGGACTCCCCGATGCCCTAACCACCCTGCAATCGCGGCAGGGCGACTGCAACGAGCATGCCGCCCTCTTTGCAGCACTGGCGCGGGCTGCGCGAGTCCCGACAAGGATTGCCAGCGGCGTTACTTTCCACAAAGAAGCCTTTTACTACCATGCCTGGAACGAGGTCTGCCTCGACAACCGTTGGATCAGTATCGACACAACAACCAACCAGTTTCCCACCGATCTCACCCATCTACGCTTCATTCTCGGCGAAATGCAGGAACAGGTGCGGCTCGGAGGTCTGTTGGGCACACTCGGCATCGAACCCTTGGTCGGTCGGGAAAACTGACAAAATTTGACAAAAATGACAGGAAGTGTCCATGCAACAAGAACTGCTCAACCTGGAAAACCTCACGAAGAACTTCGGTTCCTTCAACGCTGTCAATTCAGTCAGCTTGAAGCTTGGTACCGGCGAGATATACGGCTTTCTCGGCCCCAACGGGGCCGGCAAGACCACCACCATCAAAATGCTTGCGGGACTCCTGCAACCAAGCGGAGGGGCGATCACCATTTGTGGCAAAGGTCTCGCCGAAGAGCCATTTTACTGTAAAAACCTCACCGGTTACATTCCCGATCGGCCATTTCTTTACGAAAAACTCACCGGCGCTGAGTATCTCGGCTTTATCAGCAGTCTCTACAGCGTTTCCGGTCCGGACCCAAAGAAAGAGGCGGATCGCTATCTTGATCTCTTCGACCTGAGCGAATGGAAGGACCACCTCATTGAAGGCTATTCGCACGGCATGCGGCAAAAACTGATCATGACTTCCATTTTCATGCTTGATCAGCCGCTCATCGTCATCGATGAACCGATGGTCGGTCTCGACCCGAAAAGCGCTAGAATTGTAAAAGAACTCTTCAAAAGCAAAGCCAAGTCGGGCACCGGGATATTCCTCTCCACCCACTCCATGGAGATTGCCGAGGAACTGTGCGACCGGATCGGCATTATTGTCCATGGCCGGATCGTAGCCGAGGGGACCATGGCTGAACTGCGAGGTCGTGCCACCGCCGGCAACGACAATCTTGAAGATATCTTTCTTGAATTGACCGGCGCCTCCGAACTGCATGCTATCATCTCGGCCTTGCGCTCCGGCGGAGACTCGGCAAAAGACACCCCATCCATAGCGCTCAAGGACTGAACATGGCACCGCGTCTTTTCCAGCCCTGGCTGCGTACCGCTATCAACCGATTTTTCCCCGGGAAAAAAGTGGGCCTGCGGGTTCTCGCCATCTTTCTCCTCGGGGCTGCGGTCTGCTTCTTTATCTATCTCGGGACCTATAAGGTGCTCAAGTATTTCCACGCCCAGAATGAGCTTGGCATAATCCTCAGCCTGAAGATTTTGCAGATGGCCTGGATCACACTCTTTGCCATGCTGATTTTTTCATCCATGGTTACCGCCGTCTCCACCCTGTACCTTTCGCAGGATAATGAAATCCTCCTGGCCGCCCCCCTTCCTCCTCGTGAGATTTATTTGCTGCGGTTTTTCACTACCAGCGTCAGCACCTCCTGGATGCTGCTGATCTTTTCCCTGCCGGTTTTCGGAGCCTATGGCCAGGTATTTGCGGCGGGTCCGTTGTTCTGGCCCCTGCTGGTTTTTGCAGTACCGATGGTTGCTATGACCGCCTCGGCTTTTGCCCTGCTGCTGACAGTCGGCATCGTCTACCTGTTTCCGGCTAGGCGTACCAAGGACATCGTTTTGTATTTATCGCTGTGTTTCGGGATTTTTCTCTATCTGATTTTTCGCCTGATGCGTCCGGAAGACCTTGTCAATCCCGATCAATACGGGCAATTCATCGAGTATTTCAGCGCCATCTCAACCCCTGCCGGACCTTGGGTTCCAGCCGGCTGGGCAGCCGATCTCCTGTCCGGATATCTCCTTGACCGGGAGATTGATTGGCTGCTTGGAGGACTCCTCCTGACCACCCCTTTTGTCCTCTATTTTCTCGGGGAGATAGCGATGGACCGGTTGTTTGAAACCGGTTTTTCCAAATCCCAGGAGTCTTTCGGCGGTCATCGCCGTTTTCGTCCGGTTACAACTCTGCCTGGCCGACTGGCCTGGCTATTTCGCAAGGAACTGAGACAGTTTACCAGGGATTCCAGTGAGTGGTCGCAGTTTTTTATGATCGGGGCGCTGATCTTTGTCTATCTTTATAACTTCAAGGCCCTGCCGCTTGACCGTTCGCCGCTGCCGACCGCTTATATCAGTAATCTCATAGCCTTTGCCAATATCGGGCTCTGCGGTTTTCTGGCCGCATCGCTCGCTACCCGTTTTGTGTATCCAGCCATCGGCGGAGAAAAAGGCGCCTTTTATCTCATTGCCTCTTCGCCTTTATCCCTGCGAAGGTATGTTTTTTATAAATACCTTTTTTATTTTGGACCGTTCACCCTGCTGGCGGTGATTCTCATCACCGCCTCCAATTCCCTGCTGCAGATTGCAGGACCGATGCGGTGGATTTCCCTCTTTGCCGCACTTTTGATCACCTGGACCGTTCTCGGCCTGGGGCTTGGCTTTGGTGCCTTTTTTGCCGACTTCAAGGCGGAAAACCGGGCGGCTTCCATGGGACCGGGAGCTATACTCTTTCTTTTTTGTGCGGTTTTTTACGAGCTTCTGGTCATCGGATTGGGCCTCCGGCCGACCTATCAAGTGGTGCGAAGCGCCATCAAGGGTGTTCCGAGTGCACCCCTTGACCTCGCATATCTTGGTCTTTGGATGGTTGGGGTTTTGCTGTTGTCGATCATCCTCACCCTCTACGTATGTCGGGCCGGCATCGACAAACTGCAAAATTGAACCATGAATCGCTGCTTGCTTTCTCGATAAAGACGGGTAAAAGTGGGCGCGGCTCTTTGCGATACGCTTTAATGCCGTGTTGCCTTTTCACTTAACATAGGCTGGCTCAAGGCCCTTTAACATTGGATAATGTTTGATATTGAGGGTTTTTAACTCTGCATTTTCGGCTTCCGCAGTGGCAGCCACGATAGCATCCGCGAGACCAACACCATGTGATTTACCATAATCTCGTTTCATAAGACCTCCGACCCTCCCAATCTCGGCGCTTACCGGGACAACACGAAAGAGGGAGAAAAACTCCTCGAGAGTCGCTTGCTCCAAATCTCCTTTTACTCCGGCATATAATTCCGCAACAACTATCGAAGACAGAATAATGAGAGCATTGTATCCGTTGATAAAAGCCTCTGCTTTCGCATTACCCCTAAAAAAATCAATAAGAACATCTGTATCTAAAAGGATGGGTCTCGCCACGATTAACTCCTGTCCCATTCGGAACGAATTGAATTAAAATCAGGAAGATCGGTACGATCCTTCCAGATTCCGGCAACTTTGTGCAACACAAATTCCCTGTGTCCGCGACCGGCTTGATCAATGAGCCGATCAATTGCCTCTCGAATGAGTTCGCTTTGCTTCTTGCCAACGGTCTTAGCGAGAGCAGCCAATTCTTCTCGTTGATTTTCCGTCAAGTAGATTTGCGTTCGTACCATGGTGCACCTCCTGTGCTGTATACACCAGGAATATACATCATTTCCAACTCATGGCAAGAGCAATAATAGCGGTGCAGACTTCGCAGATCACCGCAATTCCGTGTGACACAGTCGAGCGGAACCTGAAAAATCACCTTTTCATCCGGTACAGTTTTTTGTTGGCCAATGTTTGGCTTTTCTAGATATCAATAAGTCAAACATTGCCCTTGTTATTTTAATTACTCCCTCGATAAATATGGGTAGTGTCCCTTGTTTCTAAAGCTGGGTGTTACCACACAGCCTCCAAGGACTCGCTACCCGGTGGCTGGCCTGCCTTCCGGGGCGGGCTTCACACCCGCTGGATTACACGACCTTGCCCGGCCGCACATATGGGTAGTGTCCCTTGATTTTCTTGTTTTTTCTAAACAGGTATTAAGCTCTCCCCTTGCACCAAGTCCGGTTTTGTACTACTTTTTCTAAAATAGTTAAGGGGGGATTGTGAAATTTGAATGGCATGGAACAAAAGCCACTGCCAATCGGCGCAAGCATGGGGTTTAATTTAATGAAGCCGCAACAATATTTGCCGATATCCTTTCAAACGTCTTCCCAGATCCGGACCATTCCGACGATGAAACACGCTTCCTCATTATAGGCATGTCAGAGGCAAGACGGATCTTGGTTGTCTCTCACACGTACAGGGAAGAGCGAATCCGGATCATATCAGCGCGTGAAGCAACACAGAAGGAGCGAAAGTTTTATGAAGAAAGTCGTTAAAATACCGGATGACTTAAGGTCAGAATATGATTTTGCTTTGACGACTGGGGGAGTGCGTGGCAAATATGCTGACAGTTATACGCAAGGGGTCAATATAGTCAAACTTGACGATGATGTTTCCGCCGCCTTCCCAGATGCAAAAGCGGTCAACGACGCCCTTCGCTCCCTCATTCGGATAGCCCAGAGCAAAGTGAAACATGCCTGATTCTCGCCTGCCTGGTGTTATTCAAAAAGGGGCCAGATCTATTTTTTCCGGGCCCAAAAAGGGGCCAGATCTATTTTTTCCAATTCATTATTCAGAGAAATTTGGTAAGCATTTCAAATGCCAAGACCATCACGAATCCTTCTTCCCGACACCGCACATCATATCGTTCAGAGAGGCCATAACCGTCAGGTTGTGTTCGCATCGGCCGAAGATTTCGCTTATTATAAAGAGAACTTGGGTTACGTGCAGGATTGGTGAACGACCCAGGCTTGTATAGTTGGTCAAGTTATCCCTGCAAAGCGCAAGGAAGAGTCTACTCTTGAAGTTTTTTGCACAGCTTGCATGCTGAACCGAGCAAGCAATTGTTTGAGAAAACTAGCCGCGAATCGCATATCCTCCATCCACGGTGATAACCTGCCCCTGAATCATTCCAGACAGATGGCTGCAGAGAAACAGGGCAATATCGGCGACATCCTTCGGTGTGGTCAGTCGCCCAAGTGGCGTCCGTTCCGTGGCCACTTTGAGAATCTCGTCGCGGTTAGGAAAGTGTTTCAGGGCATCGGTATCGACGGCTCCGGCGCTGATGGTATTGACATTGATCCCGCGTGGGCCAAGTTCCACTGCCAGATGGCGAACAAGGGATTCCAGGGCCGCCTTGGAGGCCCCGACGGTGGTATAGTTTTCAATGGCCCGGACCGAGCCAAGGCTCGATACGGCCATGATCCGGCTGCCCCGGCCCATAAGGGGCAAGCCCTGCTGCACCAGGGTGAGAAGCGCCCTGGCATTGATATCCATCGCCCAGTTCCAATGCCGTTCGGTGAGTTCCAGTGCCGGTTTGAGAACGCCGGAGGCGGCGTTACTGACAAGAATATCAAGGCGACCGAAGCCCTCGGTGATGGCTGCAAACATTTGCCGAACATCGTCGGAATTGGCGACATTGGCCTTGACCAGGAGACATCGTCGTCCGAGTTTTTCAACTTCTTCAGCGGTTTCCGCGGCGTCCCTTCTATGCCGGACATAGTTGACGATCACATCCGCCCCGGATTCCGCAAGTCTTATGGCTATAGCCCGGCCAATCCCCCGCGAGCCTCCGGTTATCAATGCCACTTTTCCCTGTAAATCAAACATGATTATATCCTTATAGAATTTCTTTATTATACCTTTTCAGAATCGAACCTTCAGCATCGCCCGATTCACCAATCCCTTGAAAAATCGCCAGGGGTCAAAGCGGATCGGGTTGAGGTCGGAAGGGGCGAGAAACCCGGACCCATGAAAAGCCTCCGGGCAAAGCTCAGGATAGCCGATGCTGCCAGGGTCGCTGCCTTCAAGCTTCCGCGTTGCCGCAACCTGCCACAGCGGGCACCGCCTCGGATCGAGTTCAAGTGCCGTCAGCAAGGCGGTATCCATCACCACCGCCGAGTTTGCTGCGGCCATACAGTAGAAAGGAAGGGGCGCGCCGTCAAGGGGGCCGGATTTATGCATGGCCCATATGCCGTCGGCCAAATGGATCTGGGGCGGAAGAATATCGAGCAGATCAAGAATAATTCCGGAAAAACCCAGATGCGTCGACCCGTGGCGCATATGCAGCATAGCCTTGTTGACGCCCTTGACGATGCCGAAGAGATTCTTGACCGCAAGGGTCATATACATCTGGTTATGCGCCTTGACCTTGGGTAAACCGACAAAAAGATCACATTCGAAGGCCTCTTGGGCAAGGGTGACAGTCAGACCTCCGGCCAAGCGCTTTTGCAGAGGGGTTGAAAAGTCGATTATCTTCACATTCATCCCTTGCAATGCCCGCAGAATCCCCTGTTTTTCACAGACCCTGGCGGCACTGCCGAGGGCTGGAGAATCACCGAGAACAATCTTTGCACCATGATCAAGAAAACAGGCGGCAACTCCGGCGATAAACTCAGGATGGGTACAGGCAAGCGACGGGCCGCTGCTGATGAGATTCGGTTTCAGCAGAACAATCTGCCCGTGCAGGCCGCCGGTGTGCCCCAGACGAAGAAGGGCCACCTCAACCATAGCGGCAATGGCATCTCGGTCATACTCGGCGCACCGCTGCAATACCACCTGTAAAGACGGGTCGTTCATAGAGCAAACATGAAAATGAGGGAATGGTGCGAAGATAAAATAGAAAAACCGGACCCCCGCGCAGAGGTCCGGTTTTCCCAGGAGAAAAGAGAGAAGAGATAAAGCATAATTATTATAGCATGAATCATGCCAGTTATAAATATCACAAGCCAACCATGTGCATACAACCACTTAGCTTGAAAACAAGCAAAATCTGCGCCTCCATGGTGCCGTAAATGTACAATTATTTAAACTCTCCCAGCCAAATTTGCCGGGTTCCACTTTACTTGGCAGTAATAGAGGGCCATGCGCGGTTGTATTTTTTATACCACCCCGACAAAGGCTCCTCCGCTAATCCTTGAAGACGATTACTCTTGTACGGATAACATCTTGATTTTTCGTTATTTCATCGACAACCACCAGCGGTATCTCCGACTCCACATCGATGATGTTATAGCCCACCGTGCCGTTCGACTGGTTCAAATAACTGGCGATGTTGATTGTATTTTGCGCAAAGATATTGGAAACAAAGGCAATCATCCCCGGCATATCGCGATTAATAACAATAAGCCGAGATTGCACCTTGTCGCTTGGTGTCGATTCGATATTGGGAAAGTTGACACTGTGTTCGACGTTGCCGTATTTTAAATAATTGGATAATTCCTTTACCGCCATGGTGGCACAATTTTCCTCGGATTCGGAGGTCGAGGCACCAAGATGCGGGGTCGTCAGCACCTTTTTGTGTTTGACCAGGGCGGGTGTCGGAAAATCGCAGAGATAGGCGTCGAGATAGCCGCTATCCAGGGCATCGATAACCGCCTGTTCTTCGACTATCGGTCCCCTTGAATAGTTGACCAGGACCGCCCCTTTCTTCATGCGCGCGATAAATTCTTTGTTGACCAGATTGCGCGTCCTCTCGCTCAGCGGCAAATGCAGGCTGACCACGTCGGCGTCACCGACCGTATCCCTGATCGACCGACAAATTCGTACCTCCGGCGACAATTGGTGGATATTGGCCAGGGCCGGTGCGGGATCGAAACCATTGACGTGCATAAGCCGGAAAACTCCGGCATTGGCAAGGCGCACCCCGATCTGGCCGAGACCGATAACACCGAGGGTTTTCCCGGCGATCTCCTCACCCTTAAAGGCACTTTTTCGCGCCTCGACCTCGGCACTGACTTGAGTTGGGTCCATGGTCGCCAGAGACTTACAAAATTCAATACCCCTGTAGATATTCCTCTTCCAAACACCGATCATCGGAAAGATCAGGTCGACGACGGCATTGGCGTTGGCACCGGGGGTATTGAGAACACAGATACCCATCTCCGTGGCCCTGGCGACATTGATGTTATTGGTTCCCGCCCCGGCCCTGGCAACGGCCAACAGGGTTGAATAGTCGTCGACATTGAGCTGTGAACTGCGAAGAATGATGCCGTCGGGATTTTTTTCATCTGCGGAAACCACAAAATTCTTAGTAAACAGCCGCAAACCTTCTTCGGCTATGGTGTTGATCTTTCGTATTTTATAGACCGACATGCAATTCTCCCTATTATTTGTTGGACAGGTTTTTCATCGTGAAAAAAAGGCTCTGAGGAAAACAGCTGCTACTATATACCGCCCTTAGCGGAGGTCAACTTTTTTCCCGAGCATCCCCACGCAGGCCATGGCAACAAGCCGGCTCCTAAAGAACCAAGGCCTTATTAAAGCCAAAAAGACTAGATTCCTTCTCCGCCAAGATGCACAGACAGGTACTGTCGGCGGCTGTTGCAAGCCCGATCTCACTCAGGGCTTCAGGGGCGACCCGTAAAAAATAGGACTTTCGAAAAAAGTGATTGCGGTTGACCCGACTGTATATCCCCGGCAATTCTTCCGGCAGGGCCTGATAGAGGATCGATCTGGTCGCCTCCGGCTGCTCCAGGAATGGGGCTTTCTGCAGGCAATCGGGCAAAAATCTGAAGCCGCAGCGCAGCCAGTCATAGCGCAGCAGTTCGATGATCAGCTTGCCGTCATCGCGCTCAGCCGCCAGTTGCAGAAGCAAGATGCACATCAACTCCTGAGTGGCGGCCAGCTGGAAAAAGCCGCGGGCATGACAAAGAATTAGCAGCCGTTGAAAAAAGACAAAGCCGTCTTCGCGGCGTCTCCGTAAATATCGCCAAAGGCTAACAAAATAGCGGTTGTTCACAAATTTTTCCACCGCCTCGGAGAACCAGTATAGTTCCCCAAGGGTGGGATGGTTCATCCACCGGTTAGCCAACACGGCGTACGGCGGTTCGTTACAGGAGCGATAGGCAAATTCCTCCGAATCGCTGCAGATCGGGGTTTTCGGCAGGATTTTCAATAAGCCCATCTGAATGTAATGGGCGCCCATGGCAAAGACGGCCCGAAAGGATTCGGCAAAGGTCTCCCTCGTCTCAAAGGGCAGGCCGAGGATGAGGTCGACATGGAGATGGATGTTGCCCATAGCTGCCAGCCGGGCAAGGGTCGCCCCGGCCTCCACCGGATCAACGCGTCTGCTCACTGCTCGAAGAGTCGCTGCGTTGGTAGACTGGATACCCAGCTCGAACTGAAAACGGCCGGGTGCCAGAGTCGGTAAAAAGGTAAACATTTCCTCGGTAAAGCGATCCGGTGCCATTTCGAAATGAAAAAGCGTATCACCGCCTTCCGCTGCCAAAAACCTCCAGATTGCCAAGGCCCGGCCTGGACTATCATTGAAGGTACGATCAATGAAACGCACGACCTTGGGGTGGTGGCGAAGAATGTCGCGCAGTTCCGCCTCCACCTCCGTCATTTCTTTATGATACACGCCTTTTTCGGCGGCAGAGAGGCAATAGCTGCAGCTGAACGGACAGCCTCGGGAACTTTCATAGTAAATATGCCGGTTGCGTAACGGCCCGTGAAAATCCCCATCCCGATAAGGGTAGTCGAAGGCGCGCTTCGGCATTGCAAAAAATGACCCAAGATAGCGCGACTTAAGGGTTCCATCCTGCAGATCACGGTAAAAATCATTTCCGATCCCTTCAATCTCACCGAGTACGACCGTGCAATTTCCCGGCCCCAGCCGATCGGCAAGCACCTCGGCCTGCGGCCCGCCGATGACTACCCGGCAATCCGGCAGACAGACCTTGAGATCACGACTGAGCTTTTCAACGACACTGCTGTTCCAAATCGCCGCCGAAAAAAATACAAAGCGGGGACTGTCGGCACTCACCCTGACCAGCATCTCGTAATAATTGTCGTTGATGGTAAACTGATATAACTCTCCCGCCATGTCCGGACAATATTTCTCCAGTTCATTGCGGACATAAAAAAGGGCCAGGCAGGAATGGCTATACCGCGCATTAATCCCAACGATTTTGATCTGTTCTTTTGCTTTTGGCACCGCTGTCATCTTCTTGCTACCTATATAATGAACCGAATTTTTCTTAGCAGGAATGGATTTTCAATATTACTCTATACGAAGAATGTCTATCGGTTGAACCTTCAATCCAGGTACCCCACACAATGATCGCTTACATGGTGTTACGCCCGACATCTTTTTTGATTAATGTCTTACCGACTGCGACCCTATTCCTTCTCCTCATGAGCCTCACCCTGCCGCTCGCGGCGGCCGAGGCTGAACCGGCTGACTACGATCTGTCGCTGTCGTTTTCTCCGGGAAAAGACTCGGGAATACTGACAGGCACGGCAAAAATCACCGTTGTCCCCGGCCACAGGCTGACTCTCGCTTTCCCGCAGATGCAAGTGACCGGCGCCCTGCTGCGCGACGCAACCGGCAGGGACAGCGAGCTGCAGGGGATCAGCGATGTCTTGATCCTCCCTGCCGCAGGGAGTCCGCGCACGCTGTATCTTTCCTACAGCAAAACCGTGACGGAAGAAGCAGACAATCTCATCAGTCCTAGGGGTATCTCGCTGAACAGCAACTGGCATCCCCTTCCCGATCAGCCCATGCGCTTTAGCGTCACCGCTACCCTCCCCGACAACTTCTCAGCAATCACCGAGTCCGAGACCTTTCCCCTTTTGCGGCAAGGAAAGACGGTACGCGCCGATTACCGGACACCGACAACCGCCATTCATTTCACCGCCGGTCCGTACACCATACACAAACGGCAAGTCCGTGAGAACCTTTTTGTCCACGCCATGTTCTTCCCGGAAGACGCCAAACTCGCCGATTCTTACCTGCAGGCGGCGGCCGCATACCTCACCCGCTACGAGCGGGAAATCGGCCCTTATCCCTATAACCATTACGTCATCGTCGCCAACCGTTTGCCTACCGGTTTCGGCATCCCGACCTTTACTCTTATGGGACAGACGGTTCTCCGCCTGCCCTTTATCAAAGCCACCTCGCTTGGCCATGAAATCGTCCATTCCTGGTTCGGCAATGCGGTTGAGGTCGACTATGCCGGCGGCAATTGGTGTGAGGGCCTTACCGCCTTCCTCTCCGATCATGCCTACCGTGAGGAAAAGGGCGAGGGTCTTGCCGACCGGAACGAAAGCATCACCAGGTATTTCAGCTATGTCACCCCAAAGTCGGCTATCCCTCTCGGGGCATTTGCTTCGGCCAGCCATACCCAGGCTCTGGCCGATAGCAAACGGACGGTTGGCTACAACCGTGGTGCCCTCTTCTTTCATGAGCTGCGTGAGAAGATTGGCCGTCCCGCATTTAGCGAGGGTCTGCGCCACTTTTACGCCGCCAACAGGGGCCGCAAAGCCACCTGGGATGACCTGCGCGAAAGTTTTGCCGTCACCGCAAAAACCGAACTCGACACCTTTTTTGCCGAACGACTGGAGAGGATTGATGTTCCAGCTCTCTCAGTGGAGGATGTTGCCGTCACCGCTGCCGACAATCGCTCGGCGCTGACCTTCACCCTGCGGCAAACAACCGAAAAACCTTACACTCTGAGGGTACCGATCCGCATTCGCACAATGGGGGGAGAAATTACTATTACCAAAGAGATCAAAGAGTTCTCCACCCCACTGACCATCTTTCTAGACCAGCGCCCCTTGGAATTCACCATCGATCCCGACCACAGCTTTCTCCGGCAGCTCGCCCCCGAGGAATTGCCGCCCGTTTGGTCGCAATTTTTGGGGGCCGAGAAAAAGCTGGTGATTCTCGCAAGTGAAGACGACCGGGATCTGTTCCTGCCGCTGCTCGACTCCCTGCAGACCAGCGGCTTGACCATTACCACCGCCGACAAGGTCAGCAACCAGGATTTAAGCGACAACAATTTACTCTTTCTCGGCACGAACCAGGCCCCGGCGAGGTCGCTGTTCGGACCGCCACCGCTATCAAAGGCCAGGTTGATCGTCGATGTACGGCAAAATCCTCTCTCGCCGCAATGTTAATAAATCAAAAAAACAGAGATAACCCTGAAACTCTGGGCACTTGTGTTCTTTCATCTTTTGGTAAGTGAGTCAAAAAATAGGGGGGCTTGTTTTTCAACAGGGTTCCTTTGATCATGCCCGACATTAAACTTAGTCGGATAAAAAAATGTCAACGACTTACAAGAATAATATTCATCCCCCTCGTTCCTCTGACCGGGCTATTCGTTACAAGCCTGCCTGTCCGGTAGGCAGGTCCGTCCACCTTAAATTAAAACTAACCTGCGGATTTTATCCCTCAATTATGCGGGTGGCTTTTCGCTTCTATCCCGGGCTGCCGAAGCTTTAGCGTCGGCAGCCCTGGCTGAGTGTCG